>QJZC01000057.1 GCA_003247575.1 Pseudomonadota bacterium
CGAGCATGAGCTGGCTCCCGAGGCGACTCACTTGGGCTTCATATGGACGGGGTGTGCAGAGCTGATCTCGGATGGGCAGCCCTACCCGGTCGGACCCGAAATGTACTTCGCCCTTCCGGGAGCCGGTCGTCTGCGAGCTCGTCCCGGTGGATCGGGTCGGCGAACTGGATCGGCTCAGCGCAGGGGCGACTCGGCCGCGACCTCTAGCGGGTGGATCGTAAGCTGCGTCGGGGGGTCGGGGCTATTCCTGCTCGGGGGCCCGCTCGAACCCGATGGACGCTTGCGCTACCTCGACGGCTGCAGTGACACTCTCTTGATTCCACCGACGCTGCGCGGAGATCCCTGCCTGAATCTGCTCCACATCCCCCCGCACACGGACCAGACGGAGCACACCCATCCAGGATTTCGGGTCGGCTTGATCGTCTCCGGAAGTGGCTGCTGTCGCACCCGATCCCGCGAGCTCGCGCTCGAGGCGGGAAGCCTGTTTCATATTCCGGCTGGGGCAGTGCACGCCTTTCAAACACACACCGAGTCACTCAGAATCGTTGCCTTTCATCCGACGAGTGACTTCGGCCCTTCGGACGACGATCACCCGATGTGGAACCAGACGCTCGTGAGCCGACCCAACACCCCGCGCACGCGTGCGCGGTGAAGTGTCCCCGCTGCCAGAAGTCTCACAAGCACTTTGCGGGCATGAAGTGCGGATGCGGTTACCAGTTCGTCCTCGATCCGAAGGAGTGCGGGTTCGGCGATGCGCGCATCGCGGCGACCGTTGCCAAAGTCAGCTCAAAGGGTGAGTGCTTCTTCACCTCGGATCAGCTCTACGCTGTGGAGGTCCTTCGCGGCGTCCGGCAGTACCGGCGTACATCGCTCATGCTCGTGGTCGCGACCGGCGTCGTCGCTCCGCTCGCTTGGCTCGGCGGGCTGACGTGGCTCGCTCTCGCGCTGGGAGTCGTCTGTGCGATCGCAGTCTTCAAGAGCTTTACCGGGACGGGCCAACCGACAGATCGTGAGCGCTGGGATGCGATCATCGACAAGGCTCTGGCCAGCGGGAGCTTCCCTGGCCTGTCGAAGCTTCTGCGTAGGCCCGAGCTGGGAGAGCCGCCCAAGGCCGGTCCGGAACCGGATCTGTTCGACTACGGAGTCGAGCGGATTCTGATCGTGGAGCGCGACCTGCTCGTCGACCTGTTCGTACGCAACGAGTTCCACGCGACCGAGCGATGTCTCGTACTCTCGGAGTCCGGCTATCCGTCCTACATCGCGAATTACGCGAAGCAGTGCCTCGACGAGCGCGTGGACCTTCCTGTCTTCACCCTGCACGATCTCGCGCCCACGGCACCGCACCCGACCACGCGGCTGGCGCGAGCGCTCGGGCGACCGGCCTCGGAGCTGCGCAGGCACAAGGTGGTCGATCTCGGACTCACGTCCGAGACCGTGAAGCAGATGCGTCCGCTCGCGCGCTACTCACGCGCGATCGGATCCGATCGGACTCCACTCGATGCTCTTCCCTATCTACAGCTTCGCGGCAGACTCGCAACTTGCCTCGCGCAAGGTCTCGCGCTGAGCGCTCTGCTGGCGGAGCGCACGTGGGCTTCGCACGACTCGAGCTCCATGAGCTTCGGATAGCCCTGATGTCGGCGCTCTATGGTTCGTCGGGAAGCCATGCCGCTCGCTGGGCCACACATATGCGCGCACACCTGTCGCATCGGGGATCGAAGGTCGCGGAGACTCCGGACAGTCCGCTCGGGGTGATGGGGCATCGTCGCTGGCCGAAAGTACAGACCTCGACCGGCTCCTTCGACCCGGAGGGGGGCGCAGCATGGGATTCGGGTGCTGCCCTGGTATTGTCCGGCTGGCTACGTCGAACCGCCAGCGGGGCAACGGAGCCGCAGGCACTGCTCGAGGAGTGGCACCAGCTGGGCGTGGAGCTGTTGGCTTCCCTCGAGGGAGACTTCGTCCTAGCGATCCGAGACGGCGAACGCTTCTATCTGGTACGCGACCCGCTGGGAGCGCGGACCGCCTACTTCTCGCAGCTCGGCGGCTGCTTTGCCTTTGCTTCCGAGGTAAAGGCGCTGCTCGCACTCCCCGGGCACCCACGCCGATTGCGCGCCGCGGCACTCGCGCAGTTCCTGACCTTCAGCTTCGTGCCGGGCTCCGGCACGATGCTCGAAGGAGTGAGCGAAGTTCCAGCGGGGCACTTCGTGAGTTATGACGAGCGACACGGAGTTCGCACGGAGCGCTACTTCCACTTCGAACACAGTCCCGCAAGCAGCGAGCTCGAGCCGGAGAACTCGCCCGATACATGGGTGAAGCGCTTTCGGACCACCCTGGAGCACGCGGTGGCAGAGCGCAGTCCGTCCGGTGGACCCATCGGCGTGGCACTCTCCGGCGGATTGGATTCGAGCATCGTCACGGCCGAGGTCGCGCATCAGCATCCCGGCTCGGTGTGTACGTACGCGCTCCACTTCGGCGCGGAGTATCCGCACGAGCTCGAGTTCGCACGCAAGGTTGCGCAGCGCTGTCGAACACAGCACACCGAGGTCGAGATTCGGCCGCAGAGCTTCCTACCGGATCTGCGACGCATGATCTGGTCGCTCGACGAGCCGAGCGGCGACCCGATCACCATGCCCAACTTCAAGCTCGCCGAGCACATGCGGCGCGACGTGCGCTTCGTGTTCAACGGCGAGGGAGGAGATCCGGTGTTCGGGGGACCGAAGAACCTCCCGATGCTGATGCAGCACGTCTACGGTGGTATCGAGCGAGGCCCGGGCTTTCGGGAACGGGCCTACCTGGCTTCGTATCGACGCGCGTACGAAGAGATCGAACGCCTGCTGCTGCCCGAGTGGCGGGAGACCCTCGATCGCGAGCGAGACCTCGAGGGATTGATCACTCCCTTCTTCGCGGCGCGCGAACCGCAAGGCTTTCTCGAAAAGCTACTGGCCATCAACATTCGATTGAAGGGCGCGCATCTGATTCTGCCGAAGGTGGAGCGCATGACCGCAGCGTTCGGAATCACACCGCTGTCGCCGCTCTTCGACGAGAAGCTCGTGCGGCTCGCCTTTCAGATGCCCGGGCGGATGAAGCTCGCTGCGGGGGTCGAGAAGATCGTCATGAAACGCGCCTATGCGGAGCAACTTCCCCTAGAGGTGATCAAGCGCCCCAAGAGCGGCATGCGAGTGCCGGTGAGCTTCTGGTTTCGCGGCGAGCTTCGGCGCTACGCGCGCTCGATCCTGAGCCGGCGAGCCGTTCGACGCGCAGGCTGGTTCGACCCCGAGCGCGTACAGCAGCTGCTGGCGTACCGGCGTGAAGATCTGCCCGGACGCCACGGGCTCCGACTCTGGATGCTGATCACGTTGGAGCTCTGGCGGCGAATCGTGCTCGAAGGCGAGCGCCCGTGAACCTGCGGCGGTGAGCTGGCTAGTCGGTCGGCTCATGCGTTCGAAGGAACACCAGATCTGGAGTCGTCGGAGCTCGACATCCGCACCGAAGCTCGCCTCGGGTCGCGCAAGCCCGAACTGAACGTAACCCACCAGCCGGCCGTCGGATTCAGCCAGTAGACAGACGTCCTCTCGCAGGAACTTCGCCACCACCTCGGCCGAGAGCTCGCGGTCGACGTGCGCTTGGAGGTCTGCCGGGGACAAGGACCCACCAAACGCCTCGACGTAGGTCTCTACGGCGAATGTTGCGAGGGGCACGGCATCCGCGGAATCTCCTCTCCGTATTGCGACTTCCACGAGTACTCCACGCGGTTCGAGTCCCAAGTTCCAACGATGGTAGCAGCTCGCGCGATCGGGCGCGGGATGACCACGAAGGGCGCCAGCCGCGCACGCTCCGGACAGCTTCGCCAGCGGCTTGGCTCGGATCTTCGCAGGGCCGATGCGAGGAAGCGGTGGTGAGCGACCCGATTCCAGATGGGTACTGTCCGCTCGAGAAGATCCGTGGGTCGAGCCACGGATCAGTGTATTTTGCCGAGCGGCAGTCGGACGGCCAGTCCGTGGTCGTGAAGACGTTTTCTGCGTCCTCGTTCGATGTCGAGCGGGCGCAGCGCGAGTGGAGCGCCCTAGAAGCCTTCGATCACCCGAGCATCCCGCGGCCTCTCGACTTCGTTCACAGCGGGAACTCGGTCTCGCTCGTCCTGTCGTATGCAGCTGGCTGCACCCTGCGCCAGTGGGTCTTCAACGGACGACCGAATTTAGAAGCCTCGATCTCTGTCGCAGTACAGATTTGCGAGGCGCTCGCGCACGTCCATGAGCGCCGCTTCGTGCACCGTGACGTCACTCCGGACAACGTGATCGTCGACCCCGAGACCCAACGCACGACCCTGATCGATCTGGGCCTGACGCTTCCGTTCGGGACGCGCGCCATGCAAGAGATCGCACCCTCGAGGGAGTCCGAGCTGACACAGCCCCTCGAGTTCATCGCACCCGAGCAGACCGGACGCATGAACCGAGGCTGGGACGCGCGCAGCGACTTGTACTCGTTCGGAGCCGTGCTCTACTTCATGCTGACCGGACGGGCCCCCTTCGAGTACCGGGATGCACTCGAGCTGATTCACGCGCACATCGCAAGGCCGCCGAGAGATCCACGCGAGCTGCGTTCGGAGCTCCCTCGCTGCGTATCGAGCTTGGTTCTGCGCCTCTTGCGCAAGCAGCCCGAGGAGCGCTACGCGAGCGCACAGCTTCTACTCGAGGATCTCCGCCATCTGGCGGAGCAGCTCCAGACACACGGTGGACTTCCAGACGACCTATCCCTGCGGGGGATGCGTGCCTCGACCAGTCGGCTGACATTCCCAGCCGAGCTCAGCGGACGGGAGCTCGAGCTACGCCTGATTGGAACCTTGTTCGACAGAGCCGCTTCTGGACAGAGTGGATCGTTGCTCGTCTCGGGGGAGCCGGGCGTTGGCAAGACCGCGCTGATTCACGCAATCGGCAGTAGGGTGGGCGAGCGTCGAGGATTCTTCGCTGCCGGAAAGTTCGATCCGTACGGCAGCCGCCCCTACTCTGCATGGATCGAGGTGTTCGAATCCCTGACCCAACAGCTCTTGCTCCTGCAAGATGCTCAGCTTGAAGCGTTGCGCGACCGATTGAACGCGAGCCTTGGGAACGTGGCGCAAGCCCTGGTCGACGTAGTTCCGGATCTCGGATTCGTACTGGGGAATGTACCCGCAGTTCCGCACCTCGGACCGCGGGAAACACAGGAACGACTCAGGCTCGCACTCGAGCGCGCAATTCGGGCCCTGGCAACGCGAGAGCATCCACTGCTGATTCTACTCGACGACCTCCACGTCGCAGATGCGGGAAGTCTGCTCCTGGCTGAGTCCGTCCTCTGTGCGCGTCCCACCCCCGAGGCCTTGCTACTCATCGGCACCTACTCTGCCCCTGAGGTCGGTCCGACTCATCCCATCGCAAATTGGCAGCGCAGACTTGTAGAGCGAGAGGCCGAGCCGGCGGAGCTCGAGCTGAACTCGCTCGATCTCGACGCGACGGTCCAGCTGCTCGCCCAGACCTTGGTGTGCACCCCCGAGTGCGCACGCCAGCTCGCGATCCAGGTCGAGCGGAAGACGGGAAACAGGCCCTTCCTCATTCGAGAGCTGCTCGAGAACCTGCGCGCCGACGGACTGCTCCGGTTCGATGGAGAGCGGTGGCAATGGGACACAGATCAGATCGAGGCAGCTCGGATCCCCGAGGGAGCAATCGCGCTGTTGCTCGCACGGATCGAGCGTCTCGGCCCAGAGGCGGCGACGATGCTGCGCCATGTCGCCTGCGCAAGCGATCCCTTCGACTTGGACCTGCTGGGGGCACTTGGATGTGGTGAGCCTACGCAGCTCGAAGGCACTCTATTCGAATTAGCCGAGGCCGGATTGATCGTACCCGTCCGCTCGGGATTCCGGGTCGCGCACGATCGCATTCGCGCGGCCACGCGCGAGTCGATGGGCACACGGGAGCGCGAGCAGCTCCACCTCGAGATCGGACGCTTTCTTCTGGAGAACACGCCGGAGGATCGGCTCGAGGAACGCGCATCTCTGATCGCAGACCAACTTGCGCAAGCACCAGAACAGCTCGAGGAGCCGCTTCGGCTGCGCCTGCTACGGGTCTACCTGCTCGCCGGACAGCACGCGCTGCGCTCGGGCACCGCCCAAGCAGCCGCCAGCTATCTGCAGCTCGGCTGCGAGCACCTCGTCGAAGCAGATCGGGTCCGCGACCCCGAGCTCGCCTTCACCCTGGAGATGGAAGCCGCCGACGCGTTGTTTCACTGTGGAGAGTACGCAGACTGCCTCGCACGAATCGAGCGAATCGAACAGCTCGACCTCGAGCTACTCGACTGGGCGCGTGTCGAGTCCACGCGGATCCTCGTGCTGGCGCTCACGCGTCCCCCTGAAGATGCGATGCGACGCGTGGTCCAGGCATTTCGCAGGATCGGATTCCGCTGGACGTTCCCGATGAGCTGGTTTCGCTTTCGCATGGAGTTGGCTCTGTCCCGACGTGCGCTGGACCGCGCTCGCTTCGGCCTGGATTGGAGGCCGAGCGAACATCCCCCCGCAGAGCACATCGCGCGACTCATCCTGTCGGCGGCCTCAGGTGGGGTGGCTTCGCGCTCCGACTCACGCTTGGGCTCCGTGATCTGTGCACGGGCCGGTCTAGCCAACTCCCGATATGGCTTCATCACGAGTCCTGGCTACTGCCTCGCGTCGTGCGCATTCACCGAGATCACCGACGGCCAGGACCCTAAGCGGGCGGAGAAGCTCGCGGAGAGTGCCAAGATCTGGGGTGGGCGTCACTGCGACCCCAAACTCGAGGTGCGTCAGGAGTTCCTGCTCCAGGCGCTGGTGTACCCATGGTTGCGTCCGCGCCGGAAGGAGCTGCACGCACTCACTCACGTAGCAGAACGGTCACGCGAGCTCGGTGATTCAGAGTTCGCGTTCTATGCCGAGCTCAATCAGAACATCTACCTGGCTCTGGGCGGCGAAACGGTGCCCACGGTCTGCGAACGGCTCTGGGCTCTGGCAGACGGAGTTCGTCGTCGGGGACAGAACTATCCGGAGGCGGCGCACTGTCACCAGCTCTACCGATCGCTACTGCTGGACCCGCAGGGCGCAGCCAATCTGGAGAGCTGCGTACGCGAGCTGGAGCGCTCCGTGGCTCGAATCCCACCCAGCGGCGCGGTGTACTACCGGACGCTCTGCATGCAGGTGCTCTGTATTCATGGTCGGGAGGATCTGGCGTTCGAGCAGAGTGAGCGCGTATTCGGCGACCTGTTTCGCGTCGTTCCGTATCTCCACGTGGCGGACCACGTGCTCTATCGCGGCCTGGCCGCAGCGGAGCTCATTCGCCGAGCCCGCGGACCGGATCGGCGAACCTACAAGAGAGCACTGCGCCAGAGCCTTCGCTTGCTGCGACGTTGGTCGGGCTGGGGGCCCGACTTCCAGCACATGTTGGGTCTGCTCGAGGCAGAAGGTCGTGCGCTGCGCAACGATGTTCGCGCTGCGTCTCGGCGCTACGACGATGCGGCGCGCCGAGCTCAGGAACAGGGCTTCGTTCACCACGCAGCGCTCGCGTTCGAGCGCAAGTCGCAGCTACTCGGCTCTCATCGCCGCAACAGTGAGGCTGCCATAGCCATGCGCGAAGCATCGACCTTGTACCAGCGCTGGGGGTGTCAGGCAAAGCTCACCACCTGACGTTGTGGGCCTCTCCGGCGCGTGATACAGGTTAGGAGTTCAACAGCGAGAGGAACTCAGCATGCGTCGTTCGCTCTTCGTCGGTGCCCTCTGTCTGGTCGCCACACTGCCGTCCGGGTGCATGCTGCTCGTCGACGCACTCGCAGTTCCGTCCGAGTCGGCGTCCGGGAGCTTTACCGCTATCGGAGGGAGCCTCGCGGGAATCTCGCTCTCGCTGGGAAGCCCGCCGAGCGGGGGCGGGTCCACCTCGGACGAGAAGCAGAGCTATTCGCGCGATCTCCGACAATACGTCGGCCTCTTCATGGCGAGCAAGGGAACTCGGCGGGACTTCGAACGCGGAGTTTCGCGGATCGCAGAAGCGCACGGGATCGCGCACTGGGAGGCCGAGCCCGCCACTGCCTACGCCATCGGCCAGGGCCTGGCGCAAGCGGGTGTGTCCGCCCAGCAGATGAGTGAGCTCGGCGAGAGCCTCACGTCGAATGAGGCCACTGCCCAACAGGTGCTCGACGGATGGCGCAACGTCGCCGAGGCACGCTGACGTCCAGGACCCTCCGGGCTCTGCTCGGTCTGTCCTTGTTCGCCGGATTCGCGGCGGGCGTCGCCCGATCGGTCGCGGCCGCCGAGGTCGGCTTCGTGTACGTACCGGGAAATCTCGGCGGCGGCAGCGGTGGACATGGAGCGCTCGTAATCGACGAGGCCGTGTTCCACATTCAGAACCGGGGCGATGGCCTCGTGTACTTCGTGCGCGATCGCTGGGATCACTTCGAGCACGTCTACACCGGCCTGAAGAATCGGCCGCTGCATATCGCCCACGTGCACGTGAGCAACGCAGATCGTGAGCGCATCCTCGATCAGCTCTCCCAGATGTGGGTCGCCCAGCAGCTCGCACTCGCGGAGCGTGAGGATCTTCGCCGTGACGTCGAGGCGATGGAGGCGCTGTCTCTCGGCGGAAACTCGATCGAGGTAGAGACGGCAGGCTTGGTCGATCCACACGAGCCCGGCGCAGCAGCAAGCGCTCGACTTCGCGGTCAGCTCGGCGCGCGAATCGACAGCGGACACCTGCAGAGCGCGATCCAGGAAGTCGAATCCCAGATCGCAAGGACGTCCATCGCATACGAAACAGGGGTTCGAGAGCTCCACGACCGACTCGCTCTGCGCGAATCTCTGCGGGCGGTCGAACACGGTTGGCCCCTTGCCGATGCGGCAAAGGTCCGGATCGTTCCGGCCTACGACGCGCCCCTGACCTTGGCGGAGCGACGCGCCCTCACCGCTTACGCTGACCAGCTCGTCAGAGAGTGGGCCGAGCTATTCGCCTCGCGGAGGAGCGACCGTGGGAGAGCCATGCTGCTCACCTGGGCGCGCGCCTTGGCGATTCAGGAGTCGTTGCATGAGAACCGTCTCGTCCTGCTCGATCCACTTCCAGCTGCGATCCGGCCGCGATCGCGCCTGGCCGAGGTTCCCCCGGAGAGTAGACGTCGCTGGGTAGACCAAACTGGCGAGATCCTGCTTCGTACTCGTCCCAGTGTACTCTCGACACGTGGGATCAAGACATCGAGATACAATCAGCTCGAAACGTTGGCATCGGCACTCGCATGGTTCGCATCCGGATCAGAAGATGTTGCACTGAGTGATCTGGAGCGTCAGCAGAGCCCGGCGCGTACGCGGTCGGTGTCATTCCGGATGCCGCGAGATCGGAGGGCGAGGAGTCGGTTGGAAATGGAGCTCGAGCGCGCGCGTGCGCGCCTAGCGAAGGCCGAATCAGCTATCCAGGAAAAGTACGCGTACGACCTGTTCGCACGTAACTGCATCACGGAGCTGGAACGCTCGAGCATCGACGCCTTCGGCACGCGTGCGCGTGCACGCAACGCCCTCGGGGGTGAGGTCACTCCGGACGAGCTCTTCGGATTCATCCCGTTCGTGTTCTTCGATCGGGTCGTCAGCCGGCTGCGCGTGATCCGGACGCAGGAGATTCCCTCCTACCGGACTCGGCGACTGTCGCGCGATCGCACCCTCGGCGCACGTATCCGAGAATCGTTCGCTCCGCTGTCCCACGTCTACGTGCCGCGTCGGAGGGACGGCGACTTCCTGCTGTTCACGGACGACGTCTTCTGGCGTAGGCCGCTCTACGGAGTCGCGAACCTCGCCTGGGGCTCGCTCCATCTCGGGAAGGGCGCGCTCTCACTCCCTTGGGACCGGGGAGTACGCTTGCGTTCCGGATTCTCGGGACTTTTCTGGAGCCTGCCCGAGATCTTCTTCGTCAACATCCGCAAGGGAACCTTCGACTGGATCGAGGTCGGCGGCTCCGACACCCCGTAGCACGCAGCACGCAAGCAGCGCAGATACGGTTGTTCACCATCCCGGTGGAGAGGCTCTGGAATCGCGTCTGACGGGCCGTTTGAGTCCGCGAGAAGGCCCGGCAGACGCGAGTCCAGAGCCCTCGCAGAAGCCGGGTGGAATATCTGGTCAGAGGTCGGGCCGTAGGTAGTCGCGGCGTCGCAACCGCGCCAAGGAGCGCACGCGGCGCCCGATCCGGCGCAGAAGACGCACCGGACTACTGCGCGGTGTGCGCTCGATGACCTCG
The DNA here is from genome assembly GCA_003247575.1 of Pseudomonadota bacterium. Taxonomy (GTDB): domain Bacteria; phylum Myxococcota_A; class UBA9160; order SZUA-336; family SZUA-336; genus SZUA-336. Next base: position 10,257 of record QJZC01000057.1, read on the forward strand.
CCGTTCGCCAGGGCTGCAAGCTCGGCTTCGAGCCCGCAGGAACGCGCCCAGGACTCGGCGAGCGCGGTCACTCGGGCACGTTCACTCGCGCCGAAGAGTCTACTCGCCGAAGCCAGGAATGCGTGGCAGCGGCGCACGCTCGCGGCTCGAACCTGGTCCTGCGAGAGCCGGCCGTGCGCGCGCACGACGTCGCTCATGATCACGTCGTAGACACGCTGCTGTGTTTTCAGGAAGTTCAGGAAGCGCGCGCGCTCTCCCTCGGGCGAGCGGTAGTCCCCGCGATACTGACTGAAGATGCGGGGCTCGTACACGAAGGCACCGAAGGGACTCAACCGAATCCACATGCTCCAGTCACCGGCAAAGCCGTCGTCGCGCAGGAAGCCTCCGACGCGTCGACAGGTCTCGGTATGGGCAGCGAAGGCCGTAAAGCTCGTGCGCGGCGCGCGCAGCTGCTCTACGAGATTCTCCGGATAGCGAAGGACCGTACGCTCCTCACCGAAGAACTTCTTCTTGGTGGGCTCTCCAATTGCGTCGATGACCTGATACCCGCCGCGGACCAACACCGCATCGTCTACGGATGCCGCCAGCTCCGTCAGGTCTTCGACGAAACGGGGCAGCGCGATGTCATCGCTCGAAAGCAGCGAGAACCAGGACTCGCGAAGCTGCGTGAGCGTGAAGTCCCAGTTCTCGGTCATGGACAGGTGCTGCGCTGGACGCACGACGCGGATGTGACCTGCGAAGCGCTCGAGCACGCGCGGGGTGTCGTCCTCGCTGTGGTTCTCGGAAACGACGATCTCGGCTGGCGCCTGGGTCTGCTGCAGCAACGACTCGAGCGTCTCGCCGATGAACTCGCATTGGTTGTAGGCCGGAATCCCGACGCTCAGTCGCGGCGGGGCGCCTTCGCGCGAGTCGCTCACGCGAGCTTCCAAGCGTCGTGGAACCGCTGGCTCTGAAGCTCGACGAGCTCCGGCGTAAGACCCGGATACACACCCAGGAAGAGGCCACCGTTCGCCACGCGGTCGCTGTTCTCGAGTCCTCCGACGACCCGGTGCGGAATGTCCTGGTAGGCCGGCTGACGGAGCAGGTTGCCACCGAAGAGCCGTCGATGACCGACGCCCAGCCGATCCAGCTGCTGGCAAAGGCCCCGCAAGCGGTCCGGGCGCGCTTCTCGCATCAACAGAAAGAAGCCGAACCAGCTGGGCTCGCTACCGGCGGTCGGCGTCATGAACTGAAAGTCGGCTTCCAGATCCGAGAGGGCCTCGCGCAGCAAGGCCCAGTTCCGACGCCGCGCCGCCACGAAGCCTTCGAGCTTGCGCAGCTGCGCTCTACCGATGGCTGCCTGGATGTCGGTCGGCTTCAGATTGAAGCCGATGTGACCGTACACATATTTGTGATCATAGCCATGCGGCAGTGCCTTCCAGTCCCAGGAGAAGCGCTTGCCGCAGGTATTGTCCTTGCCGCTCTCGCACCAGCAGTCGCGCCCCCAGTCGCGGAAGCTCTCGGCGATTCGCTTGAGACGCGTAGAGCGCATGTACACGGCGCCCCCCTCGCCCATCGTGAGATGGTGAGGAGGATAGAAGCTCGACGTAGCGATGTCTCCGAAGGTCCCCGTCAGCTGGCCGCGGTAGCGGCTCCCTAGTGCATCGCAGTTGTCTTCGATCAGATACAGGCCGTGCCGCTTGCAGAATGCCGTGACCGCCTCTAGATCGAACGGATTCCCCAAGGTGTGTGCGATCATGACCGCACGCGTTCGATCGCTGCGCGCCTCTTCGAGCCGCTCGACGTCGATGTTCACCGTGTCCAAACGAACGTCGACGAACACGGGGACGCAGCCCGCCTGCAGGATTGGATTGAGCGTAGTCGGGAAGCCGGCGGCTACGGTGATCACCTCGTCGCCCGGACGCACGGGGCGCTTCAGCTGAGGGCTCGTCAAGGCGAAGAAGGCAACGAGGTTTGCACTCGAGCCGGAGTTCACCAGCAGCGCGTGCCGCACGCCCAGGCTGCGCGCGAACTCGTGCTCGAACGCGTTGCCCTCCGGACCCAGAGTGAGCCAGAAGTCGAGACTCGCCCGCACCGCCGCCTCGACCTCGTCCGCATCGTAGCAGCGCGCCGCGTAGGGAATGACCGAGGGCTCTTCGTCCGGGGCAGGCTGCGCCTCGTGTGATCGGAGCTCGACGAGCTCGCGCGTCAGCTCGAGAATCTGCCGCTCGAGCGCGGCTACTCGGCTCGAGTCGTGGCTCGTGTCGCCCATGATCGTCCTCTCGGATGTTGCAGCCAATCGGCAACCGCAGCCTCGACGGTCCTCATGGAGGCATCCCCGAGTGCCGCTCGGAGCTTCTGCGTTTCGAGTCCAGCTCGCAGCGGCCGCGGCGCAGCTTGGCCGAGACTTTCGGTAGCGACCGGGTCGATGCGCGTCGCATCGGCTCCGGCGGCCACGGCCAACCGCTTTGCGAACTCGAAGCGGTCCATGACCTCGGGACCGACCACATTGAAGATTCCGGTAGCACCGCGCCCGAGCAGACGCACCGCTGCATCGGCGAGGTCGCGGTTGTACGTGGGATTCGAACGCTGATCGGCCGGCACCGCCAGGCGCCCACCGGCAGCCAAGGTCTCGACCAACCGGTAGGCGAAGTTCTTGCCCTGGTCCTCTGGGCCGAAAACGACCGTCGTTCGCAGCACGAGCGCGCTTGGATCGGCGGCCAGGACCGCCTGCTCACCTGCAAGTTTGGACTTCCCGTAGACCGAGATCGGATGCGGCGCGTCGTCTTCCGAGTACGGGCCGTCTTCCCCGTCGAAGACGTACTCGGTCGAGAAGTAGACCGTTCGCGCGCCGTGCTCGCGAGCGAGCTCTGCGATCGTCGCCGCACCCTCGCAGTTGATGCGGTAGGCGAGACTGGGCTCCGCCTCACACCCATCCACCCAGGTCATGCCCGCGGCGATGAACGCCGCGGCCACCGCGTCGGCCGCGAAGAGCTCGCATACGTGATCGCGATCCGCGGCTGCGCGCTCCAGATCGATGACGAGCTCACCCGCACGCCGCGGCTTTCGACATGCGCCCAGATGCCCCTCGGGACCGAGCCGCTCCACCAGGGCACCGCCAACCTGGCCGCTACATCCGATCACGAGGCTGCGCATGGAAGACGTCTCATCCGTGCTTGATCATCCAGTCGTAGGGGATCGTCGCGGAGTCGTGGGGCAACCGCTGAATCTCGTCCGGATCGTGCGCTAGGGTCGCACAGTTGCAGACGATGCTCGGATGGGTCGCGACACCCTTGAAGCCGTTCCACACACCGACGGGAATGCCGACGAGCGAGTAGGCTTCGGGCCCGAGGAAGAGCTCCATCAGCTCGCCCCGCGTCGGCGAGCCCTCGCGCGCATCGTAGAGCACGAGCTTGATCAATCCATGGACGCACGCATAGCGGAGTCGCATTCGCGTGTGGAGATGCCACGCCTTGATCGCACCGGGATTGACGACCGAGAAGTACACCTCACCGAACCGATCGAACTCAGGATCATCCGAGCGCAGCATGTGCATGATCTTGCCACGCTCATCCACGATTTGACGCCGTGGGGATACGTCTACTCCATCGATCATCGGGCCAGCTCCGTCGGAGCCGCGGGTTCCATCGCTGCGCCCGCGTACCGCTCGATCTGATTCAGCATCTCCCGCTGCAGATCCTGCCCGCCGTCCAACGACGCACGTTGCCAGGCCACCGTATGGTAGATCGCCTCGTCGAGCCGCCAGCGCGGAGTCCACTGCAATTGCTTCGCGGCCTTGTCGATCGACAAACGCAACACCGGCGCCTCGTACGGTGCACCCGGCTCTGCCGCGTCGAGGCTGCTTCCCCCGCCCCACGCCGCGTGCACGCGTTGCACGAGCTCGCGTACCGAGCATTCATCCGCGGGTAGCGGCCCGAAGTTGAACGCGCTGCACAGGTCGGGACGAGGGCCTTCGGAGAGGCGCGCACCGAGGAGCAGATACCCACCGAGTGGCTCGAGCACGTGCTGCCAGGGTCGAGTGGCGTCGGGGTTGCGCAGCGACACGGGCCTCTGGTGCTCGAGCGCGCTCAGCACGTCGACCATGATTCGATCCGTCGAAGCGTCTCCACCACCGATCACGTTGCCAGCACGAGCGGTACAGATCGATACGCCGTGGCTGGCGAGCGCATCCGGTGGGAAGAACGAAGCGCGGTACGCTTCCGTGATGAGCTCCGCCACCGCCTTGCTGGCGCTGTACGGGTCGTGCCCTCCCAGACGATCGTCCTCTTCGTGTCGCTCCCCCCGAGCACCGGATGAGCTCGGCAGGGGCTCGGGCGCCCGGCTAGGCAAAGCAAGATCGGCGTAGCACTTGTCGCTGGTCACGATCACGGCCGTGCACGGCTCGGCCCGAAGCCGGATGCACTCGAGGACACCCGCCGTACCGATCGCGTTGACATCGAACGTGTCGAGCGGGCTCACGTAGCTCTCGCGCACGAGCGGCTGCGCCGCGAGGTGGAAGACGAACTCGGGCTCGGCCCGCTCGAATGCCGCCTGCAGACTTCGAAAGTCGCGAATGTCGTCGAGCGTATGATCGCTCATCCGCTGAGCAACGCGCCCGGCAACGAAGCTACCGCGGCGGCTCGCAGGGGCGAGTGCGGTTCCGGATACGCGAGCACCGAGGTGCGCGAGCCACAGAGAGAGCCACGCCCCCTTGAAGCCGGTGTGTCCTGTGACGAAGACCGAGCGACCCGAGTAGCAGCTGCGCAGATCGTCCAGCAGTGATGCGGTTCGGCTGGACATCAGGACCATACGCGCCACGGCGCGCGACCGCGCGCCCAGAGCGCGTCGAGCAGCTCCCAGTCGCGATACGTGTCCATGCATTGCCAATAGCCGGAGTGCCGGAACGTAAAAAGTTGGCCATCAGCCGTACACTTCTCGAGCGGCTCACGCTCGAGGACGCACGAGTCCTGATCCGAGAGATAGTCGAGAAAGCCTCGCTCGAGGAAGAAGAAACCGCCGTTGATCCAGCCCTCGCTCACCTGCGGCTTCTCGCCGAAGCTCACGACTCGATCTCCTTCGATGAGCAGCTCGCCGAAGCGGCTCGGCGGGCGAACTCCGGTCACTGTGGCGAGGCCTCGGTGGGCGTAGTGGAACTGCAGGATGTCGTTCAGATTCGCATCGATCACACCGTCGCCATAGGTCAGCGCGAAGCTGCGATCGTCCTTGCCCAGGTACTGCGCCGCGCGCTTGACGCGAGCTCCGGTCATCGCATTCTCGCCGGTATCCACCAAGGTGACACTCCAGCCATCCTCGTCATGGGTCCGTTCGTGAAGCTCGATCGCATTGCGCTGACCGAGCCTGACCGTCAAGTCGCTGTGCGAGACCTCGTAGTTCAGGAAGTAGTCCCGGATCAAGGCGCCCTTGTAGCCCAAGCAGAGAATGAACTCGTTCATTCCGTAGTGCGCATACAGCTTCATGATGTGCCAGAGGATCGGACGCCCACCGACCTCGATCATCGGCTTCGGAAGGGTCACCGTGTGCTCGCGCAACCGCGTGCCCTTCCCCCCACACAAGATGATTACCTTCATGCGGGCGCCACCCGAGCTTCGAGCCACGCACGGTAGATCCGTTGCGCGAAAGAACACTGCAGGGAAAGAGTTCGAGTCAACCTAGGTCTCCGATCGGCCGAGCCGCAATACCTCTAGCGCATCCTCGCCGCTCTTTCCGTAGTGAATTCGCTACTTACGGCGACCTCCGAGCACGCCTTCGAGCAGCCCCTTCACCGCCTCGACGTCCTCGTCACTGCCCAGACGCTCCTTGAGCTTCTCTTCTAGCTTCTGACCGAGCGCCTTGCGCGCGGCAAACTTGCCCACGAGCTGAGCCAACAAGCCAGCATCGAGTCGCACACGCGGCTCTTCGAGGGTCCCTCCGATGGGCACGTCGGAGAGCACGAAGGGTTGATCGGTCGCCGTACCGATGGCATCCGCTGCCACCTCGGCAGGCAAGGTGATGGTGCCGACGAGATCGAGTCGTTGCTCACCGATGAGCTCGACGTTGCCCCGAAGCTCTGCACTGCCGTAGCGGTACTGCAACAGGAGTCTCTCGACCTTCAGTCGTCCCTTCCCGAGCTGCACCTTCCCCTCGAGTCGCTCGAAGTTCTCGTCTTCGTAGCGACTGAGGTCCTTTCCCTTCGCGCGTAGCACCTGCGAAGCGACCTCGCCGAGCGGACCGAGAACCTGGCGCACCAACGAGAAACCACGCAGCTGCCCGGGCGAGATCGAAAAGCTTCCGACCCCCTCGATCTCTTCCAAAGTGGGAGCTCCACGCAGCGATAGATCCGCTCCGAGCACCCCCGCGAACTGCGATCTGCCCGTCGCCACGGTGATCAGCTGGTCGATGTCGACCTTCTGCATGCCGAGGTCCATCTCGACGCGGCCCGCTTCCAGATCGTAGGAGCCCTGGAGCTTCGCGACCTGCTCACCCACGGCCGCGGACAGCTGGTCGAAACGGACCCGCTTCCCCTCTGCGATGATCGGGCCGCTGAGGCTCGCGTCGCCGCGCTCCAGCGGGACGCGAACGCGATCCAGATCCGCGCGACCGCGAATGCCGAGCGGTTCGAGCGCGACCGCCAGAGGCTTCTCGATCCGAATGCTTCCCGCGAGTGTGCGTCCCCCCAGATCGACCCAAGGAGCGATCGGTTCGAGCTCGATGGAGCACGGCGATACGGCGAGCCGCTGCTTTGCGAGCTCGAGCTTCAGCGGAATGTCGTTGGGACCGACGCCGAGGCGCACGTCGCGCACCAGTGCGGGACCCAGCTCCTTGGTCAGGGTGCCGTCCACGCGCAACCGCTCTCCGGCGGGCTTGGTCAAGGTGCTCTCGAATGCAACCTCGGCCGCGGTCAGGTCGAGTGAGAACGGTCCGCCGAGCTCGAACTGCACGGGGAGCGGTCCCGCAACCCGTGCACCGCTTGCGGCGATCTCCGCGGACACTACCTCGAGGTTCCCGCGTGCCGTCGTGAGCTCGGCACCCGCAAGGCTTGCTTCCAGATCTCCCGAAAGCTCACCGGCGAGACTCGCGATCGGATCCGGGACGAGGCCGAGGCGATCGCCGAGTACCTTCAAGGAGAACTCGCCAAGACCGATGCGCACATCCACCTGAGGCACGTCCTCGCCGAGTCCCCGCAAGCGAACCTCGATCTCCCGCAGCTGACCGAGTCCCGGAAGGCTGGCACTCCCCCGGAAGCGGCTCTCGCCTTCGAGGTCGAGCTCTCCAGAGATATCCAGCCCGGCGAGCTTCCACTCGCCAGCTTCCAGACTTCCGTCTGTGAGTTCGAGCTGATCGATCGCCAAGCGAATGCTTCCTCCGCTCTCAGCTTTCGAGTCCGCGGGATCTCCGCCTGATGCTCCTTCTGGCGACTCTACACGCGATCGCGACCGATCGGCTGGGATTCCCGCACCTTCGGAAGGGGGTGCGAGCTCGGGAATCACGGGCATCCCTTCGGCGTCGACCGGCAGCCGAATCGCGGGGCGCTCCAGGGTCACCGAAGCCAGCTCCACCTTGCGCTCCAGGAGGAGCGGCCACAGCGCGACCCGCAGCGAGATCGCGTCCGCGGTGAGGAGCTCCGGAGCTCCCGCGTCTCCCGATACGGAGAGCGACTCGAGCCGGACCGCGGGCTGCGGCAGCACGACGAGATCGAGCTCGCCCAGCTGCACGCGTCGCCCGAGGGCGCTCGTGGCCTGGTCGACTACGAGCTCGCGCACGGCCGCGCGATCGACCAAGAGGTAGACCGCGGCGATCAGCCCGCCGACGAGAGACAGGATCCCTAGACCGATGAACAGGAGCCAACGCTTCAAGCGCACCTCCTCAGAGCGGGGCCACCTCGCGGTGCCAGCTCGTATGTGCCTGGTACGAATGACCGACGCGCAGCAGATCTGCTTCGGCCAGCGGCCGTCCGAGCAGCTGAAAGCCGAGCGGCATCCGATCTTCGGTGAATCCGCACGGCAAGGCCAACGCGGGCACGCCCGCAAGATTGGCCAACACGGTAAAGACGTCTTGCAGGTAGACGGAGAGGGGATCCTCGATGCGTTCGCCTAGAGGCCAGGCCGCTCCGACCGCAGTCGGCAAGGCGAGCACGTCGCAGTTCTCGAACGCCGCCGCGACATCGCGCCGAATCAGGGTGCGAACCTGCTGCGCTTTGCGGTAGTAGGCATCGTAGTAGCCTGCAGAGAGCACGAAGGTGCCGAGCATGATGCGGCGCTTGACCTCGGTTCCGAATCCCTGGCTGCGCGTGCGTATGTAGGTTTCGTCGAGATCGCGTCCCTCGACGCGCAAGCCGTACTTGATTCCGTCGTAGCGGGACAGGTTCGACGATGCCTCCGCCGTGCAGATCAGATAGTAAGCTGCGACACCCAGCTGCGCATGCGGGAGCTCGACCTCGACCGGCTTGGCTCCCAGGCGCTCGAGTACAGCAAGCGCCTCACGCACGGAGCGCTGGACCCCGGCATCGAGATCCGAGTCGAACAAGTCGGCGGGGACACCGACACGCACGCCGTCGAGGCGGGGGGCATCCCCCAGCTTGGAGAGCAGCTTTACGTAGGCGGGCACTGGATCGAGCAGCGAGGTCGAGTCCTTCTCGTCGTGGCCTGCGATCACCTCGAGCAGCAGGGCGAGATCGCGCACATCGCGCGCCATGGGCCCAATCTGGTCGAGCGAGCTCGCGAACGCGATCAAGCCGTAGCGCGAGACCCTGCCATAGGTGGGCTTGAGCGCCGACACTCCGCAGAAGGCGGCCGGCAGCCGTATGGATCCACCCGTATCCGAGCCGAGCGCTCCGGGCACCTGTCGCGCGGCGAGGCTGGCGGCCGCACCACCACTCGAGCCACCCGGCACACAACCCAGATTCCAGGGGTTTGCGGTCTGGCCCAGCGCCGAGTTCTCGCACGAGGAACCCATTGCGAACTCGTCCATGTTCGCGGTCGCGAGCACGATTGCACCCGCGGCGCGAAGCCGGCAGAGCACCTCGGCGCGATACGGTGCTCGAAACCCCTGCAGAATCTTCGAGGCACAGTTCGACTCGATCTCCGGATCGACCAGATTCGCCTTGATCACGAGCGGCAGGCCGTGGAGCGGGCTCGTCCCCTCCCCCTGAGCCCGTGCGCGATCGGCGGCCTCAGCCTCCTGGACCGCGGCCTCGGCACGGACCGAGAGCAGCGCGCCTACCTTGCCGTCTGTATCCGCGATTCGCGCGAGACAACTCTCGACGATCGCGCGGCTCGTGAACCGGCCCAACGCGAGCCCCTCCGCAAGATCAGCGAGCCCCAGCTGCCATAGTTCGCCGCTCACTCGATCACCTTGGGAACCAGGAACGCTCCCGCTTCATGCGCGGGCGCGGCCCGTACGACCTCCTCCACCGACAGCGGCTCGCGTGCCGCATCGGCTCGGAGCGGCGTCTCGAGCTCGAGTGGCTGTGTGGTTGGCGGGACGTCTTCGGTCGAGACGGTGTCGAGCAGAGCGACGTACTCCAGAATCGCATCCAGATCGTGGACCATGCGGGCGAGCTCTTCCCCGCTGAGCTCCAGCTTCGCCAAGCGGGCGACGTGTCGTACCTGTCGTTCATCGATTCTCGCGGTCACGCGCGCCAGCCTAGCTCAGATCCCGGCTTCGGTCAGCGCGAGAGCCCAGAATCGCCGAGCACCCTACGCAGGTCCCGCTGGGAGCACCCGAGCGGGCTCCGTATACTGCGCCCGATGCCCGAGCTTCCAGAGGTCGAAGTCACCCGCCGACGCATCGGCCCACTGCTCGTGGGACGCCGGATCGCGCGGGTTCGTACGACACCACCGAGCTACTTCTACCTGACCCATCCGTCACGCGTACGCCGCGCGCTCGAAGGCCGCACGGTGCTCGCGCTCGAACGCCTGGGCAAGTATCTCGTCGCGTCGCTCGATGACGAGCGGCGGCTCGTGCTCCACCTTGGCATGACGGGCCAACTCTTCTCGAGCGCAGCCACGAGCGTGCGCCTGCTGTCGGCGACCACGCGCGCCAGCCTCTCCCCCGAAGCCCAGCAGCACTTCGAACCCGACTTGCATACCCATCTCGAGCTGCAATTCGACGACGGCGCGCCTGGAGTCTGCTTCCGGGACGTTCGCAAGTTCGGCAAGGTGCTTCTGCTGGAGAAAGGTCACAGCGACGCGCGCCTCGATCGACTCGGGGTGGACGCCCTCGAGATCACGGGGGACGCGCTCTTCACCGCCACGCGGTCGCGAAGAGCCCCGATCAAGAGCGTGCTCCTCGACCAGCGTTTGTTCGCAGGGATCGGCAACATCTACGCAGACGAGGCCCTGTTTCACGCAGGTGTGCGTCCACGCCGCGCCGCGGGACGCTTGAGCCGAGATCGCTGCCAGGCCATCGCCCGAGCACTGCGCCGCGTGCTCGAGCGCTCGATCGAGACGGGGGGCAGCAGCATCTCGGACTTCGTCCAGCCGGACGGGCAGGACGGCCACTTCCAGGACGAACGCTGTGTCTATGCTCGAACCGGGCTCCCGTGCCGCACGTGCGGGGCGCCGATCGTGCGGGTGGTGGTCGGGCAACGCGGCACGCACTACTGCCCAAACTGCCAGCGTTGAGGGGTGGGACGAGATGGCGATGGAATCGCGCGCCAGCAACGGGTACACTGCCCGCGCGATTTCCCCGTCGTACTCGGAAGGCCCGCTGGTGCCGGGGTCTGGCCGAGGCGCGCAGCCCTGCGCCGTTCACGCGCGTGATCCAGCGCGGTCCTCGGAAGCCAGGCATTCCGGGAGCGAGGCCTTCGACGCGGCTCGGGGCGGCCCGAGACCTTCGGTGCGCCAGCCACTGCGAACGCGAAGATCCTAGAGCGGGAGTCCGCTCGAACCCCGCTCGAGGCGGTCGAGGTCGCGCGGTGGCAATATCGGACTTCGCCCCGATCCGCGAGGCGTACCCTGTGGCTTCTCGAGGCTCGGGAGTCCACAAAGAGCCGCGCCGAGGAGCCAGCGACCGATCGTCATGAAAATCGTGGTGCATTACGCCGAAATCGGCCTCAAGGGTAGGAACCGCCCCCGCTTCGAGGAGCGGCTTCGGCTCGGCTTGCAGCGGGTCCTGGCACCCGTCGGTCCGGTCACCGTGGCGCACCGCTTCGGTCGGCTGCTCGTAGAGCTTCCGGACTCGATCCCCTTCGACCAGGTCAAGACACACATCTCTCGCTGCTTCGGAGTCGCCTACTACGGGCGCGTCAGCGTATGCGCCCCGTCGCTCGAAGCCCTCGAATCAGAGCTCACGGAGTTCCTGCGCCAGCGCAAGTTCGCGAGCTTCGGGATCCGCGCGCGCCGCGCCGAGAAGCGTCATCCGTTCCGCTCGAGCGACATCGCACGTCAGCTGGGGCAGTTCGTCGCCTCGCAAACCGGCGCACGGGTCGATCTCCGGAACCCGGACCAATGGATCGACATCCACGTGCTGACGGACGAGGCCCTGATCCTGCACGAGCGCATTCCGGGCCCGGGGGGCATGCCCACAGGCAGCGCAGGTCGAGCGAGCTGCTTGATCTCCGGCGGAATCGACTCTCCGGTGGCATCCTACGAGCTCATGAAGCGCGGAGCCTCACTCGACTTCATCCATTTCCATTCGGCGCCCTTCACGAGCGGCGCGTCGGTGGACAAGGTGCGCGACCTCGTGGGACGTCTGGCCCGCTATCAGGGGCCATCTACACTGTTTATTGTTCCCTTCGGCGAGCTTCAGACCGAGCTGGTCCAAGAGGCGCCAGCCGAGCCGCGCATCGTGCTCTACCGCCGCTTCATGCTCCGCATCGCAGAGGTACTCGCACACCGTCGGCGCGGCCTCGCCCTGATCACCGGAGAGAGCCTGGGGCAGGTCTCGTCGCAGACACTCGCCAATCTCGACACCATCAATCGGGTTGCCACCCTACCCGTCCTGCGTCCGCTGATCGGCATGGACAAGCAGGAGATCATTTCCCGAGCGCAGCAGATCGATACGTTCGACATTTCGATCGAGCCCGACGACGATTGCTGCAGCTATCTCATGCCGGCACGTCCGGCGACCTTCACACGTCCAGACCGCATCGATCGGATCGAATCCAAACTGGACGTCGCGCACATGGTCGAACGAACCGTCGAGCGCGTGCAGCAGGAGATCATCGAGCCAGAACCATGACTGAACCACTAACGAACTTCGACACGTTTTCGGAAGCGATCGGCAAAGGCATTGCAGAGCTGGGCTGGAGCAAGCCCATGCCCGTACAACAGCAGGTCATTCCCGTCATGCGCGAGGGCCGCGACGTGCTCGTGCAAGCGGTCACGGGCAGTGGCAAGACGGGTGCCTTCGGCCTCCCGATCATCGAGCGCATCGACCCAGACCTGAAGCGGATCCAGGCCCTCGTACTGGCACCGACGCGCGAGCTCGCGGGACAGATCTGCAAGGAGATCAACATCATGGGGAAGCACCTCGACGTCGAGGCCTTCCCGATCTACGGCGGAACCTCCTACAACCCACAGCTGGACGCGCTCGAGCGCGGCGCACAGGTGATCGTCGGGACTCCCGGGCGCGTGCTCGATCACTTGAAGAGCAAGCGAATGCGGCTGGACGCGCTGCGTGTGCTGATCTTCGACGAGGCCGACGAGCTTCTCTCGCTCGGGTTCTGGCCCGACATGAAGGAGCTCAGCCGCTACGTCCCGAGCGAGCGTCAGACGGGTCTCTTCTCCGCGACGATTCCCGAACGGGTCAAGTCGCTGACCCGCTTCTTCCTGATCGACCCGGCCTTCATCTCGCTGACCGAAGGCGGCGTTCGCAGCCCCGAAGAGATCGAGCACTACCACGTGATCGTGCCCGCTCAGGAGAAGGATCAAGCGCTGCTCCGGCTGATCGAATTCGAGGACCCCGACTCCGCGATCATCTTCTGCAACACGCGTGACGACGTGCGCTTCATCACCGCGTTCCTTCAGCGTAACCAGCTCGACGCCGATATGATCCAAGGCGACATGACCCAGGTCGCGCGAGAGAAGGTCATGGCGCGGATCAAGGCCGGCGAGCTGCGCTATCTCGTGGCGACCGACGTCGCAGCACGCGGCATCGACATCAGCGACCTGTCTCACGTCATCTCGTATGCGACGCCCGACTCTCCGGAGACCTACCTCCATCGCACGGGGCGCACTGGCCGTGCGGGCAAGACGGGAACGGCGATCTCCCTGATCTCGGGCCTCGATATCGGCAACTTCAAGAGCCTGCAGGCCATCAACCGGATGACGATTCCCGAGCGACCGCTCCCCAAACAGAGCGAAGTCGAAGAACGCATCGCCAAGCGCATCGAGGTCAAGCTCGAGCACGCGCTCCGCGACCTGCCCGAGCGCGAGCAGCGCACGCGCCGGCAAGCGTACTTGGGCGTCGTCCAGCGGCTCACGGCCACCGACGAAGGTCTCGGTATGCTGTCCGCGATCCTCTTCGAGCATCTTCACGGGGGTTCGCAGCTGGAGACTCCGACACCCTCCGCCCCGGCCGAAACCCCGAGCGCAGCAGCCGAGCGCCCACGCGACGAGGCACGTCCACGTCGGCGACGCCGACGGCGGCGTCCCGGGGGCGGCGAGTGAGTTTCAGGCCCAGCGTTCGCACTAGCACGCCCCGCGTTCAGGGTCCATACTGCGCCTGAATGCGGGATCTGACCTATGCATCGAGTGGCGTCGACTACGACGTCCTCGACCAGTTCAAGCGAGCCTGCCAGCTGGCGGCCGCATCGACCAAACAGGCACTCGAGCACCATGGGCTCGCAGAGCCCGAGGGTGTACGCGGTGAGAGCGCTTATCTGATCGAGGCTGCCGATCGCTTCCTGGTGCACGTCGAAGAAGGCCTCGGCACCAAGGTGCTCGTCGCCGACGCGATGCTCGAGCTCACGGGCAAGAGCTTCTATCGCGAGATCGGCATCGATACGGTCGCCACCATCGTGAACGATCTGGTCACGTGTGGCGCGCTACCGCTGGTCGTCGCCATGCACGCGGCCGTCGGTGATGCCGACTGGTTCGCAAAGGGCACGCGCGCTCGAGATCTGGCCGAGGGGTTCGCAGAAGGCTGCCGGCGCGCGGGGGCGGTGTGGGGCGGCGGCGAGACCCCAGCGCTGCGCGACATCGTGTGCGAGCAGGGAATCGTGCTCGCAGGTTCGGCGATCGGGCAGATCGCCCCGAAGACCGATCGCATCACCGGAAACGTGAGTGCCGACGATGCGATCGTGTTCGTAGCGAGCAGCGGAGTGCAGACCAACGGCATCACTTTGTGTCGCCGACTCGCAGAGCAGCTTCCCGATGGATACCTGACACAAATCAGTGACGGCCGCAGCTTCGGAGAAGCCCTCTGCGACCCCTCGGTGCTCTACGCCGAGCTGATTCGCGGCTGCCGCGATGCCAAGCTGGAGCTGCACTATGCGGCTCACGTCACAGGCCACGGATGGCGCAAGCTGATGCGGCTCGACGAGTCCTTCGTCTACGAGATCGAGACACCGGGAACCCCACATCCGATCTTCCAGTTCCTGCTCGACTCGGGCCTCTCGCGGCGCGAGGCCTATGCCACCTACAACATGGGCGTCGGATTCGCTCTCTATCTGGCACCGCACGAAGCAGCCCACGCCGTGCGTCTGGCCGAGCAGTCGGGATATCGAGCCTGGATCGCAGGCCGCGTACGCAAGCAGGGAGACCGCAAGGCGGTGCTGATTCCCTCGCTCGACCTCTCCTACGAAGGCGAGTCGCTGCAACTGCGCTGAGCCCAGTTCGCGCGTTCGCGGCTAGTGTAGTGCATCCCGAGCGATCCACTCAGGAGCCATTCGTCCTCACGAGCAACGGACACTCACGCGCAACCGAGACTGGGACGCAGCAACGGAAGCGCGCGAGCCGTTCCCATGACTGGGATCAACGTCGAGAGCTTGGGTCCCTTGGGCCGATCGATCAGCAGATCGTACGCTACCGGAAAGAACTCCTGCGGGGTGAGGGCGGTTCCCTCGCACATCACCCTGAGATGCGGCACCAAGGCGTCCTCGTCGATCTCTGGATGCGCCTCGAGCGCCGCGACGAGTCTCTCGAGCACTCGGTGCTGATCCGGCGTGAGCGAGCGGCTCACCGGCTCGGCGCGGATGCGATAGCGGAAGTCCTCGGGGGCATAGCGCTCGATCCAACGCCAGGCACAGCTCGCTCGCGTCACGAACCGCTCGCGTTCGACGTCGGTCGTGATCTGCCCGGTGCGTTCGTAGTGAGCCCTGGCCTGCTCGAGGTCTCCATCGTAGACCTGCAGGATCATGGTCAACCCACGGAATCCGGGCACGAACGCGAGCGCACTGCCCGGCTCGATCCGGCCGGGCTCGACCATGGCCAGCTCCATCAGCCGGCGCGTAGCCTGGCGCTTCTTGTCGGCCCGCCCTCCCGAGTCGGGCTCCCGAGCCAGGCGCGCCGCGCGATCGAAGTCCTCGTAGAGCTTGATCACGTCGAGGTCGAACGAGATCTGGAACTCGGATCCGGGCCGGTAGCTCGCGAACAGCCAGCGCAGCATTTCCGGCTCGTAGACCTCGAGTGCATCCGCGACGCTGATCACGTCTCCCGCCGAGGAGGAGATCTTGCCGCCCCTTCCCTTGCAACGTACGAAGTCGTAGGCGAGATACTCCGGCGCACGCCAGTCGTAGACGGCCTCCGCGATCTCGCAGCCAGTGTCATAGCTTCCGCCGGCGGTGCTGTGGTCCTTACCGCCGGGCTCGAAGACGACCCCTTCGTAGGCCCAGCGCATCGGCCAGTCTACGCGCCACGGAAGCTTGAGATTGCCCCCCTGGCGCAGATCGCGCGGAGCCACCGCTCCACAGTCTTGGCACTGCACCCGCACACCCCACTCGCCGTCCCACTCCAAGTCGAGCGCGTCGCGTCCGCAGGTGTCGCAGAAACCCGCGAGCGGCAGCCAGTCCTCGGGCAGCGGCGTCGAGCGATGACGGTCCAGCACCGCTCGGATCCGCTCCGCGTTCTCGAGCGCACGACGGATCCCCTCCGCATAGTCACCGCGCCGATAGCGTGCGGCCTGTCGGAGGAACTCGGGCTGAATCCCGAGGGGCACGATCTCTTGCTCGAGTCGCATCTCATAGTGTTCCGCGTAGCTCGCATGATCGCAGAAGGGGTCGAAGACATCTGCGATGCTACAGCGCAGCTTGCCGGCGAGCTCCTCTTGGCGCGGCACGTCCGCGGGTACCTTGCGGAATACGTCGAAGTCGTCCCACGAGAAGATGAACCGGACTTCGGCACCACGATCCCTGAGCGCACGCGCCACCAGGTCCACCGTCATGAGCTCGCGAAAGTTGCCGATGTGAACGACACCGGAGGGCGTGATCCCCGCGGCCACAACGAGACGCTTCTGCTCTGGGTAGGCGCGCAGGATCCGCGCCGCAGCCTGGTCGGCCCAATGATTCAGTCGAGCCGTGTCGCGACCGGATTCATCCGGATCGGCCGACGGGGCGGAGCTTCGATGGCTTGTGTGCTGGCCCATGGTAGGGCTCAGTCTTACGCTCTTCTCGGCGGTTGCAAGCTTCTGAGCGGTCGCGAGCCTCTGAGCAGTTGCAAGCTTCAGGGCGGTTGCACGCGCACCCGGGTCAGGAGCCCGCGCTCTCTCCGGCGGTTCTCGGCTCCCCGATGGCCAGAAGCTCGCAGCGCCGCTCGCTGCCATCGGAGACATCGAAGTAGCACAGCTGCCGCAAGCTCGAATCGATGCGGACGGTAGACTCCGGTACGGGCTTGCTGCGCGGCGCCAACCTGCGCGGGCGGCACTCGCCAGCCGCGAGTTCGACCCGAAATGCCGCACCAGCTGCAGAAGCGATGACGAGCACGCCGCTGCCCCCCGCATAGCGCGCGCGCAGCGCGAGATGGTGGAGCGCGCCCTCCAGATCGGACGCCCGAAACAGGAGGTCCTGTGCGAAGTGCCTCAGCGAGATCTGGTCCAGGCCCCGATCCGCCTCGATCGCGACGGCGATCCCATGCTGGTTCACACCCGCCACGCAACCGCTCAGGGGGAGCGCGCTGAGCTCGACGCTCGAGAAGCCGACTGCATCGGGCTGCGATTGGCGGGTCAACATCAGCGGAAGGAGCTCCGTAGGAAGATCGAGCCGCAGCTCGAGCTCGCTACCGCACACGCTCGCGCGACCGCAGACGCGAAACTGTGTCTCGGCCCATTCGAGCAGCCCAGGTGCGATTCCCGCACCGAGCGCGATCCCCGCCAGTCGCTCGTGCTCCTGGATCAGATGGCGCTGCATCCGCAGCCCCGGCCCACGCCTTGCCGCCCGCATGGCTTCACGACGCCCCAGAGCGCCCAGCGCGCCGGTCTGCTGCTCCACCCAGGCCGCCACCGAGCGGCGGCTCACACCCGCCTGCGACACACCGCGATCGAACGCGGCTCCCGAGAGCTCGAGGTGGGCGAGCATCACGCGCGCGGCTCGCGCTGCAACTGGGGCAACCGGTGGTCCTCGGGGCCGGGCGCGCGCTCGGACGCGTGCGGCCCCGGCTCGATCTGGAGCACCTCGTTCAGCGCGCCCTGTCGGTAGCCATCCAGGTCGAGGCTCACCCAGCGGAATCCCAGCTCGTGCAGGCCGCGCGAGATCTCGCGGAACATCCGGCGATCCAGCGCGCGATCCATCTCGTTCGGCGCCAGCTCGATGCGCGCCAGAGGCCCGTGGTGCCGCACGCGTACCTGCTCGAAGCCGAGCGCGCGCAGGAAGTCCTCGGAACGATCGATCTGCTCGAGCTTGGCGGGCGTGACCTCCATTCCGTAGGGAATCCTCGAGGACAAGCAGGCGGACGCCGGCACGTCGGCCGACAACAGTCCCGCGCGGCGGGACAGCTCGCGGATGTCGGCCTTACGCAAGCGGGCGTCGAGCAGCGGCGAGCGCACGGAGTGCTCTTCTGCCGCGCGATGCCCGGGTCGAAAGTCGCCCGTGTCGTCGAGGTTCACGCCGTAGGCCACCGCGCGAAAGCCGAGCTCCCGCCGCACCTGCTCGAGCACGTCGAAGAGCTCCGTCTTGCAGAAGTAGCAGCGGTCGTGCGCGTTCCTCGCGTAGCTCGGATCCTGCATCTCGCGCGTCGCCACGAAGCGATGCGCCAGCTGGATCTGCTCCGCCACCCGCTCGGCCAGGCGCCGATGAGAGCGAGGATAGGAAGGGGAGTCCGCCGTGATGGCCAGACACTCCGCACCCAGCGCGCGGTGCGCCGCCCACGCCAGATAGGCCGAGTCGGTGCCGCCCGAGAAGGCCACGATCAGAGGGCCGGAAGCGCGCAGCGCCTCGAACAATCCCTGCTGCCTTGCGTCCAATGCGTCCACAGCGCGAGGGTATGCGTAGGGCGAGCGCAGTGTCAACGCGTCACCGTGGGCTCGCCCCAGGCTTCGGAGGGAGCGAAAACTGGTATGCTGACCTCGTGACTGCCCCAGCGGAATCCAAGGAAGCGCGCAAGAATCGGGTCGGCATCGTCTTCGGTGGAGTCTCCACGGAGCACGAGGTGTCGGTGACGTCGGCGACGACGTTGTTCCACGGCCTCGATCTCCATCGCCACGTGCCGATACTGGTTGGACTCGATCACGCCGGCTGCTGGTGGGTCGCAGAGCCGGAAGCCGGTCTGCGACCCGATAACCTGATCGGATCTCCGGCTGCGTCGAAGTGTCGGATCGCACTCGATGGGAGCCTCGAGTTTCTCGGCGAGGACGGCAAGAGCGCTCTCAGCGCACCGCTCGACATCCTCGCACCGATCATCCATGGGCGTTGGGGCGAGGACGGGACCCTGCAGGGACTCTTCGAGCTGTCGGGGCTACCCTACGTCGGCGCGGACGTGATGGCGAGCGCCCTCTGCATGGACAAGGTGCTGGCGAAGCGCGTACTGCGCGACGCGGGAATCCCGGTCCTACCGGGGCTCGAGCACGCACGGCCCTCGATCCTCGAAGACCCAGAACGCGTGATGGACGAGATCGAATCCCAGCTGCCGTATCCGGTCTTCGTCAAACCCACCAAGACAGGCTCGTCCGTCGGAGTGGGAAAGGCGCGCACGCGCGGCGAGCTGGGACAGTGCTTGAAGGATGCGGCCCGCTTCGATCACCACGTGCTCACCGAGCCCGGCTACGACGTGCGCGAGATCGAGTGCGCCGTCCTCGGCGGCCACGAGCCGCGCGCATCCCTCCTGGGCGAGATCCTTCCGGATACCGAGTTCTACGACTATCACGCGAAGTACGAGAGCCCCACGACTCAGTTGATGATCCCCGCGCTGCTCTCGGAAGAGCTGGCGCGGAAGATCCGTTCGCTCGCACTCCTCGCATTCAAAGCGACCAAGTGCTGGGGCCTGGCCCGCGTGGACTTCTTCGTCGAACGCGGCACCGACCGCGTCTTTCTGAACGAGCTCAACACCCTGCCCGGCTTCACGTCTGGAAGCATGTACCCGCTGCTCTGGCAGGCGTCCGGGCTCGAGCTCACCGAACTGATCAATCGACTGCTCGAGCTGGCGCTCGAGCGCGATCGCGAGAAGAAGCAGCTCGTCTTCCGCTACGAAGGATGATGCCCATGTACCGCCGATGGAGCGCCGCCTCTGCGCGCGCGCGCGAGCTGACGCTCGTCTGCTGTCTCGTCGCACTCACTCTACCCTTGGTTCCGCTGCCCGGACTCGAACTCGCCGGAATCGGACTCGCAACGGCGCACGCCGAGGACGGAGCCCAACCCGCGCGCGAGGAGGTCGCGCGCGGCGATGCTCCTACCCCGTACGAAACTGGGGTGGCCTCGCCCTACGGAATCGGAAAGTTCTACCAAGGGCGCGAGATCGCAAAGGTCATGAGCCACCTCGGCGCCGACTGGCTCGAGCGCCCGGAGCGCACGACCGAGGAGAATCCGGACGAGATGATCGAAGCGTTGCCGCTCGCGCGCGACGCGATCGTGGCGGACATCGGAGCGGGTTCGGGATACCTGTCGTTCAAGCTGAGCAAACGCGTTCCGGAAGGCAAAGTCCTTGCAGTAGACATCCAACCCGAGATGCTCGAGCGGCTCGTCACGGCGCGGGATGAACGCGGCATCTCCAACGTGCAAACGATCGTTGGATCGATCGAAGACCCTCGCCTACCCGATGACGCTGTGGACCTCGCACTGATGGTCGATGCGTATCACGAGTTCTCTCATCCGAGGGAGATGATGCTCGCACTCCGGCGTGCACTGCGAACGGGCGGGATGGTCGCGCTCGTGGAGTATCGAGCGGAAGACGAGAGTGTGCCGATCTTGCCGACGCACAAGATGAGCCAGGAGCAGGTGAAGAAGGAGATGGCTGCCGTGGGACTCACCTACGTGCGCACGTACGACGGGTTGCCCCAGCAACATCTGATGCTGTTCACCAAGTCACCGGAGTAGAGCCTTCGTGAATGGACGAGGCACGCCCGATCGCACATCCGATCGAGCGTGCCTTCGCCTTGGCAACCGGTCATTCGCCGGACGGATCTTCCCCGAACCCTCTCTCGAAGCGCTTCCCGAATCCTTTGCCGAAGCGACCGCCCCGGCGACCTTCTTTGAAGCGCTCTCGCATCTCTGCACGCAGCGAAGCCAGTTCTTCGCGCTGCTCTGGAGTCAGCAGCGCCTGGATATCGAGCCATCCGCTCATCCGCTGCTTGCGCAGATCGGTCTCGAGCTGCCCGAGAACGTCGAGCTGGTTCATGATCACCGGGCGGTCGGGCTTCGGAGCCTTCATCAGCTCGCGCAGTACGCGGCGTTCTCTCCGTTGGCTCTCGCGCAGCGCACGGCTCTGCTCGCGCTCGGCTTCGGCGACCGCACGCATCTGCGCCAAGGTCGCATCGTCCAGTCCCAAGCGCTCCGCGTTGCGTTCCAGTAGTCGGAGGCCCGGACCGCGTCCCTCCGAACGGGGCCCACTCAGTGAGATGCCCGGCATGACGAGTGGAATCGAAAGTGCCGCAACGACCCAGCCCAGCAGGGCCTTCCTGCGGAGTCTCAGCGGGTTGATCATGTATGGTCTCCTCTAGCTGCTCCACGGATGGAGCGATGTCCGCACCGCGCTAGCCGAGAGACCCGGGACCGACTCACAGGTCGCAGGGCGGGGAGCTATCGGTGAGTCCGACGCCTCTGGGCGCCGAGTCTCGGTGCCGAGTCTCGGCAATGACTCTCGGCTAGCACGGGATTGGACCCCGCCGCCGGGCAAGTGGGTTACACGACCGATCCTGGAGTCGCAGCAAGCCTCGCGCGGCCGTCTCCGAGGCCTCTATGAAGCTAATCCCCCGCAGTGAAGGGGTCTGACCGCGCCCAACGCGCACCAAAGACATGGACTACCACGCCGGAACTATCCCCCAATGGGACGCCTGTGCAGGTATACTGCGCGAGAATCGAGGTTCGTAGACCCGAACAGATGAGCTGGCTCCCGATGAGTTCGATGCCGTTCCCCCGCGCACTGTCCCCTACCCCTCTCCGGCAGCGGGCTCCCGCCACTCGGAGCGGTCATGCTTGAGATCTCTCCGAACATGCAAGCGTCCGGCAACGCCCCGCGTCCCAAAGAGGTCGATACCGAGCGCCAGCGTTGGCGCGAGTCGCTCCTGAACGGGGTCTTCTGGAGCTGCACGGTCATGGGCGCACTGATCTCGGCCGTGTTACTTCAGCAACACGTGGCTCACCGGAGCCTGGGCGCCGCGCTGGTGTCTCTGGTGGCATTCATTCTGATCCTGGTCGCGCGCCGAATCCACTTCCGTGTGCGCGCCACGGTGCTGATCGGCGCAGTGTTCGCAGCGTGTACGGTCGGGCTCGGCATCGACGGATTCACCCCCGAGTCGCTACTGGGGCTGGCCTTCTCAGTGACACTCAGCACGATGCTGCTGGGTCGCACCGCGGGTTTCGCCACCTGCGCCACGTGCGTGCTCGCGATCGTGTCACTCGGCTACCTCCACTCCTCGAACCTCATCACGCGGCCGCCGGATTGGTGGCAGATGTTCGATACCGCCAACGCGGACACGGCTGCGCGTGTCGTGCTCGTCTTCTCGGCCGTTTCGGTCGCGATCGTCGTGGGGATGTCCCACCTGATCGAACGCACAGAGACCTTGCTGCGCGAGAAGGATCTCTCGCTCCGACTGCTACAGGAGTCCGAGGAGGAGCGCGAAGGTATTCGCAAGCGGCTCGATCAGAGCGAACGTGAGTTCCGGCGCGCACGCGAGCTCGAGGCGCTCGGGCGGTTGGCAGGCTTCGCGGCGCACGACTTCAACAACACGCTCTACATCATCGCGGGCAACGCGGAGATCGCGCGGCGCACCGTGGGGCAGCCCGAAGAGTTCGAGCGCGCGCTGCGCGCCATCGAAGTGGCCACGCGAGAAGCCACCAGTACCTCGCGGCAGCTGCTCGCGTTCGGTGCCAGCGGCTCGAAGCGAAAGATCTCGGTGGACCCCAAGGCAGAGGTCGAGCGCGCCGGAGTTCTCCTGCAGCGGATCCTCTCGTGCCAGATCCAGGTGCAGGTCGAGACGACAGCCTGTCCACAGATCGAGACGGAAGAAGGCGCCATCCAGCGAATCCTGATGAACCTCGCGCTCAACGCACGCGACGCCATGCCCGAGGGAGGAACGCTTCGTATCGGTGTTCGACCAGCCAGTGAGTCCGAGCTACCCGGCAGCTTGGCACCGAGCGGCGAGAGCTACATCCAGATGCAGGTCGAAGACGACGGCTGCGGCATGGACCAGGCGACCATCGAACAGCTCTTCGAACCGTTCTTCACGACCAAGGGCCCAGCGGGAAGCGGCCTGGGGCTGTCCTCTGTTCAGAGCCTCGCGCAAGCGGCGGGTGGGCTGATTCAGGTCGAGAGCAAGCTCGGCGAAGGAACCTGCTTCCGCCTCTACTGGCCCACCGAGGAGCGCGCACGGATCGAGACTGCCCGCTCTACGGTGGAGAGCGTGGAGACATCGCTTCAGTATCGAGTCTCTTCGGGCTGAAGACTCCGCTCGCGCACGGGCACTGCGTGGGCGGGCCGCCGGAGCACCAAACAAAGCTTCGCATGTCTAGAGCTCAGCCCACCGTGCCGAAGCCCCGCAGCCCGATATCGAACTGGGCCACGTATCCAGACCCATCGCGCTCAGGCTGTAACAGCAAGCGGTCGCCACCGTAGCGGTAGATGCCGTCCTGGCGATTGAGCGGAGGCTCTCCGCGCTGACGATACGGCTCCTCCCGGTGCACGCGACGATTGATCGCATCGTCGAAGTAGAGCTGCGAGGCAAACTCGCGCAGACGCCCGTCCGACTTGCGCCCACCGGGTCTATCCGGCTCGAGGTACGCAACCTTGAAGTGCAGGTGCACCGCTCGCCCGGGATACCAGCCCGGATAGATCGTACGAAATCGGACCCGGCCGTCTTGCCCGACACGCTGGAATCCGCGCAGAAATCCCTCCCGAGCGGTACCGAGTGCCGGGACGCGCGAATAGACTCCGAGGGCATCGCAGTGCCAGAGGTCCACCCCCGCCCCAGCCAGGGGGGTGCAGCTGCCTATGCCAGCGGTCAGCACCCGGAGTTCGAGCGCGAGCTCTACACCGGGAATGCGCTCGCCGCTACTCCTCGATGCATCTCGCGCAGAACCACTCGACACAGAGTCGCTCGAACGGAAGCGCAGATCCGATCGCTCGGGTCTTTCGCGAGCGAAGTACGGGCCTTCGGTCTGTGCGGGAGTCAGCTCACAGGTATCTCGTGCCGCCGCTGCCTGCCGATCGACCTCGAGAGTCGATTCATCCGCTCCCGCTCGGCTCCACCCAGGCCCCGAATCGAGTCCGCGCCCGGGTTCCCACTCGGGCCCTCCCTCAGGTCCGGAGGGGAACGCACGCACGCCCGGGAGCAGACCCGCAACTCCGGAGACACCCGCCCAGTGCAGCGCTTCTCTTCGACTCAGCTTCACGCGATCCTCCACGTCCGTCTGCCACGTCCCAGTCTACTGGATCCTGGAGCTCTGCTGGATCTCGGCTGGATCTAGCCGCTTGGGCAGGATCTTGCGAACTCGACCAAGCTGGGGCTCGGCCGGAGCGCGTGCTCCCGCTAGCCGGCGCGGTCTTCCCGACTGCGCGGACCCATCGTATCGAGCAGATTGGCGCGAGCGCCGAGTGTGTGTGCGATCCCCGAAAGGAGCGAGAAGGCACGCGACACGAGAATGAAGTCGGTCGGGACCTGCACGATCGGATTCTCTCGGATCGCTTCGAAGAGCTCGTCGGTCATCTGCTCCGTGAACTCGCCGCGAAACGTTCCGTCGTCCGAGGCACCGACCATGCGCCTCGCGATCTCCATGTAGGTAGACGAATCCCCCGTCTTGGTCGCGAAGCCGAGCTCTTCGAAGGCGCGAATCATGGCGGCTTCGTTGAAGGTCATCATCGAGAACATGAGCTCGAAGAGCCCCATGCCGAACCCAGGTGGGAGCTGCTTCGAGAGCCCGAAGTCTACCAACGTGATCTCGTGCTCTCCGTCCGGCAAGCCGCGTATGAACATGTTGCCTGGATGCGGATCGGCTTGGAAGAAGCCATACGCGAGAATCATCCGATTGTAGGCGCGAGTCAGATCGGCCACGAGAGCCCTGCAGTCGATGCCCGCAGCCTCGAGCGCACGCTTGTCGTTGACCTTGAGGCCGGATACGAACTCCATCACGATGACGCGTCGTGTGCACAGCGAGTGATGCATCAGCGGTACGCGCACGGTCGGCTCATCCACGAAGAGCTCGCGCACGCGATCGGCGCTCTCGACCTCGCGTCGAAAGTCGAGCTCGAGCGCGAGGTGGACCTGAAGCTCTTCGAGCAAGGGAAGCAGCTCGAGCGGCTGTGGATCCAGACGTTCGTAGATGCGACAGATCAGCCGCGTAACGCGGAGGTCGGTGCGCACGATGCGATCGATGTCCGGATACTGGACCTTGACCGCGACCCACTCGCCGCCGCGCAGCCGCGCGCGGTGGACCTGCGCGAGCGAGGCAGAAGCGACCGGTTGCTCGGCGAAGTCGGAGAAGACGGCCCCCAAGGGCTTCTCGAGCTCGGCTTCGACCACCGCGCGAATCGTGTCGAACGGCCGCGGCGGCACGCGATCGTGCGCCTTGGACAGGGTCCGCACGTATTGCGGCGGGAAGACGTCGGAGCGCGTGCCGATGACCTGGCACATCTTGATCAAGAGCCCGCGCAGCCGGGTCGCGAGCCCGAAGATCTGGTCGGCGTTGCGCTGGTGCACCGCGCTCAGGTCGCGCGCACTCGGGTCGCGCCCCAGGATCCGATCCAGGCGTCGGCGCAGCCAGTAGCGCTGCCATACACAGAGCGCGCACCAGCCGATGCGCACGGTTCGATGCGCTCGGTTCAGTTCGGCCAGGAGCATCCGCATGCCGATATGTTACTCGACGAACAGGGCGGCGAGCGCGTCCTCGTCGCGACGCGCATCCTGCCTGCCGAGCTCGATCAGGTCCCCCGCATACTTGTCGTCGAAGAGCAGGTAGCTCATCAGGTCGGTCTCGCTCTCCGGATCTCCGCGCGTCATGTAGCGGAAGGCGAGATCGCCCATCACCGAGCCCGGCGGCTGACGCCTCAGGCGGCGCACGTGCGTGGCGGCGATGGTTCCGATGTTCTCACTGGGTCGGATGAAGGCATCCTTCACGAGCTGGAACCCGTGTCCGCGCTCCTCTTCCACGAAGGGATTGATGCGGTCGAGGTGGTCGTCTCCGTAGGTCTCGATTCCCGCCATCAGCAAGCGGTTCAGCACGCGCATGTGCGCCACGTCGGCCTCGAGGCGATCGCTCAGCATGGCGTTGAGCACCTTTCCGATCAGGAACCCGAAGGTGCGAAACTTCTGCACGCGCTCCGCCGCCAGCGGGTCGGTGATGCGCTCGAACTCCGGTCGGCGCAGTCCGATGATCAGCAGCCGATTCGCCCCCAGGCGCAGCGCCGGCGTCAGCGGCGTCGCCTGTCGCAGAGCACCATCGACGTGATACGTGGCGCCGATTCGCACCGCGGGAAACAGCATCGGAATGGCGGCGGATGCCAAGGTGTGCGCAGGTCCCACACGCGTCAGTATCGCCACGTTGGATTCGTCGCGCGTCCAGCTCGGGATCGTGCCGTCGTGACTTTGGACGAAGTTCACCGTTCGGCCCGTTGCGATCTCGGTCGTCGAGACACAGAGCGACTCGAGCTTCCCTTCGCGAATGTTCCGCCAGAGCCGTTTCCATGGAATCGTGCGGATCACGAGATCCTCGAGCGGGCGCGTGTTGAGCAGACCGTGCATGCGCTTCGGATGCTTGCGCATCGGACGCGGGTGCCCGGACACGAAGCCGAGTGCGGTGCGCGCGAAGTTCCAGGCATCGACGATGCCGAAGTGGTACACGCGCGAGAACGCCATCTGATGCCAGATGTCCAGCAACCCGGCGGTTCCCTCGCTGACGGCATCGGCGTGCGCCGCCAGGTAGCACGCGTGCACCGCGCCCACCGAGCTCCCGGTATAGACATCGAACTTCGGCGTGAAGCCCAGTCTTCGGGCGAGGGGGCCCGTGACGTAGTCGAGCACGCCAGCCTCGTACGCGCCGCGCGCGCCCCCTCCCGACAGAACCAAGGCCGTCCGCGCGCCGTGCCGCTTCACGCCGCTGCCTGTCCGACTCACTCGATCGCGCTCCAAGGGGTGGCTGGCTGAATCAGCAAGGATGCCGCGAGTCGGCCCATCACGCACGCGCGCAGGCCCGATGCGCACCCCCGAGCCCAGCCCAGGCGCACAAACAAAGAAAGCCCGGGCCGGATCCTCGCACTGCGCGAGGGGAGGGGTATCCGACCCGGGCACTCCCAAAAGCCCAGCTTGCGCCGGGCGACCTGGATCAAAGCAAGCGTCGTGCCACGGAGGCGCGGACGCGAACGTCCAATAAATGCCCCAAGGCGTTGATTTAATGGCGCTTTCTCGGCCTCGAAAGCTGCCTATCCACGCGCGTGCAGGTGTGGGGTAGCGCGGGCGCAAGAGCTGCCCCATTTTGCGGCCGGCGGTGACCGATCGAGTCACCTGCTCCAAAGACAGAGCGCGCAGCTACAATGCACCCCATGCCTGGCACACCCCCGATCGCCGTCGTCGGCTCCGAGCTGTCCGCGCTGGTGGCAGCCTTTCGGCTCGAACAGGCCGGGCAGTCCGTCGCCTGGTTTCCCGAGTTCGAGGCCCGCGGGAGTGCCGACGGTCCTGGACCCGAGGCGGCTCCGCTGGCCGCCCCCATCCCTCAGGATGCCGCCTACCTGACTGGGCTCGCTGCAGAGCTGGGTCTGAGCAAGAGCGTGCGCCGCGCGCCGAACCCGCCGCCTACGTATCTGCTGCCAGCGCGCCCGACGCTCAGGGCGGCATCGGCGCCTCGCGAGCCGATGCTGGACGGCGTGGGTGGCATGCTCGCACGCAGGAGAGTGCGGCGCCTGCTGCGTTGGTACAGCCCTTGGACGGACGGGCACGCTCCGGAGCTCGGCACCCGCCTCGACGATCGCAGCGTGGCCGACTGGGCGCGCCTCTACCTGGGCCCTCGAAACTTCGAACGTCTGTACGCACCCTGCTTGTCGTTCGGATTCGGCCTGGACCCCGCCGAGACCTCACGCCAGCTCCTACTGCCTTGGCTCGACCCGGCGGGGCGCCCGCTGTTGCAACCGGTGGTCGGCGCAGAGGAGCTGCGGCAGAAGCTCGAGGTCGCACTGTCGGGCGCGCGCCAGCAGTCACCGGTTCGCCGAATCGAGCAGGGGGGGCGCTGCGT
This sequence comes from Pseudomonadota bacterium, assembly GCA_003247575.1. Lineage (GTDB taxonomy): Bacteria > Myxococcota_A > UBA9160 > SZUA-336 > SZUA-336 > SZUA-336. The sequence goes on from QJZC01000057.1 coordinate 37,978, forward strand.
CCGGCTGGCCTCGGGACAGGCGTGCAGCACACGGGCCACCGTGCTCGCCGTGCCGGCATCGCGGGTGACCGCGAGTACACACGACCTTTCGCCGGCGGAGCGCGAATGCCTCGAACGGATCCGCTATGCACGCCAGCTCCAGCTCGATCTGTGGCTGCCGGAGACGCCCAGGGTTCATGGCATTTCGGCCTCGCCGATTCAGCGACGCACGTCGGCCAACTTCTGGATCTCGGAGAGCCTACCGGGTCCGCTTGCTGGTATAGCGATCCGGCGCGAGGAACGCGCCGGTACGCCCGAGGTGCGTGTCACCCTGGTCGCCCGCTCGTCGTTCGCAGGACGCTCGGCAGAGCTGCGCGATGCCGAGCTGATCGATGCACTCTCGTACGCCGCAGAGGCGCACATGCCGGGCCTGCGCGCACTCGCCGGCGAGCCGCGGCTGTGGCGCGGTGCAGAAACCCTACCCGCGTTTCGGGTCGGTCACTTCAGAGCCGTCGAACGCCTGCATCTGGAGACGCAGCGGGCGCGGGACCGGCGCTTGTTCCTGTGCGGCAGCTACCAGACGGCGCCTCACCTCGAGGGCAAGGTGTGTGCTGGGGAGCGCGCTGCGGAACGTTGCTTGGAGCGGAGCGCAGCAGGCTGACGGCTCGCTCAGCTCGCCACCGAGCGGTCTACTCGAACCCCGGCTTCGCGCGGCGTGCTTTCGACGAGCCTCTTCTTCGGACTCTCCTCGGAACCTTCCGAACTGCGCTGGGGACGTGAGTACCAGAGCTCGCAGGCTCGACGCTTGCGGAACCCCCCGGGCCAGCACAGGGTCCGCAGCACGAGACGGGTCGTGCCGAGCGCGCCGTACCATTCGAGCTTGCGACCGGAGGTGACGATGGTCTCGTCTAGAATCCGCACGCGCATTCCGCGCGCGCGACCGAAGCGGCGCAGGGCATTCGACAGCCGAATCTCCTCACTCGCGTAGAGTTCCTCGTCGAATCCGCCGATCGAACGGAACGCGTCCGCGGTGCAGAAGACGTAGGCGCCACAGGCCCAGCCCGAGTAGCGCGAGATCGCATTCCAAGCGCGAATCGCGACGCGAAGCGATCGGTAGCGGTGGGTCGGATCGATGCGCGCCCCACCCCCACAACACTCGCCTGAATCCAGCTCCGCAAGACTGCGGCGAAGCAGCGCTGCACTGATCAAGGTGTCGGCGTCGACGAAGATCAGCCAACGACCCGCTGCGACCGCTGCACCGGCATTCCGAGCGCGCGCGATCTGGCGGTGCGCCTCGGCTACGACACGCGCCCCTCCCCTAATCGCGACCCGGGCCGTCTGGTCGGTGGAAGCGTTGTCGACGACGATGATCTCGCCGGACCACTCCGAGACGTCCGCCATCGCGGCGCGCACGGAAGCCAAGGTCTCTCCGAGGAAATCCTCTTCGTTGTACGCAGGAATGACGATCGAGTAGTCCAGCGGTCACCTCCCGACAGGCTTGCATCGACCTTCTGTGCTGCGAGCTTGAACGAGAAGTCTAGCCCCCCAGGGTCGCGATCGTGACACCGTCGCCCCCCAAGGACTGGGGCGCCGGAGCAAAATCCGTGACGCCGGGAGCCGCGCGCAGCCACTCGCGAATGGCGCTCCGGAGTGCGCCGGTCCCGTGACCGTGAATGAAGGTGAGGCTCGCGACGCCGGCCCCCAACCCCTGGCTCAGGTGGGCTTCGGCTCGGTCGAGCGCTTCGTCCACACGCATACCCCGGAGATCGCATTCGGGGCTCAGGCCCACGGGCTCGGGGCTCGTCTGCTGCACCTCGACCCGAATCCGTTCGGGCTGGCGCGGCGAGCCGCTTCCTGAAGGGTCGTGCAGCACCGCGCGAACGCGCTGTTTGTCGAGGGTCATGCGCGCGGATCCCTTGCGCACCACGATGCGCCCGCGGCGATCCGGTCCCTCGACCAAGACCATGGGCCCCGACATGCCCTCGACTTCGAGACGCGCTCCGGGCTCCAGATGCTCCCACTGCACCTCGCCCCTGCGCATCGGGGCCCGCCGCTGGGGTCGGTGCTCGGCCTCGCTCCGCTCGATGCGCGTGCGCAGCTCGAGCAGTGCCTCATGGGCGCGATTGGCCTCCTTGCCATCGGGGGTGCCCCCACGCTGCAAGCGCCGTACGACGTCGGCGATCTCCTCGCGGGCTGACGCGTAGGCGCCCTCGAGCTCGGAGCGCATTGCATCCAAGGCGCGCTCGCGCTCGCAGCGTAGCTGCTCGATGCGCTCGCTGTATTCGTCTCGGAGCGCCGCGCTCTCATCGCGCGCACGACGCGCCTGCTCTCTCTCAGCCTCGAGCTCTTGGCGAAGTTCGGAGAGGCTCTGCGTCAACGCCTCGAGCTTGCGCTCCTCTCCGTCGAGCAGTCCGCTGGCGCGCGCAACGACCGCTTCCGGTACACCCATGCGTTGCGCCACCCAGACGGCGCCGCTCACCCCCGGCACACCCACGGTGATGCGGTAGGTCGGGGCCAGCTCCTCCGGATCGAACTCCGCACACGCGTTCACGAAGCGTGCATCCTCGCCCGCCAGCTCCTTCAAGCGGGTGAAGTGCGTGGTGGCGATGACACTCGCACCGCGGTCCACCAGGGCTTCCAGCGCAGCTTGCGCGAGCGCGGCGCCTTCGCTCGGTTCCGTGCCCTCGCCGACCTCGTCCAGGATCACCAAGGTCGCGGGCTCCGCCTCGGAGACGATCTGCGCAAGATGCGCCATACGCGCCGAAAACGTAGACAGCCCGGAGCGAAGGTCCTGCGCGTCACCGATGTCGGCGAAGACCGCGTCGAAGATCGGCATGCGGCTGTCCTCGGCGCAGAGCACCTGCATACCGGCACGCACGCAGAGCGCCGCCAGCCCGATCGCCTTGGCGATCACGGTCTTGCCCCCGGCGTTCGGGCCGGAGATGACGAGACCGCGCGCCTCGGTCTCGAGGCAGACGTCGTTCGGCACACCGCCGCCGGGGAGCCCGGCCTCGATCGCCAGGAGCGGATGCGCGAGCGCACGCAGCTGAATCGATCCCGAATCGACCAGCTCGACCGGGTTCGCGCCGAGTCGAATGGCCAGGCGCGCCCGGGCCATCGCCAGATCGACGTGCTCGAGGGTCGCACTCACAGCCTCGATCTCATCGCCATGACTCTGACAGGTCTCCGCGAGCTCTCGCAGGATGCGCTCGACTTCGTGCTCGACTTCGCGACGCGTCATGCGCAGCCGGTTGCCGGCGTCGATGACCGACTCCGGCTCGATGAAGACGGTCGTGCCCGAGGCCGAGAAATCGTGGACGATGCCTCGGATACGCCGGCGCGCATCCGCACGCACGGGCAGCACCGGCCGATCGTTGCGCGAGGTGGCGTAGCTGTCCTGAAGATCGCGCTGTACGTCCGGGTGTCGCAGCAGCGCGGTCATGCGTCGCTCGACCTCCGTCTCGAGATCGCGTGCTCGACGGCGCAGACGCCGCAGTTCGGGACTGGCGTCCTCACGGATCTCCCCTTCTGGCGTCACTACACTTTCGATCCGGGCCGCGAGCCGGGCAAGCTCGGGCAGGGTCGAGACCAGATCGGCGAGCCGAGGCACCCGTTCGTCCCGACCCAAGGATCTGCGCAGCGCCTCGCTGGTCCGGAGGGTCCGCGCCAGGCCCGCCAGCGACTGGGGCGCAGGCGCCTTGCCGAGCGCGAGCGAAGCGAGCAGAGGACGCGTATCGTCGATCTCATGCAGCCGCAGCGAGGTCCCAGCATCCAGCAGACGGCGCGCCTCGATCGTCTCGCTACAGAGCTCGCGCACGGTCGCGTGCGTCGCTCCGAACAGGTCCCCCTGGCACGCATCGCGTCCGCGCGCTGTCGCCGCGCAGTCCGCCAGGGCTCGCAGCAAGCGTCCCCATTCGAGACGCTCCAGGGTGGTGTCTTCGCACCGGAAAGCCATAGGGAGGGCATTCTAGATGGCGCGACCTGAATTCCCCAGAGCCCCCGGCCGAGCTCCGACCACGACGGCAGATCCTGGCTCCACCCCCGTCGCTCCCCTGGATGCGGAGCTCGCCGTGACGGAGACGTCCAATCCGCGCACGGTCGAGATCGATCGCCTCGCCACTCCAGAGCTGGTCGCGCTGCTCGTCGAGGAGGATGCCGCCGTGCAGCGCGCGCTCCAGCAGGCGGTTCCGGCGTTGACTCGCGCGACCGATGCGCTGCTCGACGTCATGAGCGCGGGCGGACGTTGGTTCAACCTGGGCGCGGGGACGAGCGGCCGGCTCGGTGTGCTGGACGCCTCGGAGATTCCGCCGACCTTCGGGATGGATCCCGAATGCGTCCAGGGCGTGATCGCCGGGGGAGCACCGGCGCTTCGGTGCGCGGTCGAGGGGGCGGAGGACTCTCGGGAGAACGGCGCGCTCGATCTCGAGCGACTGGACTTCGTGGCAGCCGACGCGCTGGTGGCGCTCTCGGCGAGTGGACGCACACCCTACGTGCTGGGAGCCACCGAGCATGCGCATGCGCTCGGCGCGCGGACCATCGGCATCACCTGTGTGCCCGGCTCGGAGCTCGCGCGTGCGGTCTCGATCCCGATCGTGCTCGAAGTCGGCCCCGAGGTGATCTCGGGCTCGACCCGCATGAAGGGCGGCCTGGCACAGAAGCAGGCGCTCCACACACTCTCGACGGCGGTCATGGTGCGTCTCGGCCGGACCTGGGGCAATCGCATGAGCCACCTCAGCACCACCAACCAGAAGCTCCGCGAACGCGCTGTGCGCACGCTCTGCGAACGCTCTGGATGCACGCTGGCCGAGGCGACCGCTGCCCTCGAAGCTGCGGGAGGGTCGTTGCAACAGGCGCTATGCGAGCTCGAACCCAGAGACTGAGCTTCCCGCACTCCGGGCAGTCTCAGAGCTGTGCGCGCAGCTCCAACGCCTTCGTTCGGGCTCCCCAGTATTCGTAGGCGTGAATCGCATCGCGCAGCGCAGCCTCGGACGCGACCATGCGGTTCTGGCGTCGCAGCAGTCGCGCACGCTGCTCGAGCGCGATCGCGACGTGATTCAGATAGCCCTGCTTGCGCGCGAGCTCGGCCGCCTTCGAGATCAAGAGATCCGCGCGCTCGAGGTGCCCGAACAGCTCAGCGCGCTTCGCTCTCAGAATCCAGAGCATGTGCAGAAAGTCCGGCCCTCCTCGCGCCCAACGTCGCATCCGCCGCAGCGCGTCGAAGAGCGCCCAGCACTGCCGAAGCGCACGGAATCTCCCTGCACGGATCGCGATCTCGGCCGCCGCGATCCCTCGGTAAAGCACGTGGTCCGCCACGTGGACGTCGGGCACCACCCGATAGAGCATCTCGCCCGCTGCCTCGGACTGCTCGAATGCGAGCTCGTAGCGGCCGTACACACAGAGCGTCATCAGCATCAGGGTTCGACAGCGCGTGTCGCTGCTACCGGGATGCGAGGCGATCCACTCGTCCAGATCCTCGACTGCACACTCGAAGTCCCCATCGCCCATGCGCGGCCCGACCAGGTAGCCCAAGATGATCGCGCATCCGTCCGGTGCCACGTACTGGTGGCCGGCACTCTCGATTCGCTTCACCAGATCGAGCATCCGGTGTCTCGACACGCTGACAGGATCGCCGGCGAGCACGCGAAGATAGGCGTCTAGGAACAGCGCGTAGTACATACCCTCGCGCAAGCCCACCTCGGACATCGCCTCGGCCACGTCCTCGACGCCCGCCAGTGCCTTGCGACGCCCCATGATCCATGGATGCATCTGAGTGAAGAGCTGTAGCCTTCCAGCGATTCCCAACAGCGGATCCGGAATCCGCTCGTTCCAGTCCTCGACGCGCTGGGCCTGCAGTCTCAGTCGATGCGCATCCGGAAAGAGCGCGTGCTCGGCCCACCCGAACGCCGCCAACGACATCGATGGCGAGCGGATACAGCCCACTCTGGAGTACTTCTCCAGGATGAAGCTGCTCGAGAGCAGCACGAGTCTCACGTCGATTCGCGCCAGAATGTGCCCCGCGATATTCAGCACGATCAGGATCGCCACCAGATCCTGATCCAGATGGCCCGACGGTTGAGGGAACAGGTGTTCGGATCTGCGTCCACGCAGTGCAAGGCGCAAGCGCAGGCATGAAATCCACGTCTGGAGTCGAGAGGGGTAGAGCGGCCAGTTCGCGCCGAGCTCAGCCAGAACCGAGAGCGCGTAGCGTGCACACACCTCGAGATTCTGCGTGAGGGACAGCACCTGTACGCGCTGAGCGCAGACCCGCGCATACTCGATCCGATTGGGATGCCGGCCCTCCAGATCGTTCAAGATCGCGTGAACGCGGGCAAACTGGTCGAGCTGCATCGCGGCTTGGGCGAACTGCAGATAGAGCTCGAAGCCGACATCTCGATGATGATCCCAGTCTTCGGGTCGAAAGAGCTTGGTTCCGCTGATCAGGAACTCCGACGCTTGCTTCGAGGCCCCTTCTGCCAGCGCTTCCCTTCCAGCCCGGAGTTGAAGCTTGACCACGTCGATGCGGAGCTCCTCGGAGACATGGTCCCATCCCTGCCGCAGGTGCTCGGCAGCGAGGAAGAGGCTCGCAGAGACGTCACGCGCACCGAGCTTTTCGAGCAGGACTCGCCCAACCGAAAAATGTAGATAGGTACGCTGGTCGACCGATACGAGTCGCTGCGCCGCCTCTCGAATGCGCTCGTGGGAAAACTTGAACCCATCGCGACAGAGTAGGATCACACCGGACTCGACCAGCTCGGTGAGCGCCTGCAAGAGGGTCTCGCGGTCGCTTCCGTGCACAGCCTGCAGAGCGTCGAGATCGAACGCGCCCGACTGGATGCTCGCGACTGTGAGCAGCTTTCGGTGTGGATCGGAAAGATGCTCGAGCTTCTCGGCCATCCAAGTCGCAGAGTCGCTCGACAGCTCGAGCGAAGCCAGCTGCTCCAGATCCCACCGCCATCCAGATCCGTGCTCGAATGCGAGCGACCCCCGCTCCCACATCAGTTCGAGGACGCGCTGGACCTGGAGCGGGTTCCGGCATGCCTTGATCCCGACCCACTCCGACAACTCGCGCGTCGTCTCGGGTTTGGCCCCGAGAATGTCGGCGATCATCTCGTTGACCTCCGACGGGGTCAGGTCGGAAACGCGGATGGAACTCTGTGCCGCACGCAGCAGCAGCTCCCATTCTGCGGGAGCTTCGGACTCCGCGCGTGCCTCGCACCCTGAAGAAGCCCCTTCTACCAGCGCGCCTCCACCGAGATCGCAGCGAGCGGACACGACCACCAGTGCGTGGAGTTGCTTCTGGTCCTTGGTGAGCCCACGGATGAGACTGAGACTTCCCTCGTCCGCCCAGTGAACGTCGTCCCAGATCAAGACGAGCTGTGACCCGACCTGCGTGAAGGCAGAGAGGAATCTACGAATCGCGAGCATCAATCGGTCGCGCGCCTCGACGGGACCCACGGGGGGCAGGACCGGTAGCTCGCCCACCACCAACGCAAGGTCGGGCGCGAGCGAGAGCAGCGCTCCTCCGACCCCACCCAGGCTGTGCTGCAGAGTCTGGCTCCAGAGCTCGAAACGATCGGCTCGTTCGACCAGGATCTGCTCGATCAACGAGCTCACGACTCCGGAGAGTCCGGCATACGGAACGCGCTGCTGGTCCGCCTCGAACTTCCAGCGTCCGACGTAGGCACCACGGGCACTAGCAGCCCGATCGAGCACCGAACACAGTGCGGACTTGCCGATTCCCGCGGCTCCCGAAATGGCGAGCAGCTCGACCGGACCGACTGCAGTCCGATCCAGGGCTCGCTCAAGCTCCTCGATCTCGGTCTGCTTTCCCACAACTCGATCCGTGAAGCGCAAGCGATCCAGCGAATCATGCGTCCCGAGCTCGAGCCCGTCGGGAATCCTACCCTTCGAGGTCAGCTTCGAGAGGCAAGATTCGAGGTCGCGTGCGAGTCCATAGGCGCTCTGATAGCGCGCATCGGGCTCCTTCTCGAGCAGCTTCATCACGATCTCGGAGAGCGCAGCGGGCGTACTCGGTTCGACTTCACGGGGCGGGATCGGAACCAACCCGATGTGCGCATGGATCAACGCGAGCGCGGTCTTGCCGCGAAACGGCGCGCGCCCGGTGAGCAGCATGTAGAAGACGATGCCCAGCGAATAGAGATCCGAACGGAAGTCGACCCCGTGTCGCGTGCGCCCGGTCTGCTCGGGAGAGAGATAACGCAGGCTTCCACAGAGCGACTGCGGCGGCTCGAGACGTCGCACTTGACCCAGCTCGCGGGACAGTCCGAAGTCCACCAGGGCGACATCGAGCGGGATCGGGTCGATGAGGATGTTCGCGGGCTTGAGATCCCCGTGTACGATCCGCGCGGCGTGCACGGGAACGAGGGACAAGGTGATACGGTGCATGATGTGGAGACATGCTTCGAGGTCGAGCTCGTCTCGCGTTCGGATGTACTCCCAGAGCGAGATCCCGGGAAAGCGCTCCATCACGAGAACGTCGTTGTCCTGGTAGCGCTCGAGCCCGATGGCCTTGATGACACCGGGAACGTCCAGGCGTCTTAGAACCTCGTACTCGTGGCGGGCGCGGACCGACGCCGCGGCAGCTTCCCCTCCCGCCGTTCTGGCGGGCCGACTCTGGTGGTATAGCTTCAGCACGACCGAGAGGCGATCACGCTCCCGTATCCCGAAGTACACGCTACTCGTGGTAGTGGCGCGCACCTCCCTCGTGATCTTGTATCCTGGGATCTCGAGCATAGCGGCGGTAGTACCTCAATCGGCGCCGCTCGGAGCCAGATTGACCCCCCTGAACACACTGCGCTGCGGCTGCCCAAGGCTGGAACGAAGCTGCACTCGTGACGCAGCAGGCCTGCAGCACTCTATCGGATCGCATCCCTGTCAGCGGTTGGCGCAGAACCCGAAGCTGATCGACACCCCCGCCTGCACGAACCGATTCCAGCTGACTCCTTCTGCAACCAGCACGCCCTCACTCGCGATGTAGCTCGCGTTCCAGAGCTGTGTGATCTGCCCCTGGTAGGGGACCGATACGTTCCACGCGATCGGCACGTCGGAGCTCGAGGAAACGCGGACCTCGGCGCAGTACCCGGCGCCCCAGTCGCTGTGGACGAGCAGCTGGGCCGAGACCGAACCCGTCGGCTCTGGCTCTGGCTCTGGCTCTGGCTCTGGCTCTGGCTCTGGCTCTGGCTCTGGCTCTGGCTCTGGCTCTGGCTCTGGCTCTGGCTCTGGCTCTCTGGCTCTGGCTCTGGCTCTGGCTCTGGCTCTGGCTCTGGCTCTGGAGAGGCTAGCTCGAGTGCGACGATCTCTGCCAAGGCTCCCGTGTAGCCAGCGTTGTAGTCGGTTGCGACTTCGTTCGCGACGAAGTCGCGGCGATCGTCGACCCAGTCGAAGTCATTCAAGCTCTTCGGTCCACCGACGAGCGCCCCGGTCAGCTCGTGCGAGTTCGTCGCTGGGCTGTCGATCGAGAGGACCGGAGAGTCGTGAGCTCCGCGGTGATGCGGATTGCGCGGCGGATTGTTCCCGAAGCCACAGACGTAGCTACTGTTCCGCGGATTGTCCCCGAGAATATAGTCGATCTGAGAGAACGCAAACTCGAGGTAGCGCTGCCGTCGCGATGCGTCGCTCTGATCCTTTGCATAGACCAGCGCGAGAAATGCCGTCGTCGACGCGTAGCGCAAGGAGCCGTATCGATCGAGGAATACGAGGCCCCCGGGCGTCGCAGGTAGACCGCTCAGCCAGTGCTCGAGGTGTGTCTCGATCCGGTCTCTGTAAGCCCTCTCGGACGTAATGCGGGCGAGCAGCAGATTGGTTCCATTCGAGACGTTGTCCCAACTGTGCGCAAAGTATGCGGCGTCATTGGCGCGAGCGATGGCCGCGCGGGCCGCCTGCAGAAAATTTCCATCATCGGTCGCAAGGTGAAGCCAGGTGGCACCCCACGCGAGCTCGTCCCAGTAGCCACTGAACGATGTGTAGAACCCGTCGGCCTCCCGATATCCCAGGTTCGAGCGAAGATCCGCGAACCGGTACAAACGAATCGCTTTTTCGCGCAGGGTCGCAGCATAGGCGGGATCCGCCTCTGCAAAAACGAGCGAGCCCGCAGCCAGGGCCGCGGTCGTCTCGCCGAGGACCTCGCTGCATGGCGCAGATGGGGTACACGCAAAGGCTGGTCGTGGCATGGTCATGCGCTCGGGTGGCCCCCAGAACGCGTGGTCCCTGTGTCCATCTCCCACTTGGTAGTAGAAGACATCGTCTTCGAGGCGATTCGGATCGCCCTCGCGATAGGCCTGCAGGAAGTAGTCGAGTACGAAGCGTAGATTTTCGCGAGCGATCTCCGTCTGCTGAGTCGCGGCATAGGCTTCGGGGCTCTCGAGCAGGCTCCAAGCGAGCATCGTCGCGCTGTATGCCATGGGGAGGCCAAACTTGACGTGATCGCCGGCATCGAACCAGCCACCTGAAAGATCGACCCCTACGTCCGAGCCATCCTGCAGAGCAGCCGCTTCACGCCAGGGGATCCGCTCCGGAGCCTCACCCGAACGCTGCGCCTCGTAGAAGAGGAACGATTTGCTCAGTGCTTCGGCGTAGTCGGGTCTCGAGTCCTCACCTGACCAACCGAGGCGAGGTGTAGTCGCACAGAAGAGAGCGACTCCCGCCAGTAGCGCGCAGCCGACCGTGCGCGCAATCGAGAGGTACCTACAGTAGTCCGCGTCGCTGTCCCGCATGAACCTGGCTCCCGTCTCACGTGTACGAACCGATCGATCCGATCGACCAGGTTCATAGCGGCATCGGTCGCAAGACAATTGAGCGAGGAACGTGAGGGAAGCCGGATCAGGCTCCCGAGTAGTGCCGATCGAGATAGGAGAGACCCGTCGTGATCGGAAGCTCGCACGGATTTCGCTGCTCGAGCTGAAGCAGCTCGGACCGGAGCTCGGAAGCGAGAGCTCCACGCTCATTCAGCTGGTACAAATACCCGAGCAGATTCCAGCGCAGCAGCCAGTCGTCAGGGGCTTCCGCGCAAAGACGCTCGTGGATCCGCTCCATCTCGGGAAGCGCTCGGCGCGGATCGGCCTCCTTGCTCTTCTCGGAAAACTGGCAGTAGAGATCGAGCAGGCATCGTTCGTTCGCACTCCTGCGATTCGAGGTCGGCACGCGCCGCTGCGAAAACTCCGTATCGGGCCAGTAACTGGCGTCGAGCGGACCGGCGTAGGCACTCCGCACAGCCTGCGCGAGGGCGAGGTCGAAGTGTCCCCAGTCCGGATCGAACAGCACACGCTCCCCGCGCACGACTCGGCAGCCTTCCAGGGAAACGACACGCACGCAACCGTCGGGACCGACGATCCGCCGAATCAATCGCCCGCACACAAGCACACCCGAACGATACTCGAGCTCGAGCTGACCATCGGGCCGCATGTAGTCGTTCAGCTCATCCGGTCTCAGGGTCTCCGGATTGCGTCCGGAGGCCAATGGACCGATCGGAGTGCCATACCCATCGGGATGTGCGGATCGGTCGTGATCGGCCAGGATCCGCCCATCGAGAGCAAGCGCACAAGGCCCGGAGAGCCTCAAATACTCGGGGGTCTCCGAGCTCCCGAGAACCTCTGTGAGCACTCCGATCAGCGACAGCCCCGAGCTGAGCTCCAAGGTCGCCAGCTCGGCGGCGCGCTGAGCTCGCTTCAGCGCGAGAGCACCACCGACTCGTTGTGCCAATGCATCGGCGACCTCTTCGAGCACTTCGGAGAGCTGCACAAAGCTCTCGGCGACGAAGAGCTGCGGCTGAGGAGCCGTGATGTCATAGCCAACCTCTACACACGAGGCCGAGAGCGGCAGCTTGCGCACGCGTTCGCTCCAGAGGAAATGGCTCTCTCCCAGCGATGACAAGAGCCCCGCACCGTACAGCTTATAGCTCGCAGGAGTTCCGATGAGTCCGTACTCGACGGTCCACCAATGCAGACGCGAGAGCAGCGCGGCCTCGGACACATCGGTGACGGCCTCTTGCGCTGCGCACAGCTGCGCCTCTGCAGAACGGACTCGTTCTGGTGTCGAGTGCGTGTCTTCCTTGACCTCGGAGAGGCGACGCACAGCTCGGTAGAGCTGCTCGTCCTCGGGAGACGAGAAAGCCTTCGCACCGATCTCGCCGAATCGCTGCAAGAAACGACGATACTCCGGGTCCGGAATGATCGGCGCATGGCCCGCAGATTCGTGAATGATGTCGGGTGCGGGTGTGTATGCGAGGTGTTCCGGGCGACGAATGTCCGCGGCAATCGTCAAGATCGAGTGCGCCTGAAACTCTTGAAAGGCACGCGGAGGGATGAACCCATCTACGGCCACCGCTCCCCATCCGAACCGCGCCAGGCATCGATCCATCTCCTGGATGCTGGGGATCCGCTCCGTCGAGATGCCCGTCTCGGCCAGTCCTCGAGCGTAGGCGGGGTGTGCACACTGGAGACCGCGCTCGTGCATCTGTGCGAGCACGAAACGCCAGACACTCTGGTCGATCTGGTCGTATGCCGACACGTCGTGCTCGACGACGTACCGACGCAGATGGTGTGGGATGCGGTCGCGCGTCTCCATGTTGGTTCCTGTGATGACTCGCCTTGCGCAACGCGCGTTCGCATAGGAGCGCGCTCGCGCCTCTCCAAAGGCTACCGCACAACGTTCTTCCAGTCGCGCGGGTGCTGGCTCAGTGAGCAGCACTCCGCGCGGCCCTTCGGACGACGTTCGCGAGGTGATCGATGGCGAGGGGTTTGTTCAGGTATTCCCGCACACCGATCGCTTGCAGCTCTTCCGGGGTCACCTCGTTCGCGTAGCCCGTACAAAGTACGATCGGAATGTCGTGCCGAATCTGGATCAGCTCCTTCGCGAGGGCATCTCCACACAGCTCGGGCATGTTCTGGTCCATCACGACAACGTCGAATGCGAAGGGATCCTGACGGAACACCTCGAGCGCGCGCGTGCTCGACTGCATCCCGGTCACCTCGAAGCCGTGTCCACCAAGCCCCTGCTCGGTCATCAGCACCAATGCCGGCTCATCGTCGACGAACAGGACGCGCACATCGTCGCTGGCTGGACGGCTGCTGGAGAGTTGCGCCTCGGATGCCGTCGACTCGGGTGCCGATTCCTCACTCTGCGGCAGGAATACGTCGAAACGGGCGCCCTCGCCTGGGTCGCTCTCGACGCGCACATGGCCGTGATGGGCATCCACGATCCCGTGCACGACCGCGAGCCCCATACCCGTTCCCTCTCTCGCCGAGCCTGCAACCCCGCTCGCGCTGAAGAATGGATCGAAGATGCGGTCGCGAATCTCCGACGGGATTCCGTGCCCCGTATCTCGAACCGAGAGCAGGATGTAGCGCCCCTCTTCCAAACCAAGATCGCGCGCCTCGTCAGCGGACAGGTACGCCCCATCGATGCTGACCTCGATCTCTCCACCCGATTCCGGCATTGCATGGCCAGCGTTCGTACAGAGGTTCACGAGTACCTGATAGAGCTGCGTCGAGTCCGCAACTACGGTGGCGCTGGGTAGTAGCACCGTCTTGTAGATACGGACGTCCTTAGGCAGGCATCCCCGCATCAACACGACGACCTCGTCCACGATGGACTCGATCTCGACGCGCGTTCGCTCCGGGCGTCCCTGAAGGCTGAAGGTCAGCACCTGCTGGATCAGGGCACGCGCCCTCTGCGCAGCGGTCAGCACCTGCCTGAGATTGTTCGCCGCAACTGAGTCTTCGTTACTTCTACGCAGCGCCAGCTCCGTGTTGCCCACGATCGCGTGTAGAACGTTGTTCAGGTCGTGCGCGATGCCACCGGAGAGACGGCCGAGCGCCTGCAGCTTCTGAGCTTGAAGCGCACGCTCTCGACCTCGGTCCAGCTCCGCGCGAGTCCGCTCTTGCTCCATGGTCGCCGAGATCAGGTTCGCTACCCCTTGAATGAAGTGCGCATCCTCGTCCGTGAAGCGACTGGCCTCGGCGGCGTGTGCCGCCAGGACGCCCAGTGGGCGATCGCGACCGGGAATGACGACGGCGATCGCGCTACGCGCCTGCGCGTAGGGGAGGAGCTGTGGCCGCAGGAGGGGTGCCTCGTCGAGATCGGAGACGATGACTCGCTGCTCCTGCGACAGAGCCTGCCCCAAGTACGAATCCCGCCCAGCGGACAGTGCGACTCCCAAGTAGTCGCTCATGCGCCCAGCTCCGGAGCGGAGGACCAGGCTCCGCCGGTGGAATGCGAACTCGAAGATCGAGCTCCCGCTCACGCGCAGGGTCCGCGCGACCGTGTGGACCGCATCGTCGAGCGCTTCGCCGAGGCTGGCGGAAGCCAGGATGCGACGGCCGAGATTCGCGAGCGCCTCTTGCTGCCGCGCCCGAGCGCGCAGGGTCTGATTCGGCTCCTCGGCTGCGAGAGGTGTAGGCTTCGAGGGCGGTCGTCGCTCGGCTTCGTCGCGTGCCCTCGGTGGCGCCTGCTCGCGGTCCGGCACCGAAGGACGCCGCGGCCCGAGAGCGCGCACACATGCGAAAGCGCCGCCGAGCAGCAGGGCGCTGATTGCGAAAGACCCGAGCCTGTAGACCAGGCGAGCCGACGGGGGAAGCTCCGACTGCAGCGCGAACGCGCGCACCCCGACCTGCTCGATCAAGAGCAGCGAGGTCAGAACGAGCAGACCGACGGTCCACCCGTGGGGCCACCGCCGCACCTGATACAGCACGCACGCGAGCGCCGCCCAGCGCATCAGCTCGGATGCGAGCTCCAACTCGCTCATCTCATTTCGCCCCTCTCGCCGTCGGGGCGCGACGCATACCCTCGTGTCGAGAGCCGATCACGCGCGGCTGCGCGTGATCGGCTCCGATCGAAGGCTATCCCCCGAACGCGTCGAGCCCGGTCAATTCGCGTCCGATGATCAAGGTGTGAATATCGTGGGTCCCCTCGTACGTGCGGACGGTCTCGAGATTGACCATGTGTCGCATCGAGCAGTAGTCGTCCACAATACCGTTGGCACCCAGCATGTCGCGCGCCTGACGCGCGATCTGGAGCGCAACGTCGACGTTGTTCATCTTGGCCATCGATACATGCGAGTGATGCAGCTTGCCCGAGTCCTTGAGCCTGCCCAGCTGCAACGAGAGCAGCTGCGCCTTGGTGATCTCGGTCGCCATGAAAGTGAGCTTTTGCTGAGGAATCTGCAGGGACCCGAGGGGCCGATCGAAGACGATACGCTCCTGCGAGTAGCGGAGCGCCTCGTCGAAACACGCCATGGCTGCGCCCACCGCACCCCAAGCGATTCCGTACCTGGCCTGAGTCAGGCAGCCGAGCGGACCCTTCAAGCCGATGACATTCGGAAGACGATTTTCCTCCGGCACCTCGACGTCCGACAGAAAAAGCTCACTCGTCACGGAGGCACGCAGCGAGAACTTTCCCTTCATATCGCGGGCCTCGAATCCGGCGCTGTCGGTCTCGACGAGGAAGCCTTGAATTCCATCCTCGGTCTTGGCCCAGACGATCGCGAGGTGAGCGACGGTACCATTGGTGATCCAACGCTTCGTCCCGTTCAACACCCAGGAGTTTCCCTTGCGCACGGCCTTGGTCAGCATGCCACCCGGATTCGATCCGTAGTCGGGCTCGGTCAGTCCGAAGCAGCCGATGACCTCGCCACGCGCCATCGGTGGTAGCCAGCGCTCCTTCTGCTTGTCGCTCCCGTACTGGTAGATCGGGTACATGCAAAGCGATCCCTGCACGGACGCATAGCTGCGAAGTCCCGAATCTCCTCGCTCGAGCTCCTGCATCACCAGCCCGTAGGCGATGTTGTTCATGCCGGCACAGCCGTACCCCTGGATGTTCGAGCCGAACAGACCCAGGTCTGCCATCTTGGGGACCAGCTCGTCAGGGAAGGAGCCATCCTGCCGAACATGCTCCACGAGCACCGGCATGAATTCCTGATCGACGAACTCTCGCACGGTATTGCGGACGATCTGCTCCTCTTCGGTCAGCTCATCCTCAATCCGATAAAAATCAAGCGCTTCGAATCCCATGATCGTCCTCGTCTCCTATCTGCGTTCTGCAGTCCGCATCCTCTCCGCGAAGCTCCGCCGCAGCCCCACCCAGATCGAGCGGTCGCCCGACGTCTCCGCATTCCGAGAACGCCAATTCCTCGATCGACATCAGCATCTGCTCGAGCCCCTCACCCGTCTTGGCGGACACCACCAACCCTCCGAAACGACGCGCGAGCCGCTCGGCCTCGTCCGGCGACGTGAGGTCGCACTTGTTGAGGATCAGACACTCGGGCTTGGCAGCCAGATCCAGCTCTCTTAGTGTACGCCGAACGGACTGGATGTGACCCTCCAGGCTCGGACTGGAGACATCCGCAACATGCAACAGGATCCTGGCATCGCGGATCTCCTCGAGTGTCGCCTGGAAGCCAGCGACCAGATCCGGTGGCAGGTCGCGAATGAAGCCGACCGTGTCCGTGACGATCACTTCCCGCTCCTTGGGGAAACGCAAACGACGGGACGATGGGTCGAGGGTCGCAAACAGCTTATCTTCCGCTCGAACATCGCTGCGGGTCAGCCGGTTCAGCAGAGTAGACTTTCCGGCGTTGGTGTAGCCTACGATCGAGAGGATCGGCAATCCCTCTCGGGTACGCCGCGATCGCTGCGTGGCGCGATGACGCGCGACGTCTGCCAGCCCGCGCTCGAGCCAGCGGATTCGGTCGCGCGCCCGCCGCCGATCCACCTCGAGCTTCGTCTCGCCGGGCCCACGTCCGCCAATACCGCCTGCGAGACGGCTCATGGACTCGCCACGCCCGGAGAGACGCGGCAAGCGGTAGCGGAGCTGCGCGAGCTCGACCTGGAGGCGTCCTTCGCGGGTGTGAGCGTGCTGAGCGAAGATATCGAGGATCAGCTGGGTCCGATCGACGATCCGCTCCTCGACCAGATCCGTGATATGGCGGACCTGCCCGGGACTCAGATCTCGATCGAACAACACCAGACTCGCTCCGCGTTGCCAGGCGCGCACCACCAGATCCTGGATCTTGCCGCGCCCGATCAGGTAGCGAGGATCGGGCTTCGGACGCCGCTGGCTCACGGTCTCGACGATCTCGATCCCGGCCGTCCTGGCCAGCTCGTACATTTCGGCAAGTCGCTCCTCGTGATCCGGGTCGGACCCGATCTGCGTCGAGACGAGCACCGCACGCTCGCGACCGGCCCGCACTTGGATCCCTCGCTGTGCGCGCGCGAAGGCATCCTCGAGCTCCTCGATCCATGCAAGAAAGTCGAAGTCCAGCTGACTGGGGGGCTGCGGACGGTGCCTCTCTACGGGATCCTGCGCATCCGTCGCCGGACGCAGCGAAGCGTACTCCGCTAGGCGCGGGAGTCCACTCTCTTCGTCGACGTGGATCGCGACCATCGCATCGAGACGCAGCAGCGAGAGGTCGGTGAGATCATCCGTGGTGAGGGACTCACCCCGCAGATGCGTATGAATGCAGCGCAGGCCTCGGAAGCGCCCCGCGCCACCGCGCACGCGCTTGAAGTCGGGGAGCTCGATCCGGAAGGCATCGCCCACCGTTACGAACTCGACCTTGCCCGCGCGGTCTACCAGTGCTCCGATCTGGCGGCCGGTCGCATGCGACAGAGACGCAAGCTCGCGCGCAAACTCCTGTGAGACCAGCCGTTCGCGCGGAAGGCGCCTCTTGTACAGATTGCGCAGCCTCCGCAGATCGCTCGCCTTCAGGCCATAGGTCTGACCGTGGATGTCCGAAATACGCAGCCCTCTTCCTTGGCTTGGGCCTCGGCCTTTGCCTTGCGCCTCGCATGCGGGCCCACCCCGCGGATCGCCGGCCGGAAACACCGGATCGAGGCGCCGAGGCCATAACCCAACCACTATAGCGACTGCCCGCAACCAAAAGCAGAGAGCTTTCCTAGCCGCCGCAGGACGCTCCGGCGACCTCGAAGCCCTCGGCCGGCACTTCCTGCGCTAGAGCGGCAGCTACTCGGCGATCGACTCCGGCAGCGAGGCCCGCGCGATCGAGTTCGCCTGCAGCGAACTCACGGAATCCGAATGCGCGCGCGCCTGTCGCCAAATCCAGAACACCACAGCGCCGATCGAGAGTACGGGCACCAGGCTGAGGAATACGGTCGTCACGAGAAACGCCACGCGATTCTCCTCGCGCCCGAATCCGCACACGGCACAGGCGGCAGCCAGCTGCGGGAGCGAGAGCAACGTCAAGGCGAACACGACGCTCAAACCTGGCCACAGGAACCCCGCACGCGATGCGCGACGGTCGCGGCGCAGACTACGCAACATCGACTTCGACGAGTCAGCCTGAAACCTTCGGTTGCCCATCACAGATAGACCATCCCGTAGAGGATGGGCCACAGGCCCACGACGAAGTACCAGAAGATCTGTGTGGCCACCAACACGCTCGAGTCGAGCGAACGGCGTTGGAGACGTACCCAGGTGCTCAGCAGAAACCCCAGCCCACCCACCGCATGGAGCGCGTGCATTCCCACGATGAGATAGAAGAAGCTCCCATGGGTGCTCGACGTCAGAGTGAGACCCTGTCGCACGAGTCCCACCCACTCGACTCCCTGGAAGATCACGAAGAACGCCCCGAGCAGGCCCGATACCAACAGCGGCAGCGACGCACTGCTGCGGCGCAGCTTGAAACGGCGGGCAGCCAGCAAGAGGAAGGCACCACTCGCTAGCAGCACGACCGAGTTGAAGGCCGTCTCCTCGATGGGCAGCCGAGCCTGTCCCGGTGGAGGCCAACCTCCGGGCGCCGCCGCCTTGACAATCGAAAAGGCGCTCATCAACCCAGAGAACATCATCAGCTCGACCAGCACGAAGAGCAGCATCCCGAGCGCCGCGCTCGAGATCAACGGGCGCGACGCCAAGGTTTCCGTACCGGGAACGAGCCTGAGCGTTCTCTGTGTCAAGGTCGATCGGCTCCTCGTCCGAAGTCCAATTCCCTAGTGTGACTCTCCACCATGAGAATCGCCTGCGTGCTCACCGCCCCCATGCGCCGCATCGGCGGTCGGCACGTCTACCTCGGGCTTGAACCAGCCGCTGCCCTCTTGCTTCATCACATCGGGAGCGGTGCCCGCGAAGAGCAGAAACATGAACACGAGGCAGGTACTCACGATGTACATGATGAACCGCTTCTCGACGTTCAAGTGCATGAAGTTCTTGACGACCATGTAGGCCTTCACGAGAGCGATCCCGAACGCGGTGACGAGGGTCAGCCAGCGGATGCCGATCTCGGGACCGATCATACTGACGACCAGCAGGGCCAGAAGGATCCAGTAGACCTTGACGTAGTTCGGATGCGCGTGTTCTTCCGACATGACTCACCTACTTCGCGATGTAGAGCAGAGGAAACAAGAAGATCCAGACCACGTCGACGAAGTGCCAGTAGAGGCCGATGATCTCCACGCGGTGGAGCTCCCTTCCACGGGCAGCATCTCTTGCGACGATGGCCATGATGATCACGCCAGCCACGACGTGGCTCGCGTGGATCCCGGCCGCCGTGTAGTAGAACGACCAGAACGGACTCGCAGTCAAGGTGTAACCATGCGAGATCTCGATGCTCCACTCGACGGACTTCACGGCCAAGAAGACCAGGCCCCCGAGACACGTGAGCAGCAACAGCTTCGCAGCCTGCTTTCCATCTCCATGTTCGGCGGCCTTGTGCGCGAGCACCGCCGAGAGGCTCGAGGTCAGCAGCACCAGGGTATTGAAGCCCCCGATGTACTGATTCGTATGCGCGGAGTCCGCTGAGTACGCATCGTGAGCGAGCCGGTAGAGAATGTACGCCGTGAGCAGCCCACCGAAGATCACGATCTCGGAGGAGATCACCCACCAGATCGCCAGACGCGGAGTCGGCATTCCGGCCACGGAGCGCGTGGTTGCAAGCGGTTTGGCATGTGCAGTCATATCGACCTTCCTACAGCAGAGTCACGCAGACTAGCTAGGCTCGTTCTGCGGCCAGAAGTCCTGATCTCGACCGGGGGTACCGTACTCGTAGGGCCCCCGATAGACCGTAGGCATCTCCTTCCAGTTGCCATGGCCAGGAGGGGACTCCGTGGTCCACTCGAGCGTGGTGGCACGCCACGGATTTTTGCCCGCCTTCTCCCCCTTGAACATGCTTCGGAAGAAGTTGTAGAGGAACACGAGCTGGAACAACAGCATCGTGACGAGCGACAGGGTCGCCAGAATCCGCAGATTCTGCATGGTGTCGCCCGCCAGCTCGGGGAAGTTCTGATAGCTGTAGATGCGCCGGTGCTGCCCCCAAGCTCCGAGCAGAAAGAGCGGGAGGAAGATCATGTTGAAGGGAATGATTGTTCCCCAGAAGTGAATCTTTCCCAAGGTATCGTTCATCATGCGGCCGAACATCTTCGGGAACCAATAGGTCAGACCGGCGTAAACCGCGATGATCGCGATCGGGAAGAAGGTGTAGTGGAAGTGCGCGAGCACGAAGTACGTGTCGTGGAAATAGATGTCGGCGCCGCTCGCCCCCAGGAAGATCCCCGTCACGCCGCCGATCAGGAACTCGGCGACGAACGCCAGAGCCCACAGCATGGGCGTCTTGAACGTGATCGAGCCCCCATACAAGGTCGCGATGTACACGAAGCACATTTCGGCGATGGGAATGGAGATCAGCAAGGTGGTGATCGTGAAGACGTTCGCCATCCTCGGATCGATTCCTGCAATGAACTGATGATGCGCCCACACGGTGAAGCTCAACACTCCCGTCCCGACGGCCGTGTAGAGCACGGTGCGGTAGGCGAACAACTTCTTGCGAGCGAAGGTCACCATGACGTCGGCCGTGATTCCCATGGCGGGCAGCAACACGACGTACACCTCGGGATGACCGAAGAACCAGAAGAGGTGCTGCCAGAGCACCGGATCGCCACCCGCCGCTGGATCGTAGAACTGGGTGCCAACCACCTGATCCATGAACAGCATCACGGCACCCGCGATCAAGGGTCCGACTGAAGCGGTAAACAGGATGCTGGCGATGACGATCATCCACACGACGATTGGGATGTCGTACAGCTTCATCCCCGGGGCACGCGAGTTCATGACCGTGGTGACGAAGTTGATGCCCCCCAGCAGGAAGGCCACGAATTCGAGCGCGACCGCCGTGAGCCAGAGCGTCGATCCGAGCGGCGTCAAGCTGTACTGCGCATTCGCAGAGAGCGGTGGATAGGCCGTCCACGCACCGCCGAAGCCCCCGCCAGGAACGAAGAACGAGGTGATCAGAACGATCACGCTCAGCAGGAAGATCTGGTAGGAGAGCCGGTTCACCTTGGGAAAGACCATGTCGTCGCAGCCGATCATGAGCGGAATCAGGAAGTTCCCGAAGGCGGCGATCAGAACCGGCATGGCGACCCAGAAGATCATGATCGAACCGTGGTTGGTGACGAGCGAGTTGTACTCACCCGCCGACACCACGCCGAAGAACGGAACCGACATTCCCGGAAAGGCGAGCTGCATACGGAAGGCGTAGGCGAAGAAGCCACCGATCAGCGCCATGAACATGCCGGTGAACAGGTACTGCATGCCGATGATCTTGTGATCGAGCGGGAACAGGTAGTAGCTCAGCCCATGGGATTCGTGGTGCTCATGGCCCCCATGGGGAACGGTCTGCGCTGACTGCGCCATCGGAGACTCCTCTTTCGACCTTGGCCTGCGCGGCGCGCCGGCTACTCAGCACTCGCGGTGGCGATCGCCGGTGTAGAGTTCTGGGCCATCCAGGCCGAGTGTTCCTCGGGCGACTGGATCTTGATGCGCCCCTTCATGATTCCATGCCCGATACCACAGATCTCGGCACACTGGATGTCGAACTCTCCAGTCCGGGTGGCCTCGAACCAGCCGGTGATGACGCGCCCGGGTACGGCATCCTGCTTGAGACGAAACACCGGCACCGAGAAGTTGTGCAGCACGTCCTTCGACTCGAGCTTGTAGTGGTACGTCTTGCCCACCTCGATATGGAGATTGTCGACCGTTCGGATGTCGTCCGGCGTATCCAGCTGTCCATCCGGACCCGGCTGGACGAAGGTCCACGCCCACTGCTGCCCGATCACGCGCACGGTGGCATCGGGCTCGGGCAGGTTCTGCTTGACGTCGTACCAGACACGGACCGCACCCACGATGATGAACAGGTCACACACCAACACGAGGTAGTGGGGAATGTGCACCCAGCGAGCGAGCTCCTTCTCCTCGCCCGTGACGTAGGTGGTTCGGTGCCCCTCGCGTGCTCGAAACTTGAACATCAGCCAGAAGAACATCCCCTGACAGACGAAGAACCAGAACCCCACCAACACCCCGATCAGCAGGATCAGCGAGTCGATGTCCTTGGCGTACGTGGAGACCGCCGGAAGATGTGATTCGATCATGCTCTACCCCATTCCTTCATCCGCGACCGATATCCGATCACAGGACGAAAGCGAACACCACCACGATGAAGAGGCCGATACCGGCCATCGTAATGGCGAAGACCCGATCCGCGAGCTCGTCGGAGCCGTATTCCTTGCCAGCCATCGCTCTACTCCCCAGCCTGGTCCATTCCGCCGATTCTGCGATTCGCCCGGATTCTGCGATTCGCGCGGATCCTGCGATTCGCGCGGATCCCGGAAATCCGCGAAGACTCGTCTATTCCGCCAACGATCCGATATAGGCCGCGACATCCAATACCGCTTGCTCGCTGGGCAGAGACAGAGCCATGGGGCGCATGAGCATCCCGTTGGTGTCTGTTGGACTCGCCCCGCGGATCCCTGCTCGAAACTTCTGGAGCTGTGCCGCGATGTACCAGTCGCCCAGGTGTGTCAGGGGCGGCGCATTCAGAGCCTGGTTGCCCTCGGCCTTGGCACCATGGCAAGCCATGCAGGTCGCGAAGAACGCCTGTCCTTGCGCGGCGTTTCCATTCGGCAGGCTGCCTTCCGACTTGCGCTTTGGCAAGCTGGACACGTACGCCGCGACCGACTCCACGTCTCCCGGCCGATCGAGAGTGAGCGCCATCGGGCGCATGCGCAGCGCGGCTTCGTCGTCGGGGTGCATGCCGCGGATACCGCTGCGGAACGACTTGAGCTGATTCAGGAGGTACCACTCTGGCATGCCCGCAATCTGGGGAGCACCCAGCTCCGGCTTCCCGAGCCCATCCGGGCCGTGGCAGTAGCTGCACAGATCGAACAGCTCCTTACCGTGCGCCACATCGGCCTTCGCAGAGGGGCTCGCCGAGGCGGCGTCCTGAGCATCCACGACTCGAGCGGTCGAGGCAAACCACAACGACGCGACAGCCAGCGCAACCGCGCCTGTGCTCCACAGTCTAGATCGGATCATTCGCACTTCCTCGGGGATCCCGAGAACCGCTCCAGGAGCGATCCTCGCGTTTCATGCCTGAGCGGAGCCGCGCCCTCGCTGGCCCGACTCACCATCGTCACCGTCGCAAGCCGATGCGGCCCGGTCGTCGC
Organism: Pseudomonadota bacterium; assembly: GCA_003247575.1. Taxonomy (GTDB): domain Bacteria; phylum Myxococcota_A; class UBA9160; order SZUA-336; family SZUA-336; genus SZUA-336. The sequence continues at coordinate 61,419 of QJZC01000057.1, forward strand.
GCCAGCTCGCTGAAGGGTGGCGACGAGGTACACCCCGGCGCCCGAGGCTTCCGCAACTCGCTCGGCATGGTTGCCAATTGGGCGTCGCGACGTCAAGGCCATGGGAGCGATGGGAATGCACGTCATGCTGGCGACACATTGAGGTGATAGAGCATGACGTAGATCACGACGCCCGTGACCGAGACATAGAGCCACACGGGCCAGGCAATGCGAGCCAGCGACCGATGCGAGTCGAAGCGACCCGTCCAGCCGAGCCGAATCAGCACGAGGGCCAGGACGGGGACCGTCATCGCCAACAACACGTGCGACGCGAGGATCGCGAGGTAGATCGGCTGCGCCCATTCCACGTTGTACGACGTGTTCTCGAAGTTGCGCGAGGCCTTGTGGAGCACGTAAAGCACGAGAAAGAGAGACGAAGTCGCGAAGGCACCCAGCATCACTCGCCGATGTAGGTCGCGCCGACCCGTGCGGATCAGCGCGCGGCCCCAGATCAGCAACCCCGTTGCTACCGCGTTGAGCGAAGCATTGACGGCGGGCAGAAACGACAGGTCCAGTGCTCGGAGGCCACTCCCCTGGGTAGCCGCGTAGACGCCCGCAGCGGTCCCCAGATCCAACAGCATGGAACCGAAAATTCCGATCAGATAGACCAAGGAGACCCGGAACAACCGGCGCGCCGCTTCGCGAGAGCGCTCTCGCCGGAGCGCCACGCCGCTCCACAAGAACCAGGCGCCCAGACTGGCCGCACCGCAAGCGTAGACCCCGCTCAAGTCGGTGAGCCAGACCGGCAGCAAGCTGATCGGAATCAGCAGACCGATCCAACGCAGGATCCGGGTGCGCGTGCGATCGCCGCCGGCCCGACTCGGCAGCAACGGGAATCCAGCGCGCTCGTACTCGGCCTGGCGAAACAGGGCGATCGCCCAGAAGTGCGGCGGCTGCCATACGAACACGATCGCAAAGAGCAGCCAGCCAGCGGGCCCGATCGAGCCGTGCACTGCCGCGTCTGCGATCAGGGGCGCGATCGCACCCGAGACGCCTCCGACGATCACCGCCGCGGGCGTCCTCGGCTTGAGCCACAGTGTATAAATGAAGACATAGAAAAGGATGCCCGCCAGCGCGACGAGCGCTGCGAGCACCCCGCCGACCTGCCAGAGAACCAGCGGACCCAGCACACCCAAGCTCAGTCCGAACGTGAGCGCAGAACCTGGAGTCAGTCGCCCAGACGGCAGCGGACGGCTTGCCGTTCGAGCCATGTGGCGGTCGACGTCTCGTTCGAGGTAGCTGTTGAGCGCGTTGGCCGCGCCAGCCGCAAGCGAGATCCCCAGTAGGACCAGGCCGGCATTCCATCCATCCAGCGGGCCACGCGTCGCGAGCCAGATTGCTGGAAAGCCGGAGAACAGAACGAGCGGCAGCAGACGCGGCTTGGTCAGCTCCAGATATGCACCCAGCGCGTTCATGCGATCTGCGTGGCCTCCAGATCTGCCGACCGACCCGCGGTCGTCGATCCACCTCGGGTCGCGTGCGATACGGGCAGCGAGCGAGCCCGACCGAGCACCATCTCACGCACGGTCAGACACATCAGCAACGCAATCCCCGCAGCAAAGAGCGTATGCAGCGCCGTCACCTCTACGGAAAGCTCGACCAGCACGTTCAGGACTCCGACTCCGATCTGTACCAGAGCGAGCCGCAGCGCGAGAAACGCGAAGCGGTACACCCGGGGCTCGCCACGAGCACACCACGAGAGCGCCAGCAGACCTCCGAGCAGCGCCAGCGCATTCAGGCGATGTAGCACGTGCAAGCCCACGAGCCCAGAGAAGGTCGGGGCAAACGAGCTGCCGTCGCAGGTGGGAAACGAAGTGCAGGCCAAGCCCGCAAACTGACTCGAGACCAGCCCGCCCAGCAGCAGCTGGAGCGCCAGCAAACCGGCACACAGGCCCCCGAGCCAGGCCACTCGCGCGGGGGTGGGAGTTCGAGACGGAGGCTGCGGAGACTCGAACACGTCCCTTGCGAGCCAGAGTAGCGAGGAGCAGAAGCTGATCCCGATCAGAAGATGGGCAGTAACGGTCCACGGCATGAGCTTGAGCAGCACCGTCAGTCCGCCTAGGACGACCTGCACGCCGAGCAGACTCCAGGCGAGCGCAAATCCGCGCCAGCGTTCGGCCCACGCGCGGGGTGCGGCGAAGCGCATCAACAGGGTGAGCGCGAGGAGCCCGAGCGACACGAGCGACGCCAGCACGCGATGGCTCCATTCGTAGGCGACGCGGAAATCGAAGCGGGGAATCAGCTCACCGAAACAGAGCGGCCAGTCCGGGCACGCGAGGCCGGCGCCGTGCGCGCGGACCATGGCCCCGAGCACGATCAAGAACAGAGTGACGCAGACGAGGGACACGATGCCCCACGCCAGGCTACGCTCGGTGCGCACTCGTTCTGAATTTCCCGCCACGTCGCCCAACGCGTCTCCTCGTTGCCTTGCGGAGCTCGACCCGCCCAACCAGACAGATCAGACTCGAGCCAGCGGGTCGCACGCTCGGTATCCGCGGACCGAGCCTCGGGCTCGCCAGGCACTCCCCAACCGCGACGACCCCTTCGCGCAATCCCATTGCTGTGTCGCACCCCGAAACCGGCTGCCGCGCCGCTCGTGCCCGGGAAGTCCGACAGAGTTCATCGAACAGGGAACTCGATGCGACATGGGCAGCTCGATGCAGTCAACTCGGTGCGACGCCCGGCACCCGCGATACTCCAGGCGGACGGACATGGACACGCTCAGCTCGAAGATCCCCCGACCAAATCCAGGGCGGATCCAGGGGCGGCTGGACGGCAGGCTACACTTCGTGGGGGCTGCTTTCAAGCACACTCGACCGGCGCCTGCGGAGTTCTCTCGTATGTAAAGTTGAACCTAGTAAGCTCCGCGCCACGTGAGGCCGAAAACCGTAGCTGGGACCGGGCCCGGCTGCCGGGCCCGTCACCACAAGACTTGGCCCGGGTCACATCAGGGTTCTGATGCGGTCCGAGCCTGACGACATCTTCCATGAGTAAAGGAACCCGTCCATGCCTCGAGCTCCTCGGAACCTCGCGCTCCTGATCCTGGCTGCAGGAGAAGGCACCCGCATGAAGTCCTCTCTGCCGAAGACGCTGCACCCCCTGTGCGGTCGCCCGATGATCCGCTATCCGCTCGAGTCGGCGCGGGCACTCGGAGCGGAGCACAAGATCGTCGTCGTCGGGCGCGGCGCGGAGCGCGTTTGCGAAGCCCTCGAGCACGAGGACGCGAGCTTCGCGGTGCAGCACGAGCGCCGAGGCACCGGCCATGCCGTAGCACAGGCGAGATCCCTGCTCGAGGGGCACACCGGACCGGTACTGATTCTGTATGGGGACATGCCCCTGCTGCAGACGCGAAGCCTCGAGGCCCTCGTATCCCACCACGAGGAGACTGCGAGTACCCTCACCTTGCTGACCGCTCGGATGCCGGACGCCGGTCACTACGGGCGCATCGTGCGTCAGCCCGACGGCCGCATCGCTCGCATCGTCGAGTTTCGTGACGCAAGCCCGGCCGAGCGCGCCATCCAGGAGATGAACCCTGGTGTCTACGTCGTGGATGGGAGCAAGCTCTTCGCTTGGGTGGACCAGCTCGAGCCGAACGAGGGCAACGGCGAGTACTACCTCACCGACATCGTCGAGCTCGCGATACGCGCCGGAGACCGCGTCGAGACCTGCGAGCTCTCGGACTGGAACGACGCCTGCGGCATCAACTCACGTCTCGACCTGGCTCATGCCGAGGCGATCCTCCGCGAGCGGATCAACACGCATTGGATGCTCGAGGGTGTGACGTTCGAGAACCCAGCCCTCATCCGCGTCGATGCCGACGTCGAGATCGGACGCGACACGATCCTCGCCGCGGGCGTTGCGCTCAGGGGAATCACACGGGTCGGAGAGCGCTGCCGCATCGCCGAGGGCTCCGTACTCGAGGACTCCGAGCTGGCGGACGACTGCTGGATCAAGCCGCACTGTGCGATCGAAGAGGCTCGAATCGGCCCGGGCGTCGTGGTCGGCCCCTCGGCACACCTGCGTCCGGGTACGGATCTCGGACCGGACGTGCGCGTTGGAAACTTCGTCGAGGTCAAGAACTCCACCTTGGCGGCCGGATCCAAGGCCGACCACTTGTCGTATATCGGAGACGCGGATCTGGGATCCGGTATCACGATCGGCTGTGGCGCGATCACCGTGAACTACAGCGGCTGGGAGAAGTCCCGAACCGCGATCGGCGATGGCGCCTTCATTGGGTGCAACTCGAACCTGATCGCCCCCGTGAGGGTCGAGAGTGGCGCCTACGTAGCCGCAGGCTCCACGATCACGGAGCCGGTTCCCGCAGGTGCGCTCGGGATCGCTCGCGCGCGACAGCGAAACATCGAGGGTTGGCGCGAGCAGCGCGAGGCTAGAGAGAAGAAGCCCTGAGCTCACCCGTGATGCAGGAGCCAGCCACGACGTGGCTGGAACGCGAGATCCGTGAGCAGCCGAGCTGCCTCGGCGCGCTGATCGAGTCCTTTCTGCAGCGCTCCCTCGGAACGGCGAGCGAGGGATTGCGCCTCGAGCGCGTCGCACCCCACGCGTGGAGCCGTAGCGAACGTACCGGGTCGCTCGGCGAGATTCGGCTGCTCGGCTGCGGCACCGCCTTTCACGCCGCGGAGCTGGGCGCAATGATGTTCGAGCACATCGCAGGCGTACCCGCACGCGCAGAGATGGCGACCAGCTTCGACCCACGCAGAACCTTGCTCGGACCGCAGGACCGCGTCGTCGCACTCTCACAGTCCGGTGAGTCGAGCGACACGCTGCGAGCACTGCGCGCTGTGCGTGAGCTCGGCTGCACGACACTCGCCCTCACGAGCAATGGCGACAGCTCGCTCGCGCGCGGCGCACACGCCTCTCTCGACACGAAGGCAGGGCGGGAGCGCGCAATCCCATCGACCAAGGGCTTCACGGGCCTGGTGCTCGCACTCTACCTGCTCGCCCTCGACGAGCGCCGCAGCCAGTCCGGCGACGAGCCGCAACCCTCCGAGCTCGCGGCCATCGCGGAGTTCCCTGCACGTGTGTCACAGACGCTCGAGGCGTGCTCGGAGATCGGCATCGATCCAGCTCCCTTCCTCGGGGCCCAAAGCGCCTTCTTCCTGGGCGATGCTTTCGAGCTGGCGATCGCGCGCGAGGGGGCGCTCAAGCTGGCAGAGACCGCGCTCCTGCCGAGCAGCTCCTACCCGAGTGCAGAGATCCGTCACGGTCCACTCGCCTTGGTTTGCGGGACGACTCCAGTGATCCTCTCGGCTTGTCAACGAGACCGCCTGGAACAGCATGCGCAGCTGGCCTGCGAGCTAGCGAGCTTGGACGCCCCGCTGCTCGTCATCACGACCCACGAAGCATCGGAAGCGTGGCCCAGAGCCTGCACCGTCTACTGCATTCCACCCGCTCCGGCACCCCTCGATGCCCTGCTCGCCGTGGTGCCGCTACAACTGCTCGCCCTCCGGGTCGGTCGCGCCCGAGGCTGCGACGTCGACCGGCCGAGAAATCTCTCCAAGTCGGTCCGGGTCGAGTAGCGCTCGGGCGGCGACCTGCGTAACATCCGGCCCTTGCCGAGCGATTCTCACAATCATCCGATTCTGCGTGGACTGAACCCCGAGCAAAGTGCGGCGGTATCGAACGGGGACGGCCCCATGCTCGTGCTCGCTGGTGCAGGCAGTGGCAAGACCCGCATGCTGACGCACCGCATCGCCTATCTCATCGCAACGGGCGCCGCACGCCCCTCCGAGATTCTGGCGGTCACGTTCACGAACAAGGCTGCGCGCGAGATGCGCGAGCGTGTCGAGAGCTTGCTCGGCGAGAACGCGCGGGTCTGGGTCTCGACGTTCCACTCCACCTGCGTCCGGATTCTGCGGCGCGACATCGGCCACCTCGGCTACTCGCGTAGCTTCGTCATCTACGATGACTCGGACTCCGTCTCGGCAATCAAGCGCGTGCTCAAGGCCCTCGGACTCGACGAGCGCAGCTATCCGCCCCGCGCGATTCGCAGCGAGATCGACCGACTCAAGAATCGCGGCCTCACCCCTGCCGACGTCGCGAGCATCGACCGGCTCGATGCGTCGGGAACCGCGGAGATCTATCAGGCCTACCAGAACGAGCTCGTACGGGCGAACGCGCTCGACTTCGGCGATCTCCTGTTGCTGACGGTGCGGCTGTTCGAGGATCATCCGGGAGTCCTGGCGGACTACCAGCGCCGCTGGCGCTACATCCTGGTCGACGAGTACCAGGACACGAACCCGATCCAGTATCGACTGCTTCGGCTGCTCGCGGACTCACACCAGAACTTGTGCGTGGTCGGAGACGAGGATCAATCAATCTACCGCTTTCGCGAGGCCGACCTGCGCAACATTCTCGACTTCGAGAAGGATTACCCGGGAGCGCGCGTCTTTCGCCTCGAACAGAACTATCGCTCGACCCAGCAGATTCTGGATGCAGCGCTCGCGGTCGTCGCCCACAACACCGAACGCATGGGAAAGAGCCTCTACACCGAGCTCGGAGCTGGCGAGCCGGTGCGATTCTTCGAGGCCGCGGACGATCGTGCCGAGGCGAGCTATGTGGTTCAGGAAGTCCTCCGCGGCATCGAGCTCGGGAGGCAGCTCTCGGATTTCGCAATCTTCTATCGCACCCACGCACAGTCGAGACCATTCGAAGAGGAGCTCCTCAAATACAATCTCGGGTACGTGCTGGTCGGTGGCACACGCTTCTACGACCGTGCGGAGATCAAGACCGCGCTCGCGTACCTGCGGGTGCTTCGAAACCCCGACGATACCGAGAGCATGCTCCGCGCGATCAACACCCCCGCCCGCGGAATCGGGCGTACGACGATCGACCGCATCTTGGCGATCTCACTGGATCACTCCGAGAGCTTCTATCGTGCGCTCCTCCGCTGCCGCGACGAGCGCCTCCTGTCCGGAGTGGCTGCACGCCGCATCGCGAACTTCCTCGAGCTGCTCGAGCGCATGCAGGCGCTGCCCGACGACTCGATTCAGGACCTGCTCAGCCGCATCCTCGAGGAGTCCGGCTACGTACGCGCGCTCGAAGCCGAGGACTCGGTCGAGGCGGAGTCGCGTCTCGAGAACCTGCGTGAGCTGATCAACGCAGCGGAAGAGTTCGAGCGACAGAATCGCACCGGCGCACTCGAGATCGACGAGTTCGATGCCGAGCGGCCACTCGTGGACCTGTTCCTCGAACAGGTCACCCTGCTCGCAGCCGCGGACCATCTGGAGGGAGAGCGGAGTCGGGTGGCGCTCCTGACGGCGCACGTCGCCAAGGGCCTGGAGTTCCCCACGGTGTTCCTCGTTGGCATGGAAGAGGGGCTCCTCCCCCACTACAACAGCCTCGACGATCCGACCAGCCTCGAGGAAGAGCGGCGTCTCTGCTACGTCGGGATGACGCGGGCAAAGGAGCAGCTGTACCTCACCAACGCGAGCATGCGTCGTCTCTACGGCTCGGTTCGCTACAACGCGCCGAGCCGCTTCCTGCGTGAAATTCCACCCGAACTAAGTCTCGGTCAGCTGTCGGAAAGGCGTCGGCAGGCGCAGAGCGGTCTGCTGCCCGGGATCGCGCAAGCTGACTCACCGAGCGGCGTGCACATCGACTTCAGCGAGGGGCAGTGGGCTCCAGATGACCTGCCCATCGCCGCCGGGGCAGCCGTCGAGCACCCGGTCTTCGGTCCAGGCGTGATCCTGTCGGTCACGGGTAGCGGAAAGAGCGCCAAGGCGTCGATTCGCTTCCAGCGAGCCGGCATCAAAACGATCGTTCTGAGGTACGCTCAGTTGCGCATCCTTGGATAGTCCGAGGTAGTGGGGACGATGTGTTCTCGTTGGAGACCAGTGCCGACATTCAGATCGAGACCGAGCGTCTCGTCCTGCGGGCACCCTATCGCTCCGATCTGACCCCCCTCGACGACGCCATCCTCGAGACGCTCGAAGAGCTCGTCCTCTGGCTGCCCTGGGCACGCCCGGGGCATCGCCGTGCCGACTCGAGGCAATATCTGCGACACGCTCGCCTCGCACGCTCGCAGCGCACCGCTTTTGAGTTCGTGATCGCCTGGCGAGAATCCGAAAAGATCTGCGGAATGGCGAGCTTACATCGCATCGACTGGTTGCGGCGCTCGGCCGGGCTGGGCTACTGGATCCGGCGGAACGCCTGGGGTCTCGGGGTGGCCACCGAGGCGGCCGGCGCCCTCATGACACACGCCTTTCAGGTGCTCGAGCTACATCGGATCGAGGCGCACGTGGCACTCGAGAACAAGTCGAGCCAACGAGTCGTCGACAAGCTCGGCTTCACGCGCGAAGGCGTCGCCCGGGGAGTCGAAGTGATTGGTGGTCGCTACATGGATCACGTCCAGTACAGTCTGCTTCGCACGGATCCTCTGGGACACACGAGGAGTTCGGGGTGAATCTGCGCTACGCCCTCGCGAGCGACGTCGGCTCCGTCCGAGAGAACAACGAAGACAGCGCTCGCGCGCTCCCCGAGCGAAGCATCTTCGTCGTAGCAGACGGAATGGGTGGACACGTGGCCGGGGAAGTCGCGAGTCGCGTTGCGATCGAAGCGTTTCTGCAGTCCATCGAGCAGGAGGCACGCCCTCGACGGATCAAGGACGCGCTGACCATGATGCACTCGGCAGCATTGAGCGCAAACGAAGCCGTCTACACGACAGCGCAGGAAAGAGGTCTCATGGGAATGGGGACCACGCTCACAGGGGTCTTGATCCAGGGGCGCACGGCCTGCATCGCTCATGTAGGAGATTCACGCTTCTATCTGGTCGGGCGCAAACTGCGCGTGGTGACCCAAGACCACACGATGACCCACCTGATGGTGCAGAGCGGAATCCTGAGCGAAGCCGATGCGGCGAGCCACCCCGAACGGCACGTGCTCACTCAGGCGGTCGGCACGGCGCGGAGCATCGAGCCTGACGTGTTTCAGACGCGGATCCCTCGAGGGTCGCGGCTGCTGCTCTGTACCGACGGACTGCACGACGTCGTCCCTCCGGATGAGATTCGTGCAGAAGCGAGCAGCGAGAATCTCGAAAAGGGCGCTCACGCGCTCATCGAAGCCGCGAAAGCCTACGGCGGACCGGACAACATCACCGTGATTCTGGTCGATCCCTAGTCGGACGCGACCGCGCGCGAGCCCGGCTCAGTCGGTCCCCGGAACGATCGCGATGTGGTCGAGATCCCGATACTTGCCATCGAGATCCATTCCGAAGCCGACCGCCCAGCCCCGCTCGAGCTCGAAGCAGACGAATCGAATCGGAAGCTTCACTCTGCGTCGCAGGTGCTTGCTCACGAGAACGCCACACTCCACGCTGCGCGGCTCGCCCTCCTGCACCAGCTGTAACACGGCATCGAGAGTGCGCCCCTCGTCCGCGATGTCGTCCAGGATCAGCACGTCACGATCTTGGAACTCGGTGGGGTCGACGTGCTCCACCTGCACCTCTTCCAGCCCCGTGCCCTTGGTCCGCCGAGCTCGAACGTAGAGCACCTGCGGCAGCAGCCAGCGCACCTCGAGCTCCTCGACCAGCGCATCCGCGAAGCGTCGGGCTCCCTCCGCGATCGCAACCACGAGCAGATCGCGGCTCTGATAGACCCGCAACAGTTCGTCTGCGAGCGCTCGAATGCGAGCGCGGACCTGATCGGCCGCAAAGACGCACTCCAGGTTTGGCTCCTGAGCCGGGGGGAGGGGGTCGCTCATCGCCGGGCCATGCTAGCAGCCACGCGCCCTCGATGCTGCAACCAGGCCCCCAGGCCCCTGGCCAGAGCGTGGCTGCGACGGGTAGGATGACCAAAGCGTGGACATGCGATGACGACTCCCCCCGAGAAGCCCGCTCACCGATCCGAGCCCACCTCTGGCTCCGGATCCTCTGGTTCCGAGAGTTCCGGATCCGAAGGTTCTAGAACTGGAGCTGCCATGGCGGCCAACGAGAGGTCGAGCGCCAAGGTGCCGCGCCCGCCGGTTCCCGCAGCAACGATCATCCTGCTTCGGGATGCGCAGCCTGCGGGCAGCGGGCCCGAAGTATTGCTGCTCGAACGTCACTCGAAGAGCAATGTCCTGCCCGACATGTACGTGTTTCCGGGCGGCCGGGTAGAGCAGAGCGATACGGAGCTCGCCCACCGCCTCGGCGAAACGCCCGTGGCCAGCCTGGCGCAACGGCTGTGGATGGTGGACTCCGAGCTCGCGGCGGCCTTCTGCGTGGCCGCGATCCGCGAGACCTTCGAGGAAGCCGGCATTCTACTGGCACGCTTCCGCAGCTCCGGGGAGTCCGTAGGCGCTCCGTTCTTGAGCCAGGTGCGGAGCGAACGCCGCAGCCTGCAGACGGGCGACCGATCCTTCCGGGACTTCGTCGAAGAGTACGACCTGGACCTGGATCTGGCGGCCCTCTCCCTGCACGCGCACTGGGTCACACCCGAAAGCGTCGCGCGTCGCTTCGATACACTCTTCTTCAGCGCGCTCGTACCCGAAGGGCAGGTAGCCCGCCACGACGGAGTCGAGGCAACCTCACACGTCTGGATCCGACCCGAACGGGCACTAGAAGAAGCTCGCAGTGGATCCCGGCAGATCGTGTTCCCGACCGCATGCAATCTGGAGACGCTGGAAAGTTTCGCCGATGCCGGGAGTGCGTGGAACGCGTCGCTCGCGCGTCGTGTCGTTACGGTTCTCCCGCGAGTGGAGCTGCGCAACGGAAAACGCTGCTTCGTAATTCCCGAGGAAGCCGGCTACCGCACCTCGGAGCGACCTCTGACCTAGTGTATTGCATCCAGTGGGCGACACCGGGAATTCCACTCGTTTCGGACGAAGTCCATTAGCTCCGCTGACCCCAGTGCGCCCGCAGCTGATCGCGCAGCGGGCGCATGCCGAGCGTTCGAATTCCCTGCTCGCGCATGAAGCCGCTCATGACACCGTTCGCGTAGATCTCACACTCCTCGGCGCGCTGAGCTCCACTGGAGAGTCCGTCGAATTCCTGCGTGAGCTCCGCGCAATGGGTGATCAGATAGGAGAGCCCGGGACCGAGCCGCGACAAGCGCTGGCGGTTGTGACTCTCGCCGGTTCCGGCTGGAAAGTGCAAAGAATCCGTGTCGAAGTGGTCGAACAGCGGGAAACCGTCGGCGGACGCGGCATCGAGCATGCGAACATAGCGCTCGATCGCGTCGGGCATGCCGACCTCGAGCAAGCGGGCGCGATCGACACGCGGCAAGAACATCGGGACCTGGAACTCGCGCGCGAGGGCGATATAGATCTCGACGAAATTCAGATGGAAGACGGTTCCCATATGCGCATCGATGTGGGTGACGTCGAGCCCGGCTTCGAGCGCCACTTCGATCTGGGAGCGCAGCTCGCGCTCGACCTCATCGGGACGCGCATGCTGGATCGTCTCGGCCGACGTACGCCACATGCCACCATCAGGAGCGGTGAGGGAAGGCACGTCGTCGCGCAGCGGCGCCCAACGGTCGCTCGCGTACTCGCAGTTCAGGGTGAGATGGACCCCGAGATCCACGTCCGCTTCGCCGCGGATGCAATCGATCAGCTCACGAAACCCGGAACACGGAACCATCACGCTTCCGGAGCTCGCCGCATCTCGACTGACTCGCTGCCATCCTCGATTGGCAGCGGTGCAAACTCCGACATCGTCGACGTGGACGACGACGACCTTCGCGTCCGCGTCGAACCCCAAGCGTTCCAGATAGTTCAACTGGCCTCCGAGCTACGGTGGAACGCGGAGAATACCCCTCTCACACTTCGAGAAAAGGGGCCCGCCGTCGCGGGGCGACGTGCCTGAGCAGCAAGAGCTTCGGGTGACGCCAGCCGACGCCGGCGAGCGGCTCGATGCATACCTGGCGCGACGCCTGCGGCTTGCGCGCGGCTATGCAGAGAGGTTGATCGCACGCGGCCTGGTAAGCGCTAGCGGGCGCCGGCTGCGCAAGGGCTCCACACTCGCAGGCGATGAAGTGCTGACGATGGGGGCCTTTCGCCATCCCAGTGAAGGCATTCAGGCCGACCCGCACCTCGAGCTCGAGGTGCTCTACGAGCAAGGCGGGCTGGTCGCGGTCAACAAGCCTGCAGGAATACCGACGCATCCACTCGACTACGACGAGCTTGGGACGCTCGCCAATGCCATCGTCGGTCGCTTTCCGGAGGCGCGGTCCATAGGCTTTGGAGGACTCGAGCCCGGGCTACTCCACCGTCTCGACACGCAGACTTCGGGAGTCGTCGTCTTCGCTCAGTCCACCGCCGCCTGGGAGCACGCGCGCAGAACCTTCGAAGATCGCTCCGCCCGCAAGCTCTATCTGGCCCGCGTCCACGGGCAGCTGCGAGGGAGCCACGAGCTCCACTTGCGGCTCGTGAATCGAGGAGCCCGCATGCGCGTCGTCGAGCAGGGCGGCCTGCCCGCGCACAGCTTGATCCGTGCTCTCGATGTGCGCACCGCGGATACCCTGGTCGAGATCGACCTGCGCACCGGAGTCCGACATCAGATTCGCGCGAGCCTGGCAAGGTTGGGGCACCCGATCATCGGCGACACCCTGTACGGCTCGTCATCCGATCGAGGGCGGCATCTCCTGCACGCCTGGAGGATCCAGATCGGTCAGTTCGCGGCTCTCGCTCCAATTCCCGAGACATTCGAGCTGTAGCGACGCGACTGCGGGCAGGGTTCGGCAGGAGACAGGCACTCGCTAATCGTCCGCGCAGGGCCCGAGCGCGTCGCCGTGACCCAGATGAGCGTCTAGAGACGCCTTGTGCACCGTCTTCGTCCGTGGCTGCGGTCCATCGGGCTTGTGGCAGATCACGGTTCCCGTGTCAGTGTCGGCTTCGAGTACCAAGCTCAACTTGAGCCGCGCCGCACGCCCCTTGAGCCACAGCACGTCTCCAACGGCGATGCTGCTGTAGTCCGTACCGTCCAGTCCGACCGCTTCGACGTAGTGGCGGCCCAGGTGGACATCGTCGAGAGAAAAGCGATTCGCGCCGGCTGCATGGCTCGCAAGCGCCGAAGTCTCAATCCCGGAAGCGGCGGAGTACACCCGAACGAGCACGTCGCCATCATCCAGCAAGCCGATCTGGGAACCGTCCGGGTCGACCGCGACCACCTCGACCTCGATCCGTCCGTGCGTGGTCTTCATTCCGACCGGGAACACGACATCGTCCTGCGCCGTGTCGAAGTCACGATCCGGACCCGCGCTTCGCAGCCTCACGGCAGCGTCGCCCATCTCGAGCACGATTGGGCTGCCCCATGCATCCACATACTGTCCACCGACCATGCCCGCAGCCGGTGCGTAAGGTCCATTGAACCCCATGCCGACGAAGCCCCGATTCGCCGTCGAATATCCAGGGGCCTCGCTCGCCGCCACCAGTGCAGCCAACGACTCGGGCACGGCTCCCATGTCCCCGAGATAACCGACCTTGCTCGCATCGCCCACGATTCCGCGCAGCAGACCCTGCAGACGCTCGAGCGTCTGCTGGCGTTTCGCCATCTCGCTCTCGGGCGGCGCAGCCAGCGCGCGCTGCGCAACCGACGCAACGCAAAGCCCTAGGAAGAGGGCGCAAATTGCCAGCCAACCGCTCGCTCGACTGCGAATGCCCTTCCCCATGGCCAAGACCTACTCACGCGGTGGACCGCAGGCGTACTCCGCCTGGCGTCGCCGAACCCACCCTAGGATCTCGGCTTCGCTCGGAAGACACCCCGTCTACGGGCACTTCGGGCGCGAGCGCGAAATTCTTGAACAGAGTGCGCAGCGGCTCGACGCCTGCACCACTACGCGCTCGCAGAACACCTTCTCGAAGGTCTGGACGTGGCGCGTGCCGGCAGGTTCACGAGTGCGAGATCCACCCTTCACTCACACGCTCGCGAAACGTGCGTATCCTCCTGAAGTAGACCGCCGAGTGAGCTGAACCAGCCTCGAAAGCCTGCGAATTCGCTCATGGTTCGGAATCGTGCCAGATCTGCCGAACGCGCGACTCCGAGTCTGCCCCTAGCTGGTACACCGCTTGCTCTAGCTGGAATACGGCTGGAACGAGATCGCTCGATGGGACCCGAGCCTCGGAAAGGCCTGAGTCGGATGGGGATCAGGCACCGGCGTGCGGTAAATGGGGTGAGGCGCACGTCGGCCCCATCCGGCGAAAACAGGTTGCCCGGCAGTTTGCAGGGCAAAGTCGGGGACTCGGCAGGAGCAGGT
>QJZC01000012.1 GCA_003247575.1 Pseudomonadota bacterium
GCTCGCGTGCGGACCCATTCCAGATCGTTGTACCGGGGCTACCCTCGGCTCGTCAGTAGCGGGTTTCTCGCAGTGCCGTCGACGTCGTATGTGTTGAGCTACTACCCCTTTCTTTCAGAACCAGCAGGATCGCGAGTTATGACTCCCAGCTTTTCCTCAGAAACCGAGGTCGATGCTCTGGACTCGCTCAACATGTTCCAGAGAGTTCTGCTGCTTACGGATGGTACCGTTACAGATCTGATCTCCGCCTTCACTGGCGAGGCGATTCGCGTCGCGAAGCTCGAGCAATATATACGTGTGGCTCCAGCGCCGGACATGCTTCAGTGCGGTGCGTCCTCACGTCTATTGCGCCGAAAGGTATTGCTTCGCGGGCGGGACCGAGCCTACGTGTACGCGGACTCCACGTTTGTATTCGCGCGGTTGTCAGAGAAGATCCAGCACCAGCTTCTGACTACGGACTACCCGATCGGTTTGATGTGGAAGGACGAGCGGCTCGAGTCATACCGCGAGATCGTCGAGCTGCGGATCGAGAGCTGCGCAGAGGTCGCCGTGCATTTCGATCTACCGGAATCAACCCTTTGCGGCTTACGTACCTATCTGGTACACAGGTCCGGCCTCCCGCTCGGGGCGATCACTGAGAAGTGGCCGTTGTGCCGGTTCGAAGCCGACCAGTTCGAGGGGAGGCCGGTTCGGCGGATCGAACTCCCCGTTTCCACCTGACGGGCTCCCGGTTTTCACCGGGCCGCGGAAGAGCTCGGAGTTGATTCAGCGACGCAGTAGTGTGTGCCCGGGCATGAGAGCTCCGAGCATCAGAGAGGAGTGCCCAGATGCCTGAGATTCGAAGAGTTGGAGTCATCGGAGGAGGCCTGTCGGGCATTGCCACGATCAAACAGCTCCGCGAGGAGGGGCACCAGGTTACCTGTTTCGAGAAGGGCTCCGAGATCGGGGGCGTCTTCTCGAACGATGGTGCTTACGACTCGACCCTGCTGACGATCTCGAATTACTTCATGGCGTACTCCGACTTCTCCCCGAAGGGGGAGCGGCTCAAGTTCTGGACGCGGCGGGAGTACAACCAGTACCTGCATCGGTACATCGATCACTTCGGGCTCGGAGATTCGATCCAGCTGGACAGCACGGTCGAGCGGATCGAGCGGCGAGGCAAGGACTGGTGCGTACGCGTCGTCTCGAAGGGCGAGGCCGTCGAGCACCTCTTCGACGCCGTTGCCGTGTGCTCGGGAATGTTCCAGTTTCCGAAGATCCCGGACCTGCCTGGACTCAAGGACTTCGAAGGGCGTGTGGTCCACTCGAAGGACTACAAGAACGCACTCCCGTTCGAAGGCCGTCGCGTCTTGTGCGTGGGCCTCGGCGAGAGCTCGGCGGATATGACGAGCGAGATCTCCGAGGTCGCCGAGAGCTGCTACCTATCGCTGCGTCGATATCCGGTCGTGGCTCCCCGCTACATTCCGTTTCAGCGTGATCAGTACTACACGATCGATGCGTCGTGGATTACGTCGCGCATCATCAACTATCTGCCGACGTGGGCGCACATCTCGCTGGTCAGTGGCTACTTCAGAGACTATCTGAAGAGCGTGAATCCCGATGTCCGCTATCGCGGCCAGTGGGACCTCAAGGCCGGCCCGTCGCCGCATCAGGTGATCACGAAGAACGAGCGCGTCTATACACACATCGTCGATGGCCAGGTCAAGCCGAACGTGAGTGGCATCCATCACATCGGGCCCGACTTCGTCGAGTTCGGTGATGGCGAAAAGGCGAAGATCGACACCATTCTGTTCTGTACCGGCTTCGAGACGCGCTTCCCGTTTCTCCCGCTCAACTTCAGCTCGACGCGCGAGCTCTACAAGCAGATGTTCCATCCGGATGCGGACCAGAGCCTGGCCTTCATCGGGTTCGTGCGGCCGCAGCAGGGAGGAATTCCGGCGATAGCGGAGCTACAGGCCCGTTACTTTACGCAGCTCTGCAGCGGTGAGAAGCAGATCCCTGATCCGGAGACGCGGCGCGCGATTGCGGAACACGAGAAGGAGTACTGGGAGCACGAGTACTACATCACGCCGCACGTCTCGTCGCTGGTCAACTACTGTACCTACATGGACTCGATGGCCGATCTCGTAGGCTGCAAGCCGGAGATCCCGCCGTTCTTCTCCGACCCCGAGCTGCATCTCAAGCTCTGGTTCGGTCCCCAGTTCTCGGCGCAGTATCGGCTCAATGGACCTCATGCGAACCGGAAGGAGGCCGAGGCGTTCGTGCGCGCCTTCCCGCTCGTATTTCCGAAGACCAAGATTGCGTATCTGCTCCTGCTGAGAACGCTTTCAACCTGGTTCCCGGAGCACGAAAAACTGAAGCCGAGATTGATCGGAGAGCCCGCGCGAACGGCGTGAGCCAGATTCGCTGGTGGCTATGCGATGCAGTAGCCACCGTCGACTGCGATCGACTGACCGGTAATGAAGTCCGACGCCCGGGATGCCAAGAACACCGCGGTAGCAGCGAGCTCCTCGGGCTCACCGAAGCGCCCCGCGGGGGTCCGCGCGAGGATGCTCTCGTAGAGGGCTCGGGAGTTACGGACCGGAGTCGTCATTGCAGTATCGATCCAGCCTGGAATGATCGCATTAACTTGGATCTGGTCGCTCGCCCAGGAGATGGCGAGAGACTTCGTCAGCTGGATGACACCCCCCTTGCTGGCTGCATAGGGCAGGACGAAGGGGGATCCGAAGAGCGAGTATTCGGATCCGATATTGATTACTTTCCCGCGCCCGTGTTCCTTGAAGTGCGTATATGCGAGCTGCGAGCAGATGAATACCGCTTTGAGGTTGGTGTCGACGACCTGATCCCAGTCCGATTCCGAGATCGCCTCCGGAGGTCCGCCATGCGCGACGCCGGCATTGTTGACCAGGATGGAGACGGCGCCGAGCTCCTGCCGGGTCTGGTCGAGGCAGTCGGCGATCGCAGCTTGATTCAGGACGTCGCATGTCAGGCCGAGCGAGCGGCGGCCCAGCGCCTCGATCTCCTTGCAAACCTGCCCGGTCTTGGTGTCGTTGCGCGCGGCGACCGCTACCGCGGCACCGGCGCGCGCCAATCCCAGCGCGATCGCGCGACCGATTCCCCCGTTCCCACCGGTCACGAAGGCCACTTCTCCCTGGAGCGAGAATTCTTCCATCTCGCTAGCATGGCACGACCTGGCCAGGTTGTCGCCGGGAGGCTCCGAGCCGGGAGGCTCCAAGAAGCCGGAAGCTATTCCCGTGAACCGACGCGTCAGCCGCGAACCGTTGGGTCAGGCGGCTCCGGTGCGCAGATCGGTGATCGCATCGAGTGACCGTGGGCGCGCGACCTGGCGCTCGACGGGCCCCTCGTTCGTGAACTCGAGTAGGACGTCGTCCGGTCGTGCATAGCGCGGCCACTTCGGAAGGCCGGGGTCGTTGGGGTTTCCGGTCTTGGCGAACGCGATCCAGTACGCGCTCATTTCGCGGGCACGCTGCTCGTCGGTCTCGTCGGTTGGCCAGCTCGAGCTCTCGAGCGTGCGAAAGACGTAGGGCCGCTCGGATGCATGCGGGGCTCCGCTGAGGATGCTCTGTACCGCTCGCGAGAGCACCGAGAACTGATAGACGTACGTGGGGGCACCGGTCGAGCTGTGCAAGCTCGCGATGTGACGCGCGCCCGCATTGAAGATGGCGTCGCTCACGATGTGACGGCGGTACTCGGCGGCACTCGCGTAGGTCTGTTCGATTCTCGAGAGCTGTGCGGAATCTGCACTCGGGAGCGCCAGCCGCCGGACCCCGTCGAACTGAGCGTCCGGCACCGGATACTCGAGCGAATTCCAGCCCACGAGGAGGGGAACCGGTGCTTGCAGACCGCTGGCAAAGGCATCGCCGACGTCGTGCGTGAGCAAGTCTCCATCCACGATCAAGCCGAAGCCGGACTGTGCTGCAGGAGCCGGTCCTGCCACGCAGCGCTTCGCTGTGACGGCGCGCAGAGACATCGGCGTGAGCTCTGCGAGTCCAAGCGAATCCGCGAACTCGATCCCCTGGGCCTCGCCGCTCGGGGTGCCTTCGCGATTGGTCTCCCGGAGATGCGCGTTTCGTTCGAGGCCTGCCCCGGACTGCACGATGGCGCGCTGGAAGAGCCCGCGCGCCGCGTCCATGAACATCAGTCGCTGAACGCAGACGCCGCCGGCCGATTCACCGAATAGAGTTACCTGTCCCGGATCCCCACCGAACGCGGCGATGTTGTCGCGGACCCAGCGAAGGGCGGCGAGTTGGTCCATCAGGCCATAGTTGGCGAGGGGCTCCCCGGCTTGGGACTGCGAGAGGCTCGGATGTGCGAAGAAACCCAGACGGCCCAGACGGTAGTTCATGGTGACGACCACGACTCCCTGCCGGGCCAGTGCGCTGCCGTCGTAGAGGCGTGCAGTCGCGGAGCCCGTTACCAGTCCACCCCCGTGAATCCACAGCATGACGGGATGCGGGCCCTGACGAGAGGCTGGAGTCCACACGTTCAGGGTGAGACAGTCCTCGCTCATCGGCGGTGGTCCGACGCCGGGATCGAGCGGATTGTAGGTTTGCATCGCGATCGATCCCACGCGATCCGCGGCCCGGACTCCGCTCCATGCGGCGGGAGGCTGCGGCGGACGCCAGCGATGAGGCCCGACCGGTGGAGCCGCGTAGGGGACCCCGAGGAACGCGCGGATACCATCAGCCTCCAGCCCGGTGAGGGATCCGGAGCGGACATCTGCAAGGGGTAGGTCGTGCGTCATACTCGGTCGGGCTCCGCCGTTGCTCGCCTGCCTAGGCTACCGGATTGGGTGCTCGAGACCCAAGAAAGTCGCCCGATGTAGACTCCAGAGCATGCGTCTATCACCACCCAGAAGCAGCGGTCCCGCCCCGGGCGCGGTTCGCCGAGCGGGGGAGAGACAGCGAGGGAACCGGATCCACAGCGTCGTGCTGCTGCTCGCGATGCTGGCGCTCACGGGTGCGGTCGCGCATCTGCTGCTGGGCTCGCTCTGGATCCCCTGGCTCTTGGCCATGGCGCTGTTCGCGCTGGTCGGAGTTCCGCAGTTGTCCCCGAGCTGGCTGATGCGCTTGCTCGGGGGCCGCTGGCTCGAGCCGCATCAGGCCCCCGCACTCGCCGCGATGATCCGAGATCTGGCGGAGCGCGCGCAGCTCGACCGGGTGCCGCGGCTCTTCTGGATTCCGCGCAGCAGCCTGAACGCCTTCGCGGTCGGGGTGTCCGACGATGCCGCGATCGCCGTCACCGACGGTCTCCTGCGAACGCTGAACGTGCGAGAGGTTCAAGCCGTGCTCGCGCACGAGATCGCCCACGTGCGTGCAGGGGACATGCGCGCGATGTTGCTCGCCGAGTTCTTCGCCCGTATCACCGCAACCTTCGGCTCGGTGGGAACGATGCTCGCCATGATGAACCTGATGTTGCTGGTACTCGGAATCCCCGGAGTCCCTTGGAGCGCGGTCGTGCTGCTGATGGCATCGCCGTCGCTCAGCCTGCTGCTTCAGCTCGCGCTCTCTCGCACGCGCGAGCGCGGAGCGGATCTCGAAGCGGTTCGGCTGACTGGAGATCCGCGTGCGCTCGCTTCTGCCTTGAAGAAGATCGAAACCTTGCAGGGAGGGTTGTTCGAAGAGCTCGTGCTGCGCCATCGCCACGGCGAGCAGTCGAGCTGGCTGCGCTCGCACCCGTCGACGCGCGAGCGTATCGAGACGCTCCTCGCGCTCGACGAGCCCGAGGGTCCGCCGCGCTCCAAGCTCAGCGCCGAACCCGAGCTGTTCGAGTTCCTGGAGGGGCTACCGCGCCGCCGCCGCCGCACCTTCCACGTTCGTTGACTAGGGGACTAGGGCCCAGCGGACAGCGAGACGTCGTCCAGGATCATGTCGGTGAACTCGTTGGCGAAGGTCTTCTTGCTGTTGAAGCCACCGATTACCAAGGTGTGGATGCCGGGCGAGAGCTGGCCGAGTGAGACCGAGCGGGCCTGGAGCCCGGTCGTGACCGGCGCCCCGCCGTTGCCGTCTCCGGCGACCTGCCCGAACGTGTCGACGACCCCGCCATCGAGCGAGACGGCAGCGATGCTCTGCTCGTCGGCCTCATACTCCGGGGACTGCGTGACCTGGTACTGGAAGCGAAGCGTGACCTGACTCGGGGCGTCCAGCTGGAAGTTCACGCGGAAGCCGCCCGAAATGTTGTTGATCGTCAGGTTGTCGACACCGCCGAGACGAACGCGCAGAGCGCGGCTGTTGTTGGTGCCGCCCGTCGCGACGGGGCCGCCCGAAGCGTACTGCGGAGCGTTCGTGCCGAACGGGTCACTCTGGAACTCGAATGGACCGGCGCCGTTGTCGAAGCTCTCTACGCCGGGCATGGACATCATACGTGCAGGGGGCGCAGCGCCACCGTCACCGACGAAGAGGAGCAGATCGGGCGATCCAGGGCCGGCGTTGCTGACCGTGCCGGGCGTCGCGTTCGCGAGCAGGGCGCGGCCTACCTCGATCGGGCCCATGTTGGGATTCTGCTCGAGCAGCAAGGCAGCTGCTCCAGCTACGTGTGGAGAGGCCATCGACGTGCCACTGATCGTGTTCGTGTCGGTGCGGTTGCGGAACCACGTAGATGTGATCTGAACGCCCGGAGCGAAGAGACGCACGCAGTTGCCGAAGTTGGAGAAGTTGGCCCGCTGGTCGGCGACGGTCGTCGCCCCAACCGAGAAGGCCGAAGCCGCGCGTGCTGGCGAGCCCTGACAGGCGTCGGTCGCCTCGTTGCCCGCAGCGGCAGCGACGAACACGCCCGATCCCACGAGCTGATTCACCGCGGAGTCGATCGAGCGACTCGGGGATCCACCGAAGCTCATGTTGGCGACCGCCGGCCGCTCGGCATTGCGCAGGACCCAGTCGATGCCGCCGAGAATGATCGCATTCGAGGTGGAGCCTCCGCAGCCGAAGACGCGCACCGCGATGATGTTCGCTCCCTTGGCCACACCGAAGGCCTCGCTCCCCGCGATGCCCGCCACATGCGATCCGTGACCATTGCAGTCGATCCCGTTGCGACCGTCGCCGATCAGGTCGGCCCCCACGCGAGCGCGGCCTTCGAACTCGACGTGGGTCGGGTTGATGCCTGTGTCGATCACGTAGACGTTCACGCCCGTTCCATCCGTCGAGGTCTGAAACAGAGCGTCCAGCTCACGTCCGCGCTGGTCGATGCGGTCGAGCCCTCGATTGCGCGGAGCGCGCTGCGTCACGGGCGCCGATACGGTGACCAGCGCATTCTCCTCGACCCAGCGCACGCCCTCCATCTTGGTGGTGGCGAGCGCTTGGCGCTCGGTCATGCGGACCTGCGCGGCGGGGATCGCCTGCTCGAACATGCGCATGATCTCGCCCCCGACCTCGTCGCGCAGCCGATCCGCCATCTCGCGCGTTTCGAATGGGTCTTCGAAGACGACGATGTACTCACCCGGAATTCTCGTTCCATCGGTGCGGAACATCGGGGCATCTGCCAAGGCAGGGCCAGCGATCAGCAAGGCAAGTGCGCATACGGTCCAACGCAGCATCATGGGGTCCCTTCTAGTTTTCAACGAATGCGACCGGGAGCGTGAGCGACCACGGATCGACCTGTGAACAGGCTTTCAGCATAGGCAGGCTTGCAGCAGACAGTCTCGAAGTAGGGCGCGAGCGGCCTCGAAGCGAACCCGCAGTGGACACGTAGTCTAACCGCTGAGGCACGCTTCGGGAGCATCCGGATCTGCCACGAAGTAGAAAAAGTTCAGATTTCTCTGCTCATCCAGCTCGCGTTCCGTCACGACTCGAAGCGTGCACCGCATGCAGTGGGATCTCCTGAATTTCGTCACGGGAAGCGCGTCCGCGCGACCGGATAGTCAACATCGATTCCCCGGTTCACCCGGGCTCTTCCGTTCCTCCTCGAACTCGAATCCATCCTGCTGCGAATTCAATTCAGCACGCGCTCGACTTCGAATCCGTGCGGGGCCCATGCTCGTGAGTCGTCCACGTTCCGCTCCGTCGGCTCCACTGATGGGATTCATCGACTGAGCCCTTTTGATGCTCGGTCACGCATTTGAGCGAGTTGGACGCCCTGGTGGGCCAGACTCCCGAGGCTGTGAACCCACTCACCAGGGTGGTGCGGATCGCGTGCTATTCGTCAACGCCAATGCCGAGCATCGAGTGGCGCGGCTAGGGACGTGGAGGCGGAGAGGTCGGGTCGTGGAGCGGCGGCGATGTCACGTCTCGAGGAAGCAGCGGTGGTGACGGAGTCAGTGAGACCGGTTCAGTTCGGAGAGTTCGTGCTGAGGCGCGCGGACCAGACCCTGTTTCGGGGAAATGTGCGTGTGCCGCTGGCGCCGAAGGCCTTCGCGCTGCTCGACCTGCTCGTTCGGCGCGCGAGGCCGGGTTCACTAGCGCCTGTGGTGCGAAAACGAGAGATCCTGGCGCAGGTCTGGGCCGACACCTTCGTCTCGGACGCCGTGGTGAAAGTGTGTGTGCGGGAGCTGCGCCGCGCGCTGCAGGACTCTGCCGTCGAGCCGCGCTACATCCGCAGCGAGCGCGGACGTGGGTACCGGTTCATTGCCGAGTGCATCGAGGAGCCCGGCTGCGGGAGTGTCTTGCCCGAGATTGGCAGAGTCGATCTCCCGCGGCTCGCCGCCGGTCTCGACGTCGGCGTCGAGACGACTCTGTCGGAGCGGATCCAAGCGGGCGAGCGAGCCGAGGCGAGCAGGAGCTGGCAGGAGTCCGCCAACCACTATGCCGCGGCGTGTACGGCAGCCGAGTTCGACGGCGCGACCGACCGGCCGCGGCTGCTCGAGCTGACCCTTCGGCGGATGTCCGCCGCGAGGCGTGCAGGCGATGTGGCCACCTTCCGTGGTGCCGCCTCGCGCGCCCTGGCCCTCGCCGAGGCGACCCGGGATCCTCGCATGCAGGCGCGAGCCGTGCTCGAGCTGGCGGAGGCCCATCAATCCGTTACGGCTCCGGTCCAAGACCTGGCAGCGAGGCTCGAGGCCGTCTTGCGCGATCTGCCGAACCACGAGCTGGAGCTGCGAGCGCGCGTCGCCGCACGTCTTGCCTACGCTCGTGCCGCGGAAGCGGGCGCGGAAGCGGACTCCGGTGAGCGCCGCGACCGGCTCCTCGCGAGCGCGGGCCGAATGGCGGAGGAGAGCGGCAGCCGCGCCGCGCGCGCGTTCGTGCTCAAGTACGCGCTCTGGGCGCGCCGCGGGTTGGATGCACCTCGGCTCGTGCTGGAGCAGGCGGAACGTCTGGTTGCGTGGGTCGAGGATTCCCCGAGCTACGAGTCGCGGCTCCACGCCACGGCACTGTGCGCGTGCGCGGCTCTCGAGCTCGGCGACGGGCGCCGCTTCGAGCGCTGGCTGGAGCGCTATGTCGAGCTGGCCGCGGCTTCTCGACAGCCCATGTTTGGCTGGTCGGCCTTGCGCTTGCGAGTCTTGCGAGCGTTCCTGCATGACGATCTGGTCGCAGCGGAACGCCACATCGGCGAGGGCGTGAAGCTGGCCGAGAGCTTCGAACAGCCCGATGCCATCGCCCTCTTCTATCTGCAGACGCTGACCCTGCGATTGCTTCAGGGGCGTTATGCCGAGATCGCCTCCGCCTTGGAGCGGGCTGCCGCCATCGTCGCGACCACTCCGGCGTGGCGCGCGTTGCGGGTGTACGCGTACGCCTGCGCAGGCGAGTCGAGCCGCGCTCGCCGCGAGCTGCGCGAGCTCGCAGCACAGGAATTCGCTGCGATCCCACGCGATGGAGCCTGGAAGGGGGCCTGCGTCCTGCTCGCAGATGCCTGCGTCGTGCTGCGCGAGCGCGAGGCCGCGCGCTCACTCTACGCTCTGCTGCTTCCGCATCGAGGAGAACTGGCCGTGGTCCATGCGGCGGTGTGTTACGGCTCCATCGAACGTCCGCTCGGAGAACTGGCTCTTCTGCTGCGCCGACCTGTGGCGGCGCGTCGTCATCTGGAGGCTGCACTCCATGTGCACGAGCGCATCGGGGCGCACGGCTGGGAGCGAGCGACGCGAGCCGCGCTGCGTAGGCACGCCGCGGCATCTCAGAGCGCTCGGCGCGTGCGTCCGTCTGCACGGGCGGAGTTCGGCTCAGTAGCCGTAGAACCCCTTGCCGGTCTTGCGGCCGAGCCAGCCGGCCGAGACGTAGTTTCGTAGGAGTGTGGCCGGTCGGTACTTGTCCTCTCCGAACTCCTGGTGCAGCACCTCGGCAATGTACAGGCAGGTGTCGAGCCCGATCAGATCCGCGAGCTCGAACGGACCCATCGGATGATTCAACCCGAGCTTCGCGCCCTGGTCGATGTCCTGCACCGTGCCCAGGCCTTCCTGGAGGGCGAAGCACGCTTCGTTCAAGAAGGGGATCAGCATCCGATTGACGATGAAGCCGGGTCGATCCTCGGTGGTGATCAGGGTCTTTCCGAGCCGGCCTGCGAGCTCACACGTTGTCGTGTAGGTTTCGTCGGTCGTCTGTAGCGCGCGCACGATCTCGACCAGCTTCATGACCGGCACGGGGTTCATGAAGTGCAATCCGATCACGCGCGTTGGATGTCGCGTTGCGCCCGCCAAACGCGTGACCGGAATCGATGATGTATTCGTGGCTAGAATCGCCTCGGGATCCACGCACGCATCCAGCGAACGGAACAGCTCGAGCTTGATCCCGAGCTCCTCCGTTGCGGCCTCGATGACACAGGGGCACTCGGCGAGATCGGCGAGCGCAGGGGTGCTCACGATGCGATCGCGCACAGCGCCGCGCTCGCGTGTAGAGAGCTTGCCCCGTTGCTGAGCCCGCTCCAGGTTGGCGTCGATGCCCGCGAGCCCTCGCTCGATCGCCGCCTCGCTCACATCGTGCAGCTTCACCTTCAGTCCGGACTGAGCTGCGACCTGAGCGATTCCCGCGCCCATCTGTCCGGCCCCTACGACCCCGATTTCTTTGATCGTCTTCATGCACTCCCCTCCGAGTTGCCTGCTGCGAGCCTCCGATTGGGATCTCGCGAGCGGCGCAGGGGGGCATGTGAGTGGGACTATCCCACGGGTGAGTAGCGGATGAGCACCCGCTCGCCTGACTCGAGGCCCGTGCGGAAGCGCGGTCCCCACTTGTCCCACTCGCTACTGTATTTCGCTCCGAAACCTGCGAGCGCCCGTTCGCGCACCTCGGGGGAGCGGTCGAAGGCAGCGGAGGCCTCGAGCTTGGGGGCCTGGCGGAACGCGCCTTCGGATCGTGTCCAGACTCCATGGTCCCCGACCCAGATGCGCGCGCGGCGCAGGCCCCGCTCGATTGCAGCGGCTCGCCAGCGTCCGGCGGTCGTCACCACCAGCAGATCCGAGGCGTCGGACACGAACCAGACCTCGGCATGGCAGCGACTCTCACTGCCGTCGCTGCGCAAGGGCGACACGTAGATCAGGGGAGAGGTCTGTGCGGCGGCGAGCGCCGCCTCGCTAGGCGCCGCGAAGCCCCGGCCTGGACATGCGAGTCCGGCGACCAAGACACCCGTTGTGACGAGAAGTTCGCGCCGCGAGAGGTGCCAGCGGGCTTCGGATCCGGAGCGGGTGGGTCTGCGATTGTCCATCGACGTGTGTCCTCGCGCAGAAAGGTTCGAGCTGGCCCGGAACGGCTGAGCCACCGAGGCGAGCGAGCTCGCAGAGAGTTCTCCACAAGAGATCGGTGGGGTCAAGTCGGAGCTGCGTGCGCGGTCCCTGCGCGAGGCCCGCACCGCGCCGAGTGGGGGCTCGCGCGGCTCAGTCGTCGCGCGGACTAGCGGGTAGCGAGAGTGGACCGCTGTGGGTCAGGCCTGCGCGATCCCGCTTCGCATCGTGCTCGGCGAGCAGCGCAGGGAGCTGGCTGCGCGCCTCCGCCAGGTCGAAGACGAGCTCTGCGTGGGCATCGAGCTCGATCCGCACGAAGCGGCCGGTCGCCGAGTCGAGCAGCTCGGCCAGATGGGTCAGATTGCGGACCCCAACGTCGTTCACCGCCCGTACGATGCGATCCTCGGCCCAGCGATACGAAGAGGTCGCCTGCGTGGGGAGCAGGCTGCTGATGACGATGATCTGCTGGCGCTCGCGGGTGCGGTACGGAGCAATGGATTCCACCTCGAGATTCGCCGGTGGATCGTTGTCCTCGAACAGCGAGAAGTAGCGATACGTCAGTGGCTGCAGCACCAGGCCGCCGAAGATCAGGTAGGGGTCGGAACGGGCGAAGTGGCGCGCAGGGATCATCGGCTCGTAGTAGGTCGCATGGAGCTCGATCTTCAGGGGTGCGCCTGCGCGCAATACTTCGAGTGAGACGGGGCTGCCCGCATCCTTCATCTGTACGAGGAACTCGATCTCGGTGCGACCGATGAGCGGCGACTCGATGCTTCCATCCGCGGAGATCGGGAGCCCTTCGATGGACCGTAGGATGTCGCCTGCCTGCACGCGACCCTGGGCCGCAGATCCGTCATCGACGTGGATCACGCGCACGCCGAGCCCATCGTCGGGAATTCCGAGCGAGGCCCGATGCGCCTGGGACGAAACCTGCTGCCACCAGATCCCGGAGCGGGGGAATCCATCGATGCGTCCATCTTCGGCGTCGCGCAGAAAGTGTTCGATCACTGGAATCGGAGCGATGTTGCCGATGGCTTCGCCGTCGCTCGGGTTCATGCTCTGTAGCGCGATGCCGACGAGCTCACCTGCGGCGATCACAGGACCTCCGCTCGCCCCCGAGTTGATGGCGGCGTCGATCTGAGCGAGCAGCAGGTTGGCGCGCGAGTGGGTGTAGCGACCGACGTGGATGCGCGACACGATGCCTCGGGTGATCGCGGCTCCGGTTCCGCCGACAGGGAAGCCCAGTACCTGTACCGAGTCGCGCAGGTGCGGCATGCGTCCGAGTCGGAGTCCGCGCGCGGATTGCCAGAACTCCGCGGACGTGACATCCAGGAGAGCGAGATCCGCTTGGTCACACACGAAGCGCACCTCTGCGCCGAACCAGCGCGAGGTTCCGCGACGGCGAATCTCGACGCTCACCTGATCCTGGATGACGTGGGCTGCGGTCAGGATCCGTCGGCCTTCGAGGATGGCGCCAGAGCCCCACTGCTCGGCGGTCGAGTCGCGTCGCCATGGGTACAGCGGATCGGGCTCGCGCGCGAGCACGCGCACCTCGACGAGCGCCTCGAGCGGGTCGCGCGAGACCGCGGCCACGAGGTTGGGGAGTGCAGCGAGGCTGAGCCCCAGGAGGATCAGCGAGCCT
This sequence comes from Pseudomonadota bacterium, assembly GCA_003247575.1. Classification (GTDB taxonomy): domain Bacteria; phylum Myxococcota_A; class UBA9160; order SZUA-336; family SZUA-336; genus SZUA-336. The sequence continues at coordinate 13,239 of QJZC01000012.1, forward strand.
GCGATCTGGAGTGCCTTGGTCATGCCCGCCCTCCGGGGGGAGCCCGAGCGAGAGGTCCGTGCTTCGCAGCTGGATCGGCCTTGCGTGCGCGAGACTGTAGGGGCTCGTGTGTGCAGGTACGCTCTGTAGCGGTTAGTCGTTGCGATGCGGGCTCAGAGGCGCTTCGCAGGAGACTCCATCGCAGAAGGCGGCCTCGAGTAGCTCCTCGTGCTCCGGGGGTACCCGGATCGGACGCAGCCGGGAACGCCGACGTTCGTACTCTTCGGGGCTCAGCTCCTCGTAGGGAGGTTGGGCGTAGCCGTGTCCGTGCCGGGGTAGCAGCGAGATTCCCTTGAGCCGGTCCTCGTAACACTCGAGAACCTGGGCGAGCTCGCTTCGCTCCGTCTGCGGATCGAAGTCGAGCGTGCAGCTCACCTGGTTGTCGGACCAGAAGCGCTGCAGCTGGGCGGCGAGATCGATCTTCTCGCGCAGTGAAACCTGCGCCGAAGTGCGTGTGAGATGCGCGACGTGGACGGGGAATGCGATCACGTCCGTACCGGGCGTGTGCACGTCGGTCTCGACCTCGAAGCCGGCATCGCGGCACAGGTCGACCAAGCTCGAGCCTTGCGTGACGCGGAGCCTGCGGAGATAGAAGGGTGCATGGCTCCAGTGGACCCCCGGGGTCGCCCCCGCGAGGAGGCTGACGGTTCCTGAGGGTTTGACGGACGTGAGCTTGATCGAGGTCGGAATGCCCCACTGCGCGGAGAGGGTACGGTCGCGCTCGCGTACCGCGGCGTAGCCTCGATCGCACCAGTCGAGCAAGCTGCGGTAACCGTGCCGCTCGATCGCCTGGACCACCCCGGTGAGCGAGCATCCGATGCGCCGGTTTCGCTGCATGACGCGGTTGGTCAAGCCGTCGTGGGTCGGCATCAGGGTGACGGTCTTCGCGTACTCGACGGCGACCTCGAGCGTACGCCGGAAGTCCGAGAAGCTCGCATGGTGCGCGGGGTAGGTCTCGACCAGGCAACACAGTTCGCGATCCCAGAGGGTCTGCTCTGCGCACGGATTGCATCCGAGGGCTTTCTGGTCGGCGTCGTTCGGAGGGTCTACCATGCGCCCGAATCGCCGGGCATTCTCGAGCCATAGGTAGCCGGGCTCTCCGTTGGCGCTCGTATGCTCGGTCAGCTCCGAGTAGTCCATGCCGAGCTCTGCGAAGACGGAGTTGTTCGATGCCCAGCGGTGCGAGGCCAGCGCCGCCGCGTCGCGCTTGAGACGCAGGAAGGCGTCGTCGGAGGGATCTCCGAGGGCGATCTGAGCCGAACGGCGCACGCCGCCGGCCACGACGCAGCGTGCGATCAGATTCATCGTGTCCACGATCAAGGTGGAGTCGACCGAACGATCCACATACCTCGAGTAGAGGGACTCGAGGCTCTCGAGTAACTCCTGGAGAGCCTTGGGACCGCTGGCCCGACCGCCGAAGCTCGACAGCGGCATACCGCGCTGGCGGATCGCGGAGTAGTCCCAAAGAGCCGGCAGGCTGGCCCGGCCGGAGTACGCACGCAGCAAGCGAGCGATGGCGGCGCACCACCCCTCACGACTGTCCTCGATCACGTGCGGCTCCTTGGAGCGCTCGGCTCTCCCGATGCGAGCGTGTCCCGCGCCCCGCGTATCGAAGCCGATTCCGACGCCCAGCATCGACATCTCGAGCATCCAGACGAACGGTGCCGCGTAGTCCACGTCGATGTCCGCGGTCGAGACGAAGCCGCAGTTGTTGAGTGCCGCGCTGCCGCGGTCGTACAAGAAGCGCGTTCCCATGATCCAGAGCCCGCGTCCGGGTGGGGTCCACTTGAATCCCCACATGCGCGCGTAGGCCTCCCGCGCACGCGCCTGGGCGGCGGCGGCGTCCCAGCCCAGCCCGTGCATGCGCTGGTGGGCACGCTGAACTGTGTACATGCCCTCGACGACGCGTCGGCAGGTCTGCCACCAGGACTCGCCGTCACGGCTGTAGCTACGCTTGTAGGTCACCCACGACAGGGCGCCAAACCCCCAGGGAACGGGACGCTCGCGGTAGCGCTCCACGAAGCTCGGCTCGAGTTCGAAGGCGCCCTCGCGATCGATGTCGATCCACATGGCCGCAGCATAGCAAGATTCGAGATTGCTTCTGCTTCGCGCGCTCGTGATATCATTAGCGCCGCTAACGAGTTGACCAGAGCAGCGGACGGGAGCACGGATGGACCTGAGCTACAGCGAGCAGTATGAAGCGTATCGAGCCGAGGTGGCGAGCTTTCTCGCGGCGAACTGGCCACCGCAGGGAGCGGAGCAGGAAGTCTCGCAGGTCGAGCAGGCCAGCCGCTTCCGCGCGAAGGCGATCGAAGCGGGGTACTTGGCCCGCGCGATTCCCAAACGCTACGGCGGTTCGGAGCAGGATGCCGACGTTCTCAAGGCTCAGATCATCCGTGAGGAGTTCGCTCGCGCACATGCCCCGGGGGAGGTCGCTGGCATCGGCCCGGGCATGCTGGTGCCGACCTTGCTCGAGCGCGGTGAGGAGTGGCAGAAGGAGAAGTTCGTCGGACCGACGATCCGGGGTGAGATCGTGTGGTGCCAGGGATACAGCGAGCCGGGCTCGGGGTCCGATCTCGCCTCGCTGCAGACGAAGGCAGAGCTGGTCGGGGACGAGTGGGTCATCAACGGCCAGAAGATCTGGACCAGTGGCGCCCACCGTGCAGACTACATGTTCATCCTGTGCCGCACGGAGCCCGATCAGCCCAAGCACGCGGGCATCAGCTATCTGCTGCTCGACATGAAGCGGCCGGGCATCGAGGTGCGCCCGCTCAAGCAGATGAATGGGGCTGCGGACTTCAACGAGGTCTTCTTCGACGACGTGCGCACTCCCGCGGACTGGATCGTGGGGCGACGTGGAGAGGGCTGGCTGGTGTCTCGCACCACGCTCAAGCACGAGCGCAACATGATCGGCAATGCATCGCGCACGGGAATGTTGTTGGGCGGTCTGGTGAATCTCGCGCGCCGCACGACTCGAAACGGCAAGCGTGGGATCGAAGATGCAGACGTGCGTCAGCGACTGGTCGAGCTCGAGGGCTACATCCGAGCGCACGAGTACTCGAGCTATCGGCTGCTGACCAAGGCTGCCAAGCAGCAGGACGCGGGCCTGATCCAGATGATGAACAAGCTCAATGGCACCAACATCGGGCATCGAGCGGCACAGATCGGGATCGATCTTCTGGGCGACCAGTCGCTGGTCGCCCCCAATCCGCAGCGCACCGTAGGTCCGATCGAAGGCACGGCCTGGGTGAATCAGTTCATGTGGTCCCTCGGTACCTCGCTCGCAGGCGGTACCTCGAACATTCAACGCAACGTCATCGGGGAGCGCGGGCTCGGACTTCCACGCGATGAAGCTGCGCAGAGGAGCAAGTAGCCGTGAACTTCGATACGTCGGAAGAGCAAGACCTCCTGCAAGACACGCTGCGCCAGTTCGCCGCGCAAGAATGCCCACCCAACCGGGTACGCGCGCTCTTCGACGGCGACGAAGCGCTCGATCTGGACATCTGGCAGAAGCTGATCGAGCTCGGAATGGGGGGGATCGCGGTCCCCGACGAATATGGTGGGGCCGGCCTGGAGCTGCTCGACCTGGCTCTGGCCGCCGAGGTCCTGGGGGAGACGGCGGTCCCGTGTCCGTTTCTCGGACACTCGCTCGCCGGGCTCGCAATTCAGCTCTGCGGTAGCGAGCTGCAGCGGAAGACGTGGTTGCCAAAGCTGGCTTCGGGCGAGGTTCTCGGGAGCGTAGCGTTCGCGGAGAGCGCCAGCGAGGATGGGGCAGGGGGCTGGCAACCCGAGGATTGGACGCTCGCCGCGGGGGACCGGCTCACGGGTACGAAGGCGTTCGTCCCCGTCGGGACGCGTTCCGACCTGATCGTCGTCGGGACGGCCGGCGCCGGCCTGGCGCTCGTGGAAGTCGGTGCTCCTGGACTCGAGCTCACCGATGCGGGTGGGATCGATCGCACCCGGCACCTGGCGAATCTCTCACTGCGGAATACGCCCTGCGAGCCGCTGGCCAAGAGCGGACCGCCGGTGGGACGCCTGCGTGACGCCGCTCTCGTGTTGCTCGCAGCAGATGCTTTCGGAGGTGCCTCGAAGTGCGTCTCGATGTCGGTCGAGTATGCCAAGACCCGTGAGCAGTTCGGCGTCACGATCGGGCACTTCCAGGCGCTCAAGCATCAGCTCGCGAACATGGCGACCGAAGTCGAGCCCTCGCGCGCGCTCTACTGGTACGCGGCGCACGCCTACGATCACATCCAGGAAGAGTCCGAGCGCGCGGCCGCTCTAGCAAAGTCGCACATCACCTCGCAGTACATGCAGGTGGCGCGCGACAGCGTCGAGGCGCACGGCGGGATCGGCTTTACATGGGAGTGCGACGTCCAGATCTATTTCAAGCGTGCGATGTTCGATCGCGCGTTCTTCGGTGCGCCCGCCGTGCATCGCGAGCGCATAGCACAGATGTCCGGCTGGTAGAGGCTCGAGCGCCGTTCGGCCGTGTCAGCTGTTCGGCTCATCCGCACGTGTGGGGGGGCGAGCTGCCGCGATCGTGCGTAGCATGCTCTCGATCTCCGGAGCACGCACGATCTCGCTCACTCGGTCTCGCATGCGGCGAGACCAGCTTGGATAGTCCTTCACGCTGACTCCAGGTACGTTTACCGGATCGAGCTCACCGCACAGATTGTCGAGCCCCAGCCCGAGCAGCCTGCACGGGGTTTGGCGCAGCACGAGATAGAGTGCTCGAGTCAGGTCCAGCGGGTCGCCTTCGGCGCCCAGGGCCGACACGCCGAGCTTCGACAGATATGTGCGTAGGCGCGCGACGTCCGCTTCGCGCTCGCGGCGCTTCTGCTGGAGCTCGCTCTTCGTCCACATCCCGAGCTCGTGCTGAATCTCGAGATCCCGCGCTCCCACGTAGCCAGCCAGGGTGGGGAAGTCGTGCGTCGTCGCAGTGACGAGCGCGCGAGTGAGGAACTCCGCGGGCGGCTTGAACTCTTCTCGTCGGTCTCGTTCGAAGAAGAAGACCCGGCACGAGAGCATGCGAGAACGCTCCATGTGGGCGGCGAGCTCGTCGGGAACCGTGCCGAGATCCTCTCCCACGATCAGCGCGTCATGCTCTTTGCTTGCACATCCGATCTGATGCATCAGATCGAGCCCAGGAAACTGAACATAGCCTCCCTGCCGAGCGGGGAGGTCCTCGGGGATCCAGTACTGCCTGAACAGGCCCATCACGTGATCGATTCGCAGCGCGCCACTGTGCCGCAGGTTGGTGCGCAGCAGCGCTGCGACATAGGGGTGCGGATCGTCACCCGCGAGGCGGCGCGGGTCGAGGGCGGGTAGTGCCCAGTCCTGTCCACCGGCTGCGTAGCCATCCGGAGGTGCACCCAGCCGCACCTGTGTCATGAAGAGGTCTGGGAACGCCCAGGTATCGAAGCCGTCGCGATGGCTCGACAGCGCGAGATCTCGGTAGAGCCCGATCTTCATTCCGAGTGCGCGTGCGCGCGCTTGTGCAGCCCCCAGTTGTCGATCTGCCTCGAACTGTACGAACGCGTGGCGTTCGATTGCGGCCGCATTGCGAGCGCGGAACTCCGCAACGGCGCTACTGCTTGGATCCTGGAACTCTGGAGGCCAGGCGTGCCAGTCGTTTTTCGGTAGGCTGCGAGCGAAGTGCTCGCAGAGGCACACGTACGTGGTGAAACGCTCGAGCTCGGGGGCGAGCGCGCCGGTGAACTGTTCGAACGCGCGAGAGCGATCCGACCCGGTCTGTTCGCGCTCGCGGCAGAACTGCGCGTAGAGCAGATCGAGAACCGGATCGAGCACCGCGAGGCTGCGCGCGTAGTCGGTGCGCGCGAGCTCACGCAGCTCACGCAGCTCACGCGCGATGTCCTCTCGGGCGAGATGGGCTGCGAGCGCGCTGCTTCGCTCGAACTCGGGCACCGCCCACGGATCGATGTAGAGCGGATTCAGGAACAGGCGACTGACCGGAGAATAGGGGCTGATCTCGGGTGCTGCGTTGCGGGTCACGTGTAGGGGGGACAGGCCGATGAAGTCGATGCCGAAGGCCGCCGACCAGTCCACGAGCTCGCGGACATGCGAGAAGTTGCCGATGCCCAGATCCCGTTCCCCGCGCAGTGTGTACAGATTGAGCCAGATTCCCAGTGATTGATGCCCGCGTATGCGCGTGGTGTAGTCGATGCACGGCGTCGGAGGGCGAGCCTCGGAGAAGTGACTGTTCGGTGCGGGCGAGTCGCCGAGCAATGCGAGCAGCCGCCGCAACGTGGGCTCGCCGGTCTCGAACCATCCGCCACCTGCAGGCACATAACCGGTCAGGACTCCCGCGCGGGCGCAGCGCTCCGCCAGTGCGTCCGCGGCGCTCATCGGGGTAGCGGATGGACGGTGGCCCGCGCATGAGCTGCGGGCGGAGATCCGCACGGGGTGTGGTGCCAGTTCCTGGAATCGCTCACGCGGAGCTCTCCTCGTAGCGGAGCAGGACCAACGAGTGGCTGTTCAGGTGGAAGCCCTGGTGAGGCAGGAATCGATTGCCATCGCCCGCGGTATGCACCAGCTCGCGCCAGCTTCCGGTCTGCGACAAGGTGTCACCGAGCAAGGTGGGCAGGTGGAAGTAGCTCGAGCGCGAGCTTCCGTTCAGGATCAGCAACAGCGACTCGCTCATGTAGGTGCGACCGCGTTCGTCGACTTCGTCCGACGCATCGCCATGCAGCAGCGCAGCGAGCACCCGGCACTCCGGATTCTTCCAGTCATCGAGGGTCATTTCGGTTCCATCGGGTCGAATCCACGACACGTCCTTGACACCCTGCGGGTTGACCGGGTCTCCGGCGAAGAAGTGGCGACGCCAGAAAACAGGATTCTCGGCCCGGATTCGGAAGATCGAGCGCGTGAACTCGAGGATCTCGCGCGCACGCGCATCGAGATTCCAGTCGAGCCAGGTGAGCTCGTTGTCCTGACAGTAGGCGTTGTTGTTTCCGCGCTGCGTGCGGCCGATCTCGTCTCCGTGAGAGAGCATCGGCACCCCCTGCGAGAATGCCAAGGTCGCCAGTAGGTTCCGGCAGGCCTGGTCGCGGCGGCGTACGATGCTGAAGTCGTTGGTCTCGCCCTCCACTCCCCAGTTCCAGTTCCAGTTGGCGGTGGTACCGTCGCGGTTGTCCTCACCATTGGCGAGATTGTGGCGGTTCCCGTAGGTCATGAGGTCGCGCAAGGTGAAGCCGTCGTGGCACGTGACGAAGTTGACACCTGCGTGGGGCCGACGATCGTGCATCTCGAACTGGTCGCTCGAGCCGGCGATGCGCGAAGCGAGCTCGGGGACCTGGCCGGCGTCTCCACGCCAGAAGCGGCGCACCGTGTCGCGGTAGCGGTCGTTCCACTCGGCCCACTCGCCGGGAAACTGACCGAGCTGGTACCCGCCATAGCCGAGATCCCAGGGTTCTGCGATCAGCTTGACTTGTCGCAGGATCGGATCCTGAGTCACGGTCGCGAGGAAGCGCGAGTTGCGTGCGAAGTCGTGCGGATCGCGTGCGAGAGTGGTCGCGAGGTCGAAGCGGAACCCGTCGACATGCATCTCCTGGACCCAGTAGCGTAGGCTGTCGAGCACGAGCTGGAGTACACGTGGATGGCTCAGATCGAGGCTGTTGCCACAGCCTGTGTAGTCCCGGTAGTAGCGCGGACGCCCGGGCTCCAGGTGGTAATAGGCCGCGTTGTCGAGGCCGCGGAAGCACAAGGTGGGACCGAGCTCGTTGCCTTCTGCCGTATGGTTGTAGACGACGTCGAGGATGACCTCGATGCCGACTCGATGGAACGCCTTGACCATCGATTTGAACTCGGTGACCGAGTGTTCGGTATCCCCCCGCGAGAAGCGCGAGTCGGGAGCAAAGTAGCCGATCGAGTTGTATCCCCAGTAGTTGGTCAGCCCGCGTTGCAGCAGGGGACGGTCGATCGCCATGTGATGGATCGGCAGCAGTTCGACGGCTGTGACACCCAGCGACAGCAGATGATCGACGATCGGGTCAGACGCCAGGCCGGTGAACGTGCCGCGTAGCTCGGGGGGCACGTCGGGATGGCGCGCGGTCATGCCCTTCGCGTGACACTCGTAGATGACCGTGCGCGTCCACGGGATGTGTGGCGGGCGATCGTCGCCCCAGGTGAACGCCGGATCGACCACGACACAGCGCGGCATCTCCGCCGCGCTATCCGAGGCCGAGTAGGAGCAGTCAGCTTCCGGATGACCGATCTCGTAGCCGTACTGAGAGTCGCTCCAAGCGATCCGACCGGTGATCAGCTTGGCGTAGGGATCGAGCAGGAGCTTGTTCGGATTGAACCGGTGCCCGGCCGCTGGGTCGTACGGACCTTCGACGCGATATGCGTAGCACTGACCAGGGCGTAGGTCGGGGAAGTAGCCATGCCATACGTGGTCGGTTCTCTCCGCCAGGCGGATGCGCTGGGACTCGCGTGCTGCCTGCCTCGATTCGAACAGACACAGCTCGACGCAGGTGGCGTGGCTGGAGAAGAGGGCGAAGTTTACGCCTTCACCATCCCAGTGAGCACCGAGGGGGTAGGGGGCTCCCGGCCATACGCGCATCGAGTCGCAATTCCTCTCTCGGGGAAGATCCGAAGCAGTGGAGGGAAGACGGTCGAAGCGCGGGGCCGGGTCTTCACGACCCTGACGCGTCTTCCCCCTTCCGAGCGAGCTCGTCGTCGATCACTTCCTTGAAGCGCTCGATCGGAAGAGCGCCCGATACGAAGCGTCCGTTGATGAAGAAGGCCGGCGTTCCGGTGACGCCGTAGGCACTGGCTTGCTGGGTCTCGGTCATCACGCTCGCCTGCTGCGCGCGATCGTTCAGACAAGAGCCGAAGCTGTCCGCATCGAGCTCGAGCTCGGTGGCGTAGCTGTCCAGCGACTTGCGGTCGAGCGCCTTCTGGTTCTCGAAGAGCTTGTTGTGATAGTCCCAGAACTTTCCTTGGTCGTGCGCACACTGCGCGGCCTCGGCGGCGAGCTGTGCGTTCGGGTGGAAAGCCAGCGGATAGTCGCGGTACACGAGCCGAATCTTGTCGCCGTAGTCATCGATGAGCTGATAGAGGGTGGGGACGACCCGCGAACAGAAGGGGCACTCGAAGTCCGAGTACTCGACGATGGTGACGGGAGCTTGTGCGGGTCCGCGTGCCGGCTCGTTCGGTGCGACCGCGAGGTTTCGCCGAGGTGGATCGAGGAACAGTTCGAATCCGGCGGCCTCGCGCAGAGAGCTCAGGTACTCCTCGCGCCGCTCGGTGGCCTTTTGGCGCGTCAGGAACGTGCGGATGCGCGGTCCGATCGTTTCGATCGTCTGTTCGCCGACGGCTTCCTTGTTCTGGTCGTAGAAGGTCTGGATCTCGGCGTCGGTGACATCGGTGACCTTTGCGTCGATCTCCTTGGCGAGCAAAGCTGCGCGCGTGATGCCCTGTTTCTTGGCTTCCGCATCGAGCAGCCGGTTCTCGGCGATCTCCTTGACGGCTCGCTCGCGCAGATCGTAGAGCTGCTGCATTGCTGCCATGTCGGTCTGCATGACCTGCGCGTCGACCTCGGCCAAGGTGATCGGCTTGCCAGCGAGCGTGGCTGCGATCTCGGGTGGGCTCGCGGCACTGGCGACCGGCGGCTCCGGGACGTCGCTCGAGGCATTGGCGTCCCCGCGGTTCTCACACGCTGCGGAGAACGTGACCAGCGATACGGCGAGGGCCCAGGGAGTGAACCCCGACCTCCGACCGCGTCGGAGCTTCCGCTCGGCGCGTGCGCCGGACTGATCGAGACCGGCGCCTTCCGTGGCGCCCGCGTAGGTAGGATTCGGTTGGTGTGGTGACATCGCTGCTTTCTCCCGCTCAGCCTCGTCGCCGGATCTCGTCGCTGGATCCGATCGGTCCCGTCGCGATGGTCCCGTCGCGATCGTTGGCTCTCGCGATCGGCGCCCGTCGGTTCGATCGTGTCTGATCGTCGCCTGTCCGACGCGAGTCTATCTGGTTCAACAGTCTAGCTGGTTCCGAGGCCCTCTGACGGCGATCTGCGCCATCCTGAGGTCGTTACCCCCTTAGAGGACCTTACCCCCTCGAACGGATCGCATCGGTACCCGAGCACGGTAGGGTAGCGCGCCGGCTCCGAGCCTCAAACCGGCTCGCGTGCGGTCGCGTCGGAGGGAGCTCTGGCGACCTCGGAACTGCGCAGGAGGAGCTCGCCCTGAATCTCCGCGTGGACCCGGCGCGTGAGGCCATAGCTCGAGAAGATCCCGGTGGCGATGGCGAACGAGAGTGCGGGCAGCCAGCCGGTCAGGCGCGCGATGGCGTGCTGGACCGCCGCGCTCTGTTCCGACTCCTGCACGAACCCGACGAGCTCGAGTGCGACTCCCACGGCCAGGAGGCCGAGCGCGCGCGACAGCTTCGCGACCAGGGTCCAGCTCGCGAAGTACGCGCCTTCCTTGCGCTGTGCGGTGCGCAGCTCGTCGTAGTCTACGACGTCCGCCTGCAGCGAGGGGCCGATGGCGTCGAGCACCCCACCCGCGAGCCCCGCGATCGAAGCGATCGTGAATACCCAGAGCGTATCTCCGCGACCCGCGAAGGAGAGCCCGGCAAGGCTGACCGTCACGCAAGACATTGCCACCAGTACGAGTATGCGTTTGTCGAAGCTACGCGCGATCGCGAGTGCGACCCCCGCTCCTGCGAACGACGTCAGAATGACCGCGCCGATGTACGCATAGGTCAGCTCTGGTGTGCCGAGTACGTGATCTGAGTAGAAGGGGAGGATCGCCACGAGCGCCGCGACACCCGCTTGTTGGAACAACGCCACCGCGAGCAGGCGCAGCGCATGCGGGTTGCGCAGTACGTCGCGAAAGGCAGCGAACGGCGACACGGGGCGTGCGGAGTCATGCAGATCTGGCTCTCTACAGGTGCGCGCCGACCAGATGCAGGCGGCTGCGATGAGTGCTGCACCGATCGCGCCGACGTAGCGTCCCGTCGTGCGTGAGTCTCCTGCGATGTCGGGCTGATTGAACGCGAAGATCGCAGCGACCGAGAGCAGGGCCCCGAATCCGATGACGATGCGCCGCGTCCCCGCGATGCGCGTGCGCTCGTGATAGTCGCGCGAAAGCTCCGCGCCGAGGGCAGCGTGGGGCATATCTACCAAGGTGAGGCCGGTATAGAAGACGAACAGCGAAGCGCCTGTCCAGAGCACGAGGGCCGAGCCGGCGAGCTCGGCGGGGGGCGCCCACAGCATGAAGAAGGCTCCGGCCATCGGCAGCGACCCGAGTGCGATGAAGGGGCGTCGGCGGCCGAAACGCGTGCGCGCACGGTCGCTCCAATAGCCGAGCACTGGATCGGTCACGGCATCCCAGACGCGGGGAAGGGCGAGCAGCAGACCCACGGTGACCGGAGCAATGCTCAGCGTCTGCGTCGCGAAGATCACGAGCTGTGAGTCGATCAGCAGGGTGCTGAATCCGACGACTGCTGCAGGGAGCGCGTAGTGGATCAGTTGGGGCAGCGACAGGGGGTGGCTAGGAAGTGCGCGGCTCCGCGAGCCCGAGGATGCGTTCAAAGAACCGTCCTGCCTGATCGAGTACGACTGGACCGAATACGATTGGATCGAAACCGACTGGAAGATCGCGCCCGCGCCTTACGGGGTGGGACTCGGGACACGGTCTCACGCCACTACACTAGTGAAATGCGCTGCGCTCGGCTCAGCGCTCCACGGCGACGTTCACCTCGATCCCCCAGCGAGCCGCTGCACTCATCGCTTGCAGCACCGCATCCCAGCGTAGCTCGGCGTCGGCGCGCAAGGTGAGTGTGCGTCCTTGCTGCGCCTCGAGGGCAGCCTCGAGCGCGGCGATGCCTCCGCGCAGGAGCTCCGCTTCGAGGTACACGCTCACCGCGCCGTCGGCTCCTGGACGCAGGGTCACGTGCAGGGGACTGTTCTGACTCAGGCCTAGGCGGCCGGACTCGCTCTCCGGCAATGTGAGCGGAGGCAAGGTATGTTCCTGGGCGTGGGCCGAGAGCCAGACGATGGCGACCATGAGCCCGGCCATCGTGAGGAGCATGATGTCGGGGGCTCCCTCGAGGCCGCTGTTCTGGGATGCGCTGTTCGCTCGTCTTGGCATGGCCTCAGCGCGTCCGGCTCGTGAACGAGCGCAGTGGAACCGAGCTCTCCAGGCTCTGCCACACGTTTCGCTGCAGCAGGCCGCGTCGATCGATACCGATCTCTGGATCCATACACAGGTGGAGCGCTTCTGGTTGGCGTGCTACGAGGCTCTCGAGTAGTGCGGCCAGGCCGCGGGCTCCGCTGCCAAGCCGGGCGCCGTCGAGCTTGTAGCTCTCGATATCGCCGTCGAGCTGGATCGTGGCGACGGACCAGGCCGGGTTGTAGGCCGCGATCAACAGGGTCGTGATCTGCAGGCTGAGTCCGACCAAGGTAGATGTCATCGCGGCCCCGAGCCCGGCGAGCAAGGTCGGAAGGCGGTCCAGGAACTCGCCGCCCTGTAGGGCGGTGAACGCGTGGGTCAGTCCCCAGACCGTGCCAGCGAGTCCGAGCGCCGCGAACAGAGGAGCGAGCTGCTGGAGCTCGGGGCGGACGCCGAACCCGAACGGACCAATGGCCAGCCGCGTTCGGAAGGCGCGCGCGGCCAGCCAGCCCACCCGCAGCGCGACCAGGAACATGGGGATCCATACCGGGCCCACCGCTTGGTGGACGATGCCGACCAAGCGGAGCACGGGAGCCGCGACGGTGCCCGCGAAGCGGTCCCACACTCCGAGACGAATCAACGCCAGTCCGATCAGTCCGAGCGCGACGCCCCAGGCAGCCGAGCGCAGCAGCACGCCGAGTAGACTCGCGAGCGTCCGCAGCGACGCGCGGTCGAGCCGTGTCGTGGTCACTTGGGGCTCAGCGCTCGTTGCTGGCGGGTTCGAGCGGGCCCTCCGCGTCGACCGGTGCTCCCCGCTGACGTGCGACGCGGAAGAACTTCCCCGCGAGGGCCTCCTCCGGAGCCGCAACCAGGCCACGCCACTCGAGCTCGTTGGCGAGCAGCACGGCACCGAGCTGGGTCGGCACCAGGTTGATCGGCAAGCGCGTGGTGTGGAGCCGGATCAGGTCGCCCTCGCGACAGGCGGCGATCCCCTGCTCCGCCTGGATCAGCTCGAGCAAGCCTTCGGTGTAGGTTCCCTGATCCAGCCAGGATCGGATGACACCTTCGACGATCGAACGCTGCCAGCTGCGCTTGCCCTCGCAGCTCGCGGTCTCTCCCGCGTGGGTCGTCGTGCCAATGGCCAAGGTCAGGAGCGCCGCGCTCAGGACGGCGTACGCTCGCGTGGTTCGCAGCATTGCATTTCCTCGCTCGTTCATGCGGGGGAGAGTGCCTGCGGGGGGGTGACTCTAGGAAGGGGGGCGTCTAGTCGCAGACGCCGCGCTGGGCGCAGTCGTCGAAGCCGCGCAGCGGATCGCGCGATCGGCGCGGACCGCCGGTCTGAGGATCTTCCTCGATGTCGGCGATGATCTGCTGGATCGACTCGTCGAGCTTGAGATCCGGTAGCTCGAGCCCGTCGATCAGGCCGAGGTTCGTGGAGTAGAGCTGCAGCATCTGGTTCTGGGCCGCGACCTGCAGCAGCAGGCCCTTCTGGTCGAGTGCCGGCTGGAGAGCGCGGGCCTGATCGACCAGTGAGCGCACGACGAAGATGCGCTCGCGGACCAGGCCGACCGTCTGGCGGATACCGTCGGACCATGTGCCGCTGCGCAGTCCCTCGACGTTGCGGTTCAACACGCGCGCAGTGGCCCAGAGCGCGCGAAAGCGCGGGTCGTCGCGTTGCAGGACGTCCCACTGCTCGAGCACCGAGAGTGCGATCGCCGTACCACGCTGAAGTGTGTATAGGCCCTGCGCGGCCTTCTGCGCATCACCACCCTTGTCGAAACCCTGAGAAGCTTCGAGTTCCTGGGCGAGGCGCTCCAGATTGATCAGGATGCCCGTCGCGTGCTCCTCGAAGGCCGCGGTCGACTCGACGTCGATCGCGTGCTGCTCGGCGAGAGCCTCGAGATAACGCGACTTGGCCTCCATGCGATTCTCTTCGAGCGCCTTGATCTCGTTGCGGTCGCCGCGTCCGCGCTTGACCTGCTGGCGCTCCTCTTCGAGTCGGTCGATCTCTTCCTGGATCGTCTGCAGGCGCGCGCTCGTGATCTCGCGTCGCGCGTCGATGTCTACCGCTGCGGTCTGCAGATCCTCGTAGTGGTCGCTGATGGCCTGGTTCAGCTCTTGGATGCGATCGAGCGTCTGTTCATCGAATGGCTCTGGATCTGCAGCCCGCGAGAGTCCGGTCATTCCAGCGAAAGCCATTCCCCCCAGGATGATCATCGAGCCGAGCATGCGTAGCATGGGCTTCTCCTCATCGAGGGGGCAAATTTTCGAGACCTTCTACAGATTTTCGCGCGCGCGGAATTCCCGCTCGAATGCGAGCACCTTCTCGACATAGCGATAGGTCTGAGTTTCCGGATTGTCGAGCATCGAGCGCGCGCGCGCAGGTCCCGCGTTGTAGGCGGCCAGCGCGAGCCGTACGCTCTTGAAACGCTCGATCAAGCGCGACAGATAGGCCGCCGCTGCGTCCAGGTTCTGGCGTGGATCGAAGGGATCGTTCACGCCAAGCTCTAGAGCCGTCGCTGGCATCAGCTGGCCGAGCCCCTGCGCGCCCACCGGAGAGACTGCCTCCGGGTTGAAGTTGCTCTCGACCCGAACCACTGCCCGGAGCAGCGAGGGTTCAAGACCGTTGCGCAATGCGGCCAGCTCGATCGCGAAGTGGAAGGGCTGGCGCTTCTCTCGCGGTTCGACGGATTGTGCTGGGTCGCGGCTTGCGATCCGTTTGACTTGATCGAGCAGGTCCGAGTCCTCGGTTGCATGCGCCCCACTGGGCACGGTGCCGACCAGCGGAAGGAGCATGAGCAAGGCGATAACATTGTGGGGGGGGCGATGCATCATGACCGGTCTCCTGAACGTCTTCCTCTCGAGCGGGGAATTGGACCCGAGAGTGCCAGTCTCAACCTCAACGACTGCTCCGTCCCGTCGCGGAGCTCGATCTTCACGACTTCACATTCCAACCCGTCGGCGGTCAGCTCGTAGACCAGCCGAACCTGCGTGACGCGTTCGATCTCGAGGCCCTGCTTGCGTAGCGCGCGATCCAGTCCGCCGACGAAGGCCGCATCGACCTCGGAAGGCGGCAGCAACACGACCCGCAGCGACATTCCGCGGTAGGCCTGCTGCACTTCGGGTGTCGTCAGCGCACGCCCCAGATAGCGGGTGACGTCTCGCGGCCAACGGCTGAGATGGTTCGGTGTGCGGTCGACCCGACGTGTCGCCAGGCTGTAGGGGTCGAGCTCGGCGATGACCTGCCTGGCGCGCGTGTCGAAGAGGTAGAAGCTGCCTCCGAGCGCCAGCATCGCGTCGCGGTAACGTTCGAATCCCACGCGTGCGTACGATGCGCGCTGGTGGGGGTAGCGGCCCTGCTCGATGCGATGGCGACCAATCGCGATCGACACGGCATCGACCGGCTCGGGTGTGGATCGCTGCTCGGGGCGCGATCGCGAAGTCTCCGCCGGTGTGGGAGCGGTGAGCGGGGAACCCGCGCGTGCGGCCGCTTCGCGTCCGACGTCAGCAGTGGGGGCGACGGCAGCAGCAGATGGCGGCACTAGCTCTGCGCTCTCCGCAAGCCGCGCCGCTTCAGATGGAAGCGGGGGCCCCTCGTCGTCGAGCTGCGCGGTAGGCGCATACTCTCGGAGCTCGCTCTCCTGAATGGGCTGCTCGGGCTCCGGCTCGACCGCGCGAAGTTCTTCGAGCGGGGGTGGACCTTCGGGAAGGTCGCTCTCGGGCTGTAGCGTGGCGCGCTCCGTGTCCGGAGAAGCTGGCTCGGGTGCGCGCGGAGATTCATCCGGCGTTGCATCCGCGAGCGCAATGTCCTCTCGCAGTCGCGCTTCGGGAGGCGAGTCCGTCTCGGTGCTGGTGACCGGCTCTTCGACGGACGCAGGCTCGAAGGGCGCAATCGATGCGATCCGAATCGTCTGGGCTTCGGCTTCTAGATCCTGCTCATCCTTAGGCGGAGATACCGGCTCGAACCAGAGCTCTCGCTCGGGGGTGCCGAGCCAGATCACCGTCGCTGCAACGGTCATGCTGCAGGCGATCGGGACCCCACGTCCGGCACGGCGAGATCGCCGAGAAGCTCGGGCGCGGGGAGGGCGAGGGGGGGCTCGTCTCACTGGGGATTCCGCCCGAGTTCCATGACCCGCCGCAGGCGACCGTAGATCTGCTCTGTCTTGTCCCGCCGGGCCATGCCCTCGATCTCAGGAGGACCGTTCGATCCGAGAACCAGGATGCGACCGGGTCCGGTGACCAGCGGAGCTTCGTCCCGCTGCACCGGCTCCCCCGGCTCGAACAGTAGCTGGCGTGAGTCGAGCTCTCCGATGGGGCCGGCTGCATCGACCGATCCTTGGTAGGAGCTCTCGAACATCGGGCGTGCGACCTCCGCCCGCGTCAGCGCAGGCTCGTCGTTCAATCCGACACGCTCCACCACGCGCGGTACGATGGGACTCGGTGGGACAGCTCGTTCGGCCATGTCTCTCTGCGGGTCATCCAGCTGGCTACGTTCGGGCTCTCGCGTCTGTCTCTGGCCACTTACCTGTTTGGCAGTTACCCGGGGCGACTCAGTGGCAGAGCGTGCTACCGGCTGCTCGGCGGATGTGGCACCAGGTTGCGAGACATCGGCTCCCAACGTTGGTTCTAGTTCCGACTCTACTTCCGACGTCGTGCGCTGCGAGTTTCCATCCGCTTCCGCGTTCGGAGACTCCTGACCACGCACATCTAGATGAGTAGCTAACACTATCAATCCGACGGCGGTCGTGACCGCGATCACGCTGCGGCTCATCGAGGTTTCGCCTTCTTGCTCTTGGTCTGACCTTCGAGTACGCGGCGCAGCAGCGGGTCAGAGATGGCAGGTAGCTCGCTCTCCCCGCGCAACCGATCGCGTATCGCCGCGTGAACCAGGAACTCTCCCGCAGAGCGCTCGACCTGCGTTGCAACCGCGTCCCAACGATCGATCGCTTCCAGGTAGAGCGCAGTATCTCCGGAGCGGAGAGCACTGCGCGCTGCAACCCGATAGCAGCTGCTGCGCAGGTCCGACTCGATCCCTTTCGCAGCGACATCGACGGCCATCAGGCACATGCGTGCGGCGCCCGCGTAATCGGGCCCACCGGTGCGCAGTGGATTGAGCAGATGCAGAGCAGCTTCTGCGAGTTCTGCGGCGCTCTCGGGGTCGATCGCATCAGGAGAACGCGCGAGTGCGAGATCTGTCGGCATCGTGTGGAGCGCACCGCTCGCGGGACGCGCTTCCACGGCGGGCGGTGAGGACGATGCGCACGCGGTCACACCGAGCGTGGCCATTAGAGTTAGGGAGGGCAAGAGGAGCTGCTTGGGCTTCGTCATTGGCTTCGATCCTTGATCTGCGGGCAGAGCCCGGCGGGTTCGCGTTACGATCCGGTCGAAGAGTGCGAGGGGACGCTCGTATTTTGCTCGACAATCGAATTCGGCGTCGCTGATCGGATGGCGGCTAGCAGGGCCAGCGCTCATCGCGAGTCGCTACGTGGGGGCCTTCCGGTGAGACCGAAGGGAGAAGACTCGAACCCCAGCTGGGCCCGACACGTTTCGAGCATCGGTCACGCCCGTACACACTCGAGAATTGCTCGAGGGATCCCCCGCTTCAAACGATGTGAGCTCCCGGTGACAGAAGCCCAACATAGCAAGTTCCCTTCGCCTTCGGTGGCCGTGGGGAGTCGGCTTCATGGAGCGCTCCCTACGTCTTCCAAGTCTTTTGGAACGATCTGCTCGGCGAGGGCTGGGATCGTGAGTCGTTCCTCGGGCGCGAGTGGTCGGCGAGCACCGCAGGCGTGACCCTCGTCACGGTACGCGCGCTCCCAGTTGGCGGCACGCACGAGCTGGGCACATCTCAGATGGCGCACGCCGCGAAGATCTGCTCCGCCTAGCTCTGTGTCGTCGAGCACGGTCTGCATCAGCTCGGCGCCACGCAGGATTGCGTTGGACAGGTTGGCTCCCGATGCGTCTGCACTCGTGAGATCGGCGTCTCGAAGATACGCACCACTGAGCTCTGCTCCACGCATGTCGGTCGCACGCAGAATTGCGCCCTTGAGCAGCGCCGGGCCAAAACGCGCATCGCGCAGATCCGCACCGCGAAAGCCCGCGCCGTCGAGATTCGCACCGCGCAAGTCCGCGCTCTGGAGATACGCTCCGCGCAGGCGCGCCTGGCTCATGTTGGCCGCGCGTAGATCCGCGCGGCGCAGATCTGCGTCTTGAAGCTTCGCACCCGCCAGATCGGCCGCTCGGAGAACAGCGCCCTCGAGGTCGCCGCTGCGAAGATCTGCTTCGCGTAGGTCGCTCCCGCGTAGATCGCTGCCTGCAAGCTCCGTGCTGCGCAAGTCGGCGCCGGCCCATGCCGCGCCGCGCAGATACGCACTTTGTGGAGCATATCCGGGTGCTGGAGCGGGAACTCGCATGTCCTCAGCGATGGCCGGAAGAGCGACAGATTCGATCAGCACGACAAGAGCGATGCTCGAGATGCTTCGTCTATGCATCGGGATCCTCCCTTGACGGCCCTAAGCTACCCCGCTCCTCGTCTGCATCACAGTGGGCTTCCGCCGACACAGTAAAGCGAATGTGTACTCCACGGTTTACGAAGGATGATCCGATTGTGGATCCATAGGGGAGGCAGGGTTTCTGGCTTGCACATGCGTGCAGCTGGATGCACTCGTGTAGGCGTCGGCGCTCAGTCGCGCAGAGTGGATGTGGAATCGGGATGCGCGGAGGATTCCTTTGCGATGGGGCGCTTGTGTGTCGGGCGCGCGCTCGGTCGGGACGTCGCGAGCTCACCGGGTTCGAACAGCCGCACCCTTCCGTACGCGCCGTCGAAGCCGGGTTCGATCCGTACGCATCCTGTGCGCATGCGATCGATGGCGATGTCGAAGTTGGCAAGCGATACCTTGCGAAGGTCTTCGAGCGGCTGCTCGAGCATGACGCACAGCTCAGGGCCCAGCTTCTCTGCGATCGCCTGCTGTTCTAGGGCGACGCGCTTGCTCTTCGCGCCTACTCCGGTGAGCTCTGACAGGACCTCCGGTAGTGCGACCAAGCTGGAATAGCGATCGGGCGCGGTGGATCCACGTGCATCAGCGCGGTCGCTCAGAGCTTCGATGCGGTTCAACACGCCCAGAGTCAGCGGTGACTGACAGACGGGGCACCGCGAGTCGAGTATGCGCGTTTCGGTCGGATGCAGTCGAACGCGACACTTGCGATGTCCATCGAGGTGATACTTGCCCTCTTCGGGATAGAACTCGACGGTACCGCCGTAACCGACACCGGTCTCGAGTGCGCGTCGCATCGCAAAGTAGTCGAGCTCGCACTCGAATACGCAGGCTTCGCGCCCGATCATCGGAGGCGAGTGTGCATCGGAGTTGCTCACCAGGGTGAACCGATCGAGCCTCGAGACGCGCCGATTCAGCGGTGGATCCGAGGACAGGCCGGTCTCTACTGCGAAGACGTGCGAGGCCAGATCGGCGTAGCACTCATCGATGGAGTCGAAACCCGAACGTGACCCCAGAGCGGAGAACCAGGGTGTCCAGATGTGTGCCGGGATCAAGTAGCAGTCGCGCCCGACCTCGAGCGTGATCTCGAGCAGATCGCGCGCGGCGATACCGAGAATGGGACGCCCATCGGCGTCTAGGTTCCCGATCCTTCCGAGGCGTCGGCGGAGTGCGCGGGCGGCATCGAGGGTGGGGACGTAGATCAGATGATGAACCTTGTGGGCTCTGCTCGTGCCCGGTTGAATCGTGGCGATCTCGACCTGGAGCATGAAGCGGACCGGGCGGCGGCAAGCCTGCGGGAGTCGCTCGTAGACGGCTCGCTCCACATCGCGCTCGAGTCGAAACAGCCCAGGCTCCGCGGGGCGCAACAGGGTCTCGAGCTCTTCGAGCCAGGCAGGATGCGTGAAGTCGCCGGTACCCAGGACCGTGATGCCCTTGCGCGCGGCCCACTCGGCGAGGCGCGGCAGATCCGCGGCCGGACTGGTGGCGTAGGCATGCTTCGAGTGGATGTGGAGGTCGGCATGGAAGGTCAAGAGGCGCTCCTGTGGTCAGTCAGTGTAGTGCGTCCGACTCGAATGGTGTTTCCCGGCGCAGATGTACGAGATGTCGCTCCAGGCCGACGTTGTACAATGGGGTCGCGAGTGCGCGTGGACGCCCACCAGAGTAGGATACGGGGGCTCGGGCTGCGCACCGAGCAGATCAAGCGAGGTCCGTGATGAAGCGATGGAGTCGGCGTTGCCGGTCGCAGGCTGCGCGTCGGGTGATCTCGGTGTGTGCATCGAGTGTCCTGGCCTGCGCCGCGGGTAGTGCCCCCGAAGCTCCTGGTGCGTCCAAGGAGTCCGTGTCCGTGTCCGAGCCTGAGCCCGAGCAGTCCGCGACGGCGCCTGTGGGTGGCTCCATCGAGTCTCGGGCCGCCGCGTTTCCCGAGGTCGAGCGGACGACCTCTTCGAGCGGACACTGGATCGAGCTGGATGCTCCGAGCGAGGGGGAGCTCCTGCGCTCGGCAGTAGGTCTGCTCGAGATCAGCGGCCGCGTCGGACGTGGCGAGCGTGGAGTCCACGACGTGGTGATCGCGCTCGACGGATCTCAGAGCTCGTTGCTGCCGAGCGGGATTGATCTCGACGGCGATGGGGTCGTGGGGGATCTGCGCTTTCCCGGTCGTGGGCGAGACGGGACCCGCGGTCCGTTCCTCCGCTGGACGACCGATTTCGGTGACGTGGTGGTGCAAGGAGAGATCGCGGCGGCGAGAAACATCCTGCGAACCCTGGACCCCGAGCGGGCGCGCGTCGGTGTGATCCGATACAGCGGCAGCTCGAGTGTGATCGCTCCGATGGGAAAGGTTGCCGACGCCGCGCGCGCACTCGACCAGTGGTCGCACCGCGCCGATTGGACGGGTTCGAGCATCGCCAGCGGGGTGATCGGAGGTCTGAATCTCCTCGACGATCTCCCGGCAGATGAAACGGGTGCGGGGCGTCGACGGGCGGTGCTGCTGATCGCGTCCGATGGACTCGCGACAGCGGCGCTGAGTGGGCGCACAGGAGCGATGGCTCGCAGCCCGCGCATCGAAGAGAAGCTTGCCGCGCGCGAAGCCCTGCGTGCAGCCGAGCGTGCACGCAAGGCAGGGGTCTGGATCTACGCGTTCGAGGTGATCAACGGTGAAGACGAAGATCCTGGGTTGCTCGCGAGCATGGCCGAGACAACGGATGGGCGGTACGTCTATGTCGACGATCCCAACCAGCTTCGCTTCGAGCTCCCGAACCCCGACTACGTAGAGCTGCGCGGTGTGCAGGTCGAGAACCTGACGCTCGATGACGAAGCGCGCGCGGTGCGCGTGTTCTCGAACGGAGAGTTCGATGGCTTCGTGAGTTTGGCCGAGGGGCGCAACCGGCTCAGGGTGCGCGCCGAGCTGCCGAGCGGTGAGCGGCTGGAACTCGAGCGATCCGTGGAGTATGTGCGTCCCGAGCGGCCGTATCCGAGCGATACGAAACGCGTCGAATCGTTGCGTGACTCGCTGCGTCGCCGGACCGAGGAGACGCTGGCGCTTCCTCCCAAGCGCTCCGAACCCCAGCAGCCGAGACGTCGTGCCGTGAGGGTGCAGGTTCCGAACGAGCCCATCGCGGAGCCCCCAGCCGAGCAGCCCTGAACGAGCTCCGTTCGAACCACCGTGCGGTGTGGGCGATCCGAGATGACCCGCGCTCGATTTGCGCGCAGGCTGCTTGTGCATGACGCATGCGTGTCGCCGGTGTGCACGAAGGCGCAAGGAACTCCAGCCAGACGGGTCCTTTGAGATCAAGCAGTGTTGGCTCCAGGTCGATTGGAAGAAGGAAGTCGGAGTACCGAGATCCAATTGCCAAACCTCGACGCCTACACACTTGGCGAACTGTTGAGTTCCCTCCCCGGGGCAGGGCTCTATCGAGCGATTCGAAAGCGCGATGGCTTGCCCGTGATCGTGTATCAGGAATCCGCTCACGAGGCGGATGCCGAAGAAGAGCCCGAACTGTTCTCGCAAGCAGCGCGTGAGCGGATGGCACGGCGTCGCGGCCCCGGAGTCCCGCAGATCCTAGAAGTGATCAGCGAGTCGAGCTTCCGAGCGACGGTGTTCGCCGACTTCACACAGACGGGTCGAGAGGATGCGCGTTCTGGAGGCGCAGGGTCCGGCGCGTCAGGGTCAGGGTCAGGAAGAGAAGACGTCGGCTCTGTCGCGCACTGGGCGCTGGAGACCCGGCCAGATCAACGTGCAGTGCTCGAACTCGGGATCGTGTTGCTCGAGACGCTGGCGGATCTGCACGACTCGGGTGTCTACTTCGGGGCGCTCCTGCCGGCTAACGTGCTGTGGTCGGCGACGTCGGGGCGCGCGCTCTTCATGGATTGGACGAGTGCGATCTGCATCGAACAGACTGAGCTGCCCGGAGTGGGCGAATCCGCGCGACGCTACGCTGCGCCAGAGCGTCAGTGGCTGACCGGCGCAGCCATAGGGGCAGCGAGTGACCAGTATGCAGTTGCGCTCCTACTGACGGAGTTACTGACCGGTGAGCTTCCATCCTTGGAACAGTCGCTGGGAGAGGGTACGGAGCTGCTGCGGCTCTTTGGAACCGGGCCGCAAGGAGCGAAGCCAGGGTCCGGAGCTGAACCCACTCAGCTGGCAGCATCGATCGAGGGCGAGGCCGCCGCGCCGACTGAGCCAACCCGGGATCTCAGCGCTGCGGCGTTAGGCGATGACGAAGACCTCTCCGTCGCGGGCTCTGCTGCGTCTCCCTTGAGCGCGGCCCTGGCCGCGTGTCTCGAACGCATGCTCGCGCTACGACCGCACGATCGTTTTCCCGATGCGCGCGCTGCTGCGCGCGCCCTCTTCGAGGCCGCAGAGCAGGGCGGTTCGAGGGCTGCCGCGGTGGAGTCCGGAGAATCACCGTCTGCGAGTCGCAAGGTGGACTCGGAAGCGACGGATGCGTCGGGCCGCTTGACCGAGGATCCATCTCAGAGCGCGGGCACGCCGATCGAGAATGCCGCGGCGTCGCTGATCGCAGCCTTCACGCGCGCATCGCAGGATGCTCCGGAGCTGGTGTGGTTGCTGGGCGGCGGTGCCCCGTCACGCGCGCAGGTTTTGGATCAGCTAGCCGCCGAGGTTGTGCGAAACGGCGGGCGCGTTCTGCGCGCGCTCGGATCTCCGGCCACCGCGAGCCTGCCGGGGTGGGGGATTCGCTCCGGGCTCGATGCGTTGGTGACCGACGCACGGCTGGGTGGAGTCGAGCCGCAGGCACTTCAGGTGGTGGAGCTCGAGCAGATTCTCGATGGGCTGCACGACTTGGCGCGCGACCTGATCCCATCCGAACGAGCTCGCTTCTCGGATGCGTCCGAGGTTGCGGGCCTCGATTCCGTGCGCCAGGGCCGGCGACGCGCGCTGCTGACGTCGCGGGTGCTCGGTCAGTTCGCGAACGCACATCAGCCGCTCGTATGGATCTTCGAGGCAGCAGACCAGCTCGATGAAAGTACATTGAGCGCTCTCCGCGAGCTGCGTGACCAGCTGCCAGCGGGTGTGCTGATCGTGATGGGCAGCAGCGACCTTCCCGACGAGGTATTGAGCGATTCAGCTTCCGAAGCTGCGTTCCCGGGGCAGCGCGAGCGGTTGCTGGCGCGTCTGCTCCCCAAGAATCCGCACCGCGACTCCATCCGCCTGCGATCCGAGGATCTCGGCCTGACCCACCCCGATGACCTTCCGGCCGTCGCGAGCGAAACCTCGACAAGTGAGCCACCGCGTCCAGCGGATCTTCCGCGCTGGTGTGGTCTCCTGCGCGCGCTCGGGCCCCGCGTCGTGCTGTATGCCGAAGAGATTGCGCGGCTTGGGCAGGCGAACGGGGTCGAGCTCGGGAGCAGTCTGCACTGGCTCGCCGAGAGCGGGGCAGTGGTCGTCGAGCGCGGCGTCGTGCGCGTTCTCGACCCGGAGCTCATCGAACGGCTCTCGGATACGGAGTCACCGGGTACCTCTGAGGCCGACCCCTCCGAGCTCGACCGCTGGACCCGCGACTGGCTGGACGTGCGCATGCGACGTGCCGAAGATCACCCCGACGCCAGCGTGCTATTCGAAGCGGCGCAGGCTCTGCTCCACGTTCTCGGAGGCCTGGGCGCTCAGGTCGAAGCCGATCGGCCCAGCTCGCTCGCTGACGTACTTCCCGCTGGAGACCCAGCTCGCACGGTCCACATCCTGCGGTCGGCCGCGCGCGCGGCGCTCGACGCGAGTGCACCCGATCTCGCCATGAATCTGGTCCGGTGTGCACGCCCGCTCAGGGAGTGTGGAGGCAATGCATCCGGTGGGGGAGCGTTCGAGCTGGACGTACTCGCTGCCGAGGCCGAGCTCGCGCGTGGCCACTCGGAGGAGGCGCGGCGGATCCTGGATGGCTGGTCGAGCGACCCCGAGGATCCGATCGCGACTGCGCAGCTGGCTGCACTCGAGCTCGCCACGAGCGAAGTGGACGACCCGTGTCGCTCCCGCGATATCGCGACGGCGGCCTTGCGCTCGCTCCCACTCGGGTTCTCTCTTTGCGAGCAGGTATCGACCTGGCGA
This sequence comes from Pseudomonadota bacterium, assembly GCA_003247575.1. Taxonomy (GTDB): domain Bacteria; phylum Myxococcota_A; class UBA9160; order SZUA-336; family SZUA-336; genus SZUA-336. Next base: position 37,964 of record QJZC01000012.1, read on the forward strand.
CTGAGTCTCGAGTGCCGACGCGCGCTGCGCGCCTTCGGAGCTCTCTCTCCCGACGGGCTCGAGCAGACGGACAGCGCGAGCCCGCTCGTCACGGCGTGGAAGATCCTTGCGCCTCCCGTCTATGCGCTCCTGGAGCGTTGGGATCCGGAGGTGGCGGGACTACTCACTGCCCAGTGCGTGCGCCGGCTCGCGCGCACCGGTCAGGACCCGTTCCCCGCCCTCACGCTCGCGCGCTTTGCCCGGCTCGAGATCGAGACCGAGGGGGATCTTGAGCAAGCCTATCGGGTCGGCGAAGTCGCCGCGAAGCTCAATCTGCGCGTTCCCCGCTCGCGCGAGAAGTGTGAGACCTCACTGCTGCTGCAGAGCTTCATATTCCCGTGGGGTGCGTACCGACGCAAGCTGGTGGATGCTCTGATGGAGACGCGCCAGCAGGCGCTGCTGCTCGGCGATCCGGAGCTAGCAGTTCGGGCGGACTGGCAGCGGGTGATCGCACAGATTTGTGTGGGTATTCCTCTGTCCGAGGTTCATGCGTCGCTGCAGCAGGCGGTGACCCTCGCGCAAAGCTGTGGCGCGGGTCCGCGCGACCTGCTGGCGCGGATCCAGGCGTGCTTGCAGCCGCTGACCGGGCGCACCGAGGGGAACCGCGTAGATTCCACCAGCTTCGAGGCCCGCCCATCGCTCGAGGGTGACGCGATCGACTCACGCGCAGGCGACTCGGTTGCGAACGACGCGCGAGGGCTTCCGAGTGACCGAGGAGAGTCGGACGCGGCATCCGCAAGCGCTCTGAGTGCTCGAGCTCGAAGAGTGCTCGACATCGAGCAGGCTGCGCTCGTTCGAACCTTGCGGCTGATGGTGCTCTACCTGCTGGAGCGCTTCGAAGAGGGCTTCGAGGAGTCGGGCGGCTTCGATGGGATGGATGCCGAAGCCTCGCGGGCGCTCGCCTCTGCGAGCGGCTTCCTGAGCTCGGAGTACAGCTTGTTTCGCGGCCTGACCGCGAGTGCGCTCGCGCTGCGGAGCGATGGCTTTGCGCGGCGTCGGTATCGCCGGCGGCTCGAGGCCGAGCTGAAGCGGATCGCGCTCTGGGCTCTGACCGGCCCCGTGAACTTCGAGCATCAGGAACTGCTGCTGCGCGCGGAACTCGAGCGCATTCACGGTCGCTCCGAGCGGGCGCACTTCCTGTACTCTCGTGCGCGTGATCGAGCGGATGCGGGGGGCTTCGTGCACCATGCCGCGATCACGCGTGAGCGTCACGCCGAGCTGTGTGTGGATGTGGGCCTCGAGGGAGATTCGGACTCGATGCTGCGCGATTCGGGCTTCGGGTTCGACGCGTGGGGCGCGCACGTCAAGGCGAACCAGATCCGGCGTCGCATGGCCGCGCAGAGCGACGACACCTTCGAAACCGGTGGCGGATCGACGGCGACCGGCTCTCACTCGCACTCCAATACGGGGGGCAGCGCGAACACCCTCGATCTGACCACCGTGCTTCGCTCCTCGGAGGCGATTTCGGGCGAGGTCGAGCTCTCTCGGGTACTCGAACGCGTGCTCACGGTGGCCATCGAGAATGCGGGCGCAGAGCGCGCCGTACTGCTGCTCGAGCTCGATGGCGAGCTGCGCATCTCTGCTGAGAGCTCCGTCGATGGCATGAAGCTCTACGAATCGCAGCCCCTCGCTACGAGCCGGGGGCTCTTGCCGATCAATCTGGTGCAGTACGTACAGCGGACGCGCAAGACGGTGGTGCTCGGCGATGCGGCGCGAGTGGGTCTGTTCGTCGAGGATCCATACATCGTATCCACGCGGGCTCGCTCGGTGCTGGGCTTTCCGATCGTGCGTCAGATGCGCCTGGTCGGGGTGCTCTACCTCGAGAACAATCTGGTCGCAGACACCTTCACTCGGGACCGGGTGGAGGTGTTGGGCTTGCTGTCGTCCCATGCGGCCATCTCGCTCGACAACTCGCGCTTGTACCACGAGCTCACCTCGATGAATCGCGAGCTCGAGGAACGCGTCGAGGACCGAACCTTGAAGCTCAAGGAGGCACGCGACGCCGCGGAGGCTGCCACCAAGGCCAAGAGCGACTTCCTCGCCGCGATGTCCCACGAGATTCGCACTCCGATGAACGGCGTACTCGGTATGGCCCAGCTGCTCGGAGACACCGAGCTCGATGGGGAGCAGGCCGAATACGTGCAGACGATCCGCGGCTCCGCCGACGCGCTGCTCACGATCATCAACGACATCCTCGACCTCTCCAAGGTCGAGGCCGGCAAGATGGAGTTCGAAGCGATTCCGTTCGAGCTCCGCGGCTGTCTCGAGGAGGTCGGCGATATTCTCGCGCCGCTCGCGCAGGAGAAGGGTCTCGAGCTACCGATCTACGTGGCGCCCGACGTTCCCGACGCGGTGTTCGGAGATCCCGGTCGCGTGCGTCAGATCGTGATCAACCTGACGAACAACGCAATCAAGTTCACCGAGAGCGGTCAGGTCTCGGTACGGGTCAGTGTAGACGAGCGGAGGGATCCCGAGTCGCTACTGATGCTGCGCTTCGAGGTCTCCGACACCGGCATCGGCATCCCTGCCGACCGCATCGGCAGTCTGTTCGAGGCATTCTCGCAGGTCGATGCTTCGACGACGCGGAAGTATGGAGGTACGGGTCTCGGCCTGGCGATCTCGCAGAAGCTGGCGCAAGCGATGGGCGGAGAGATCGGGGTCACATCCGAGATCGGGGAGGGCTCGACCTTCTGGTTCACAGGAATCTTCGGCATCGCGCCGCGCCACGTGGCCGACGAGGAACTGGTCGGCGACCGAAGCTCGGTGCGTGCCCTGTGCGTGGATCCATGTGCGCTCAACCGCGACGCCCTCGTGGCTCAGCTCGGTGCCTGGGGTGTCGATGCGCTCGGGGTGCCCGACTGGGAGTCGGCGCAAGAGGCGGCGCGAGGCGCGGCTCCGCCATATGGCCTGGCCTTCCTGCGCTACGACCCGGAGGCTACGCGTGATCCCGATCCGATCGAAGGGGTGCGACCGATCTGGGTGTGCACCATGCCGCAGCGACTCATGGCCGAAGATGCCGCCATTGGACGCGTCGATGGCGTCCTGACGCGACCCATCAAGCGTGTACAGCTTCGCCGCGTGCTCGGTCGCATGCTCGGGCTCGCCGACGCCAGCGGAAGCCGCGGCGGCCCCGTGTCGGAAGCGGAGCAACGAGAAGCCCGCGCGCGCTTCCGTGTGCTCGTCGTCGAGGACACCAAGGTGAATCAGCGGGTCGCCCTGCGCGCGCTCTCGAAGATGGGCTACACCGCCGAGGTCGCGAGCGACGGGCGCGAAGGCTTCGAGCGCTTCAAGGAAGGCAACTGGGATGTGGTGCTGATGGACTGCCGCATGCCCGAGATGGACGGCTTCGAATCGACGCAGGCAATCCGAGCCTACGAGCAGGAGAACGTCACCGAGGAGCGGGTTCCGATCATCGCGATGACGGCCGATGCGATGGATCGCGATCGCCAGCGCTGTCTGGACGCCGGCATGGACGACTACCTGGCAAAGCCCGTCAAGCTCAAGGAGCTCGAAGAGAAGCTCGTCCTGTATCTCGACGAGCGCGAGGCCAAGGCCAGCGTCTGATTCGGGACTTCGCTTGGCTTAGGCTCAGCCCAAGGACCGGATCGAGCTCAGCAGACCGCGCAGCCAGTCGAGGCAGTCGCGCCACAGGCTCGGCGAGTCGCTCCAGCCAGCGGCGGGGGCCACCGTGATGACTCCGACCGTGAGGAGCGCGATGGCGACACACGCGGCGCTGGCAGCCACCAGGCGCAGTCGTCGTGGCCTCCTGCGGGCCTCTGGCAGCATGGGGGCCAAGCGTACGACGGTCTCTGCCTCCCTGCGCACGAAGACGCCGCGCTCCCACAGAAATGCCGCCAGCTCGGCGCGCGCCGCGACCGCGTCTGGATGCGTGCCCAGGGACTCGAGCTGAGCGCGAAGGGCGGCTGCCGACGTGGGACGGCGCGTCGGCTTCGTACGTAGGCAGCCGCGCACCGTGCGCGCGATCCGGCGTGGAACGTCCTTGCGTAGCCGACGCGGAGACGGATATCGCTCCTTCCGCATGAGGGTCAGCCGCGAGACTGGACTCGGTGCGTTCGTTTCTGCGGGAACGTTGGAGGCATCCGGAGCCTCCGCGCCGGGAGAGGCTTGCGCAGCGGAGCTCGGTGAGTCGGGGTAGGGGGGGCGGCCCGTCAACATCTCGTAGAACACCGCGCCGAGAGAGAACAGATCCGTGCGGGCGTCCGCGCGTTCGCCGAGAAGCTGCTCCGGCGCCATGTAGGCAGGGGTGCCCACCACGACACCCAGCTGGGTCAGGTCCGGCCCCGTACGTTCGAGCGCGATTCCGAAGTCCGCGATCTTCACGTCACCTTCGCGCGAGATCAGCAGGTTGCCCGGCTTGAGATCGCGATGGATCGTGCCCGCGTTGTGGATGGCCTCGAGCCCTCGTGCGATCTCCAGCGCGATGAAGGTCGCGAGCGGGGCCGGGAGCACTTCGATGCGATCCAGGATCGAGCGGAGATCAGCTCCCTCGACATACTCCTGCGCGATGTAGAGCTCGTTCCTGAAGCGGAACGCGTCGTACACGGCGACCACCTGACGTTCGTGCAGGCTTGCCGCCGTACGGGCTTCACGCTCGAAGCGTTCGAGGATCTCGTCCGACCCCGCGAGCTCGCGGCGCAGCTTCTTCAGTACGGTCGGACGCGCCAGCACCTCGTGCTGCGCGAGCCAGACCTCGCCCATTCCGCCCGATCCGATCGGGCATTCGAGCACGTAGCCACCGATGCGCTTTCCTTCCGACATCTCCGGGGCTCGGGCGGGGATCCCGCCGACGCTTGGGGTCTAGGAAATCTCGAAGGTGCGCGGTCCCTTCGCGCGGGCTTCGATCAAGCACTGCAGTCGAACGTCGCCGACCTGAATCTGATCTCCGTGTTTCAGGTCGGTGGGCGAAGCGATCTGCTCACCATTGACGAAGGTGCCGTTCGTGCTGCCGAGGTCGACTACGCGAATGGCCTTGGCGCCGACCTCGATGGCCGCATGATGCTTCGAGACGGCGTCGTCTTCGAATGTCCAGTCTGCATCGTCCGCTCGGCCCATCACGCAGCGCTGTTTGTCGAGAGGGAACTCCGTGCCTTCGATGGCTCCCTCGAGCACCACGAACGTGATGCTGAAGCCGTCGAGGAAGGCCGGCGAGCCTCCGGAGCCCAGGTCGAGCTTTCGCGTCGAGTTTGCGCTCATCGCGGGTCAGAGCTTCGCCTGGTAGCGATCCCAGTACCAGATCGAGTAGTTGTTGAAGCGGCTGCGTTGAGACGCGATCGGAAACGTCGCGATGTTGGCGACGCCGTTCCAGGCGCGGAACGATGCATTCATGGCTCCCTCGGGAATTCCCAGGGCGAAGAACTCGAGCACGGGCCTGCTCGACGAGTCCGCCCAGAAAGCGCGTCGAAACGGGGTCGCGATGAACTCGATCGGGGTCGTTACCACGTCGGTGAGGCCGAACAGGAACTTCTCTGCCACCTCGCCGGGATAGCCGCGGTCGATCGACCAACGCGACATGCTGAAGCTCGAGCGCGGTTCGTACTCGGAGTAGTCTTCGGATGCGGCGTTCGCATCTTGCATGCCGGGAAGCGCGTCTTCCGCCGCAGTTGCCCCACCTGCCAGCAGCGTGGTCATCAACATCACGGACATTCCAAACCAGAGCCTGCGCATTTCCGTCTCCTTGCCCCGACCATCGCCGCTTCGGGTCCGCTCCGCCCCGATGGGATTGGCCGCCTGATGCCTCGTCATCGCCGCGGTGCGCGCGTCTACCGCGCAGCTCGCGACGACGTCGCGGGCGACTGCACTGCAGCGTTGTTGCACCGTGTATCGGGTGGCAGTGAGAACGGCTGTAGAGGCAGTTTGCGTCTGCGAAGGAGCTGCATCGAGCTTGCCTGGCTCTGATGTGCGCTCGTTGCCGCCTAGGCGTAGGCCTGCGAGAGTTCCTTGATCTGTTCCGAGAGCGTCGTGCGCACGTCGGCGATTTCCTCGGAGCCCAATCCGAGCGCGTCCAGAAACGATTGATCTTCTTCCGGGGCGTGGATGTGATCGGACCACCCGTCGGAATGGCCGTCCGTCAGAATGTGAGCGGCGTGGACCAACGAAGCGACGGCGTGCGCGGGCTCGGCTGCGTCGGTCGGTGCGTGATGGAACGAGAACGAGTCGCACAGAATCGTCGGAAAGCCCCAGCGTTTCGAGATCCGCGCGAGCCGCTGGCCATGCGTCTCCCCGCAGAGCTCGAGTTCGAGCGTGAGTAGGTTCGTCTCGGGAGACGATTCCGCCTCGGTCACGCGATCGACCAGAGCGCAGTACTCTGGGCCGTACTCCTGGGCCAGCTCGACGATGCCCAGCTCGTGGAGCAAGCCGGCCAAGTAGGCTTCTGCATCGTGCGGCCAGCTGAGACAGCGCGAGATCAGCTGTGCTCCGCATCCGACCTCGAGGCTGTGGAGCCAGAGTGCGTCGCCGCTGAGTTTTCCGATCTGTACGCCACGTGTGCGATTTGCGATCAGCACCGATGACGCGATCGATGCCACGGTCGGTACACCGAGGATGACGACGGCGCGTTCCAGGCGTGTGATGCGCCCTTCCATCCCATAGAGGGCGGAGTTGGCGACCTTGAGCACCTGCGCGGCGAGCTGCGGCGAGCTCGCGACCACGCTTCCGAACTCGTCGATGCGTACGTTTTCGTCGCTGGCCAGATTGAGGATCTGGCCGAGCAGGGCGATTTCGGAGCTCATGTGCGCGGCACTCCTCGGCAAGCGGATAGGCAGGATTCGTAGGTGATGGTGCCGCCCAGCGATCCTTCGAGCGCAGTCCAGGTGGCTTCCGGCTCCGCGACGAAGTGTCGAACGATGCTCGGGTCGAGGCGTTGTCCCGCGGCGCGTTCGATCAGAGCGATCGCCCTCTCGTGCGGCTGAGCTTCCTTGTAGGGACGCTTCGAGCGGATCGCGTCATAGGTATCCACCACTGCGAAGATGCGCGCGTTGAGTGGGATGGCTTCGGCGCAAAGCCCTCGGGGGTATCCGCTTCCGTCCCAGGCTTCGTGATGCGCGTGTGGCACGTCCGAGGCGGTCTGCAGGAAGCGAACCTGGTCGAGGATCGAGCCGCCCACGTATGCGTGCCGACGCATGATCTCCCACTCTTCTTCGGTGAAGCTGCCCGGCTTGAGCAGCACCGCGTCGGGAGTTCCGATCTTACCGATATCGTGGAGCAGGGCGCCGCGGTAGAGGTTCTCGAGCTCGACCGGTCCGAGGCCCATGCGCAGCCCCACCAGGACCGAATAGGTGGCGACACGCTGCGAATGGAATGCGGTCTCCTTCTCTCGAATGTCCAGCGCCGCCACCAGAGCATTGAGCGTCTGATCGTAGCTCTCGCGTAGGCGCTGCAAGGTCGCCTCCAGGTCACGCGCGTGCTTCCCGAGCTCCGATGCCATCAGCTGCGCTTCTTCCACCTGAGCGCGTCCCGCCCGTTGTCGCCGCAGCAGGTCGCCGACGACTCGGTCGAGCTCCTCGCGCAGTGCACCGTGCTGGATCGTGTCCGCGGCACCTGCCCGAAAGCAGTCGCGGATCAGGCTCGCCGGCGCATCGTCAGCGTGGACCACCACCGCGGGCTTCTCGGGCCAGCGCAGCCGGTGGCGGCGCAGCGCCCGGAGTCCCTCTCGTTCGAACTCGCTGGGGCAGAGAATCCGCAGATCGCAGGAGGCCCCGTCCTCCACGCGCACGACCTCGAAGCGCAGGTCTCCCAGCACCTCGTCGGGGACCTCCGGGCCCGCCAGGATCCTCACCGGATCCTTGCCCTCGCGCCCTGCCTGGGTCCTGCCGCCGCTCATCACTCCGCTGCATCGTCCAATCCTTCGCGAACCTGAGCCGGCCTCAGCCCCGCAGCCGAGTCCGGCTCGGGCTCGAAAAACCTAGCGATTTCCGATCGCCAAAAGGCTCAGCGAGGATCGTGGCCAGACATCCTCGCCGGCCGCAGCGGGCGTCTCGAGCGTCCGAGGAGACAAAGCGATTGCGCAATGGGGGACCTTGTTGTATTCCCTTGCCCTCGCACCAAGGGGGGCGGTAGTTCAACCGGTTAGAGCACCGGCCTGTCACGCCGGAAGTTGCGGGTTCGAGTCCCGTCCGCCCCGCCAGATTCTCAACAAAATCGGGCACTTACAAGCCCGACCTCACGCGTGGACAACGCGTGGACAATCCGAGACTTCAGCGGGTCCACCTATACTAAAGGCACTCCATGCAGGACGGCATGGAGTGGCACGAGCGCTTGAGCAGGGCGCGCCGGATCGGGCGCGTGTTCGAGCGCAAAGGTAAGGGCCGGAACGGGAAGCCTCGGACCGGCTACATGCTCGTGTTCCCCGCGTCCATCACGCCGCGGTACCTCTACTCGGCGAAGGGGAGCGGCTTCCCGACACGAGAGGCGGCACAGGCGGCTCTCGACGCGATCCACCATCGGATTGCGGGAGGCGAGACCGCTCAACAGGCGGTCTCCTACTTCGCACCGGAGCGGTCCAAGACCCATACCGTCGGCTCCTACATCGATTTGTACATCGA
>QJZC01000016.1 GCA_003247575.1 Pseudomonadota bacterium
TGAGGCTCGCTCCTCAGGTCGGCCGCCAAGCGCTCCGCGCGCACGGCGACCTCTTCGGGAGGGAGCACGCGCCGCTCTGCCATCCCGCGGTACCAGTGCCGACAGAAGGCTGCGACCTGATCTTCGGAGAACGCGGCCAGGTCGACCTCTTCGAAGCCTTGGGTGTCGAGCCGCCAGGGACTCCCCGGCTCGTAGGCGTAAGGGCGCGAGGTCAGTAGAACGCGCGACTTCGGAAACAGACGCACCCAAGCCCGAATCGTCTGCTTGATCCGCTCGCGGGTGCTGGGGACGTCGAACTCGCCCTGCTTGCCCTCCACCGCCGGAGTCTCGTCGAGCCCGTCCAGGATGAGCAGCACGCCCTCTCCCTCGCGCGAGAGCGCATGCTCACGCAGCGTGCGCGCCTGCTCGGCGCGTGATTCGCTACCCAGTCCCAGATAATCGAACAGGTGATCCGCCCGCCCCTCCTCAGTCGCGGTTGGGAATGCGGAACTCGCGGCAAAGCGGCGTAGCTCGACGAAGAGCGGGAGGAACGGCTCCTGCTCCCACGGCATCCAGGCCGGCACGTCCGAGCTGCGACCACACCAGCGCTCGAAGCGCGCCTCGTCCTTGTCGAGCAGCGCTCCCGCGAGACACGCAGCCAGATGCTGCACGAACGTACTCTTGCCGCTGCCGGGTCCCCCGATGATCACCAAGCGAGGTGCCACGGCGGCGACTTCGAGCGCACGCACCCGACGGCGATGCTCCGAGCGCTGCCACTCCGGCTGCTCGCCGACTTCAGCCCGGAACTGGAGAGTCAGCGCGCGGGCCAGCTCGGCTTGCGGTGCACCCGGCTGATCCTTCCGACCCCGATGCGCATCGGCCTCGGAAGCCGTGCGCGCAGTCTGCTCGACGACGAGTTCCAACTCTCCTCCCCCGAAGCCAACCTCGACCTCACTGGATATACGCGATCCCGAGCGATCCCGAGCAGAGAGCCAGATCGGTACCTCGAGCGCGGTGTACAGCGAGAAGATGGACACCTCTTCCGCATCCGCAGTCTGCCGTGCAACCGCGAAGAGCCGCACCGGACACAGCTCGGCCCACAGCTCTCGCAGCATGGGCCCGAACCTCCGCACCAGCTCCGCGCGGGGGTCAGCGGCTTCGGGGGCCGTACCCGCAGCGACGACGATCGATGCAGTCGCGCGAGCCGCCGCACCCTCATCGCTGTGCGAACCATCCCGCACCAGCTCCGCCCGCTCTTCTACCCAGTCGTGCAGGGCTTGCAGCACCAAGGTGCCCAGGTTCTTCTCGTGAAACACAGCCGGCATCTGGTCAACGGCGTACTTCTGCTTGAAACGCTCCAGCTTCCCCTGCTTGGGCCAACGCTCGGACCCCTCATCGAAGTCCGCGTCGGGATCGACCAAGCCCTTCTCGATCTGGAACATGAGCCGTGGAATCTGCTTCTGCTTGGCGAGGTCGTACTCGATCTCGGTGATGCTGCGCTCGCCGTCCCCACCCTCACTTTGCGTGGGGATCCAGCCATATCGATGTGCCACGATGCCGACGTAGAGGGAGCACTCGGCCAGCCAACGTTCGCACTGGTCTACCGTCGGGTGAATGCTGGCTGTGAAGCGCTCCATCCCCACGGGAAGCGCGGGCAAGCGCAAGATGGCCTCGGTCACCAGCTCGCGCCGCTCCCGGTTGTCGATGAACGTACTCGAAACGAAGACCTTGATCGGGGAAGGAACGTCGGAGGGCATGCTTGCTTTATATCTCGATTCGGTCGCGGGGCAAAGTAGACCGGATCTTGTGTTGACCCAACAGATCTCAGGATGTCCACTAACAGTGGACCGAAACGCAGACACTCGTGCTGGGTAGCCAGCGACCTTCCAGACGATCGGCTCGAGGACCACTCCGATCAGCTCAGGCCACCCCCGAATCAGCCCACGCAGTCTGGACCGTCGCCGACAAGCTGGATCAAGTGTCTGCGCACGTCTGACCCGAAGGGCCGACGTTCGGATCATGGATGCGAGCGACTGTGACTTCGTTGCCCGAATCAGCTCGGGCGTCGTGGCGCCCTCCCCTGTCCCAGAGCCTTCTGCGGGTGACGGTCTCCCCTCTGTGCCTCGAAGCTCGAGCCCTGCAGCACTGAGCATGGCTGACCGATGCTGGCGCAAGGCGTGCAGTCCCGCTCCAGATCTTCCCGACAGCTTCCGATCGCCACTTCCGATCGCCCATGAAACCTCGGGAGGCCTCACGCAGAGTGCGACGCGGACCTCCAACCAAGTCGAACTGAGACGGAAGTACCTAACCGAGACCTTCCATGCTGCGCCTCGAGGGCTATGAAGTTTGGGACCTGGTTCGCGAGACCCCGTTCAGCGAGGTCTACGCCGGGATCCGTATCGACGACCGCTTGCGCGTCGTGTTCAAGCGCTACCTCGGTCGCGGGGCGGCCAGCCAAGGGCGGGCTCAACGCGAGTTCGAGCTCATCTCCCGGATCGAGGGAGAGGGGGTCGTGCGCGCAGTGGACTCGTGCGCATCCGGTGATCGGCATGTGCTGATCACCGAGCGCTTTCCGGGTTTTCCACTATCGCGCTTCGCCGCGAACCGGGCGCTTCCACTCGACCAGTTCCTGACCATTGCGCTCGGAATCGCGCGTAGCCTCGCCGCCGTCCACGATGCGCGCGTGATCCACAGAGACGTCAAGCTGAGCAATGTCTTGCTCGATCCCGATACGCTCTGTACCTGCCTGATCGACTTCGGCATCTCTTCAGAATTTGGTCGCGCCGAAGCCGGCACTCCACCGGAGACGGCCGAGGGCACCCTACACTACATTGCGCCCGAGCAAACCGGGCGCATCGGGCGGGGCGTGGACTTCCGCACGGACCTCTATTCGCTCGGGGCAACCCTCTACCGACTGCTGACCGGCCAGCCTCCGTTCGCTTCGAAGAGCGAGCTGGAGCTGGTGAACGCGCACATCGCGCTACGGCCGCAGGCACCCGCCGACCGCAATGCGCGAATTCCCTTCACGCTTTCTCGGATCGTCGAAAAACTGCTCGAGAAGGATCCGGAGCTTCGTTATCAAACGGCCCGCGGATTGGCGGCCGATCTCGAGGAGTGCCGCAAACAGCTGGAAGCGACCGGAGAGATCGATGACGCGCTGGAGCTCGGGCTTCGAGACGCCTCGGACCGATTGCGCTTTCCGGAGAGACTGTACGGGCGAGAGCGAGAGAGCGAGGCTCTCGAGGCAGCATTCGACCGTACTACACATAACTATGTCGAGTTGATGCTGCTCGCAGGTCCAGCGGGAATCGGAAAGTCCGCGCTCGTAGGGGCATTGCGCCCGAAGCTCATGCGTACAGGAGGCTATCTCGCCGAGGCAAAGTTCGATCCGGATCTCCAAGAGCGCCCCTACGCAGGCTTTGCAACGGCACTCGGGACTCTGGTGGACCAGCTGCTCGCCGAGGGAGCGACGCGGGTCGCACAGTGGCGAGAATCCCTGAGCACCGCACTCGGGAGCCTGAGCGGAGTGGTCGTCGAGCTCGTACCAAGCCTCGCTTACCTGCTCGAGGACTTCTCGAAGCCAACCCCGGTAGACGCCCGAGACGCACGCGAACGGCTGGCCCTCGCCGTCAATCGCTTGATCGCCGAGCTGGCGCGCTCGCAGCATCCCTTGGTGCTGTTCCTCGACGACCTGCAGTGGGCCGATCCAGGAAGCCGCTTCCTGCTGGATGCCCTGCTGCGAAGTCCGACTCAGCAAGCCTTGCTCGTGATCGGAAGCTTTCGCGCAGACGAAGTAGGACCCGAGCATCCTCTGACGAAGGTTCTCGCAGCGGTAGCGGCTCGCGATGTGCCGATTCAGAGACTCGACCTAGCGCCACTCGGAATGGCCGCAACGACCTCGCTGCTCGCCGACGCGCTGCGGCGCTCCGAAGCCGATGCGTCTGGACTCGCGCGTCGCCTGGGACCGAAGAGCCAGCACAACCCGCTGCTGCTCCGGCGTCTGGCCTTTCACTTGTGGGACCGCGATCTGATTCGCTACGAGCATGGCCGTGGCTGGACTTGGGATGAAGCGCAGCTCACCGAAGCCGAGATCACAGACGATGCGGCCGCCATGGTGGCAGCCCGAGTGGAAGCGCTACCGGAATCTGCACGCAACCTCATCGCGATCGCGAGCTTGCTCGGCAGTGCGTTCGAGCTCGAGCTCCTCGTCGCGGTGGCCGGTCGCGATCGCCTCGATGTTCTCCAGGAGCTGATGCAGCTCGTCGACCACGGCTTGATCGCCCCGTGCCGACTCGGGTTCAAGTTCGTGCACGACCGGCTGCGGGACTCCGCAAGGTCGAAGCTCTCGGCCGAACAGATCGAGGAGCTACACCAGCGCGCAGCACAGCTGCTGCTCGAGAGCACTCCCCCAGATCAACTGTCCACTTGCGCGTTTCGGCTCGCGGAGCACTTGGCGGGCTCTCTCGGGCGGCTCCCTCCTACCGAGCGTCCGCGCACCCTCGAAATCCTGAACCTGGCCAGCCGCCTCGCCCTCGAACAGGGGGTCGCCGAGACGGCTGCATACTACTTGGGCGTCGCGCGGAATCTGCTTGGCGACGAAGACTGGGAGTCTCGATTTCCACTCGCCTTCGCCACGGTCCTGTCCAGTGCAGAGGCCGCGTTTCAGCTGCGCGACTTCGACCAAACCCTGGCGTTCCTCGACGAGCTCGACGCCTTGGCGCTCGATCCGCCGCAGCAGGTGCAGGTCGTCGTGAAGCGCATCGCCGTCTTCTCGATGCGGCGATCGCCCGAAACAGCCGAGTTGGGGTTGCAGGCGCTCGACCGCATGGGGGTTCACTTCGCGCGCCGACCCGCGAGAATGCGCCTGTGGCTCGACATCGTACGCACCGACTGGATGCTGCGGCGGCCGCTCGAAGAGGTCGGACGCCGAAACGCGTCCCCCGACCCGAACTGGGTGCTCCCATTGCTGATTTGCAGCGCGGCAGGGCCCGCCTTCGTTCGCCACTCCGGCGCGCTCTCTCTACAGGCCTCTGCGTACTCGCTTCGCACCTCCCTGCGAAACGGTCCCGAGCAGGGATTGCCTCAGGGGCTGTCCGCATATCTCGGGTGCAGAACCTCACTCGGTAGAACTGGCAATCTCGACCGACTCGCAGCTGCGGCCGCCCACTGGAGCGAGCAAGATCAGACTCTAGATCGAGCTCTGGCAGCTCGATTCGCGCGCCATCTCCTCGTCGATGCATGGACTCACCCGCGTCGATACGTCGTCGCGCAGTTCGAACGCGTCGCACACGAAGCGCGCGAGATTGGCAAGCTGGAGTACGTCGTGTATGCATGCCTGGACCAGCGATCCTTCGGGGCGCTCGCCGGAGTACGCCTCGACGAGCTCTACGTCCCTCCCGCAGCACTCCGGACAGTTCGCCTGGGACCGCTCTACCCGAACTATCTCGAACGCACATACATGTGGCTGCGAGAAGGGCAAATCGACGGAGTCGACTGGGAGCGCGAGCGCGCCGCAATCTTCGATCGCGCGGGAGAGTCCGATGCGGGCGCCCCGTTCTTCATCGTGCACTGGGTGGCGATGCTCGTCTTTCTCGGCCGATTCGAACCGGCCTCGGAAGCGCTCGAGCACGTGTGGGACTACGTCCGCTCTGGAGCTCCTTTCAGCTGGGCCGCGGACTGCGTCCTCTTTCGGGGACTCTGCTGCTCGCAACGCGCAACGAGGTCGTCCGGACGCCGTGAAGCGCGAAGGCTACGTCGGGAGCTCGGGCGCTGTCTCAAACGAATGCGCGCGTGGGCACACATTGGTCCTGACTTCGTGCATATGGCGCAGATTCTCGAGGCCGAGAGACTGCGTCTCTCACTGCATGTCACGGCCGCGCTATCGACCTATGCGAAGGCAGCAGAACGCGCTCGATCGATTGGCTACATCCACCACGCGGCCCTCTGCCGCGAGCTCAGGGGCGAGCTCCTCTACGAGCAGCGCCGACCGATGGAGTCGCGAGTCGAGCTCATCGCCTCGATCGAGCTCTACAGGGAGTGGGGAGCAAACACGAAGGTCGCGCAGCTCCAGCAACGAGCCGACACACTCTGCGCCACTCCACGCGGCTAGAGCTTGGTAGGGAGCCAAGAACAGCACGCCGCGCGGCCGCGCAAGTGCAACCGTACGCGCCTGGCGGCTTGCGAAGCGGCTAGCAGGCAAGGCACCCGTCCTACCCTATGGCGGCACCGCCGAGACACGGCTCGCTTCCTCGTACCACCGGCCCCCATGGCGATCCCCCGTTGCGCTGCCGTCGATCTGCCACAAGAAATCCGCGGCTGCAGCTTGCCAATTCCAAGGTCTCAGCTAAAAATTCCCAACTATCTGGATTAAAAGAGAAATTTCCGACTCGCTCGCGAATCTGTCGCGTACTTTCCCCGTTCTGATCGTGGTCGGCCCCCGCCACGTCGGCAAAACGTCGCTTCTGGAACGCTCCTTCCCGGAACTGGACCTCGTCTCACTCGACGTCCATGCCCATGCGGAGATGGCGGAAACCCGGCCGGAGGCGTTCCTGTCTGCTCATCCCCCGCCGGTGATCCTCGACGAGGTGCAGTACGCACCAGAGCTGTTCCGTCACCTCAAGACGATGGTCGATCAGAGGCGCAGCGAGAACGGGCTCTTCCTGCTGACGGGCTCGCACAGCTTCCCGCTCATGGAGTCGGTTTCCGACAGCTTGGCGGGACGAGCGGCGGTGATTCCCTTTCTAGGGCTTTCTGGCGCGGAGTGGCGAGCCGCTTGGCCGGACGAACCTTGGTCCGAGTTCCTGTTCGCCGGAGGCTACCCGGGACTCTGGGGGGATCCCGGTGCTTGCCCCGATCGAAACCGCTGGTACCAGGGCTACGTGGCCACGTACCTGGAGCGCGATGTGCGGACTTTGCTTCGGATCTCGAGTCTGCGCGACTTCGAACGATTTCTGCGCGCGTGTGCTTCGCGAACCGGCCAGCTCCTCAACATGGCCGAGCTCGGTCGTGACGTGGGCGTGTCCGCGACCACCGCGCGCGAGTGGATCAACGTGCTTCAGGCGTCGAATCTGATCCTGCTCCTCGAGCCCTACCATCGCTCGCTGGGCAAGCGACTGGTCAAGTCTCCCAAGCTCTATTTCACCGACACGGGCCTCTGTGCCTACCTGATGGGCTTCGCATCTGCTGAAGCACTCTGGCAGGCGCCTGCTGCAGGAGCGCTCTTCGAAACGTACGTGATCGGCCAATGGCTGCGCTGGCGAGACTGGCACTGCCCGTCGGCCTCGCTCTGGTTCTGGCAAGATCGCAGCGGTGCCGAGGTGGACCTCGTCGTCGAGCACAATGCCGAGCTCTTCATGATCGAGTGCAAGCTCGCGAGCCGACCGTCACGGGGCGAACCGCGTGGCATCGCAAAGATGCGCGAGCTCTATGGGAGCACCGCGAGCCGAGCATGGATCGCCTGCACGACCCAGCAGCCTCATGAGCTCGCTCCCGAACTCGAAGCCCGAAGCGGCTGGACCACCTGGCCGCTCGAGCCCTGAGTCCCGCACCGCACGGCACAGACACGACACCCCTGAAGACAAGTCTGCAGAATCTGGCCAGAGCCATGAACTGAGCACGGCCGCAAAGGACTCGCATTCTCGCTGGAGTCCCGATGCGCATGGAAACACAAGAGTGGCAAGCAAACAAGAAGACCTCAAAGCCCCGGCACCGGTCCGACACGCACTGTGGCACGCTACGAGTGCTAGACTCGCGCTCTCGGCGCCGTAGGATCAGTCTCTCCCGTTCAGAACCGCGTCTCGACGCCGGCGCATCTCGATCTCCCGACGTCTCCGCGCACGAAAGAAAGCGGCAGCCAGCGCAAACTTTCTTCCACTACTGAGTCGCTCAGCAACGACCAGCAGCGCAAGTCCGATTGCGCGCGCACTCATGCCAATGAGATCCCCCTCCGCGCAGGATACAAAGAATGCAACGCTGCAGAGTCCCAACAGAATTCGCGCAGTGCCACGGCTGATTCGAGAAGCGCTGGAGCAGCCTTGCACGACGAGAAATCCCGGAATCAACGTGACGAGGACTCCTCCAACGACGTAGGTCGCCAGGATGAGCGCAGATTTCGAGGGGTGATCCGGGTCTATCGATCGAGCCATCACAGGACTCGCCAAAGCTCCCCATGCGACGAGCAGGGTCAAGTTGACTGCGAGAGTCGCAGCGCCACCCGGCGGAAAGAGAAGAAACTCTTCTCCTCTAAGGATGGATTGAAGCCGCTCGCTCTCATCGACGACTCGGTCTGCAGCTTCATCGAGTGTCGGCATCTACCTAGTCCTCGAGGGCTTCCACGACACCGAGCACGAACTTCCGGGAAACACCGGAAGAGGCACTTCCCGCAAACGAGAACGTAGCACCCAGCGCGTCAGTCAGTTGATGCTTCACCCCCTCAGAGATTGCAGCTCCCGTATATCGCTTCGGATAGATCCCCGCACGCACGAGCGCTTTGAGCCGTTGATTGCTGATACCAGGATTCTGAGCCCGAATGAGCTCCTCGGTCAGAAGCTTTCGCTCTTGCCGACTCAATCCTCTGAGAATCGCAACGAGAGACTTGCTTGGATTTGCTGCGCGCGCAATGAGAACCATGCGCAGGGTTGCTGCGGCGGACGCTGTCGCGCCGACCAGGGATATCAGATCGAGGGCATCCGCAGTCCGGGTGTACCATTCCTGGCTGTCGAACCAATCCAGCGCTTGCGGAGAGTACACCTCTGTCGTGACTCGACCAATCGAGTTCAGACACTGTGCGCTCGATGCAGCCGCGGCCCCCCAGCCAAGAAATGAGATATAGGTCGAGGTGCCTCCGCTTACTGGAGCCGCTCCAGCTCCACCGAGAACGACGAGCCACGCAATGACGGCTGCAGAACAGCTCAGCCCTGCACCAAGCAGCTCGCTGAAGAACCGGCTCTCTCTCGCTGCACTGATGCCGAAATGCTGCGGAGGCACACCTTGGCCCATTTCGTAGACTACGATCACACGGGCGCCCGCTCCACGGACGCGCGATCCATTGCGAACCAGAAACATTCGAGACCCATCAAAGTATACAACCCTGAGTTCTTTCGATTCGGGGACTCGATCGACCGCAGCAAGTAGCCCAATCTGGTCGAAGTCATTCGGTATCGGCAAGAGGTTCTCCGGAATCTGAAGCTGAACAGGGTCTGGAGGGGAGTCCAACGCGCAGCCCAGCGTGCAAGTCACTGCCTCTAGACGTCCCTCATTCGGGCCGAACGTCACAGGCTGTAGAGCTCTATACTCTCGGAGTCGAGCCCCCCGTGGTGCCGCATTCTAACAGCATCAGGCCGCGGGAAGGGTGAACGGCCGCCTGGACTCGAGCTAGTTCTCCGGCTGGTGCGAGAGCGGCTCGAGAGATCGGATGCTCATCCCTCTCCATCCCGACATGGGATCGCATTACCATAGCGGGAGGGTCCTTGGCTCTGCGCTGTGCCCGGCCCCTGACTCGCGGGCGACCGGGTTGGCATGAGCCGAGGGCGGCCAGCCTCTCCTCTGCCGGTCCTTGGGCTCCGTAGCTGTCGTGCACGAGCTTTCTCGGCTGCCCGAGGCCGGCGCCGCCGCGCTAGCCTCGTGGGCGCGGTGCCGCCCCTGCCGAGAGAGACCCAAGCGCCGTGCAGGACCAGGGAAGCCAGCGCGGCGCACCGCCAGGAGGATTCGATGCCCACCGACTACGACGAGATTGCGCAGGACTACAAGGAGTCGAAGCTCGCACCATGGCGAACCTATGCAGAGCAATGGAGCCTGTGGCGCTTGCTTGGCGACGTCCAGGGCCTGCGCGTGTTGGACCTGGCCTGCGGAGAAGGCTTCTATACTCGACAGCTGCGAGAACGCGGAGCAGAGTGCGTCGTTGGCGTCGACATCTCTCGAGAAATGATCGAGCTCGCTCGAGCGCAGGAAGACTCGACACCTCTGGGAATCGAGTATGTGTGTGCCGATGTCTATCGGCTCGAGCTGGGGGAGCACTTCGATGTGGTGACCGCCTCCTATCTGCTGAACTACGCGCGCAACCGTGACGAGCTGGGAGTAATGGGGGCAGCAATCTCGCGCCACCTCCGTCGCGGCGGAAGATTCGTGACGATCAACAACAACCCAGGACAATCCCCGGCGAGCTTCGCGCAGACGGGCGCCTATGGTTTCGAGAAGACCCTGGAGGGAGAACTCGAAGAAGGCGCGGCCATTCGCTACACGTGCTTTCTAGATGGCGGACGCAAGGTCGCCTTCGACAACTACTACATCTCGGCGGACGATCACATCCGCATGCTGGAGTCGAACGGCATGCGAGACGCTCGCTGGCACGCGCTCGAGATCTCTCCAGAGGGACTCACGCGCTTCGGGGACGACTACTGGAAGGGTCTCATCCAGGCCCAACCCGTCGCCTGCCTCGACGCCGTTCGCTGTTGATGGACTGATATCTCTCCGACGCGCGGATCCGCGCGAGACTGGCCACAGACGGATACGAGCATGTAGACGATTCCCAGCAAAGCTGTAAGAATCCGAGCGCGCAGGTGACTCGTTCAGCATCCGAGGGGCGCGACAGTGTCGCAACGACAGCCCTGAGGTCTCGGGGGCTTGAGCATCACCGCCCCAGTCGCATCCCCGGTCCCCCAATGAAGCTGTCCCCGCACTGCAAGACGTAGACCGCCCCTACGGTCAAGCTCGAGACCATCCAATGATCATCGCGCAGTCCAAATGGGGGCGGATTCGGCATGCATTCAGTCGCGCTGCGATCGCGTGCGGAGGCATCGCGCTCGGGAGTACGATCTCCGCGATGCAGCGGGGCGACGCCGTACGGCTCCTGGCTGTTGAGCATCTGTGTGTCCTCTCCGCTTCACTACTCGTCACGTCCGCTCTCGTCTGGATCTTCAGCGATCACATCGAAGTGGCGCTCGACGCCGAGGAGCTCCGGATCTCTAGAAACGGCTCCAAGACCGCATTGGTGTGGAGCGAGATAGAACGGATCACACCACCCACGCTACTCGAGTCTCGATGGACCTTCCAGCTCCCCGGACAGAAGAAGGCTCGCTTGTCGGTCGCCGCATTTCAGAATCAAGATCGCAAGAGATTGGCCAGTGCGATTCACAAGTACGATCGGTTGAACCGAAATCGAGTGACTAGCTGAGCTAGACAAGGGCGAGTCTCATCGATTCGCGGATCTCCCCATCGTCGGCGGGGTCAGCCGAACGTCCATCCATGACTTCCGGCGACGGCACCCGCGACTGCGATGAGGCTAAGCGTCAGGAGCGCCCAGTGCGCGCGCTCGATCAGGGCCAAGGTTCCGTGGGGATCCTTCTCGGCGCGTTCTGCGATCCTCTTGTGGAGCAGGAGCGGTTCGAGGACGAAGAGGATGATCGTGAAGATCAGCCATACGAGTGTCATGGCGTGCAGCCACCAGCTCGTCGGCGAGAGGTAGCGCGACCAGGCGTTCAAGCGGTAGAGCATGTAGAAGCCGGAGAGTCCCGCGATCAAGGTCAGGATTCGCGCCTGGAATGCGAAGCGGCGCTCGATCCGCTCGAAGAAGACCACGGGATTCTCCGAGAGCGGTAGCCTGCGGATCGCAGGCAGGAGCACTGTCGTGATCAGCGCGACGCCGCCGATCCAGAGCACCACGGCCAGAACATGCAGGGCACGCGCGAACGCAAGATCTTCCAAGGCTCTTCTCCCAAATCACCCAGTCTTCCAGATCCTTGGCGATGCCTCCAGCCAGCCACGCGCACCCACCGCGGGCGTGCGTAGCCTCGCCGCTGGCGGACGTCCGAGCTGGGAGTCATCCTTCAGGAGAAGTTCGCCTCGCTCGCGAGGGTTGGCGTGCGCGCTGGGTCGTGCGCCGACCTCGTGTGCCTACGATCGCTGCGGAACCCGAGATGCACGAAATCGTCGAGATTCTGAACGAGATCATCTTCACACAAATGGGATTGAGCCACGTCGGGCCCGGCCAGGTCGTGATGTGGATCGTGGGCTTGTTCTTCATCTGGCTCGCGGTGGCGAAACGCCTGGAGCCTCTGCTGCTGATCCCGATCGGCTTTGGGATCTTCGCCGTCAACTTTCCATTGACGCCGCTCATGGGCTACGAAGCGGATGGCCGGCCGCAGCTGCTGGCCGTGTTCTATCGGTACGGTCTCGAGTGGGAGCTCCTACCGCCGCTGATCTTCCTCGGTCTGGGCACACTCACCGACTTCGGACCGCTGATCGCGAATCCGCGCGTGTTGCTGATCGGAGCGGGGGCGCAGCTCGGGGTGTTCTTCACTTTTCTGGGCACGTTGCTCTTCGGCTTCTCGCTGCAAGAAGCCGCGGCCACGGGCATCATCGGGGGAGCGGACGGCCCGACGACAGTCTACTTGACGCATGCGCTGGCCCCGCATCTGCTGGGTCCGAATACGGTCGCGGCTTACTCCTACATGGCACTGGTTCCGGTGCTTCAACCACCGATCATGCGCCTGCTCACCACAGCCGAGGAGCGCAAGATCCGAATGCCTCCATGCCGCGTCGTCTCGCGGACCGAACGGCTGGTCTTCCCACTGGTCGTCTGTGGCATCGTGTCTCTCCTCATCCCAGCCGTGGCTCCACTGGTCAGCATGCTGATGCTCGGGAATCTCATGCGCGAGTCCGGTGTGGTGCAGCGCTTGGTGGATACCGCCGGAGGGGCCTTGATGAACGGCGTGACGATCTTTCTCGGCCTCGCGGTCGGTGCGACGATGGATGCGAACCACATCCTGACCGACCCCAAGCCACTGGTGGTGTTGGGACTCGGCGTGCTCGACTTCGCCTTCTGCACGGCAGGGGGGATCTGGACCGTGAAGCTACTGAATCTCACAAGCTCGGGACCGCCGCTGAACCCGCTGATCGGATCGGCAGGTGTCAGTGCCGTGCCCATGGCCGCGCGGGTGAGCCACGCGGTCGGGCTGCGCGAGGATCCGGAGAACCACCTCCTGTTCCATGCCATGGCCCCGAACGTCGCCGGGGTGCTCGGTACCGCGGCCGCCGCCGGGATGTTCATTGCCATGTTCCAGTAGGACCCACGCCGCGATGACCGAAATCTTCGAAACCCTGACCTCACTGGCCCAGCCCGATCTCGACTGGGGCTTCGCAGTACGCACCCTGCTACTGCGCTTCATCGCGGTAATCGTGGTTCTATGGCTGATCCAGATCACGATCCAGCTGAGCTCGCGACTGCTGCAACGCCTCGAAGGCTCCGCTGGCAGGCAATCCGACGCGGTGCTCCCAGCGCGGACACCCGTGGTAGCCGCACCGGACGGGCTACCGGTGCCGCCCCGCGTCGCTGCCGCGATTGCACTGGCTCTCGCGCTCGAGCGGAAGAGCGGCGGCCTGCGGATCGCGCAGGATCGCCATGAAAGCTCCTGGGCGTCCGCTGGGCGCAGTGCGCGGCTGCGCCAGTAGTCGAGCAAACGCAGCGCGCACGCGTGCGTAGCGCTACTCCGGCGCGCTCGGTGTGGCGATCTCGATCAGGACCGCTCCTTGATCGACGGTATCGCGAGGTTGCACTCGCACCGCGGTGACGATCCCGGCGCGCTGAGCGACGATTGGGTTCTCCATCTTCATCGCCTCGAGCACGACGACCACGTCTCCCGCCGCCACGCGGTCCCCACGCTGGACCCGGATCTCCAAGACCAAGCCCGCGAGCGGGGCGCACACGGCTCCGGGAAGGGCCGGCGCTTCGCTGACACGTGCGTCCGTTCGGGGTGCCGGAATCGACGTCCGGGACGCCGAGGATCCACCGGAAATCGCGGATACGGGAGGCAGCTCGGATCCGGCAGCCTCCTGGTCCTGGACATCTCCGAGCTCGACTTCGTAGCGTGCACCATTGACCCGAACCTGGACATGCTTTCCCAGACGCTCGCCCACGTCGACTTCGAAGCGTTCACCTTCGATCCACAGAATGTGCTTGGCCAAGCTCGCGCTCCATGCGTGTCCGGGGGATGCACGCGGCGCATCAGTCTATAGCGCGACCGCCGTCCGCGCGAACCCGTACGCTCCCTCTGCCCGAAGCCCGAGCTCGGTGACCGCCTGACTCTCCACCGCATTCTGCCCCGCAGTCCTCTGCGTCGCCGCGGTGTCGACTTTCATCGGCGCGCCAGGTCGGGTATTGATCTCTGAATGTCCGACGACACAGCGCGCACTCAACGGCTCCAGACTCTGGCGGCCCTCGATCAGCAGGCTCTGCTGGGTGGCGGCGAGGCGCGAATCGAGAAGCAGCATGCGTCCGGAAAGCTCACTGCACGCGAGCGAATCGACGCGCTGCTCGATCCCGGCTCGTTCATCGAGCTGGACCGCTTGGTCACCCACCAGTGCACAGACTTCGGCATGGAGCGGACCAAGATCCCGGGTGACGGCGTCGTAACAGGCTCGGGCACCGTGGATGGACGCCAGGTTTTCGTGTTCGCGCAGGACTTCACCGTCTTCGGCGGTTCGCTTTCGGGTGCCTATGCGGCCAAGATCTGCAAGGTGATGGATCTGGCCCTTCGCGTGGGAGCGCCGATCCTCGGCTTGAACGACTCCGGTGGCGCTCGAATCCAGGAAGGCGTCGCCTCGCTCGCGGGCTATGCCGACATCTTTCTGCGGAACACCCTCGCGTCGGGCGTCGTGCCTCAGATCAGCGCGATTCTGGGTCCATGTGCTGGGGGCGCCGTGTACAGCCCATCGATCACCGACTTCGTGGTCATGGTCGAGAAGGCGTCGTACATGTTCATCACGGGACCCGAAGTGATTCGCTCTGCGACCCACCAAGAGGTCAGCAAGGAGGAGCTCGGCGGCGCTTCCAGCCAGAGCTCGCGCAGCGGTGTCGCGCACTTCACCTGCGTCGATGACCGGGCAGCTCTCGAGCTGGTGAGAACCTTGCTCTCCTTTCTTCCGAGCAACAACCAGGAGCCCCCCCCACTGCTGCCCATCGTCGATCCGATCGATCGGGAATCCCCAGAGCTGGACAACTGGGTTCCGATGGATGCGAGCCATCCCTACGACATGCGCGAGATCCTGCTGCGCACCGTGGACGATGCTCGCTTCTTCGAGATTCACGCGGCTTACGCTCCCAACATCCTGGTCGGGTTCGCGCGCTATGCGGGACGGTGCGTCGGCATCGTGGCCAACCAACCCAATGTGCTGGCGGGCTGCCTGGACATCGATGCATCCCGGAAGGCCGCGCGCTTCGTCCGATTCTGCGACGCCTTCAACATCCCTCTGGTCACGTTCGTGGACGTGCCCGGGTTTCTGCCCGGCCTTGACCAGGAACACGGAGCCATCATCTCGCACGGAGCGAAGCTGCTCTTCGCGTATGCGGAAGCGACGGTGCCCAAGGTGACGATCATTGCGCGCAAGGCCTACGGGGGAGCCTACGTCGTCATGAGCTCGAAGCACATTCGCGGCGACATCAGCTACGCCTATCCAACGGCCGAGATCGCCGTCATGGGCCCGGAGGGCGCGGTCAACATCGTCTACCACAAGCAGATCGGTGCCGCCGAGGACTCCGCTTCCGCTCGTGCCGAGTTCGTAAAGGAATATCGTTCGAAGTTCGCCAACCCGTTCAAGGCCGCAGAGCTGGGCTTCATCGACGCGATCATCTCGCCTCGTGAGACACGCCCGCGGATCATCGCCGCACTCGAGATGCTCAAGAACAAGTCCGTTCCGAACCCGCCCAAGAAGCACGGAAACATTCCGCTGTAGAAGACCAGCGCTACCTCGTCCTCACCGATCCCTCTACGGGGACCGCATCGCCGTCGCGACGCAGCCAGGCTCTGCCCAGTCCTATTCGGCGGGCTCTGCCTCAGTGCTATTCGGGCTCTGCCTCAGTGGATGGACGGACCGCCTGCCCCGGGACCCAGACTGCGATGGCGGGCGGCCCGACTCGGTACCAGTTTGCGCCGCGCACCTTTCCGGTGACCTTGATGGCGAACCCGGCCGGGAGCTGACCTGCCGCGGGTGCTCCCACGCTGGGTAGCTTTCGGAACGTGGCGTCCTGAACCAGCATGTAGACCGCGTCGAAGGCTTCGACCACCACGTCTTCCACGCTCGAGGGCGGTGGGGGGTCGATCGGAGGCACAGCCAGGTCGTCGGGGTCAGCGCCCGAGCCGGAGGCGGGATCGGACGCGGGATCATCAGGTGCAGCGGCAGCGGGGGCCGGAGCGGTGGCGGGGACGGGGGCTTCCGAGGTCGCCTGCGCTCGGTCGAGACGCGCCACGATCTCGGGATAGCCGTACTCCTTCGCCTTGATCCGCGCGGTCGCACCCGCGCGATTGGGAACGGCGGGATCCGCGCCTCCGGCGATCAATAGGTCGATGATCTCCAGGTGACCTCCGACCGACGCGGCGATCAGCGGGGTCGTGCCGTCGGTCGCCTGCGGGTTCGGGTCTGCGCCCGCTTCGAGCAGTACTCGCACGACCGTGACATGTCCGAGTGCAGCCGCGAACATCAGCGGCGTCCAGCCGCGTTCGTCGCGATTCTCGAGTCTCGTGCCCGCTGCGATCTGCGCTCGAACGGCCTCGAGATCACCGCGCGAAGCCGCGTCGATCAGCGGCCCACCCAGCACCAGAGCCGGAAGACCGAGGGCGAGCACGCCGAACAGGGCGAGCGACATCCTGCACAGGGTTCGTGTGGGCATCGCAAAAGTATATGGGCATCCGCCCCTAGGCGCGTCGTTCTTTGGATGGCTGAGCGTTCGGCAGCGGCCGGCCGCCGGCTGCAGTCCCACCGAGCGCAGCGGGGGCCGCCCCCAGCTGGCGACGCCCGGTCCAGTAGACCATACCGCAGCGGGCCAGCAGCCCCGCTGCGAGCAATGCGATGCCGAGCCAGATGGCGCGAGCTTCGACATAGCGCAAGAGAACCAGCACGGTCACGATGCCCGCGAGGGGGATCAGCGGAACGCCCGCAATCGCTCCCGGAAGCCGGAACGCGCGCGGTGCATCGGGCTCGCGGAAGCGCAGGCCGATGACCGCTCCGTTGATGACCAGGAAGGTTACGAACAGAGCGAAGTTCGTCACATTGGCAATGAGCTCGATCCGGCGGAAGACCAGCACCACACCAGCGGCGAGCGCCGCGATGGTGCCCGTCGCGACCCATGGCGTATGGCGTGTCGCATGGATACGGGAAAGACCTGACGGGAGCGCGCCATCTTCTGCCATCCCCCACGCTAGGCGCGCGGCAGACAGCATCAATACCAGGGCTGTATTGAAGGTCGCCATGAGAGCAATCACCACGATCACATGACGCGCCCTCGAACCGATTGCCTGCGAAACCACGTCGGCAAGCGGAGCACTGGACTGGCTCAGCTTTTCCTCACCCAACACCGCGACGGCCGCGATGGAAACGGATACGTAAAGCACGGTGGTGATCGCGATTGCGAGCAGCACTGCGCTGGGGATGGTTCGCGTCGGATTCTGGGCCTCCTCGGCGAGCTGCACGATCTCCTCGAAACCGATATATGCGAAGAAGATGAGCGCCGAGGCCGAACCGATACCGGCAAGACCGTTGGGAGCGGCCAGTAGGTCGACCTCTCCGAGCTTGGGAATTCCGACGACGATGACGAGCAGCAAGCCGCAGACCTCGGCCATGGTGCAGATCGCTGCAATACGCACGGACTCGCGGATTCCCCAGAGCAGGACCGCGGCACAAAGAGCGAGTACGAGCACCGCGATTGCCGGCTGCGGCCAGTCGACGAGTACAGCAGAATAGCCGGCGAACCCCAAAGCCACGGCGGCGCTGGCCACCGTCAAACCTGCCAGCAGAAGCCAGCTGACCAGAAACGCGGGAGCGGCCCCGAAGGCGCGATGCGTGAAGTGGTACTCGCCTCCCGCGCGGGGAATGAATGAGGCGAGCTCTGCATACCCGAGACCGGTAAGGCCCGCCATGACAGCTGCGGCGACGAACGAGATCCAAACGCCGCTCCCCGCCAAGGCGGCGGCCTTTCCCACCAGAGCGTAGATTCCAGCGCCCAGAATGACGCCTACCCCGGTAACGGTACAGCTCGCGAGCCCAAGAGTGCGCTGCAGATGGGGCGCATCTCGCTCGCTGTTTTCTTTATCCACGTTCTGCCCCTCCCCTACGGATCGACGAGCGCTCCGGGGAGGCTCGTGGCGCGTCTGGCGCTATGAAGGTCACGCAATCGCTGTGCCAGCCTCACATCGGAACGCTGAAGCAGCGCGAGCGCTACGCCATTGCTGGCAGAGGAGCGCGATGGCACTTTTGCCCGGCACGACCTCATCGCGGTGAAGACCCGAGCGATGCGTGGGCGCACACCCAGTGGCGCTGGGGTCATCTGCAAGCGTTGGGCGCAGCTGCAAGGAGTCGAAGACGCGATGAGTCGGACGCCGGATCTACCCTTCCCAAACGATGCCGAGGGGCGTTCCGGCATGGAACGCATCGCAGAGCAGCGGGAGTTCGAGCGTGCATCCGAGCCTAGAGACGGGGCGGTCGAGGCCTGGTTTCTCGGGCCCAAGGCAGAGAACGCCGATCTGCTCGAGCAGCTGATCTTGGAGGCTCTGCGGGATCACGTGTACTGGCGCCGCAACTTCCATCCCGGAGATCCAGGCCACATCACCGAGGCGATGCGTCACTCGGAAGAGTACATCCGAGCCGTGGGCGTGATGCGCGATGAGTTACGCGCGACGTTGGCGTTGCTCAAGCGCTCGGTCCCCTTCTTCAGCATGCGCTACCAGGGTCACATGCTCTGGGATACGACCCTGCCGAGCACCGTCGGGTACTTCGCCGCAATGCTCCACAATCAGAACAATGCATCGTTCGAGGCGTCGCCCGTCACGTCGGTCATCGAGCTCCTGGCCGGGCAGGAACTCTGTCGGATGGTGGGCTACCCGATAGACGAAGCGGAAGCCGACAGCCCGAGGCCCTGGGGGCACATCACCTGCGATGGAACCGTGGCCAACATCGAAGCGCTCTGGGCCGCCCGCAATCTCAAGCTGCTCCCGCTGGCGACTCGCGCGGCCCTGATCGCCGAGCCCGAGCTGGCTGCCGCTCGCCGGCTGGAGGTGAGATCTGCGGGCTGCGAGCCGCGCCCACTCCTCGAGCTGGACTCTTGGCAAGCCCTGAACGTACCCGAGGACGAGGCGCTGGCATTGCCCGAGCGCTTGCGAGCGCTGGGCATCTCCCCAGAGCTCCTCGAGCGCAGCTTGCGGGCGCACTCCGTCCAGACGCTGGGCCTCGCTCGCTTCTTTAGGGAACAGGTCGGAGCAGACATCGGAGAGCCCGCCGTGATCGTACCAGCGACGGCGCACTATTCTCTCACCAAGGCGATGGCTCTTCTCGGCCTGGGCGCCGGAAACCTGATTTGCGTGCCGGTCGATCCGGACGCGCGCATGGACCCCGACGCATTGGCTCGAGCGCTGGCGAGCGCTCGAGCCGAGCGGCGGCCTGTCGTCGCTGTCGTCGCAGTCCTCGGCTCTACGGAGACCGGAGCCGTGGACCCCTTGTTGAAGGTGCTGGCGCTGCGCGATTCACAGCTGAGCCTCGGGTTATCGTTCCACGTCCACGCGGATGCAGCGTGGGGCGGCTACTTCACCTGTGTCGAGCGACAGAGCGCAGCGGCGCGTGGAACACCCGGGGCTCAGCCGGAACTCCCCGCGCCGGGCCGGCTCAGCGCCTATGTCGGGAAACAGCTCGCCGCGCTCTCCTGGGCGGACACCGTCACGGTAGATCCTCACAAGTCCGGGTACGTACCCTACCCGGCGGGTGCGCTCTGCTACCGCAACTCGCGGTTGCGCCACTTGATCCGGTTTGCCGCGCCCTACGTCGTGCACGGGGTAGAGGATCCGGACGTGGGCATCTTCGGAATCGAGGGCTCGAAGCCCGGCGCCTCCGCGGTCTCTGTCTATCTCAGCCATCGAGTCATTCCCGCGGATCGGTCCGGCTACGGAAAGATCATCTCGCAAGCACTGGTGAGCTGCCGGAGGCTGTATCTGCGGTTGCTCACACTGGCGCGCGATGGCGACCCGTTTCGAGTCATTCCCGTTCCGCGGCTCGAGGCGGAGCGTGCACGTGCCGGAGCCGACCGCGAGAGCGAAGAGCTCCAGGCGCTCGGGCAGCACGCGGTCGGGCTGAACGACGCGGACGTGCTCGCCGACGCGGAGGCGAGTCAGCGCCTGCGCGACCTGGGGCCAGATCTGAACATCCTCACGTACGCCTTCAACTTCGTCGGCCGAGACGGAGAGCTCAATCCTGATCTCGACGCGCTCAATCGGCTCAACCTCGAGATCTATCGACGATTGCGCGTGCAGCCAGGCGAAGAGATCTACGGCTATCGGCTGCTGGTGAGCCATACACGCTTCTCCGAGAGCGAATATGGTCCGGCCTTCATGGACGAGCTCAAGCGCCGCCTGGGCGTACGCGACGCGACAAAGGGGGACATCGACGTACTCCGCTCTGTCGTCATGGACCCGTGGGTGACCGACACTCCGCAGGGCTCGTTCATCGAGATCTTGGCAGAGGAATTTCGCTCGGCCGTCCTTGCCTCGCTACGCGAGCTCAGCGCCCGCGGAAGCATCGAGGCCACCGAGGTCGACCTCAAGGAGAAGGCGGCCTCGAAGCCGGAGAGCTCTTCACCCGCCTCGCGCTGAGCCTTCCGAAGCGCGCAATCAGGGCGGACACGACGGCTCTGTCGACCGAACGAGGCAGGCAAGCCTCCACGAAGGTGCGCTCCAGACGAAGCGCGAGCACGACGCACAGCATCAGTGCGAACGCAGTGATGCTCACGTTCTGCCACGAGGCCAGCGACCAACCGATCGAGCTCGTGATCTCGTAGTCGTGAAAGGGATATAAGTATCGAATCCCCCATTCACGCCCACTCCCCAACAGATCGCACACGAGGTGCAGGTGGAACGCGATCAGCGACAGCCAGAAGACTCTGACGCGGTGGCGCGCGATCCAAGCCGCCGCAAGGGCCACCATGACCGCTGCACAGGCCCCATGCGTCAAGGTGTGATGCCATCGCCCGTACGCATCCTCGCCTGCGAGCACGGTCAGTCCATCGAGGTCCGGGGCAATCCCCGACCACGCCACGAGGGCACGATCCCTCCAATGGGACAGTTGACACCCCGTCAGCCACGACAGAACGAAGTGAGATTGAGGATGCATGCGTCTGCATCGGCGTGCACGTAGGTCAGCCTGAGTCGCCTCCCTTCGCTGAGTCGTTCTGACCCGGAATTGTCGCCTATTGCCTCGCTGTCGAGCCAAAACTCCCCACCAGACGCGTTCGTGCCTGTGTCGTCTGGCACCGATCCTGCTTCAGCACACCGACGGAGCAGCATCGAAAGCTGGACCAGGAGGGCGAACATGCAGTACGTGCGGCGCTTCGACAGCCTGACCCTCGACGACGTTCCGTTGGTTGGCGGAAAGAATGCGTCGTTCGGGGAGATGATTCGCGAGCTACGACCTCTGGGCGTGCAGGTGCCGGACGGCTTTGCCGTAACGGCAGATGGCTGGCACGCCCTACTCGATGGGGCCGGCTTGCGGAGCAAGCTCCACGAGATCCTCGCAGAACTCGACCTTTCGGACGTCGACTCCCTTCGCAGCTGTGGAGCGGCCGCGCGCAAGCTCATTCGGTCGGCTCCGCTCCCCGGGAAGCTCGTGGAAGAGCTCGTGCAAGCCTATCGCGCACTCTCCGCCCAAAGCGGCGAGGATGCGACCGACGTCGCCGTACGATCGAGCGCGACGGCCGAAGACCTCCCCACCGCGAGCTTCGCGGGACAGCAGGAGACCTACCTCAACGTGCACGGCTCAGAAGCTCTGTTGGAGGCCTGCAGTCGCTGCTTCGCGTCGCTCTACACGGACCGTGCGATCTCGTACCGTGCCGAGCGAGGTTTCGAGCACGAGAAAGTCGCGCTCTCGATCGGTGTCCAGAAGATGGTCCGCTCGGACCTGGCCGGTTCGGGGGTCATGTTCACGCTGGACACCGAGAGTGGCTTCGACAAGGTGGTGCTCGTTACCGCGATCTATGGCCTCGGTGAGAACATCGTTCAAGGCCTCACCAACCCAGACGAGTATGTGGTCTTCAAGCCGACCATGACCGAGATCTCTCGTCGTCTGGGCTCGAAAGAGCTTGCGATGGTCTACGACGAAGGTGGGGGTCGGGCGACGCGCAACGTGGCCGTTCCAGACGCACTGCAGAGGCAGTTCGTGCTGTCGAAGGACGAGGTGCAGGAGCTGGCGCGGCAAGCGCTGGCGATCGAAGAGCACTACAGCAAGCGCGCGGGAGAATGGCGACCGATGGACATCGAGTGGGCGAAGGATGGAGCTACGCAGCAGCTCTACATCGTGCAGGCGCGCCCGGAGACCACACACTCACGCGCCGACCGCGCCAAGCTCGTGACCTATCGACTGAAGGAGCGAGGCCCCGTGCTGGTGCGTGGCCGAGCCGTGGGTGGCCAGATCGGGGTGGGCCCGGTTTCCCGCCTGGACAGCGCCGCAGATCTTCACCGCTTCGTACCTGGCTCAGTTTTGGTGACGGCCATGACCGATCCCGACTGGGAGCCGGTTCTCAAGCAGGCGGCCGCGATCGTCACCGACCGGGGCGGGCGGACCTGCCATGCCGCGATCGTGAGCCGCGAGCTGGGAATCCCGTGCGTCGTAGGAACGGGTGACGGTACGCACGTGCTCCAGTCAGGCCAACACGTGACGGTGAGCTGCGCGGAGGGCGAGACCGGCCTGGTCATGGATGGCGCGCTCGCATTCGAGCGTGAGGAGATCTCTGTGGCCGAGTTGCCGACCACGCGGACACAGATCTACCTGAACGCAGCCAATCCTGATCAGGCGTTTCATCTGGCATCGCTTCCCGTGGATGGCGTGGGCCTGGCGCGCGAGGAGTTCATCGTCACGAACCACATTGGCATCCATCCGATGGCGCTCGTGCACCCCGACCGCACCGATGCCGCCACGCGCGCAGAGATCGAACGCCGCACCCGTGGCTACCCCAAGCCCACCGAGTTCTTCGTGGACCGGCTCGCCGAAGGGATCGCACGGATTGCTGCCGCGTTCTACCCGAAGCCCGTGATCGTCCGGCTCTCGGATTTCAAGAGCAACGAGTACGCTGGCCTGCTCGGCGGCAGCGCGTTCGAGCGACCCGAAGAGAATCCGATGATCGGCTTTCGCGGGGCATCCCGCTACGCACACACCGCGTATGCAGAGGGTTTTGCGCTGGAGTGTCAAGCGCTGCTTCGAGTTCGGAAGGACATGCGACTCGACAACGTGATCATCATGATTCCCTTCTGTAGAACCGTGGAAGAAGCTCAGCGCGTGCAGGAGGCCATGGCGAGCCATGGCCTGAAACGCGGTGAGCAGGGCCTCCAGATCTACGTCATGTGCGAGATTCCGGCCAACGTGCTGCTGGTGGACGAGTTTGCGCAGCACTTCGACGGCTTCTCGATCGGTTCGAATGATCTCACGCAGCTCGTGTTGGGCGTGGACCGCGACTCCGAGATGCTCGCCTCGCTCTTCGACGAACGTAATCCGGCGGTGCTCAAGGCCCTCGGAATGGCAATCGCGGGAGCGCACTCGGCCGGCTGCAAGATCGGAATCTGCGGGCAGGCGCCGAGCGATCACGCCGAGGTAGCAGAGTTTCTGGTGCGACG
This sequence comes from Pseudomonadota bacterium, assembly GCA_003247575.1. Taxonomy (GTDB): domain Bacteria; phylum Myxococcota_A; class UBA9160; order SZUA-336; family SZUA-336; genus SZUA-336. The sequence continues at coordinate 23,613 of QJZC01000016.1, forward strand.
CGGGATCGACAGCCTGTCTCTGTCCGCCGACGTCGTCATCGAGAGCCGAATTCGGCTCGCCCAGCTCGAAGCGACGCTCGGCCGGAACCCGGCCTAGCCAGGTTGGAAAGCAGCCTTGCCTGAGAATCGAAGGAAAAAGCCATGTTGATGAAGTGCCCAGTTTGTGGTGACCACATCGTTCAAGCCAACGCTGTCGAGATTCCGCTCGGAGATACGATCCATCGCTACTGCTCCCTGCGCTGCGCCGATGTCGACCAGCCGGGCTTGTCTCGCCAGATTCCGCTGCTGCCTCTACCCGCTCCCCCTCGACGCATCTTGGTTCCGGTCGACGGCTCGGGACCGGCGACGCGCGCGGTAACTCGTGCCGCCTCTCTAGCGGCCGAGAACGGCGCGGAAGTCGAGATCCTGCATGCGGTGGACGCGGGCTGGCTACGAAGTCTCGAACTCGGCGCAGCTGGACAGACCGCGCAACACCTGGGTGTGAAGCGTGTCGACGTGGGACAGGTGCTCGAGGCCGACGCCAAGGTTCAGCTCGCACACTGCGAGCGCATCTGTCGAGAAGTGGGCGTGAAGGTAAGCACGCGCATCGAGACCAGGCCCGCCGTGGCTGCGATTCTCGAAGCGTCCAAGCACGTGGATCTCGTGATCATGGGCCGCTCCGGCTTGGATGCTGTGGCGGATACCGCGATCGGGGCGACGGCACTGCGCGTGATCGCACAGTCGAGCTGCCCGGTATTGGTCGTACACTGAACAGAACTAGAGCCGCTCCCGGGCTTGCATACGGGCCTCGGAGGCCGGCAGGTCCCAAGACAGCGCAAATTTCCAGCGCCGAGCTCGCAGATGTGTCCCGCCGCGCCAGTTCGCTGGCTTCCCAATGACCTGTGATTGAGTGGGCCGTCTGTCGTACGATCCCGATGCGTGAAAACACTGGGCAGCTCCTCGCGATCGAGATCACCGGCACGTAGAGCGCAGCTACGGGCGATCACCGCGCGCGCGACAACAGATTCGGATCCGACACGATCGGTCACCTCGATCCGGGAGAAGCAACACCCAGGCACCTGGCTTCGCGAGGCCTTGCACTCGCTCTTCGTGCGCCCCCCCGGGGGGGCCAAGATTGCGGCGCTGGACGGTGCGCGCGCCTTCGCTGTCCTGGTGGTCGTGATCCATCACGCCTGGCTCGGGCGTTGCGGGCTCTTCCGCTCTGACTGCCAGCCCGATCTGACCGGCGAACCGCTCTCGGTCCACGCTCTTGGGCTGATCTTTGGCCACGGGGACCTGGGCGTCGACATCTTCTTCGTTCTGAGTGGTTACCTGATCTTCTCCGTGCTCCACCGTGCCCTAGGACGTCGGGGCCACTCGATCCGCGAGACGGTCGGACGCTTTCTGGTGCGCCGCTTCCTGCGCCTCTATCCCGCTCTTGCGCTCATGATTCCGTTGAACATGGCGTTCTTCGCACTGCTCCCGGGAATCGATGCGGGCGCCGGCCCCCTGCTCGAGGGCTGTCGTGCGCACGCTTGGACCAATTACCTGTTGGTGAACAACGTCACGGCGATCGGTGGGAGCGTGTTGCAGCTTGGTGGTGCGTCACTGGGCTGTGTACCGTGGACCTGGTCGATCGCGATCGAGTGGCAGTTCTATCTGCTGAGTCCACTCCTCATCTGGCTCTACGTGCGGACACATGCGCGCGCCCGAGAGCAGGGGCGTCGCCTCGCTTGGTGGCGCGGCTCCGCGCTCGCGGTCATCTTGTTCGTCCTCTCGTTCGGAGCCGGCGCCACTGCCGTGTTCGCACTCGACCTCGGAGCGCCAGGTCTTTCTGATCTCAAAATGAGCCACTACATGGCGTGGATGTATGCGAATCCACTTACCCGTTGCAGTGCATATCTCATCGGGATGGCAGCTGCGGCCTATCGCACGCATTGCGACGCTTCAGCCACTCCGCCTCGCGCCGAGGATGGGTTGGGCAACCGTTCACAGAGTGCGGGCGTACCTGCCCCTTGGTGGCACACCTGCGCTGTGATCACGAGTGTAAGCTTGTTTCTGCTTGGCGTCGTGCCCTACTTCCCGTGGCGCACGCTGAATCTCTCTGTCTCCCTGCTCGGACGTACGCTCTTCAGCGCCGCTGTCGCGCTCATTCTCGTCGGCGGTGCTGCCCCCGAAGCCCCCCGTTCCCGGCTGACCCGGATCCTCAAACACCGGATCTGGTATCCGCTCGCGCAGGTCAGCTATAGCGTCTACCTGTGGCAGTTCGTGGGGATCGAGCTCGCGCGCTGGTGCTTTTCCACGCTGGGCTTACTCCCCTATCACAGCCCAGCAGTGTGGATGGTCTTCGCCTTGGTCTCGATCGCCATGAGCTTCGCAATCGGGGCGGCAAGCTACATCTTTGTCGAGCGCCCCACACTCAACCTGCGCCCTGCGGCATGATCCACGAGTATGTGCACCCCGAGCTCCGGGACCTTCAACCACGATCGCGGCACACACGAGCGAAGGATGGGGCAGGCTCCTGCGGTCGCTGCGCACACAGGCCGCAGACAAGACAGCCCACTACCTAGTGACTCAGTCGAGAGACGAGCCACCGGGAGCAGCGGGCTATCGCCCAGGCCACTGTGTTGCCGCACCCTGAGCTCCGCCTCGTTCCTTGGCAACTCGTCCAGCGATCGCACCTTCATCGCACCCAACCACTCGGACCACTACGAGCACGTGATCCCGATGTTGAGGATGTTCACTAGGGTCTGTCATACACTACCCAGCGCGGACCTCTCGACGACGAGACCTGAGATCTTTGCGATGGCCTTGGCGGTGATCAGCTTACTAGGGCACCATTTCAGCGCCCCTAGCTCGTACCGGCTAGACTCGGTTGCCTGCCGTTCGCCGGCCGAATGCGCATATGGGAGCCCGGCCAAGCTCATGTGCTGCGCTGGTCCAGTGCCATGGTCACATTAGACTAACCGGGAGGCTTTGCTTAGGACTACCAACTGAGGACCGCTACCAGATTTTTCGTATAGTCGACGGCATCCAGGAGCTTCGCGGCGCCGGTGTGGCTCTCATGGCCGACAATCAGTGCTCTATTCTTCGTGGGTCCGTGCATTCCTCTGGGCTCACTACATTCGTCATTCTGAGGGCCATCGATTGGGATGACCTATCTCCAGGAAAGGCCCCGGAGCGAAGCTGGCTGAGAATCCTGAGCGAAATCGCCGCCGCCGGACTGACCTGCAGCGCAGCTGGTTTGTCGGGTTTCGTGGCGTTCGGGTCGACCGCGGCCACTCCGCTCACGATTGGTGGATCGTCTCCAGTCGCCTACCTGAGCGGCGCTGCATTCGTCGCGACCTCGCTACAGTGTGGTAACTCGATTCTTCGCGCCGGTGGAGAGATATTTTCAACTGGATTTACAGATGATCTGGACAGCAATGAGTGGTATTCAGCCACGTCAAAGGCACTGGATGCGATCTCCCTGGTTGGGGTCACAACGGCCGCCTCGGCAACGATTCGATCCGTTCTCCTCGTCCGGCGTGCAACTGGTCGTCCACTGTTCCAGATTCTTCGAACCCTGAGTCGAGCCGAGCGGAAGCGACTCGCCGAAGAGCTCGTGCGATTCAAGGCTCCGGGGGTGAGCAACAAGAAGATGAAGATGTTGTTCCGGGTCGGCCAACACGCAAAGATCTTCAAGAATTCTGAGATCTTGCCCGTACTGAAACTGAAGCTGATCGACGGACTTGCTGCAAGTCTGAGTTTCACCAGCAGTGGAGTGGCTGGAGTAGTGAACGATCTAGTCGTGTACGTCTACCAGGAACCCTGATGCCAGACCAGATGAGCGACGAGGAGTTCGAAAGGCTCATGGGCGAGCTGTCTCTATCGCTGGCTCCCCCTGGCACGCTCTACATCGTTGCAGTGCCGATCTCTTCGTTCATAGGACTGACCCTCGCCACCCTTACCCTACTCGTTCTTGTCCAGCTTCCATCCCCGTTCATGTTTGCAGGTATCGTGGTCATGTTTCCGAGCATGCCATTCTTCATGGGTCACGAGTGGGCGAAGCGCTTCTACCGAATGGCCGCCTATGTAGAGCTGTGCATACACGCTACATTGCTCTTGGCGTGCATTGCCGCAGCAAAGTACGCAGCGATCGCGGTCGTCCTTGCCGGAGCCATCACCTCGTGGGCAACCATTCGCCTTCTGAGCTCACTATCTCTTAAGAGAGGGTTCGCGGTTCGGAACGCCCTTCGTCAGAAGTGGTCGCTGAATACCCCCAAATAGCTCCTCCGGGGGATCGAGCCGGAGCGCAAGGCTCGCCTCACCGCGAGAAGCCGCCTCCTTGATCTTGTCTGCGTGTGTGAGCGTCTGCCGAACGACGAGACCGAGGATGCGGTCTTCGGAGCCCTCGGTGTCGATGCGGCACAAGAGGGGCTCCGCAACTCCCCGACGGTACAGCCCGAGCCGGCGACGCGGGTGCCCCTCGGGAGTTCCCTTTGGGGAGGGTGAGGATCGAGCCGTCAGCGGCTTCGACGGGCGAGCGTCAGACCGCACGGAGATCCTGCTGAGTGCAATCGCCGCGCGCTGAGCCCGAGAGTCGACGGCCGCCCGCCCCCGCGAGGGGAGCGGGCGGCTGGCTGCTCTCGCGCCCAATCTGGCGGGTTCGAGGGGGGCCCTGCTTCCAATCCCGAGGGCTTTCGGCTACTTTGCCCGAGGCATCGCGGCTCCCGATCCCCAATCTGCGTCGTGCCCGCGGCACGGACGCAGGCCGCGACCCAGGCCGCCCATGTGCCGCCCCGCTCCGTAGCGAGGCGCGCAAGGAGCCCACACCCACCGAGCCGAGGATCGCCCCGATCGAGGATGCGGTTCAGGATCTGGTGGGGGACGACTCGACGAACCAGGTAAGGCACGCATGACTTCTCCGCTGACCCATCTCGACGAATTTGCGGCTGTTCCGGCCGAGCTGATCCCTGCGCTGCGCGGCCGCGGCTTCGAAGCCCTGACCTCGGTTCAGTGCGCCGTGCTCGAGGGCGAGCTCGCAGGTCGCGATCTGCGGATCTCGTCCCAGACGGGTTCCGGAAAGACGGTGGCGATCGGACTGGTGCTGGCACGCGAGCTTCTGACGGCAGCGGACCGCGGTCGTCCGAACCAGCGAGCAGGTGGGCCGATGGTGCTGATCCTCACACCGACCCGCGAACTCGCGGCACAGGTCGGTGCCGAGCTTCGCTGGCTGTATGCCGGTGTGCGAGGCGTTCGCGTGGATGTCGTCACGGGCGGGACGCCGCCCGAACCGGAGCGACGCATGCTCGCGCGAGGTACGTCGGTTCTGGTAGGAACTCCGGGTAGGATCCTCGACCATCTGCGGAGCGGTGCGTTGCAGGTCGATCGGCTCGCGCACGTAGTGCTCGACGAAGCCGATCAGATGTTCGACCTGGGCTTTCGCGATGAGCTCGATGCCATCGTCGCAGAGCTCCCGGAGAAGCGGTGTAGCCACTTGGTCTCGGCCACGTTTCCGCGTGCCGTGTCGCAGCTGGCCGACCGCTTTCAGCGAAACCCGGTCGTACTCGAGGGGACGCGGCTCGGCGCCGCACACGAGGACATCGAGCACATCGCTCACCGGGTAGCGGGCCGCGACCTCTATTCAGGACTCGTCAATCTGCTGCTGACGATGCCGGGCGAGCTCACATTGGTCTTCGTGCGCAGACGCATCGACGCAAGCGAACTCGCCGAACGGCTCACCGCCGACGGCATCGCGGCGGCGCCCTTCAGTGGCGAGCTGGCGCAGACCCATCGGACACGAACGCTGAATGCGTTTCGCAGCCGGTCGATCGAGGTCCTGGTGTCTACGGACGTCGCAGCACGCGGGATCGACGTCCCTGAGCTGTCGGTCGTCGTCCACGTCGCGCTGCCCGAAGACTCGGCCAACTACACGCACCGCAGCGGGCGCACGGGACGCGCGGGGCGTAAGGGGCGCAGTGTGCTTCTGGTTCCACCGTCGCAGCAGCGTAGAATCGAGCGGATCCTGAATACGGCCAACGTGCAGTGCTCATGGCGCCCCCTGCCCGCTGCGAAAGCGATTCGCCGCCTTCAGGCCGAGCGCGCCCAGCGGGAGCTCGAAGCCGGATTGGCAGCACTCCCGGCGCCCGCCCCTCAGCAGCTGGAATTTGCCCAGCGCATCTTGGATGGCGATTCCCCACTGCTGGCAGTGGCCGCCTTGGCTCAGCTAGCCACACCCAAACCAGCGCGCGCCCCCATCGAGCTCCGCGCGACGGCGGCGCCGAAGGATTCGAGTCGCCCGAGTACACAGGACAGCTTCGTGCGCTTCCGGATCAGCTATGGAAAGCGTGCGGGGGCCACGCCCGATCGAGTGCTGGCTCACATCTGTCGTCGGGGCCGACTCGATCGGCGGTCCATCGGTGCGATTCGCATCGACTTTGCCTCCTCGACGGTCGAGATCGCGAGCAAGGTCGCCGACGCATTCGAAGCGAATACGCGCAGTCCGGACTCGCGAGATGCCGGAGTGAAGATTCTCCGGCAACGGCCTGCGCATCCCAACGGGTTCTCGAACTCGAGGGTAGACACCAAGCGGCCCCGCGATCAGCGACACCCGCGGAAGGACACGAAAGGGAGTGCAAAGCGCGGCTCGGAACCAGCGCGACGCCCCGTCCGGGCCAAGTCCCGACATGATCCGCGCTGAGCTACGCCTGCCGCGACTCGGGGACCGGCAGGACTGCGAGCCCGCACTGCTCGCGCAGCTGCGCAGCAATCTCTCTCCGCTGTGGCGCGACGCACAGCTGGAGGTTCCCACGTTTCCGTTCAGCGCCCCCCTCCGAACGGCACTGGAGAACGCGGTATCGAGCGGACAGATCGTACGCGGACTCGAGGGCGCAGAGCGAATGCTCGACCTCGAGGCACGCGGCCTCGAACTGGCAGACGCCAAGAGCTCGGTCGCGCGTGGCACCCGAATCTCGCGACTGATCGTGATGACCTCGGACGGATCCGAACGCTTCTATCGCAACGTCGAGGCCCTACTGCTCCGCCACGGACCGCGACTCCTCGCCTTGCGTCTCGAGATCGACACGTACCAACTGGGCGCATGTCTCTTTGGCGAGGCAGAGGTCGCACGACTCGCACTCCTCGTACGCCGCGAAGCAGTCGTTGCGGCACTGCTGGCCCTTCTGCCAGAGCCTGCCCCGGCCTGAATCGCGAGCGCCCAGCGCGGTTTGAAGCTACGCAGACTTGCGGCGCGCGACCAAGCGGCGCCCAGAGCCCGAATCACGGCTCGGGTCCGAGCCGCCCAGCTCCACCGATGGCTCTCCAGCTACAGCGTAGGCCGCACTTGCTCCAACGACGACGAGGGGGAATCCGATCTCCCCCCACACGCCTGCAGTCGTCCTTCCGACCCAACACAACACGGGCGCAATGCTGATGGCGATGCAGAAGAAAAGCGCACGAACATGTGGTGCCATGATGCTCTCCGACAGTAAGAGTTGCGACACTAGAAAGGGGGAGCGCGCGAACGGACTGAGGTCCTGCCATCTCCCAGCAAGAGGGTGAGGCAGGTGGGGCAAACCCTGGGCAACAGAGTTCCTTCGAAACACTGGGCTCGTCTTCCAGACGGAAGCAGCGCCCACGAGAATGCAAGCACCCACCAGATGTCACGAGCCGGTAGCTCCTGCGGGAGGAGCACGAGGTAAAGAACTCGGGTCGCTCCCATGAAGCAGAACACGCTTAAGATACTCGAACCGGTGACACTCGCCACGCCGTCCATCCGCGGCAATCTGGGAGGTCGCGAGTTCCGAAAAGCAGGTCCGCGTGACGCCCCAGCCCGGGGGGAGCAAACCTTGCCGCGCTGGTGGAGCCGGTGGCGACTACACCATGCGGTTCGAGTGCTAGCCGTCCAATCCGCTTGCACCGCACGGTCGGGGTGCAACCCACTCGAATGCATAACCCAGCCGTGCCTCGATTCGCTCGAGCTGCGCATCGATCTCGGCCCGGTTCGAGCCGCCCGCATTGATCACGGCATAGCGGTGACTGAATCCATCTTCATCTCGGTCGCTGGCGGCCAGCAGCTCATCCTGTGCGCACTCGGTCCAGATCAGCGTATCCGGCTGCACCTCGTGCGCAGCCAGCACATCGTTCTTCGACGGGACACGGCGCGCCCGGCAAGACTCGAACACCCGGAGCGGTACGCTCGACGCTACCTGATATCGGCCCTGGCGCTGAGCCCGGGGCGGCTCCTCGCCGAGAGCCAGCGCGAGTGCGACCTCGTAACCGCTCACGCCGTCTACTTTGAGATAAAGATCCGCAAACTGACCACATAGGCGGGGATTCAGCTCGACGATCCGAATGGCGCTCGTCGCCGGCTCCCACATCATCTCGATATTGAAGAGAATGGCATGCAGACCGAGCTGACGCACGACGCGCGCCGCGATGTCATACATCCGCTGCTGGACCTCTACCGGAAGTGCGGACGGATAGTCGAACCGCAGAAAGCTTCCGGTTCTCGGCTCGACGATTGAATCGACGACGCCCAGAAACTCGACCTGATCGCCGCGCACCCAGCCCTCTACGGTGACCAACCTCCCAGTGACGACCTGTTCCGCAATGAAGAACCCACCGTCGATCTCGAGCGGACTCCAAGCCGAGACCATTCGGTTGAAGATTTCCATGTAAGAGTCGCAGAATTCTCGAACCGCCTCCGACCGCAACAGCTCGGCCAGCGCTGTCGCGTTCTCGATGCGTCGGGCCAACACCGAGAAGGCACCCTTTACCGGCTTGACGAAGCATGGATAGACCAGATCAACCGGCGGTGTCTCGCACCGAGCGTCGATCAGCTGAAATGAAGGAACGGCCTCGGCTGCAGCAACGCGCTGCTCGATCCGCGAGTACCACTTGTGAGAGGCTCGAATGACCTGCGCCGGGCTTGCCCCAGACAGCCCGAGCCGCTGCGCGATCGCGGCCGCCAAGGTCGCCCCTGGATAGTCGCTCGCACTGAACACCCCGCGTAGCGCACTCGGAGCGGCCGCCACGATCTTGTCTACGAACGCCAGCGGGTCAAGGTCGAGTGGACAATCGACGTCAGACGGCTCGGGAAACACGATCTCCACTCGGTCCTGCCAAGCGGATGCACACGCCTCGAGCTGCTTGCGGTCCCAGTGCGTCTCGAGCACGATCCAGACCTGCGCGTGGTCTACCATGGGGGCAAGGATAGCGTGAAGGAGCAACGGCGCATGCGCGAACAGCGGGCAGACGGCTACACGGTGAAACAGGTCGAGCACTGTTGGATTTGCTTGTCCAGCGGCGTGCGCCTGGCCGCTCGTCTCTGGCTCCCCGAATGCACCCTGGAAAAGCAGGTTCCGGCGATCCTCGAATACATTCCCTACGGCAAGCGCGAGGGCACGCGAGAACGAGACGAAAAGATGCACGGCTACTTCGCTGCGCATGGATACGCTGCTGTACGCGTAGACGTGCGCGGATCTGGTGATTCCGAGGGAATTCTCAGCGACGAGTACGCCGAGCAAGAGCTGGCCGATGGCGAAGAAGTCATCGACTGGATCGCTGCGCAGCCTTGGTGCGACGGCGCAGTCGGCATGATCGGCAAGTCGTGGGGTGGCTTCAATGCATTGCAGATTGCGGCACGGCGCCCTCCGGCGTTGCGGGCGGTGGTCAGCGTGTGTGCATCGGACGATCGCTACGCGGACGACGCGCACTTTATGGGTGGTTGCCTTCTGGCCGAGAACTTCATCTGGGGCGCCATGCTCTTTGGCCTGGTCGCCCAACCTCCCGATCCCCAGCTGGTGGGCGAGGCTTGGCGCCAGATGTGGCAGCAGCGACTCGAACACGCCGAGCCGTTTGCGGCCCGTTGGCTCGAGCATCCGCTGCGTGACTCGTACTGGCGACGCGGATCGGTGTGCGAGGACTTTGCCAGGATCACCTGTCCGGTCTACGCGGTCGGCGGCTGGGCCGACGGCTACAGCAACGCGGTCCCTCGCCTACTGGCCGGCCTCCACGCGCCCAGGCGCGGACTGATTGGCCCCTGGGCACACGTGTACCCGCACGAGGGGATCCCCGGACCCGCGATCGGCTTTCTACAGGAGGCACTACGTTGGTGGGATGAATGGCTTCGCGGACGCGATACCGGCATCCTGAAGGAGCCCGTCTACCGCGTCTGGATGCAGGACAGTAGAGCCCCGGAGCGGTTCGGCGACGAGAGCAGCGGTCGCTGGGTAGCCGAGCCGAGCTGGCCATCCCCGCGAATCCGCACACGCTACTACACCTTACGTAGAAGGGGCTTGGTCCCGGGGGCAACCGAAGACGCACCCGACGAGGAGCCGCTCGATCTCATCTCGCCCCAGTCGACCGGGATCACCGCCGGTAGCTGGTGCGCGTTTGGGATCGAGGGGGAGTTCCCTCTCGACCAACGCCTAGACGACGGACGCTCGCTGGTCTTCGACTCCGAGCCTCTCACCGAACCGCTAGAGACTCTGGGCGCCGCATGCGTTCGGCTGCAGCTGGTGGTAGACCAGCCCTCTGCTTTCGTCTGCGTGCGACTCTGCGACGTCCATCGCGATGGTACGTCGTCGCGCGTGAGCTACGGCTTGAGAAACCTGACCCACAACCCGGACCATTCCGCACTGGAGCCGCCCTTGCCCGGCCGGCGACTCGAGGTAGAGATTCGGCTGAACGATGCGGCCCACTCTTTTCCAGTGGGCCATCGCCTACGGGTCGCCGTCTCGACATGCTACTGGCCGCTGGTTTGGCCGTCCCCGCAGACGGTGGGTTTGAGACTCTTCAGCGGGACGAGCTCGCTCGAACTGCCCGTGCGGCCTGCACGACCAGAGGATGCATCACTCCCTGCATTCTCCCCGGCTGCCGCGGCGTCCGCGCTGGGGATCGTCGAGCTGGATCCGGGTGGAATGGTGCGTCGCATCGAGCGAGATCTCGCGACACAGCAGGTCACCCATCTCACGACGCAAGACCTCCGCGACGATGGAGAACCGGCCATTTCCCATCTCCCGCCCATCGATCTACACGTGGGGTACGGCATTCGCGAGTGCTTTACCGTACGCGACGACGCTCCGCTCTCAGCCACCGCCGAAATCGAGCATCGGAGCATCACGCGCCGAGGAGAGTGGTGCGCACGCATCCTCGCCCGCACACGCGTCAGCGCAGACGCAGACGAGTTCCGAATCGAAGCCGAGCTCTCCGCGTTTGAAGGGAAACAGCAGGTCTTCGAACGCGACTGGGACATCAGGGTTCCGCGAAAGGGTAACTGAATCCCGTGTCGCCCCTCGCACGCTCGTTGGGTATCGAAGCACAGTCGCCGGCTTCGGAGTTCGCCGAGAATCGTACGCGCGTAGTGATCAGGCTGGAGTCCGCATGACGTCTGGATTCGCTCCGAGTTCCGTTTGTGCTCGTGTCCCCGGGATGGCAGGAGCGTGCACCCTTGGCTCAGCCCCGCGTCATTTGTCCCTCGGTCACCGCCGCTGCGCTCAAGCGTCTGATTCGTTCGCCGAGAGCATCTCCATGGACATGGTGGCGATCGCGCCGGGCAGCTTCATAATGGGCTCTCCAAGCAACGAGTCGGGCCGCTCGGCGTGGGAAGGTCCTGAGCGCGAGGTCCGGGTCGCAGGCTTTTGGATGGCCTCGCATCCCGTCACGAACGCGGAGTACGCGGCCTTTCTGGAAGAGCATCCGGGTGAGCAATCGCACACGGGCTGGGGGGCGCTTCAAACAGGCGACGGCGCACTGCCCGTGGTGGGGGTGAGCTGGCACGATGCCGCGAACTACGCTCGCTGGGTCGGTTGCCGCTTGCCGACAGAGGCCGAGTGGGAGTATGCCGCCCGGGCCGGCTCACGCGATCCCTACGTGCTAGGCATCAGTGAACTCGACCTCGGACGCACCGCCTGGTATCGCCAGAACTCCGAGGGCCGGTTGCACCCCGCCGGTACGCGCGAGCCCAACGCCTGGGGACTCTACGACATGCTGGGAAACGTCTGGGAGTGGGTGGAAGACGACGTCCATCCCGGGTACAGGGACGCACCCTGCGACGGTTCTGCCTGGATCGACACGCCTCGATCATCGGATCGGATCATCCGCGGTTGTGCGTTCTACGACGACGCGCGCCGCATGCGTGTCGGCATGCGCGACTGGCGCTCCAGCAGCTGCCGCGGCGACGACATAGGTTTCCGCGTCGCTCGAAGCGCACAGCGAGGGTAGACACACGCGAGTTGGTTCACTCCCCGTGCGCGTCGTGTCACTTCGATCCGACGCGAAACGGGGTGTTCTCCGTTCGATAGGTCGTATGCACTAGAAACCTCTTCGAAACGCTCGCCCATTCGCGCTCTTCTTTGGCTCGCTCGCCTGTGATCCTCTTTACCGGTGTACCTCGCGGTCGGCGTAACACTTTCTCGTCCGGTTCGTTCCGCCAAGGCGGCCTCGAACGAACCGACCAATTCGAGGAGTTACTCGGCAATGCAGGACCCCATCCTGTTCTGGAATGCGGTTGCGCTCGAAGCCAACCGCGTGAGCCACACCAATGGAAAGGGAGAGCAGACCGGCCCAGTCCTGAGCTCGCGGGCGCTGGCGATCACACACCTGGCTATGTACGATGCGTTCGCGGCAATCAAGCCAGCTGCGGGACCGGCGTACTTACCGGGACTTCCAACACCGCCCGCCGGAGCCACGACCGAGAGCGCCGTTTCCGGCGCAGCGCACGGGACTCTCTCGGCATTGTTTCCGAGCCAGCGTGCATTCTTCGACATGAAGCTCTCCGAGGCCGGAGAGCAGCTCGACTCGGGCCATGGCTTCGGTGTGAACGTGGCCCAGCGCATCTTGGCTGATCGGTCCGCGGATCCGGGTAACAGCGATGCCGGCTATACACCGTCGTTCGCACGCGGCCGGCATCGCCGCGATCCCGACAACTTCACTCAAGCGTTCCTCGCGCCCTTCTACGGTGCTCGCTCCAAGGGCTTCGCGATCACCGCCCGCCACGAGCTGCTGGCCCCACCACTCGACAACGCGGCGTATCTCGCAGCCCTACGCGAGGTGCGCGGTCGCGGGATCGCGCCCGAGCTGCAGGGCACGCTCCCGAATGCGATTGCCGGACGAACCACCGATCAGACGCTGATCGGGATCTACTGGGCGTACGATGGCGCGTCCGGGCTGGGCACACCCCCGCGGCAGTACAACCAGATCGTGCGTCTGATTGCCCTCGCGCGCGGCAACAGCGACGCGCGGAACGCGCGACTATTCGCTCTCGTCAACACCGCCATGGCGGATGCGGGAATCCTGGCCTGGGATCAGAAGTACGTGCATGACTTCTGGCGGCCTGTGGTGGGGATCCGCGAGCACGATCGCTCCTTCGGCCTCGCGAGCGAGGCAGACAACGACGTGTCGAACGATGCCGATTCCGGCTGGCTCCCGCTTGGCGCGCCGAGTACGAACTCAGTGGGAGCCAAGAACTTCACGCCGCCATTCCCTGCCTACCCGTCCGGGCATGCCACGTTCGGGGCTGCAGCCTTCCATATGACACGGCTCTTCTACGGTGTGCCGCTAGGCAACCGTTCGCCAGACAATCTGCTCGATGGCCTCGCCTTTGTCTCCGACGAATTCAACGGAGTCAACGTCGACAATCGCGGCACCGTACGACCGCGCCACCTGCGGAACTTCCCCAAGGGCCTCTGGCAGATGATCGAGGAGAACGGCAGGAGCCGCGTCTTCCTAGGAGTCCATTGGGTGTTCGACGCCTTCGCAGTCAAGGCAAACGGCGATCCAGACCTTTCGCGGAACGTGGGAGGCGTACCCCTAGGCCTCAAGATCGCAGAGGATATCTTCTCGACCAACATGCAGCAGTCGCCGATCGGACCTCGCCCATAGCACGCTGTTGCATCCAGGCCACCCGGATCGGCTCCCGTGGGATCACCACGGGGACCGTCCGGGTGGCTCCAACTCTCCGCGCCCGCATCCTCGCCCCTCCGAGTGCCCGAGATGGTGTCGAGCGCTGCTGACGTCCGCTCGCCCGACCAATCTGCTTCCGGACCCGGCGCTCGGCGAAGGGGCAGGTCCACGCCAACGCATACCGTCCCCAGTGCGAATCTGATCGAGAATCGCGCCCTCCGGCGCGCAACGACGGCGCCTACGGCAATTCGTCGAGATGAGGCGCCGCTGGAACAGAAGGCTTCGGCTCTTCGATCTCAGTCAATGTCGCCTCAGCCAGAAGCAGCGTACCTGCAACCGAGACGGCATTCTCGAGCGCCGTGCGAACGACCTTCGTCGGGTCGATGATGCCGACCTCGAGCAGGTCCCCATACGCCCCCGTGCGCGCGTCGAATCCATACCCCCCGCTACCGGAGCGGGGGCGGTCGATCACGACTCCCGGGTCGACGCCAGAGTTCTCTGCAATCTGTCTCGCGGGCGCCTCGAGCGCATGGCGTAGAATGGCGATTCCGGTGGCTTAATCGCCCTGCAGTACGTTCTGTTCCCGCTCGAGCGATTCGATGAGTCGCAGCAGGGTCAGGCCGCCACCAGGAACGATGCCTTCCGCGATCGCAGCCTTGGTGGAAGCGATCGCGTCGTCGAAGGCATCCTTCCGGTTCTTGAGCTCACTCTCCGATGGTGCGCCGACCCGGATCACCGCCACTCCACCCGCCAGCTTGGCAAGCCTCTCTTCAAGCTTCTCGCGGTCGTAGTCCGACGTCGTCTCTGTGATTTGCTGTCGCAACTCGCGACAGCGCGCCTCGATCTGAGTCTTGTCGCTCGCGCCCTCGATGAACGTGGTGTCATCTTTCGTGGCGATTACCTTCTTCGCCGAGCCAAGATCCGTCACGCGGACGTTCTCTAGCTTGAGCCCCATCTCTTCGCTGATGACCTGACCGCCCGTCAAGATCGCCAGATCCTGGAGCATGGCCGTGCGTCGGTCACCAAACCCAGGCGCCTTGACCGCCAAACACTTGAGCGTACCCCGCAGCCGGTTGACCACCAGAGTCGCGAGCGCTTCGCCGTCGACATCCTCGGCTACGACGACCCGGGCACGACCTTCGCGAACCACGTGTTCGAGAAACTCGATCAGATCCTTCATGGAACTGATGCGCTTGTCGTAGAGCAGGACCAGAGGATCTTCGAGCGTCACGCGCATCCTGTCGGAGTCAGTCACGAAGTCGGGAGAGAGAAATCCCCGATCGATCTGCATGCCCTCGACCACATCTAGAGACGTTTTGGTACCCTTTGCTTCCTCGACCGAGACGATGCCCTCGCCTCCGGCTCGCTCCAGTGCATCTGCGACGAGCTGCCCAATCTGTGCGTCGTCGTGCGCAGAGATCTTCACCACGTGGAGCTTGTCGCGCGCCCCACTCACCGGGCGCGAGATCGATCGCAAGCCATCGACCGCGACTCGCAACCCGCGCTCGAGCCCCCGCTCAAGATCTATCGCACTCGCTCCGGCGACGACGTTGCGCACTCCCTCCGCGAAGATCGCATAAGCGAGCAAGGTCGCGGTCGTGGTCCCGCCTCTGACGGCGTCTCCGGTGCGCGCGGCGGCCTGGCGCAGCATGGCGGCACCCATGTTTTCCTCTGGATCACGCAGTTTGACCTGTTTCGCGATCGTGACGCCGTCGTCACACACAAGTGGACTACCCCACTTCCGCTCGATCGGGACACAATGCGACTTCGAACCGAGGGTGCCGCGGACTGCATCCGCCATCATGCGCGCACCCGCCAGAACCTTGTTCCGTGCGGCATCTCGGAGGAGAAGCTTCGAGTACTCACTCATAAGTGCCTTCATTCGCTCCGGAAAGACGCGCGTAAGATCCAGATCGTCGCTGCACCGCTCATCGGCAATCCCCGTACCTCCCCCCTCGACGCGTCGCCCCGGCGATTGGTAGGTAGACCTCCGCCCACCGAGTCCCACTTCTATTCTGGCTGCACCCGTCCCACTGACGAAGGGCGAACATTCACTGTTGCCGCGTTGGAGTACCACGGCATCGAGTCCTGGGGACCGTAGAAGGACACGCATCTCGAAGCCAGTCGCGCGGTACGAGTGTTGCATTTGTTCCAACTCGCCCGGGCTCGGACCGGCTAGTGCGGATGCCGGAAAAACCGTTCGTTCCAGGCACCCGCTCGTTCGAGGCGGCTCGACATATCGAGGACGGGAAGACTCCGTCCCGTAGGCAGAAAGGGCATCCATGAAGCGCGTACGTTCGAAAACCCATCCGGCACACGCAGAACCGCGCCCCCGTCGGCGCATCCACGACGAGGCGTACGACGTCTACGACATGCGCGAGAAGCTCACCGATCCCAGCGTGTGTCCACAGTGCCAGGCGCTGTACCTGGAGGGTCGCTGGGTCTGGAAGACCCCTCCCGCTGGGGCAACTGAGACGATCTGTCCCGCCTGTCGGAGACAGGCAGACCAGCTCCCTGCCGGGCTGCTGACCCTCTCGGGATCCTTCCTGGCAGCCCACCGCGCGGAGATCGAGCACCTGATCCGCCACGTCGAGCAGCGTGAGAAGCGGGGTCATCCGCTGCATCGCATCATGGAGTTCGAGACGTCTGGCGACGAGTGGCTGGTATCTACGACGCATGGAAATCTGGTGCGGAGCATGGCGTCGGCGCTCGAGCACGCCTACAAGGGCGACGCTGCGGAGCAGAGCCGCGGGTCCGAGCCACCGATTCGCATGCGCTGGCACCGAGACTGACGCGAACGCCCGTCGCGCGGTCACTGCGAGATCGGGGGAACCGAGCGCCCCTACGGGGAAGGGCACTGCAATCAACTCAACGGAGGATAGAGGCATGCTGGCCGAGCTTCGCGTAACACCTCTCGAAACGAAAATCTCCTTCGCCAGGCTGATCGCGGATCTGATTCCCATCCTGGTGGAGAGCCCTTTGCGCTACCAAGTCCATGCGATGGGAACCACCCTCGAAGGCGATCTCGGTGAGATCTTGGCGCTGGTCGAGCGTGCACATACCGTGGCACGAGAGCATGCCGACCGGGTGCTGATCGAGCTCTCGATCGACGATCGGACCCTGTCGGGCGGCGAGATCGTCCACAGCCTTCAGCACGTTCGAGAGCTGCGCCTCTCCGCCCCCCTGGAGCGGCTGGTCACCGAGCGATAGCGCTGCCTCGACACGGAGCCAGATCAAGCGGAGGCGGACACCAGAGTCGAGTGAGCGCCTCGCGCGCGATTGCCTGCGCGTGTTCGCGTAGCTCGGGGTTGCATGCGGCATCCGCTGGCGAGAGTTGGAGGGCGAGTAGCTGTGGTGCATCGATCGGTTGGCCGATGGCACTCACCAAGAAACATCGAGCGGCGTCTACCTCGGGGCGCTTCTCTACGATCTCCCGAGCAATCCTTGGGGCAACCAGGTTGTAGAGACGTCCGACGTGACTCACCGAGTTCTTGCCACTCGTTGCTTCCAGAGTCATCGGGCGCAAGGGGGTAATGATCCCGTTGCCCCGATTGCCGCGCCCGACTTGGCCGTCGTCCCCGGCTTCGGCCGAAGTTCCGGTCACCGTCAGAAAGATGTCGCCCCGAGCGAGATCGTCCGCCGCGTTCAGCACCAGGCTGGGTAGATCCCCGAGGATCTCCGCGGCCGCGCGGCTCGCGAACGCCACGATCGCTGCGCATTCCTCGGAATACGCGCTCGCTCCCGGTACGTGGGCATCGCCCAGCGCGCACGCCACCGTGAGCTGCACGACGCAGCCCGCTCTGAGCCCCATGATCTTGACATCTTCGCCCCAGGCCGGATGGGCGAGCTTGGTCTCCGGTGCGTTCAAGGCTCGCTCAGTTGCCAGTATCGAGCGCTCGAGCGGTGAGAGCGGCCAGAAGCCGACACCGCAGGAGGTATCGTTCGCCAGCGGGGGTGCGTCTTGCTGACGGCGATCGAAGAGATCCGTGAGCTCGGTCGCCCCCGGGCGCGTGACGCAGCGCACGCGTAGATGCCGCCGGTCATCGAACAGGTGCATGTGCTCGCGGAACCACTGCCGCGCCGCGGCTTCCGCGATCTCGGCCACGGGGACCGACACACCTCGAAAGTGATCCGTGGCCCGCCCCGCGAGCCAGAGCTCGATCGGCTCGAGCACCTCACCACCGCCATAGGCGGGCCGACTACGCCCCGCTCGCAGGAGCGCCTTGTCTACGTTGTAGTGTAGAACGTGCCCGAAGCGGTCATCGTATTCGCGCGCTAGGGCCGTGGCGAACGCATCGGCCACGTGATCACAGATCGTATCGGGGTGTCCCAGCCCTTTCAGCTCCACGATCTCGAGCCCCTGCTCCTCCACACCTCCTGGTAGCGAGAGCGGCTCGATGATCACACGCACGCCCACCTCCAAATTCTCTGGCCCAGAAACTCGAGCTTGTGGCTGGCCAGTTCGATGCGGCTCCCCAATGTCTCACCGCGGGCGAGGCGGTGT
Organism: Pseudomonadota bacterium; assembly: GCA_003247575.1. Lineage (GTDB taxonomy): Bacteria > Myxococcota_A > UBA9160 > SZUA-336 > SZUA-336 > SZUA-336. Next base: position 41,983 of record QJZC01000016.1, read on the forward strand.
CGCCCGCCGCACCCGAGCGAACCTCTTCGGCGGGTCCGCCGACTCGCTCGCGTACGCCTCATTGGGCGCATGTGCGGCAGAACTCGGTTCCCGGGAGGACGCGCAGACGCGAGATGGGAATGCGACGGCCACAGCCGGTACAGACCCCGAGTTCGCCTCGCGCGTGGCGCTCCAACGCGCGGTCGATCTGCGCGAGACGTCGTGCAGCCGACTGGGCCAGCGAACTCTCGAGGACGATCTCGGTCGCCAGACTACCTCGCTCGCCCGCATCCAGCGGCTCCTCTCGCCTCGCAAGCGAGAGCGACCTCAGCGCCGACTCCTCGGCGACGAGGTCGGCACGGATGCGCCGTCGCTCGGACTCCAGTTGACGAAAGAGCCGCTCCAGCTCGCCCAACCGGCCCGCTCGCTTCGGCCCGCCGCGCAACATGGTGACGAGAGCGGCAAGCAGGTCGCGGCTGCTCAGGATTCCGAGCAATGTCCCCTTTGCGTCGACCACCAACAGGCAACCGTGCCCGCGCTCGCTGAAAGTCTCAGCAGCCTCCTCGAGCGGCGTCTCCGGAGGAACAAGTAACGGATCATAGCTCATCACCTCCCCGACGAGGCACGCGGTAGCCGGACCTTGCGCTTTCAGTTCCTCGAGCTCCCGCATATCGAGCTCGCCTCTCGCCGTGGGTCCCCCAATCCCTGCTCCAGAGAAGGCGCTCCGCAGATCGCGCAAGCTCACGATTCCAACCACGCGAGTCCCAGAGACCACCGGAAGATGGCGAAAGCCTCCGTCTGCCAACTTGGCCAGAGCCTCGGCCAAGGACGCCTCGGGTTCGACCGTAACGGGATCCGGGGTCATCCAGTCCTTCACCTCGTACACGTGATTCGAGTGTTTCATGCCTCGTTTCCCACCCTCGCTATGCCGGCGACGCTTCCCTCGAGATCGACCCGCGGTCGATCAGCCAGCGACTCGGACGAGCGAGAATTCGCAGCAGGGTCTACGCGATTCTGCCTGTGCAACTCGTATGCCGGGTCAAGCTCCAGCTGCGCGCCTGCGACGGAGAAACACTCACCTCCTGCGCAAGCTCCGACGACCGCACTCGGCAACGCGGACGGCCGCAGGGCCCGCCGAACTCACACCTCTCCGAAAGTCCGGATCCACAGGTCTTGGGACTGCGTCACGCAGCCCCATCCCAGGGCTCAGAAGTCCCGCCGCTCCTTCTTGCAGCACCGACGGGCCACAGCGGGTCGCAAAGGCATATCCAAATCCAGCCGGACCAGACTCTCCAAGGGTGATCTCCCGTTTCGGGAGATCGCTCAACCACAAGAGAGTGAGGACTAGGTCGATGAGATTCTCTAGAAGCAGCATGCGGCTGGCATGCGCACTGTTCTGCATAGGGGCCGCAGCTTCGAGTCCATCCGATGCCCAGGCGCAGTCGTCGCCGACGATTCCGCTCGAGTCGGCGCCGCTCGAGACGACCGCATTTCCGAACAGAGACGCGTTCATTCGTTCTTTCGTCGAGCAGGCGGAGCCGCAGTGCTTCAACGCGGGCATCCCATTCTCGTTTCCGGGCGGCTCGGCCTTCGTTCCCGCAGAAAGTCCGTATGACGACATCGTCTGCGACGAACGTGGAACGCTGCGCACGATCTTCAGCAGTGGGCGATCCGGCAGGGTCGAGGTGGTCACGATTCCCAACGTCGATCCGTTGATCAATCACCTGAGATTCCTCGGGGGCCTTGCGCTCCTGGGAGACTGCCCGGAGTCCGCACCGCGTTGGCCAGGTTGCTTCCCGCTGCCCGAGCTCGGCGAGCGAGCTCCAGTGAATCTGCCTCCGGGGGCGTTCTTCCAGCCGCTACCAGCCGCGCAGGACCGTATGACGGTCGATCGCTTCCTGAACATGTGCCGGCTCCACGAACTCGTCATGCCCGAGCCGATCGCAGGCAATCCACAGTCGCTCGTAGATGCTCGCTTTCAGTTCATCCAGTTCTTTGGTCTTCAGACCACCGCGGGGCCGAGCGAGAGCCTACTGCGCCAACAGTTCAGCGGAACCCCACCTGCGTGTTCGGGTGGGATTCCCCCTGCCCTCGTGCTGCGCGAGCTGCTCGACCTCGGACTCAGCGAGGATGGGGCGATCGCGGTTGCCGAGGAGGCCTCCGAGCGAGGTGCCAGGACCGAGGAAGTCATCGAGGACCTGGTGCGCGCGTGCGACGGCTTGGGCAATGCCGCGCGCTGCTTCCCCGAGACCGTCGCCGGTGTCCCCTTCGGACCGGGCGGATCCTGCTCGACGCCGATGCAGTCGATTGGAGCGTGCACTGCGGGAGATCCCTCCTGTGGAGAACGACGCGTGTGCCTCCCGGGTTCGATTCTGATGACCGCGGGCCGCTGCGATCTGGATCCCACCTTGCCGGAATGCTCGATTCTGGGTCAGCTGACGCGAGCAGGTGTCGATCCCGAGCTGGCAGATGTCCTTACGACCACCTCGCCGGAAAACGGCGCGAATCTGCTCGACCTGGTCCAGCAGATCACGGAGCCCGTTGCGCAGCAGCTCTTCGAAGGCCTGACGCGGGAGTTCACGGTCGGGTGTGACGGTGCGGAAGCGGGAGACCGCTGTGTCGGACTGTCGATTCCGGGAGTGTGCTCGCCCGGCTCCGAGAGCTCCAGAATGTGGTGTCTCCCCACGGATATCCTGATCCGTAGGGCATCGGCCCAGCTCCTCGACGATGCGAAGGAGGTCCAGCCACCGGTGTGCCCGGCGGGAGGCGTGGATGTCTCCGGAGACGGAAGCTGCGATCTGTGCGAGCAGCTGATCGGTCTCAATGGCGAAGCGGGCGCTTCCGACCTGCTGTCGAGCACCGCGGCACTGTTCATCGCGAGTCCGCTCCTGGCGCTGCTCTCGGAGATCCAGATCGACGAACGCATGATCAAGGAGCTGGACAAGTCGGCGCAGATTGCGCTCGGTACACCCCAGCCCGTGGACCCGTTCGGAGTCCGGCAGGCCCGAAACGAGCGTCGCGTGCTCCTGTACGAGGATGGGACTGCGACCGAGAGCGACTGCGGAGGGACCGCCACATGCCCCTTCTCCTTTCCGAAGGACAACGCCATCGTAACGCGCGCTCAGGTACCCGGGCGCGTCAACCTCGTCACCTCGGATACCATTGCCTACGGGCACATCCATCCGTTGCGCCCCGAAGAAGGAGACGTCGCACGCGCGCGCAAGGAGAACAAGCTCAACCGGCTCCCGTCCGCGGGAGACCGGACGACGTTCAAAACCGACCCCGCCAGTCCCCGCCGCCCGTTCTACACGCGGGGCACCGATGGTCGCATCACGAAGCTCGAGCAGACGACGCGAGTGTGCCTGGGAGTGTTCTCCTTCGAGTCCCGAGATCCGGATTCCTCGATCCTGCCCTGAGGCCCCGTTGGGATCGAGGATGGGCAGGGCACGGCAAATCGCCTGCTACACTGGGCGTGGCCTGCGTCTAGCGTTCGTGTTGGCGATCTTCGGAATAGCGGCGGGATGCGCGCACCCACGGGCGTACCTGCCCATCGGCTGGTGTGGAGAGGTTCCGGGAGAGTACGTTCCCGGAACCACCACGAGCTCTCATGAGGTCAATCGGCTCTCCGCCCATCTGCGCGCGATGGGCGAGCCGGTCCTCTGGCGAGCGAAGTCGTCCCCGCGCCCCACACTCAGGCTGACCCTCACCCCCGCCGCGCTGCGGCCACTCAGCATCCGCGTCGAACGTTTGGGGAATGGACAGCTCGGGATCTCTGCGCGCCGCTACGACGGAAGCGGACCCAGCTGCCCCGCATCCTTTCGGATGTTCCAGCGATGGTTCGTCGACGAACGCGGGTACACACGGATGCCCGAGAAATCGCAGTGGCTCGACTTGCTCGTGCTACTGAAGGCGGCGGGCTTTCAGGAAGCTCCGATGCAGGAGCCCCGCTACAACTTCGACGAGGGGGTCCGTGACGGTGAGCCCTTCGC
>QJZC01000023.1 GCA_003247575.1 Pseudomonadota bacterium
GCTCGACCGAGCCCGAGATGCCCAGTCTCGTCGATATCCCCGAACTCGAGACGGCCTTGGAGATACCCCGCACCCACCATGACATAGGGTTGGATCCGCCCGGTCAGTAGGAACAGCTTCCCCATGAGCATTCCCGACCAAAGCTCGAGATCGCCGGAGACGGTGGTTCCGCCCACAGTGAGGTCGATCGGAAGGTCGTCGTATCGCTCTCCCATCAGCTCGATCGCGAACCGGGACCCGAGCCGCACCCCGAGCGTTCCCGACCACACGTCGGAGTCTCCGACACTCAAACGAGGATCACCGAGCGCAAGCGCATCCTCGACCTCATCGTTCAGATCGTCGCCGAACTGCTCTCCGAGATGGGACCAGCTTCCCGCGATATAGAGCCCGGGTCGCTCGAAGTCTTGTGCGGTCGCCATCCATGGTGCGAGCAATATCGAGAGCACACCGACCCAAGCGAACACAGCAGAGTGACACATGAGAGCCTCCTTTCAGCGTACCGCTCAGCATACCGGGAAGCTCCAGGGTATGCAGGCACGACTTCCCAGCACGCGCGCAACTCACTCGCAACTCGACCAGAAACTCGGAGCGAAGTCGGGGAGTATGCGGTCTCCCGAGAAGCTCAGCCTCCGCCGAGCCACGTGAAGGTTCGAAGTCGATCGATGACGGCCGACTGACTTCCGACACCCAGCTTGCTTGCCACTCGCTTGAAGTAGGTGCGGGCGGTCTCGTAGCGGATGCCGCGCACCTCCGCCGCCTCTCTCAGGTTGAGGGTCGCCGCCAGTGCCACCGCGAGCGCCGCCTCGGCGCGAGAGAGACCAAAGCTCCTGCGGAGCAGGTCACACTGGTCGCGGATCGGTAGCTCCGGCGGAATCACCCACACGAGAGCGCACCCAGGGAGGACGCTGCCGAAGACCAAGGGGGTGACGAGAGCCAGAGCGAAACAGCATCCACTCGAGTCGTGCAATGCGACGGCGCTTCCGAGCGCTGCCTTGCTCGACGCCGCCCTCGCGACAGCGGAGCGCAGCTCGCGCGTCTCGGCATCGAGCACAGCGCAGAGCCGCCCGGCACGGTTGCGCAGTCCGCCCTCACGCCGAAGCACTTCCTCGGCCGCCAGATTCAGCTCGCGGATTCCGCCTTGCGCATCGACGATCAGTGCGCCGACGCAGATCTGATCGAGCACGCTCGACGACCACGAGTGACTCGCCTCCAGAGGAATGAGACTGAACCTCAATCGTTCGATCAGTAGAAACGTCTGTCGCAGGTGAGGCATGATCCGCGCGCCCAGCTTCTCGTGTTCCGGATTCCAGTCCGTGACTCCGGTGCGTGCAATGACCGCGACCAGAAGCTCATCCACACCGTCTCGCAGGACAGGGAACCCGCCGTAGACGACATCGGGCCCGAACTCTGCGGGCCGCAGTCGCTCGTTGTAGAACCGGGTTCGCTCGAGCTCCCTCGGAGAGAACTCATCGAACCCGTGCCCGAAGTGCCCTTCGCGATAGCGCCGGCTGATCTCCGCCCATGGGTTGCGCGGAACATCCGTCTCCGGAAGCGGATGTGCTTCGAGGTCGACACCGGCAGCGAACGTCGGTGCTCCACCCTTCCAACCGGGAGCGAGACTGATCAGCACGGCCATTTCCGGCAGCTCGCGCCCAATCGCCTGCACCACGTGCGCCCAAGGACTCGCAAGCAGCGGAGCCTCCAGACAGGCCTCGGCAATCCGTACGATGGACGCTTCGCTCATGACCTCGCGCAGCCTCCCACCACTCCCACCAAGGGGAAGGAGCCAATCACCCTACCACAGGAGTGCGCAGCGAAAGACGCACGCACGAAGGATTCATTCGGACTTAAGCTCGCATGCGCGCGCGACGTCTAGCGTCGGTTCGAGGAGGCGCTGCTTCAGCTCGCGCGGCTCGTTCGTCTGCGGAGGAGCCATTGGATGGGGACGAACAGACCGGTAGCGGTGAGCAAGGCCGCACGCACACCGAGGGCCCGCCCCAACGCCCCGAGTGCGGGCCCTCCGGTCACCTGGCCGAGTGCGTCCGCCTGCGACGTCATCGAGAGCACCGTCGCTCTGACCGAACGGTCGAGCTGCTGATTGGTCCACGTAGCCAGCAACGGCCCCTGCGTTCCCCGCAGCAAGGTTCCGATCAGGTAGCCGAACAGCGCGGATGCGGTCGCCGGTGCCAACGCGAACAGCCCGAATCCCACGATCACACCCAAATTCATGAGCAGGAGCCCGCGCCGCAGCTCCCGCGGCTCGTCGAATCGCACCCAGCGACGGACGAGCTCGGCGGCCCCGATCCCTATGAGCAGCACCAGCACGCGCATCCCCCCGAACAAGGTCAGCCCGCTCGCTCCCGCCCAGTCTGGCAGCGCGAAGTTCTGGAGCAAGTGCAGCTCCCATAGGCGATCGAGCGGCTCACTGGCAATTCCGCCGAGCAAGGTCAGAGCGACGATGACGAGCAAGGTAGGCTGTTCTCGAATCGCCGCGACGCCGGCGCGGAACGTGCCCACCATCGCGCCCCTGTGCCTGCGCTCCTCATCGGCGCCGTCGCGACCAAGCGGCATCGTCTCCGGCATGATCAGGTACAGTGTGACGGCGAAGAGCAGCATGCCTCCACCGGCAATCCGCATCGGCAGCGCAAGCGACGTCCCCCCCAGCCATACGCCGAGCAGAATCCCGATCAGCGCGCCCGCGCGGCCCACCTGGCTACGCCGTACAAAGACCTCGCCGACTCCCTCGTTCTGAAGCTCGTCGACCAGCCAAGCCGTCTGTGCACCACTGATGAACGTGTGCCCGACTCCCCAGACAACCTGCGCGGCAAGGATCGTGGCAAAGCTCGTCCAAGCGCTCTCGATCCAGAAGCCGATGCCCACGACCGCGTAGCCGATCCACACCGAGAGTCGTCTACTGTAGACGTCCGCGACCACGCCGGTGGGAATCTCGAACAGGAAGACCGAGAGCTCGAGCACCGAACCGACGAGGATCAGCTCGAAGGGATCCAGACCCGCCTCGCGAATTCGATACAGCGACGACACCGTCGAGTAGAGCGCGAAGCAGCTGGCGAAGACGAAGCCCGATGCCAGGTACACCCGCACCGCTCGTTTGCGCAAGACGGTCGCCGAAGCTCCTTCCACGCGCGCGCCGAGCTCGGCCTACAGATCGATCCGCATGCGGGCCGTGCCGGGCGCACCAATCAGGGCCTCGAAGTCAGGGTGGCGCTTCTCGTCCGCCACTGCGAAACCCTGGCGTTCATAGCAGCGCAGCGCGGGCAGGTTCCCGATCATGCAGTTCAACTGTGCACAGCGGTGACCCCGCTCGCGCCCGCGTTCCAAGATCTGTTCGAGCAACCGAGATACGATCCCACTGCGCCGGACCCGCGGCAGGGCAGCCACCCACTCGACCACCCAGGCCCCGGGCTCGTCCTCGACCATACAAGCGAGGAAGGGCGCGAAGCGCGTGTACAGAAGCTCGAGATGCGCCGGACTCCAGCCCTCGGCGCCGAGTTCCTCGACCAGAGCCGCTACGAAGTGCTCGGCCAACGTCTCCGAGGGGTCGTACCCGCTGAGAGCCGCGACAGGCGCGCCGTCGAGCTCAGCGACGAGGAATCCGCTGACGTGCGCGAAGCTCCGCTTGCGCGAACGCGCGATTCTTGCCATCCACTCGAGCCGTGGCGCATCGGGTCCGGGAAACGCGACGTCCCAGAAGCCCAGCGGTCGGTGAGAACGCGCAGCTTCCATCTGAACCCATGCGATGAAGCTGGCGTCGGCTTCACTCGCTTCACGAATCTGAACGTCCATGGGCCGCGTAGAGTAACACTCCAGCCTGCGGCAGTGGACCCCCGAGTCTCAAGCCATGATGGCCACGAACGACGCAAGGGCGTTCGACACTGCCTCGGCCTGCGGCGAAGAAGCGTCCGAACCAGATGGAATCTCGACCTGTATGTGCCCTAGGGCCTGCTCTGGAGTCATGCTCTTCGTCCAGGGGCGCCACGCCACCTCTGCGGGAACGCGCAGCCGGAGTGCGCAATCTTCCGCGAGCCCACCGCGCAGAAGCCACCCTTCGGCCTGACGTTCGAGCGTCCAGCCCAATGCGATCGCACCAACCGTCTCGATCGAGAGCGCCGCCCCGACAGGCACGGCTACGCCACGAAGGGCATGCGGAAAACCCCTTGCGAACGTCTCGAGCACCGGGCTCAAGAGCTCCCCCGCGTAAAGGGGTGCTTGCTCCGTAGCGTCGCGGAGCTGCTGCTGGTGGTGCCACTTCTCCGTATACTCGCGCGCGACGTCGAACCAGTTCGGGGACGACCACTCACCGGCCCAAGCGACGCCGACGCCGGGCGCCATCGGATCGAGCTCTGCGAAGAGCTCGAGCACGATCGGGTCGTAGAAGCGCAAGAGCTCGATCAGAATCTGCGGACTGATGCGGAACATCCCCTGCATGAAGCGCTGGTTGTCGCTCTGGATGAAATCCGTGAGCGCCTGCACGTCATCGAAGTGCTGGCGCTCCGCCACGTAGCGATCGCGGCAACCGGTGACACGTCTCAGGCTACCGTGCAGCAGGTGCGCCACCAGATCCTTTACGCTGCGATTCGGATGCACCGTCGGTCGCGCCCACGCATCGGCCGGGAGCCCCTCGAGCAGCTCGAGGAGCGCTGCGTTCACGCGACGGAACGGCTCCCCTACGGAGATCGGCGCTCGCGCATCCAGCACGGGCAGATCTGAGATCGGTTTCGTATCCGACACCCTCGCCTCCAGCTCGTTCATCTGCACCGGGGTCAGGATACGCAACCGCACCTATTCGCGCAGCGCTCGCCGTCAGCGCGCAGGGACCAAAGTGACCTCCGACCCCACGCGTCCCACGAGGTCACGCGAATCGCTGATCAGTGGGCTCGTCTCGTTGGTGAGATACTCGATGAGACGATTCACGTAGAGCGGGCTGCCGAGGACTCCACTCTGTCCGCCGGGGAGGCTGGACTCGGCGCGAATTCCACGACCTCCCGCTTGGATCTCGGCGACGAAGCGCCTCGCTGGCCCCGCGCGCACGACGTGTTCTTCAACGTTCCGGGGCCGTCCCGCGGTGTTGGCCACATCGACGGTGAAGAGCCCCCCATCGATCGGGATTCCGGGCAGTCCAGCGCCCAGGCTTCCCTCCGGACGCGCTGCGAGTGGAGCCGGGAACGCCCCTCCCGCTGGCGGAATCGAGAACGGCTCGCCCAAGGGATGGTCCAGGATCGCGCGATGCAGCAGTCCCCAGCGGTAGTCTTCTTGTCGGGTCGAGTGATCGAACGCAGCGGCAAAGTCATCACCAGCCAAGCGATCGAGCGCAGACGCGAGACTACGAAGCAGGATCAGGTCTCGCCGGTCGCGCGCGTCGGGGATTCCTGGAACCTCGAAGAAGTCGAGCCCCGATTCGCCCAAGCCTTCCGTGTCTTCGAAGCGCTCGAGCAGGCGACGCAGGCCTGTGAGTGGCTCGCCGCTTCCCGAGAAGAGCTCCAGACCGCGCCGCTCGAGCGTGGCAACGAGGATGCTCTCGAGCGCGTCCGTGCGCCACGTCGAGTAGAGCGTCGTCGCGATGCTGTTGGAGATCTCGGACTCACTCGGCTCTTCGAGTGAAGTCGGTGTATCGCTCGCATCGAACCCCTCGGGAATGCCCGTCGGACTGGTCAGGTCCCAAGCTCGGATCCGTTCCACCGCTTCACGGATGCGGGGATCGGAAGCCAACCTACGAAGCTCTGCGGGCGCGTCGCTTCGCTGAGCCCGCTCGAACGCATCGAGCAGGAAGGGCCGGAACACTCCGGCATCGCTCAACACGACGTCGGCCTGGATGGCTCGGAGATCGTCTGCGCGGATCGGCTTCCCGCTGCGAAGCAGCTCGTCGAGCAGGCGCGTGATGCGACCGGCTCGAATTCCCGGTGCATAGCGGTCGCTCAGATACAGGATCCCGCCGCTCGGTCGCATTTCATTCAGTGGATCGTTGTCGAGGGTGGTCCCTGCGGTGTCGTTGTTGGCACTCGTAACGACGCCGAGCGGTGGATTGAGCAGCTGAGGCATCTCGGCGAAGGGGAGGATCTCGAACCCGAGCGCACGCTCGCGGTCGAAGCTTCGCGCAGGCACCCACTCGTTTCCGCCCTGGCCATTGCGGATCAGAAACGGCGGCGTGCCGACGACGGTGCCCTGCTCCAGATCCTCGCGCAGCGGCAGCTCACCCGTAGGCACATAGGCGATGTTCCCACGTCGATCCGCGTAGAGCAGATTCTGAGACCCGATGTCGATCCGCTGCACTGCACCTACGAAGTCACGAAAGTTCCGCGCAAGGTTCAACCCACGGATTCCGTCCAGGCCACTGCCCGGGCTCGTACCGGTGAACTGCACGCTGATCGCCAACCCACTCTCCAGATCGAGCTCCACGATCGGACCCGCGTTTCGACGCGGCACGATCGGTACGAACGGCGGAATCTCCAGCGGAGCAGCCTGCATGTCGTCGGCGGATGCGGCGCCAGACGCGTCGGGCTCCGCATCCGGATCCTCCGCGCCTTCCGCTGGAAAGGTCAGGGGCCCAGGCGGGATCACCACGATCGAGTCGAGGACGCCGTCCCCGATGGTATTCGCGCGGAAGATCTGCGGGAGCAGGACCACCGGCTCACGCGTTCCATCGAACACCGTGCTCAGCAGGCTGGGAGACCGGAAGTCGAGCACCAGCTGCTCCTGATACACATCAGTCAGATCGAGCGGATTGACGGTCGCCCCCCACGTGATGTTCTGGTTGTGCCCGAGAGCCACGTATGGCGCTCCCGGAAAGCTGCTGCCCGCTACCTCGAACCCATCGCGTGGCGCGCTCAGGTGGACCGGGTAGAACACGGAAGGGGCGCCGAGCGGCAGATGCGGATCATTCGCCAAGATCGGCATGCCTGTTGCGCTACGCGCACCGGATACCACGAAGGCATTGCTGCCTCGATCCTTGTCCAGCCCCGAGAGCCCGCCAGCCATCTGGAGGCGTTCGAGTCGCTCGACCATGCGGCGAACGAGGCGTAAGGTCGCGGGCTCGAGAAACGCGGCGGCCGCTCTCGGTCGCCCGCGGCGGCGCGGCGGGGTGACGGCCGGCAGGCCGAGCTCGGCGGGATCCCGCGATGCATCCGGTACGACCGTTGCGGGGTCAAACGGTGCAATCGGGTTCGTGTCCTCGAAGAACAGCGCCTGACCATCGAATCCCTGAGCGGCCCCGGCAGCCTGATAGCTCATCAAGGTCGCGGTACGCGGCAGGTCACTCAGGTCGAGCGCGAGGCCGAAGGCGATCAGCCGAGCGATCCGAACGGAGTCCTCGGGAGTCCACGAGCGAATCCGGGTCAGCTCGAGCGGCGTGTACTCCGGAGGTAGTGGACGACTCGCGAGGACTGCGTTGACCCCCGCGGCATAGGCCCGCAGCCCACTGCGCGTCGCGGGCGAGAGTCGATCGAGCGTCTCCTCGGCATTGCGCCCGACACCCAACAGCCGCACCTGGATGTCGGACGGCAACGCAGGCGGACCGAGCAGCTCGGCGAGCGTTCCCTCCGCCATGCGTCGCATGGAGTCCATTTGGAAGAGCCGGTCCTGAGCGTGCACGAAGCCCTGGGCAAACAACAGATCGCGCTCATTCGCAGCGAAGATGTGCGGCACTCCGGACTCGTCGCGAACGATGCGCACGGGAGACAGAAGCCCCGAGAGCTCGAGTGTCGTCGCACCCTGAGCGCGCACCTCTCCCAGGGCAAGGAACGTAGACAGAGTCAGCGCGAATGTGGCAAGTGTACGGCGGGATCGACGAAGCGGCATGTGCGAGGCTCCTCCTGATATCCGAGGCGACACGAGACGAACCGCTGGAGCCGGTGCAGTGATTGACACACATTCCGAGCCTCCGCCGGCAACGTGGACCCTGCCGCGTGCGCCTGAGAGAAAGTGCACGCATCCCGAGAATCGGATCGGACGCCGGCGCTCGAGAATCTGCGGCGTACGGGGTCCGGCCGCGGGCGAGACTCCGGCACGAGGCGAATGAACCCGCTCACGACTTCACGGCTCGCGCTCCGACCCTTCGAAGACTCCGACTTCGAAGCGGTGCACGCGTACGCCAGCAACACACGAGTCACGCGGTACCAGACGTGGGGGCCAAATTCTACATCCGATACGCGATGCTTCATCCAGCGGGCGCGCGGGCTGCTCCTGGAGGCCGGCCCTCGAGATCTTCATCTCGCGGTCGAGGAGACTGCGCACCGGCGTGTCATCGGTGGCTGCGAGCTGCTTCCGAGACGAACCGAGTATCACGAGTACGAGATCGGCTACTCGATCCACCCGGACCACTGGGGGCGAGGCTTCGGCAGAGAGGCGGTGACTCGCCTACTCTACTTCGCATTCGAGGAGGTTGCGGCACACCGCGTCTTCGCCTACATCGATCCGGAGAACACAGCCTCCATTCGCCTGGCAGAACGCGTCGGACTGCGCCGGGAAGGGCATCAGATTCGCGACGTCCAGATCGATGGTGAGTGGCGCGACACCTTCGTCTATGCCGTCTTGAGGGACGAGTTCCGAGCGACAGCCGAGTCGCCGGAGCTGCGCCGGTAAGGCCACGCCTGGACTATCAGTCCAGAGGGACGCTCCTACCTGGAGGGCTTTCCTTCCCGTGCGCAGGAGAAGATTCGATGAATCCCTGATAGCTTCCGCCTTGGGCCACGACTGCTTCCACGCTCAAGAGCCCCCGGAGTCCATTCGAGAAGTGCATCACGGCCTTGATGGTGCCGCCTTGCTCCGTGATGCCCGCGTAGGTCAGGTCTGCAACCACGGGAGCTCCACCCAACGTGCCGAAGAACTCGAGCCTGGAGCGAAACACATCCTTGAATGCACCGGGCGGATTCTGGGCAACCTCCTCGCACGATGCGAAGACCAGCGCGCGAGTCGTGCCCGGTGCTTCACCCACGATCGTACCACTGAACACGAGCACACCCGATACCTCGAGTAGACAACGCGCCCCAGCCGGCGTGAGCTCGAGCGTCGAGAAATCGACCTGTGCTGCGAAGGTTCCGGATGCCGGTAGGCGAAGCGAATCCTCTGCCTGGGCATGGGCGCTCCAGATCGGAACGAGCCAGATGAAAACCAGGACGGCCAGTACAGTTTGCTTCACGTCATGCACTCCTTCAGACTCCAAGACCCAACGCCCACGCACCGACGAGTGTGGAGACTACCCACCCGCCGAGACTCGGCGCGTCTCGTGTCCAGCAGTTCAAGCAATGCAGCAACTGCAATCCGTATGCCCGGCGCTTGGATCAGAAGCCTCTCCCAAGAACGAGACAGTCGGGCCGGGCTGCTGCCGCATGCGTGCCAGCACGTCTCAACGTCAGACAGCCTGACCCATAGAGCGCGGCGGGCCCCGCTTGCTTCACACCAGTGTGATCCGACTGCGCTGCCGTGCAGCCACGCGAGCAGCCGAAGCAACCTGCGATCCGAAAGCTTTCGAGCGAACACCTTCACCCAAAAAGATGGACATACTCGCACACAGCAGCCGGTATCGCGCGCGCGGTGGAGAGGTAGATCGTGGAGCGGAAGACAGCGACTCGCGGAAATCAAGCTCGCCGCAACGCAGCAACTGAAAGCCTCGATCTAGACTCAGAAGCCGTGCGCTACTGGCGACTGCAGCGCGGCTTTACTCAAGAGGCCCTCGCGAAGCAACGCGTTCGCCTCGACGGCGAGATGCACTCGATCTCGTGCACCCAGATACGCCGAATCGAAGCCGAGGGCCGCTGCGGCCCAGCCCGGAGAGAGTCGCAATATCGCTGGAGGGACTACCCGGTGTGGGCCAGACGGAGCTCGCGCTCCGCGTTTGCGCCACATGTGAGCAGAAGCATGCGTTCCGCATTATCTGGCTCGACGCGCGAGATCCAGATTTGACATCGGCCTGAGCAGACGTCGTGGCACCGCATCTCGGCATCGAGGACCCGAATCCGGCGCACCGCGTCGAGCTGGCCCTCGAAGCGATCGAGGCTCTCGCAGCACCGGTGCTGATCGTGCTCGACGACCTCACGCAGTGGTGTGCATGCGTCCCCTGGCCCAGGCCACGCGGAGCGCACATTCGCTGGCTCGCGACGACCTGTATCCGAGATCTCGGAGATCGCGTCTTCCACTACTGCACGCTGCCACTCCTGGAACCAGCCGCGTCCCGGGAGCTGCTCGTTCAGCGCGCGGGCGAGCAAAGCAAGTTGACCTATGGCCTGGAACTCCGAACCTTGTACGGCCGCACATTGGAGCGTTCCCTTGGAGAAGTGTGGCAGCTCTCACCTGGGCCCGCTCTCTCGCTCGAGTGGACTCGCACGAGATCTCTGATGTGCTTCGATGCCGGGAGCCTACGGTAGCGCGCCCGAGTCAGCGGACCCTGGAGCGTACCGGCTGACGGTCCTCTTGGCTGCCGCGTCCGTCCGCCTCGCCGATCGTGCTCGGCTGAGTCTCGAAGACGTCTTCATCGAGCGGGTTGGGAAGACCGATCTCCGGAAAGACGTGCAGAACCAGATCCCCGCTACCTCGCACACAGAACGTTCCATCACTGATGCGAAGACGACCGAGCTCCACGAGCGAGACGGCCAGTGCCGGCATTTCCTCTATGTTCTCGGCGGAGCTCACCGCGTACTCGAAGGCTTGCTTGGCTCCCTCTGGATCGAGCTCTCGCAACAGCAGGCCTAGCTCCGTCCACCCGTCGGTCCAGCCGGGGTCGCGCAACAGAGCCTCGTGATAGCTAGCGATGGCCAGTCCGAGCCGGCTCTGTGGTCGAGCGGCTGTCGCTCCGCTCCTGCCTGAGACCGAACTCGATGCTTGCACTACCACAGCTTCCGAACTCGCTGGCTCGGGAGCTACCACAGCCTCTCTCGGAGCTTGTACCTGCGGCAGCTCGTCTGCAACGGCGCAGCGCGAGGCCAAGGTCCCGATGCTCCAGACCGTTCCAAAGCTCGAGAGGACTCCAAAGCTCCAGAGGGCTGCGGCGATCCGAGAGATTCCACTTTTGCTAGGGGTAGCGTTCGGCATCTCGCCTCCCCGCTCGATCGTCCACGATCGCTCATGCAGTGGACGTCCGCGTGACGCGCTCGTGGCATACTTTACCATGTGCTGATCGCAGCCAGCAGCAAGATCACGAGGGCGAACGCTCTGGGGAGCGTCGAATGAATGGCACGAGCTTGAGCGCTGCGATCTCCGAGTGGGTGGAGGTCGTCCTCAGAGAGCGCAAATGCGTTCAAACCTCTCCGCTCGAGGTGGTAAAGCAGCGCCCCTGGGCTTCGGTGTGGCGAATGAACACGTCAGCTGGCCAGGTATACGTCAAGGCGAACGCTCCCGGGGGCGCCCACGAGCCCGCGCTGGTGCGTACCTTGGCAGCCGCTTGGCCGGATCTGGTTCCAGCGCCCTTGGCAGTAGACGAAGATCGGGGATGGATGCTTACTGCGGACTGTGGCGAGCGGATGGATGCCATCGGCTGGCAGACCGATCACTCCCTGAAGGTGTGGGAGACTCTACTCCCCCGGTATGCCGAGCTACAGATCGCCTCGCTCGAGCACGCGACTCGATGGCTCGAGATCGGCGTCCCCGACCGTCGCATGAGTCGGCTGCCGAGCTTGATCGCGAACCTGGTCGATCGCACGTCCGAGCTCACCTGCACGGAGAGAAAGGCCATGCAGGCTCGCATTCCGGAGCTCGCGACCCTCGGCGAGGAGCTGGGGCGATCACCTGCGCACGCGGCACTGGACCACGGCGACCTCCACGAGGCAAACTTGTTGTCAGCTGGAGACCGACTCTGGGTCATCGACTGGGCCGATGCCTGCGTGTCCCATGCCTTCGTGACCCTACGCGTAACGCGAGAGCACGCACTTGGCGGGCTAGACGAAGAGACCCGCGCTCGCGCTTTCGCCAGGCTTCAGGCAGCCTACTTCGAACCGTGGTTGGCACACGCATCGCGTGCGGAGCTGAATCACTGGGCGATGCTTGCGAATTGGGCTGGAACCGCCGCACGCGCGCTCGACTTCGACCACATGCTCCAGGGTCGCGAGAACAGCTCGGATAGTGAGAACAAAGAGGAGTCTGGGCATTGGCGCATTCACGTCGCAGCGTGGCTGCGTCGATGGCTGTCCGAGCAGCCCAGAGATCACGCAGTCTGCGGCTGAACGCGTGGAATCTTGGTTTCCGTCGAGCGTCTCGTAGCCATCCTTTCAGAACGACCAGAAGCAGCCAGGACTCCGACCAATGAGTGATCGTAATCCCCTTCCCCCGTTCAGCTGGCTTCGGGCCTTCGAGGCGGCGAGCCGACTCGGCAGCTTCAAGCAGGCAGCGCGTGAGCTCCACGTGACACCATCCTCGATCAGTCATCAGATCCGGGATCTCGAACGATCGCTGGGCAGCTCGCTGTTCGTGCGGAAGACTCGCGCGATCGAGTTGACGCCCGTAGGTCAGCGCTTCTTCGAACAGGTGCAGACGGCTCTGGCTTCACTGTCCAGCGCAACCGAAGTCGCCCGCGGCCGGGACCGCACTCGTCCCCTGCGGATCGGGATGCTGCCCTTCACGGCAAGCGAGGTGTTCGTACCCACGCTGAGCCGCCTCGCCGACGTGCTCCCGGCAGTCGAGTTCCAGATCGAATCCAGGATCCATCTGCGCGACCTGCGCGGCGATGCGGGCAATGAGCGACTCGATGCTGTGATCCGTTACGGCACCGGAGAGTTCGAGGGACTGACCGGCATCGAGCTGACCCAGGTCTGGCTCGACGTTGTCGCTTCGCCCGACTGGACGCGTAGCCATCGCCTCTCGCACCCCGCAGATCTCGTGGGAAGCCCGCTCATCGTACTCACCGCTCAGCCCGAAGGGTGGCAGCTCTGGGGACGGGCGTACGGCCTCGAGCTTCCAGGAGCAGCCGAGGTGCTCGCCTTCGACAACTATGCGGCCGCCCTGCGGGCCGTGGAGCAGGGGCTCGGACCGGGCCTCGCGCTGTTGCCTCTGGCCCAGCCCTGGATCGACGCCGGACGACTCGTGCGCCCGCTCGTTGCGCGGGTCGCGTTGCGGGAGTCGATGTACCTGGTGTTCGCTCCGGGCGGAAGCCGCCAGCCCGAGATCGAGACGGTCGCACAGGAGCTGCGCGCGCACCTGCGCGCATCGAGTCCTCCGCATGGATGAAGATCCCTTCATCCATCGTGAAAATCCATCCCTTTGTCACGACAACTCCGACCCGCTAGCGTGGCCGTCGAGCAGAGGGAGTGCACATGCAGCAGCTCATGTTCGAAGGTACTGGCAAGCTCGCGTGGCGGCAGCAGCCCCCGCTCGTACTCGCCCGCCCGACGGAGGTGAAAGTGCGGCCGCTGGTGGTCGCGGCCTGTGACCTGGATCGTCAGATCGTCCGGGGTCAGTCCCCGTTCGCCCCTCCCTTTGCGCTCGGCCACGAATTCGTCGCTGAGATCCTCGAGGTCGGCGAGTCGAGAACCTGGCAGGTGGGCGACGTGGCCGCCGTGGCTTACCAACCCAGCTGCGGCACCTGCAAGATGTGCCGACGCGGCACGACCTCGGCTTGCCAGCGCGTCCCCAAGACGTCCATGTACGGGCTCGGGCCGGTCGCCGGAGACTGGGGCGGTGCCCTCTCCGATGTCGTTCGCGTCCCATTCCCCGACGCGATGCTATGTCGGCTCCCCGAGAACGTCACTCCCTTGCAAGCAGCCAACGCGAGCGACAATCTGCTCGATGCGTACCGCTGCGTGGGGCCCCAGCTCGCTCGGATCCCCGCTGGCTCGGTGCTCGTCGCCGGCAGCGGGGGCATCTCCTTGCTCGTCGTCGATGCGGCCCGCAGGCTCGGAGCCGGACAGATCAGCTACCTGTCTCCAGACCGTTTGCATCTCGAACGGGCGGAAGCGCTCGGAGCGAACGCGTATCCGGTGAAGACATGGCCCGATCGCTTTCCCTCGCACGATATCACAGTGGACTGCACGAACGACCCCAGAGCTCTACACGCCCTCGTGGCCAGTACAGCTCCAGGAGGATTCTGCACGAGCCCCCCCATGTACTTCGCCGATGTCACGCTTCCAATGGCGCGAATGTGCATGCGCGGGATCACCTTCAGCACCGGTCGCACGAACGGGGCCGCAGGACTCCCGCGAATGCTCGAAGCAATCTCCAAAGGCGAGCTCGATCCGCTCGCCATCCAGCCTCTCATCGTGCCCTGGCGCGAGGCCGCCGACGCATTGCTTGGTGGCGAACCCAAGGTCATCATCGATCGTTCACTCAGCTGATCGAGGCCGAGCGCGCAGCATCCCAGCTCGACGGATGTGCCGCACCCGAGCGGCTCGCGAATGTAGTTGGACCGCACGCGGCCAACTTCATCAGGGCTCGAATCGCATGCGTCGATCCCCTCGGCAAGCTCGGGCGAATACCCACCCACCGAGCTCGGCCGACAACACACGCAGTAGCCCATCTTCCGGGAGAAAATGTCCCGGCTCGCAAGCTTCCCCGCCTATCGCTCTCACCACACTAGACTCGAAGCCTCGGGAAGCCTCGGCCGTAACCCAAACCCACCACGCCATGAACAACGCGCAAGTCGCGCGAGCGCCCAAGCCCTCCCTTCGACGAGCCAGATCGGGGAAAATCCAGGGATAGCCGACAAGAAAGCAGGACGACAGATGACAAGATCGTCTCTGCTTCTCCATCAACTAGTGAGGTGGCTTACGTAGCCCGCTCTCGCGCACGCGATATCGGTTCCCTTGCATTTCCCTGGAATTGCGTAGGGCGGAATCACACCTCGGGCCGTCTCCACCCTTTCATGAGTCGTCTCTTCGAGGAATCTCGCACGGGTGCATCCTGCTACACGCCAATCAGACGCGCCATCTCTCATCCACGCTTCACCCGAAGCAACCGATCGGAGAAGGCCACGCAACGGTTGTAGTCAGTATCCGCTCGGCAGTTCTAGGATCGCCTTCGCTTCCCATGCCTGGACTACGCAAGCAGTCACCCACACGCCGATCCTTCACAGAATTCGGTCGACCTCCTACTCAGAAGGTTGTACTGCATTTCGATACCAACGATTTCGATACCACCGATTTTGTACGAGCATAATCTGCACTCGTTGATATGCTGAACCGTGAGCAACGTTGCACGACAGAGGAGAGTCAGACATGAAGATGCAATCTCCCTCTTGGCTCTTGGCACTCGCACTTAGCATGAGTCCCACGACTCTGGCGAGAGCTCAGTCCCCTGACGCAGACGCAGACGCACGTGCTGCTCAGCGCGCAGCCATCGAGGAAGTCACCGTCACGGTCGAGCGCCGGGAACAGAATCTTCAAGACGTCCCATCCCTGGCTCAGTCCTTCTCGGAAGCCGACCTCAAGTTCTCCGGAGTCGGCTCGGAGATCCGAAATCTCGGAGCTGTCGTCCCCGGTATGTCGATCGCCAATCAAGAGGGCAACATAGAGATCTTCATCCGAGGCGTCGGATCGACGAACAACACCGAGCTCGGTGACCCCTCGGCCGCGACCTACGTGAACGGCGTGTATGTCCCGCGTCCGCGCGGGCTCGGTGCACAGTTCTTCGACCTCGAGCGCGTCGAGGTTCTGAAGGGCCCCCAGGGTACGCTGCGTGGCCGCAATGCCGTCGCCGGATCCTTGAACATCATCTCCAAGACGCCCGAGTTCGGTGAGATGGGTGGATACCTCCAAGCCGAGTTCGGCTCATTCGATACCAGGATCTTCGAGGGAGCTCTGAACGTGCCCATCGGCGATACGCTGGCACTGCGGGTCGCTGGATTCAGAAACTTCCACGATCCGCAGTTCGACAATGCTGGCCCCACGCGAGGACTCAAGGCCGCGGGCGAACAGGAAGACCAGGCCGTACGCGTCTCGGCCGCATGGGACATCAGTGAAGAACTCTCGGTTCGCTTGTTCGCAGACTACTCCAAGGAGGAAGGGACCGGATTCCCTGGAGCCAACCTGTTCGATGCGTTCGCCAGCGGCCAGCGCTTCGACGACCTCAATCCTCGCAAGGTCGTCTACCGCGGAATCGAGGGAGACCTCGAAAGCGACAATCGAGGCGTCTCGACAAACGTCGCCTACGACTTCGGGCCCGTCGTGTTCGAGTACCTCGGCAGCTACCGCGATCTCGACTTCGAGCAAACCAACGCCGCGAGCGACGGCGTCGCATTCCCCGGCCGCGACCTCAGCGAGAGCGAGGTCGACAACTTCAGCAACGTCTTCTTCCTGACTCGGTCCGAATCGATCGTGCACGAGCTCCGCTTGTTCGCTCCCGACACGGCGCGTGCTCGCTGGACCGCCGGGATGTTCTTCTTCAAGGAGGACCAGGAGACGGGCTTCTTCTCGGCTTCGGATCGCGGGTTCTGCTGCTTCTCGGGAGTCGAGTTCAGCATCCCGAGCACCGACACGCGCTCGCTCGCGGGTTACGCGGACGTCACCTACGACGTGACCCCCAGCTTTCGCGTCAAGGCGGGGCTCCGTCACACGGACGAAGAGAAGTCTCGCTTCGGGATCGGTGGAAACTTTGCGATCGCTGCCGGCGGGACGACTCCGGACGACGACTTCGCCTGCTGCTTCAGCTCGCGATTCGGGACCGAGGGCTTCGAACCGAGATTTCTCGACCGGAGCTCGTTCGATGCCTCCGATCGATCACCAGCAGCACTCGCTCGCCTACTCCTCGACGGCATCCAGCCGGGAGATCGGGACACCTTCGGGGCACAGCTGGCCGGAGTCATCGATGGGTCACGGCCCAACGGGACCTGTATCGATACGCCGGAGCTCGACAACGGTTCTTTGTCCTGCCCGGCCAACGGGCAGTTCAGCTTCCTCAACATCACGGCACCCGACATTCAGAAGGGAAAGACGGACGACAAGTTTCTCGACTGGAGGGCGGGCTTCGAGTTCGACCTGAGCGAAGACAACCTCTTGTACGCATCTGTCACCACTGGGCACAAGTCTGGAGGATTCAACGATACGGCTGCAAACCCTGGGTTCGACCCCACGCAGCCCGAGGGCCCTGGGAATCAGAGGCTCCTCCAGGCGATCGAATTCGATCCCGAGATCGTGATCGCCTACGAGATCGGGAGCAAGAACGCCTTCCAGTTCGGAGACTACTTCGGCACGCTCAACGCGAGCGCATTCATGTATGACTACCAAGACCAGGTGTTCTCCGTCCTCACCACGATCGGGGGCCTGGGCGACGGCGAGAACAATGGATCCTCGCAGCAGAACGTCAACATCGCCGATTCCCGGATTCTCGGCCTCGAGCTGGAGGGGAGCGTAGGCCTCCCAGCGGGCTTCACCCTTTCGGGCAATCTGCTGTTCTTGAACACGGAAATCCGCGACGGGACGGTCTCCGACGTGCGGGCGACCAACTTCGGAAACCTCGCTGCAACCCCCGACGCGGAGCTCTCCGGAAACGATCTACCGCTCGCGCCCAAGCTCACGGCGATCCTGAGGCTCCAACAGCAGATCGATCTGGGCTCCTGGGGACAGCTCGACTGGCAGATCCTCGGAAACTACAAGTCGAGCTACTTTCTCAGCGTTTTCAACGAGCAGCCGGTCCGATTCGACGACGACGTCGATGGAGCGATCGACCGGGTCGCGAGCGCGAAGTCCCTCGGATTCGATGACGAGCAAAAGAGCTACATCACGCTGAACCTCGGTATCGGTTACACCACGAGCGACGAGCGGCTTCGGGTCGAGGCCTTCGTGTCGAACCTTCTCGACGAGGACGCATCGACCAAGGCACTCTTTGCTCCATCGCTGAATCTTCGGTTCCTCAACGATCCGAGGACCGTGGGAGTGCGGGTGATGTATCGGTTCTGATCTCGCGACTCTCATCCAGCGGATCTGCTGTCGAGGTAGTTGAATTGGCTCCATTTCGTGTCTCGGATGCACAGTGCATGTTCCCTGGACATTTCGTCTGGGGCGCCGCGACGGCCGCGTATCAAATCGAGGGTGCCGCGACCGAGGATGGGCGCGGAGCAAGCTGCTGGGACGTCTTCTGCGAGCGTCCCGGCGCGGTCTACGCAGGTCACTCCGGTGCGGTTGCGTGCGATCACTATCACCGCTATCGAGACGACGTCGAGCTGATGCGCCAGCTCGGCCTACAGGCCTATCGCTTCAGCATCTCGTGGTCCCGCGTGCTCCCCGACGGAAGAGGATCTGCGAACGCGAAAGGGCTCGAGTTCTACGATCGGCTCGTGGATGCCCTCTGCGAGGCGGGCATCCACCCGTTCTGTACGCTCTTCCACTGGGATCTCCCACAAGCGCTGCAGCGAAGGGGTGGATTCCTGAATCGAGACATCTCCGACTGGTTCGCAGACTACGCCCTGCTGCTCGGTGAGCAACTCGGAGACCGAGTCAAGCTCTGGGTCACCCAGAACGAGCCGCAATGCTTCATCGGCGCGGGCCTCCTCGAGGGCAGGCACGCACCTGGGCTGCGACTCTCCTTCCCCGAGACCCTACACGCTGCGCACAACTCCATGCGGGCGCACGGGAAGGCAGTCTCGGCATTGCGCACTGTCGTGCGGGACGCCCGCATCGGATACGTAGTCGCAACGCCGGTGTTCCGTCCCGAGACCGACTCCGGCGCAGACATGGAGGCAGCGCGCAGCCAGATGTTCGCGGTCCGCGAGCGCACCTACTGGAACAACACGTGGTGGACCGATCCCGTGCTCTGGGGCCGCTATCCCGAGGACGGATTGGAGCTGTTCGGGGCGGACATGCCAAGCTTTCCGGCTTCCGACTGGAACGACCTTCACCAGCCTCTCGACTTCCTGGGGATCAACATCTACCGCGCCGACACGTGCCGGGCAGGGCCCGATGGCGAAGTCCAGGTGCTTCCCGTACCGCCGGGCTTTCCCCGATCGGGCGTCGAGTGGCAGCCCATCACACCCGACGCTCTCTACTACGGTCCCCGCCTGTTCCACGAGCGCTACGGACTGCCTCTCTGGATCACGGAGAATGGCTTGTCCACCCTCGACCAGGTCTTCCTGGACGGGAGGGTTCACGACCCGCACCGCATCGACTACATGCATCGCGGCCTGCTCGCACTGCGTCGCGCGATCGGCGACGGAGCAAACGTAGAGGGATACCTGGCATGGTCGCTGCTCGACAACTTCGAGTGGGCGGAGGGCTACGGGCAACGCTTCGGCTTGGTGTATGTCGACTATGTCTCGCAGCGTCGAATCCCGAAAGACTCCTTCGACTGGTACCGCCACGTGATCGCGTCCCACGGAGCATCGCTTGGGGGTGAATTCGCGACCGATCTCGAGGAAGTCACCGCGCGGTGAGAGCGGCGACTGCATGATGCGCAGCGAACGCCTCTTCCGTCCCTGGACCTGGGTCCCGAGCGCCTATCTCGCGGAGGGGATTCCATTCGCGATGGTGATCTGGGTCGCCGGAACGATGTTCAAGGACTTCGGACGCGACGACGGCGAGATCACCCTCGCGACCGCGAGCATCGGTCTCGCGTGGTCGCTCAAGCCGCTCTGGGCTGCGTTCCTCGACATGTTCAAGACCAAGCGCTTCTTCGTCCTCGGGACGGAGTTCCTGATGGCTGCTCTACTTGCAGCGATCGCGCTTCTGATTCAGCTACCGGACTCGTTCTGGCTGGTGATCGCGGGCCTCTGGGTGCTCGCTTTCACGTCGGCCACGCAGGACATCTGTGTCGATGGCGTTTACATCACGTCGCTCGACGCCCAGCAGCAGGCCTCGTGGATCGGGATCCAGGGCATGGCATGGAACTTCGGGCGCATCTTCGCGACCGCCGTCGTGGTCTGGTTGGCGGGCGCGCTCCAGGAAGACATGGGGCTCGCACCCCGGGCGGCATGGTCCTACGCACTCCTCTCGAGCGGCGCAGCCATGGCATCCCTCGGGCTCTATCA
Source organism: Pseudomonadota bacterium (assembly GCA_003247575.1). GTDB lineage: Bacteria > Myxococcota_A > UBA9160 > SZUA-336 > SZUA-336 > SZUA-336. The sequence goes on from QJZC01000023.1 coordinate 19,892, forward strand.
CGGCTTCGTGCTCCCGGCGGGGTCCATTCCCCGACGCCCCGAGAATGCACGCGAGGTCGTGGACACCTTCCTCGACACGATCCGCGACTTCTTCCGCAAGAAGAGTATTTGGGGGATGCTGATCTTCGTCTTTCTCTACCGGAGTGGAGAAGGCTTTCTCCTGGTGGAAGCCCCCCTTTTCCTCCAGGCGGCAGTACAGGACGGAGGTGCCGCCCTGACCCTCAAGGAGAAGGGACTCATCGACGGCACGATCAGCTCGCTGGTGAGCATCGTGGGCGGAATCGCCGGCGGAGCCTTCATCGCGCGCTACGGGCTACGCCGTACCCTGTTCTTCATGGCTCTTTGCATGAACGTGCCGAATCTCTGCTTCGTCTATCTGAGCCACGCGGCAGCCGCCGGCGCAGCCCTCTCGCTCACCACCATCGGCACTCTAGTAACGATCGAGAAGTTCGGCTACAGCTTCGGCTTCGTCGCGAACATGCTTTACATGATGCAACAGATCGCGCCGGGCCGGTTTCACATGACCCACTACGCGTTCTGCACCGCCCTCATGAACCTGGTCTTGATCCCAACGCAGATGGCGAGCGGGCCGCTGGCCGACTGGCTCGGCTACGAGAGCTTCTTCGTCTTCGTGCTGTTCGCCTCCATCCCGAGTCTCATCGCTGCGTGGTACGCACCCTTTCCAGACCCGCCCAAGTCTGCACTCGATTCGACTTCGGAGGATGAGTCCATCGAGCCCCCGCTGCTGCGAACCGGCACCTGAAGCAACGCCACGAAACGGCGCTTCGCCGTCCGTCAACTCGTACCGCCCCCCAGCCCACGCACCTTCATGGGCCGCGACCGTCGCTCGATCCGGCCTGCTCGTCGAGCCAGATCGCCAGCCAGGCGAAGGGTGCATTCCAGTTGATGGTCACCTCGTTCGCAGAGTAGGCCTCGATGTGGTCTGCGAAGCACTTCTGCGGACTGCAGCCCGCGAAGCGGGCGTTCTGCATGTAGGGATCCTGGAGTCCGGAGTTCGGCCCCCCCGATATGGCTCCAGGGGGCGGCTCCGGGAACGCAGCATCGGCCTGCCGAGCCCAGAAGCGGTGGTGGGGATTCTCGATGGACCGCTCACCGTATCCGGTCACATAGCTCTTTGCCATGGGGTTTAGCCCGAGTAGGTAGTCCATACCCCCCGCCACAGCATCGAGGAAGCGCACGTCCCCCGTGAAGTCGTGGGCGAGGGCCAGCACGAGCAGGTTGTTCAGCACGAACGAGTTGCTCCCCCACGGGTACCCGGGGCCTCTCGCCCGAAAAGGTACGCGGTAGCCGCTTAGAGCCGCGAGCTCGAGATAACGTTCCGCGACCGCGATGATGCGGTCTCGCTGCGCCTGCCGCTCCGCGGGGCTCAAGCGGCTCTCGGCAACAGCGAGCGAGATCGTACCGAGGCCGTCCGTGACACCCCAACTCAGGATCGACTCGGTCCCATCACGACCTTGCAAGCGCTCGTGGTGTGGACTCGCCTGCAGGTCGGACTCGTACGTCTGCTTGCTCGTCGTGATGAAGAGCTCCGCGGCCGCCCAGTAGAACTCGTCCCCTACGTAGTCGTCGTTGTATGGGCCGCCTCCATTCTGGCTGTCATCAGGGGCCAGCAGAGCGGGATGCGCCCGAGCAGCCGCATAGGCCCGCTCAGCTGCGGCCAAGAGCGCCTCAGAGAAGGCGGCGTCGAAGGGGCGAAAGATGCGCGCACCTTGAGCTGCGCAGGCTGCGAGGTTGAGGGTGGCCGCCGTGCTGGGCGGGCGGAGATAGCGCGTGCGTACGTCGTCGTGCGGAGCCAACGGCAGCGGCGTCCACGCATCGTCGTGTACCTTGTGGTGCACCATGCCCGCCAAGAGCTCCCCCATAGGAACCTGCATCTTGAGCATGAACTCCAGCTGCCAACGGGCCTCGTCCAAGAGATCCGGTACCTGGTTCCCCGATTCGGGAATCCCAAGCTTCCGATCCGAGACTACCGACGCGCCCGCACCGAGCTGAGCGAGCCTCTCGTAGAGATTGAGCAAGGTCCACACCGAAATGCCGCCGTTCACGACATACTTGCCGTGGTCGCCGGCGTCGTACCACCCCCCGGTCACGTCGAGCTCGTAGTCGCAGGCCTGGGTCGCCCAACCCGTCTCGTCGAGTATCCGCTGCGGGGTGCACCGAGCCCGATCCGGGCGGTGACCTGCCAGCCGCGTCCATCTCCGCTCGCGTGCATACGGCAGTTCGATCGGGATTCCCGACCGATTGTGGTAGAAGTACGCCAGCGCGTCGTACTTCATCTGCTCGTACAGACCTCTCTCGACGTCGAATGGATCGCTCTTCTCTTCGCCGACCTCGAGCACGAGTCCGCGCCCGGCTCGCGCGCCTGCGGTGAAGTCGATCTGATGCAGGTGATCGCCGGAACCGGCATCCGCACCGAAGATCGAGCTCTCCCCGACAGCGATGACGTCACCCGCGGAGTCCGAGAGCTTCCACTCGAGGGGCTCGGTTGCACCGCTGACCACGACAGCGATCTTTCGCGCACTCGGAAGGTAGCCCACCTGGTTCACACGGATCCTCGGTGGAGACTGGCGGCGACGCTCGGTCATCTGCTGTGCGCCCGAACTGACGACCGGGCCACCCGGACTGTTGGAGCTCACACAGCCGGCTGCCCAAAGCCAGGTCGCACAGAGCAAGGACACCAACGCAGTCTGAGCCAATCTCGTCGGATGCAATTGCGAGTTCGCCGGAACCGACTTCACCCCCTCGAACCGAGATCTACTCGTCATCGATCCGGTTATACCCGAGAATCCCATGAGAGGAAACAAGGCAACCAGACGAGAGCGCACGGAGGGGAGCGGGGTACGTAGATGAAGAGACTCGACGGAAGATGGGCGTTGGTGACTGGAGCGAGTCGCGGAGTCGGATATCAGATCGCGAGCGCGTTGGGGCTGGAGGGCTGTCGCCTCATCGTCCACGGGCGAACCACGGAAGGCTTGGCTCCCGTTCGAGCGAAGCTACTCGACCTGGGGTGTGAGGTACACGCCCTACCTGCAGAGCTCGCAGATACTTCACAGGTCGATCGCCTGATCGATGCGGTCCTGGAGCGGATCGGGGCGCCCGACATCGTCTACAACAACGCGGCGATCATGACTCCGTGGCGAGAGGCGCACACGACACCGCTCGATGACTACCGCCTGAGCTTCCAGGTCAACGTACTGGCGCCCATCCGAATCTGCGATCGCTTGCTGGGTCCGATGCGGGCGCGCCGGTGGGGGCGCATCGTCAACGTGACGAGCGGCATCGAGCACATTCGCGAGCTCCTTCCCTACAGCGTCTCGAAGGCAGCGCTCGACCGGTACGTACGGGACGTGAGTCCATCGCTCGAGGGATCCGGCGTCGTGATGAGTCTACTGGACCCCGGTTGGCTCAGAACGGACATGGGAGGCGAAGGCGCGCCCAACTCAGTGAACACCGTTCTTCCAGGAGCATTGGTTCCCGTGTTCCTGCCGGACGAGAGCTCTAGCGGAAGGCTGGTACGAGCGCAGGACCATCGGGACGCTGGCGCGACGGACTGAGCGAGCCAGCCGCCCGCGGTCCCGACCGCTGCTGGACTCGACTTCACGGACGGCGTGGGTTCTCGAGATAGAACTCCAAGGTCTTCGCACCATTCTCGAAGGCGGCCTCATCGGTGCAGGCGCCTCCATTGGGTGTGAAGGGCCCGACGTAGCAGTGCCCGCCAATGTCGGGCGGACCGGCCGCTGGATCCTTGATGTTGTCGTAGATCAATCGCTCGAAGAGCTGGCCCTGCGCGCCAGTGAACCGCAGCTGCACGAAGTTCCCGACGGGGCTCGAGTCCACGGTCTCGGGAGCTCCTGCGCCGATTCCCTGAACGATTCGTGCCGCAGTCACCTGGATCTCGGGGAAGTCTGCGATCCCGTCGTTCCGCCCGTTGAAATAGCGAATGGGGACCAAGGGACGCGCGCACACGGGCCCGTCGATGGACTGGCTGGTCGCCTGCGGGGCCGCACTGGCAATGAACGCGGCCTTCTCCGGGTCGCACGCAAAGTCGAAGGTGACACGGCCGCCATTGGAGAATCCGCCGATGTGGATGCGGTCGCGATCGACGTCGAAGACGTTGGCCAGCGCCTGCATGAACTCGAAGATGCGATCGGAGGAGGCCGCGTCGAAGAACAACCGCGGATTGTTCGCGCCCAGCACGATGAACGGCTGGGGAAGATTGCGCGTCCGCTGTCTCAGTCCCGTGTTCAAGTTTGGATTCTCCGCCATGGCCGTCGCGCCGGGCAGATCTGCGATCAGGCCGCATCCCCCATCGGTACAGGCGGGTGGAATGGCCACGAGGAAACGCTCGGGGGTTCCGGCACAGTTGAACTCTCGTGCTGCTCCGGGAGCCGTTGGACCGACACCGGTGCTGCGAATGCACTGCTCGAGCGTGCCTTCGGGATCGGGATCACAGGCCGTGCCCCCGAGAAGGCTCGACACGAAGAGCGCCACGATGAAGGTCAGTCGGTATTGCCGATGCATTCCATGCCTCCCGGGGCATCCCGCCTCCGCGGTCCTGTGTCCGCGGTCCTGTGCCCCGTTCTGTGTCCTGAGTCCTGTCCTGTGTCCTGGTGGCCGTCTCGTCGAGCGTCTGCGCGAGCCGTCACGAGCGTACGACCTGCTTCTACTACACCGAGAAGGGGCAGGGAACCCGCCCGATGCAGCCAGCAGACAAGAAAATGACTAGACCCTTGACCCCTCCTGCCATCCGGTCAAGCGGCCGGACACCCTGCGGACGGAAGCTCCGCGTGGTTCACAGCACCGACCTCGAAGCGTGAGAGCACAATGCGTACCCACGTCGAAGAGCTCTCACCCAAGGCGAGAGAAGTCACGGCCGAACCTTCGCTGGAGCACGTGCTCGCAAATGTACGAACGGGGCAGCCGATTCGGGGCTCACTCCCTCGACACAGCGACGCGCCGAGCTCTGGCATCTGGATCGGGCGGCTTGCCGGCTGAAGCGGGAACGCGTGGCTGCCGAAGCACTTCCCGTCCACGTCTCTTGCATGAGCGCTGAGGCGGATCCTCCATGAACGTTCCGAACGAGTACGAGCTGAAGGGGCAGATCCACAGGAGTGAACGCTCCGAGCTCTGGAATGCCGTTCGGCGTCAAGACGGACAGGAGCTCGTCCTCAAGCGCTACACAGGCCCATTGACCGAAGCGAACGCCTCGGTCGAACGCGAGTTCGGATTGCTGCAGCGCCTGGATGGCAGCGGGATTCCGCGAGCGTTCGCGCTCCTGGAGGAGCCGGATGGGCGCCTGGTGTTGGCGCGAGAGAAGGTTCCCGGGATCTCCCTTCGTGAGTGGATCGTGCCGGAGTCGCTTCCCGATCTTGCCACCGCACTGGCGATCGTCCAGCAGGTCGCTCGAGTGCTCGGACGCATTCACACGGCGGGACTCGTGCATCGTCAGTTACACCCCGGAAACATCATCGTGGAGCCGCAGAGCGCGCAGGCCTACGTACTCGGATTCGGCTCCACTCAGGCGCTGGGAAGCCGCGTCGAACGTCAGGGCTCCTTGGCCTCGCGAAAGATCGCCGAGATGCTCGCGTACGTCGCACCGGAGCAGACGGGGAGGATGGGCCGCGGCGTAGACTACCGAAGCGACCTCTACATGCTCGGCGCAACCCTGTATCAAGTGCTCGTCGGCACGCCCCCGTTCGACGCCATCGACCCACTGGCGCTGATCCACTCCCACCTTGCACGCGTGCCCACACCTCCGATCGAACGTCGGCCGAATCTACCGCTCGCGCTGTCGCGCATGACGATGAAGCTCCTCGAGAAGGAGCCCGACCTGCGCTATCAGCGCGCGCACTCGCTGGTGGACGACCTGCAGCAGTGTCGCGCGGCACTCGAGCAGTCGGGATCCATCGCTCCAGACCTGCCGCTCGGGGAGTCTGACTCACGGGCACGACTCGATCTGGGCCATCGCCTCTACGGTCGAGATGAGGAGAGCGAGATTCTCCTCGACGCGTACCACCGAGTTCGCGACGGAGCGACGGAGCTCGTCCTCCTGTCGGGCGCGCCGGGATCCGGAAAATCCGCGTTGGTCGCGCGGCTGCGGAAGCAGATCGCGGGGAGCTCGAGCTACTTTGCCCTCTGCAAGTCCGACGCATCGCGGAAAGATTCGCCGTACCGCACCTGGGGCACGGTCATCGAGTCCTGGGTGGATCAGGTACTCGTCGAGCGAGAGGAGCGCTTGCAGCACTGGGCTACGCGACTGCGAGAATCGATGCGCGGACTGACAGCCGCCCTGTTCCCGATCGTTCCCTCGCTGGAGCTCGTCACGGGCGAGATGCCGACGGTACCCGAGCTGGCACCGCGCGGTACGCGCGAACGCCTGGCCATGTGCGTCCAGTACTTCCTGACCGCGGTGGGCACGGCAGAACACCCCTTGGTCGTAGTCCTCGACGACCTTCAATGGGCGGATGCTGCGAGTCTGCAGCTGCTCGAGACACTCCTTCAGTGTGATGAGTGCTCGCACCTGCTGATCATCGCCACCCTCCGCTCCGAAGACATGGAGGATTCGCAGCGCTCGGAGAGGGCGCTCGAGAGGTTCCAGAAGGCATTCCCACGCGCGAATCGCATCGATCTAGGCCCCTTGTCGGAAGCCTCGGTCGCAGCGCTCCTGCAGGATCTGTTGTCGAGCACGCTAGAGCGGGTCCAGCCCTTGGCGCGCTACCTGATCGCGAGGACGGAAAGTCGCCCCCTTGATATCCAACAGTTTCTCCTCTATCTCCGTGACAATGAACTCCTGACGTTCGGACCGGACGGCTGGGAGTGGGACGAGACTGCCATCGCGCACGCGCGCATTCCCGAGACGGCGACCGCCTTTCTGCTGGCGAAACTCGCCGGGATCCCTGGAGACCAGAAGCGAGCTCTGCAGGTGGCGAGCTGCATCGGCGGCGAGTTCGAGGTCGGGGTCCTGGTCTTCCTGTGCAAGCGGTCGCCCGAGGATATCCAAGCCGATCTGCTCGAGCTCGTAGAGGCGGGCTTCCTCGCTCCCTGTGCGAAAGGATTTCGCTTCAGTCACGACCGCATCCGCGAGGCGAGCCAGGCACTGCTCTCGGAGAGGGAACTGACTCTGTGTCACGCGCAGATGGCCGAGCACCTGCTCTCCTCCCTCTCTCCTGAGCAGCGCGCCGAGCGCATCTTCGAGCTTCTCGATCACGTCAACCGATCGCTCCCTCTACTCCAAGACACGCGGCGCATGGAAGTGATCGAGCTCAACTTCGATGCGGGCAAACGTGCGCTCCGCTCCGGCGCCGGAGCGGCCGCGCTGAGCTACTTCTCGATCGCTCGCTCACTCCTCAGCGACGAGCAGCGAGACGAGCACCCGGATCTCGCATTCGAGCTCTGCCTGGCTGGATCGGAGAGCGCCTTTCAGGCAGGGAATCTGGACGAAGCCCTCCGCTTCCTGGAGCCGATCGACGACAGTACACTATCTCCAGCGCAATTCGCGTCCGCGTCTCAGAAGCGATTGCAGGCGCTCTCGGGGCGCGACTCGCTGCATGATCAGGGGCGCTGGGTGCGGGACGCGCTTGCCGTTGTCGGCGAGGATTGGCCCCTGCATCCATCGCCCCTCCGGCTGCTCTGGCTGATCTACCGAGTGCGTTGGCTGCTCGAGCGCTCGCCGCGGAGACCAGCTCTGAGACACGTCCCAGACTCACCACGCCGCCCCGCCACCGAGATCATCGACAGCGGCGGCGCTCTTCTCGCGCGCAGCAACGTGCAGTTTCTGGTGCAATCCATCTGCTTCCGGCAGATCTGGACGCTACGCGAAGGCTACTGCGCCTCTCCGGCGCTGACGCTCGGAGCGTACGCGTCCTTCATCGCGCTGCGGCTCTGGGGGGCGCGCGAGGCAAACCGAATCTTGCAGGTCGCCCTCGAGTGGCGCAGCTACCTACCCAGTCCGGGCGCGAATGCGCGGCTGGACGTCCTGCTGCACGGATTCGTGCGCCCCTATCTCGAGCCCCGGTGGGAGGCGAGCGACGCGCTCCGCCGAGTCGCTGCGAATCTGCGGGATCTCGGAGACCCTGAATACGGGCTCTATGCATGGATCCTGTCCACGTCGCTCTCCACACACGGGGGCCTCACCGTCCCTCAGGCGATCGCCCGCTGGAAGGCCGCCGAGTCATGGAGGCGACGCGCCGGCCACGAGACGGGGGACCCCCTCGAGTGTGCGAGGCTCCTGAGCGCGCTCGAGTCTTCGGAGCCCGTGGATCTCGCAGCGAAGACGCAGGAGCTCGATCAGTTCATCGACAGCCGCTCGCGGCCGGACAAGACGAACCTGCGCACACTCTGGATGATGGTGCTCTGTGTGCACGGCGAGTTCGAGCTCGCCTTCGAGCAGTCCAAGACTCTCTGGCCCAAGGTCTTTCGCGAAGATCCGTACGTCTACGTCGCCGACTACGTGCTCTATCGAGGCATCGCTGCTGCGGCGATCGCAGGAGAGCGCCGCGGGTCCGCGCGACGCGACGCTTCGCGTGCCTTGCGCGCATGCCGCAGAAAGATGGTGCGCTGGGCGAAGGACGGCCCCGATTTCGTGCACATGGCGGAGCTGCTCGCAGCAGAGATCCACTGGACGCGCGGTCGCTTCCGCAGGGCGATCCAAGCCTATCGATCGAGCATCGATTCCGCACTCCACCACAAGTTCGTGCACCACGCTGGCCTGGCCGCGGATCGCTTGGCCGCGAGACTCGAGCAACGCGGCAATGCCCCCGAGGCGCGTTTGGCGCGCATCGACGCGTGCCAGCACTACTCGACATGGGGCGCGCTCGCACGCGCTCGAGAGCTCGAAGCTCGAGAAGTCACGAGAGCTCTCTAGAAGACCAATTGAACCCGTCCGCACCGCGCGCGAGCGCTCCTGGCACGCACTGACCGCATCAGCCCCGAGTGTCACTCGTTCCCCCTCGGCCAGCTACAGAAACCACAAGATCAGATCGAACTGTGATTCGAGCGGTCCGATCGTAGACTCTCGGGGCGTGGCTCCCTTCACTTCACGCCCAATGACTGGTCGGACTTTCGGCTCACCGTAGATCGCAACAGCAAGCGCAGCCACCCCTCGGGCGTGAATCTGGACTCGCTCTGCGCACCCGGCGCTGCTCCGACGTTGTGCGCGGGTTTCGGCGCGGGCTTGGGCCTGTACGGCGCCCTGGTCGCCCCGCGGCGCGAGAACTCGCGCCTGAAGAGCAGCCTCGATTCGGGAGCGAACAGCGTGTTTGCGGGCAAGGGCGCCCCGGCCGACCGCAGCGAGAATGCGATCGACTCCACAGGCGTCTCGCTGGTCAGCGCCTTCGACGTCGGGCAAGCCAGCGAGCTCAAGCTGACGACCGCCTATCGATTCCTCGAGACGCGCGACTCACTGGACGTCGATGGTCTCTCGATCTCGATCACGGACTCGATCCAGCATGGAGTGAGCACCCAGGCGTCACAAGAGTTCCAGCTCACGACGTCTTTTCTGGATGACCGCGCCAGCCTGGTGTCGGGGCTGTTTCTCTTCTACGAAGACGCGAAGTCAGAGAACCACACGAACAACCTGAGCGACACCGCATTTCAGGGCGCTCTTGGCATGCCGGGCGGCATCTCGGCAACCACCGCTCTCCTGAGCTCCACGTCTCGAACGGATCAGCGGGTCCTTTCGTATGCCGGCTACTCGCACCTGGAGTTCGACCTGACAGATCGCTTCTCCATGGAGGCTGGGCTTCGCTACACCTACGACCACAAGATCTTCAAGCTGCTCACCACATTCCGCAATGGAACGGTGAGCACGAACGCGAGGGACACCGAGCACTGGGACGACTGGTCTCCCATGGTGGGAATCAACTTCCATGCCACGGACGACATGCTCCTGTACGCCAAGTGGAGTCGCGGCTTCCGCGGAGGCCAGTTCAACGGCCGCGCGAATGGTCTGAATGCGCTCACGACTCAGACGGTCGATCCCGAGACGGTCAAGGTGACTGAGGTCGGGCTCAAGTCGAGCTGGATGGACAATCACCTGACGGTCAATCTCGCGGTCTTCCGCAACAACTTCACCGACCAGCAGCTGACGACGTTCACCACGGACGGCGCCCGGTTCGTGTCCCTCGTGCAAAACGCCGGTAAGTCCCGGATTCTGGGCGTCGAAATGGACGTGGCGTACCGTGCTACGAATGACCTCAGCCTATTCGGCTCGATTGGAGGTCTGAACGCAAAGTACCTGACCTTCCGAGAACCGACGCTCACCGGCGCGACGGTTACCGCCGTGACCGATGTGTCGAATCGGGACTTCAAGAACACACCGGAGCTCAGCTTCAACGTCGGGGCGGAGTACGCCCTCCCCTTCTCGATCCTTTCAGGCTGGGTGACAGCCCGAGCAGACTACTCCTACCAGAGCCAAGTCTACTTCGACACCTCGAATACGGAGTCGATCCGCCAGGACAAGGTCGGGCTTCTGAACGGCCGAATCGTCTGGAGCAGCGCCGACGACACCAGGTCGATCGCGATCTGGGGCCGCAATCTGCTCGACCGGAAGTACGACTCGTTCGGCCTCAACCTGAGCTCTTCCCTCGGGTACTCCACGAGCTATCCGGCAGCACCCCTCCAGGCGGGGATCGAGCTGACCCTGCGCTACTGAACGTTCCGCCAACTACTGAACCTTCCGCCGAGGTTGGGGAATTCGTTGGCCTACGGCCAGGGAATTCCCAATTTCTCGGCGAGCTGGCGTGCCTTCCAGCGCGCACCCCAGCGTTCGTAGGCCTGTACCGCGTCTCGGGCTGCGCGTAGGGCCCGCTCGGAGTCACCGAGCTCGGCGAGAAGCGAACTCCGCCGTTCGTGCGCAATTCCCGCATACTGCGGGTGTTGCGCAGACGACCCCGAGTGAGCAGCCCGAGAGTAGAACTTCAAAGCGGTCGTCTTGCGGCCCGCCACCTCAGCCTCGAGCCCCTGAATCAGTTCGAGCGCGTGGCCATAGTCCGGTCCGAATCGACTCCATGCTCGGAGTCGTCGCCGGCCGTCGCGCAGCGCCTGCCGCTGGCGTCGCGTCACGTCGCTTCGGTCCAGCACACAGGCAGCAGCCGCAACGCTGCGAAACACCACGTACACGGCGCGATGGAAAGCCGTCGAGATCTCACGCGGAGCCCGCTTCTCCAGCCTCTCCGCAAGCTGCCATGCTTTCGCCGACTCGCCCAGGACGCAGAGTACGACGAGCCAATGAACCTGGAAGATCCACGGGTACTCGGGCGTGTCGTAGGCGGCTGCAGACTCGATCTCGAGCTCCAGCTGTACCCGCTGGCGCGCCGCTGCCGAGTCCGGGATCCCCTCGAGCAAGGCGTATGCGCGCGCGTTGAACCGCTGCATCTCGCGAACGAAGGGGCGATTCGAGAACGCCGCCAATCGGAGGAACTCCTCCCGCACTTCGCAGAGTCGCCCACCCGCGAACGCCATGTAGTCCGCTCGGTGTCCCTCGGCCATGCGCGCAAACTCGATGTCGCCATGCTTCATTCCCATGCGCGCCAGCTCTGGCAGTGCCTCTACCGTAGACCAAAGCGACTCCGTCCAGACCCTTCCATGGGCCAATAGGACGAAGCTCGCACGCGCTCGCTTCGGGCCGTGGTCTACGCGCGCGAGCCAATCCTCGGCGACCTCCAGGTAGTCGCGCAGCCCCGACAGGCTGTTCAGAAAGGCGCTCCGGAAGGTCGCGAAGCCCGCGATCGCAATGCAGGGCCCTAGGAGCGCGCCATGACGCATGAACGCGCGCAAGGCGTAGCCCGATGACAGGCAGGACAGACGCGTCTCGATGCTCACGAAGCTCGGGCCTGCGGCCCCGAGCACCAGCAGGGGTCCGATCCAGGCTTCGACCGGCCCAACCTTGGTTGGGAAGAGCTGTCCCCGCGAGCGGATCTTGAAGAGAACGTGCGTCACCCAGAGGCTCGAGAAGACTCGAGCCGAAGACGGAACGCGCGGCCAGCGAACACCGAGGCTGCGAAGATGTACCAGGGCAAGCTCAGTGGCCCGGACCGAATCCAACATGCCCCAAACCGCAACGGTCTTGGCCATGACTTGCGCGCGCTGCATCTGGGTCGAGGGGCAACCCTCCAATACAGACAGATGCTCGAGGGCCGCATACGGATCGTCGCGCTGAAACGCGGCATCTGCGGAATGCCAGAAGAGCTCGAAGCGGATCTCTGGGGAGAGCTCCGCGGCCGCGAGCTCCCGCGCACGCCGAAGATAGGTCTCCGCCTCCTCAGGAGAGCCGAGTGCGAGTGCTGCGTTTCCCGCCGCGAGCTGGACTCTGAAGGCCCTTTCACGCTCCTCGGCGCTGAACTCCGCGGCAGCCCGACCTAGATGCTCCGCGATCTCTAGCGCTCTCGACGAGAGCTCGGGCTCTGGCGTTCGTTCGAACAGAAACCAGCCCATCCGAGCATGCATCTGCCTGCGCTCCACCGCCGACATCCTCGCGAGGATCGCCTCGCGAATCCCGGCATGCGAGAAGCGGTATCCCTCCGGCGTGATGCAGAGAAGTCCCTCCTCGTAGAACTGGTGGAGCGCATCGCGGAGTGACTCGACCGATCTCCCTGACAGCGCGGCGATGCTCTCCAAGTCGAGCGATTTCACGTCGCAAGCCGCAAGCTTCAGAACCTCGTGAGCATCGGGATCGAACCGATCGAGCTTGCCGGTGACCCAGCCGAGCGCAGCATCGGGGATCTGCGCCGAATCGATGCGCGGGAGGTTCCACTCCCAACCCACCTCGCCTAGCCGGATCCAGCCTCGATCGCGAGCATAGTGCGCGAACTGCTCCAGCAGAAGCGGGTTTCCACCCGTCTTGCGTCGAAGTGCGAGCGCCAGCTCGCGGACGTCGGCGGCCGGGCACCGCAGCGTGTTCGCGAGAACCTGCTCGACTGCAGCCTCATCCAGTGGCTCGAGAGTCAGGACCGACGACGGCTGGGGTAGCGCACTCCGCCAGTCGAGCTGCGGACGGGAGGCGCTCTGCGGACTCGGCGGCGCGTCGCGATGGCAGCCGGTCGCGACCGCCAGAAGGGACATTGCAGACTGGGCCCCAATGAGGCTCCCCAGAAGAGCGCGGCTCCCCGCGTCTGCCCACTCGAGATCATCGAAGAGTAGGAGGGTCGGGTGATCCGACGTCGCGCAACAAGCCAAGAGTCGCTCGAGCATATAGGCCAGGCGAGCCCGCGTCTCGCGCGGCCCCAGATTCGGGACCGCGCTTCGCTCCTTCAGGATGACCAGGAACTCTGGAACCAGCTCGATCAGCACCGAGCCGAGCTCCCCGAGCGCCCTCTGGATCCGATCCGCCCAGCCTTGGAGCTCTTCGTCGCCAGCGACGATGATCTGTTTGGCCAGTTGCTGAAGGGCAACCGCAATCCCCGCATAGGGGCGCTGCGCGCTCCCTCGATCTGACTGCACGGAGAGAAAGAAGCCCCCGCAGCCACAGACTTCGCGCGCGAGCGCGCGCACCAGCGCAGACTTGCCGACTCCCGCATCTCCCTCGATCCAAACGAACCTCGGCCCCGACGTAGACGCGCGATCGAACTCCGCACGAAGCAGTGCGAGCTCGGCTTCACGCCCTCGGAGGCTTCCCCCGAACTCGAGACGCCCTCCGGCCTTCGCCCCGCGTAGCCGTGGGCCTGAGCGCGGCGAGCGCGTACCGGTCTGCTCGGCTCGGCAGCGCTCGAGATCCTGGGCGAGCACCTGCGCACTCGAGTAACGGTCGCCTGGCTCCTTGCGCAAGAGCGCTTCGAGCACGTCGCCGATCATCGCGGGGAGCGACGGCTCGAGCTCATCGGCTCGCGGGGGCTCGATCGCCATGTGCGCATGGATCAAGGCGAGCGGAGAGTCCCCTTCGAAAGGCGGCCTCCCCGTGAAGAGGAAGTAGAGCGTGCACCCCAGAGAGTAGAGATCCGCTCGGAAGTCCATGCCTCTACCCATGCGCCCCGCTTGCTCTGGCGCAATGTAGGGCAGATGCCCCCTCCGGTTCCGGCTGCCGATCTGCGCCTCGAGCTCCGCAGAAGAGTCTTTGGACGCCTGGCCGATTGGACGCGCATGTTCGAAGTGAAGCTGCCAGACCTCAGGGGTCGTGCCGACTTCCCTGCTGGAAATCAGCACACTATCGGGGTGGAGGTTGGCATGGATGTAGCGAGCCGCATGAACCCGCGCGATCGCCTGGGTCAGCAGTACTGCAACATCGAGCGACCTCTCGAGCCACGAGGACTGGCTTCTGTCCCAGTCACGCAGAAGCCTTCCCGCCACGCGTTCGAAAACCAGCACGACGGTTCCCGGAGCATGGATGAGCTCGACACACTGGAGAACTCCGGGACCCGCAACTCGCTGCAAGGTCTCGTACTCTCGATAGGCGACCGAACTCGCCTTTCCTGAGCCTGCGTCCGGATGGGCCTTGAGCAGAACCTGATCGCCATCGACGTCGCGCGTCGCGGGAATCAGCAAGGGGCCGTACGAAGACTCACCCTTGACCGAAGGGCTATACCCGTCAACTGCCTCGAGCCAATCCATCTCAGACAGGATCGGGAAGCGCTGACGAACGATTGAGAGCCCGAGCGGTTCTCGCGAGCTCCTCCGGATGCGCTCGAGTGAGCTCTAGCGGGCCGCCGATCTTGCTCGGACGGGCGCAGGCATTCTTTCGAAGTCCGGCTCATCGAGCAGGGCCAGAGATGGATCCCACACTCCGCGGCGCTGAAGGTTGGCCACTACGTGCTTGTACTGCAGCAGGATCGAAGGCAGCAGTGCCTTTCCCTTGTGCTTGAAGCGACGGCTCGCTCCGAGCACGAAGCCCTTGAATTCGGGGCCCAGCCGCCTGTGCGCCTTCATGATGCCGTCCCATAGGAGGAAGCCCCGCTTGGCCTCGACGGGATCCATGCCGCGCGTATCCGTGTCATCGGGGAGCAGCGCCGCCAGCGCCTCGAGCCGCTGTAGGAAGTGGTGCGGCGCGTATAGCTTGTTGAACAGCCACTTCGCGCCATAGGACAGCTGCTCCGCGGTCATGTTCTTGGGGACGACGTGCGAGACCAGGTCGGCATAGGGCAGCTCGTCCTCGGCGAGAATCCGGCCTTCTGCCATCATCCGATCATAGAGCGGCGTACCGTGCGGAGCGTTCAGCAGGTTGAGCGTGATCGTCGGAACCGCCGCCGCCTGCAAGAATTCGAACTGTCTGCGAAAGATGTCGAGATGATCGCCGTCGAAACCGACGATCATTCCCGCCTGCACTCCGATCCCACTGGCGTAGAACTTGTGGATATCACTCACCAGATCGCGCCGCGTGTTCTGTGCTTTCGACGCCCCTTTCAGGGATTCCTCGTTCGGAGACTCGATGCCGATGAACGCTTGGATCAGTCCGGCTCGAGAGCAGGCCTCGAGCAGTTCCGTATCACGCGACACGTCGATCGAAAGCTGGGTGAGCCAGGTGAACTTGCTGGGCTTGGAAGCGTTCCAGTCGGCGATCGCATCGACGTTGGCCTTGGCGCGCTTGCGATACGCGGTGAAGTTGTCATCTGCAACGAAGGCCTCGCGATAGCCGAGTTGATAGAGCTTCTCCAGTTCCGCGACCAGCCGCTCCGGCGCCTTGTGCCGCTGCACACGACCCAGGTAGACGATCACATCGCAGAAGTCGCACCGGAATGGGCATCCACGACTCGCCTGTACCAGGCCGATCTGGTACGAGTCACGCTCGACCAGCTCGAAAGCTGGGACCGGTGACTCCTTGATGTCGATGCGGTCCTTCTGAACGTACTCGGGCTTCCAGCTCCCAGCGAGCAGGTCGGACAGGAACTGCGGCCACGTTCTTTCCGCTTCACCGATGAAGAGGATATCTGCGTGGTCCCGCAGTGCGTGTGGTGCGACCGAGATGAACGGTCCACCCATCGCCACGAGCGAACCGCGCGCGCGGAACTCCTTCGCGATGGCGCGCATGCGCTCGCGATGATTGGCGTATCCGGTGATCCCCACCACATCCCAGCCTCCATCGAAGTCGATCTCCGAAAGCTGCTCATCGACCAATGTGAGATCGATCTCATCAGGCACCATTGCGGCCAACGTGAGAAGGGCCAGGTTGGGCATCATCGGCTTGGTATCGCTGTCCTTCGCGATACCCGAAAAGCCAATCATGCTATCCGGGTCAGTTGGATTGACGAGCAACATCTTCATCGAGTCTGGGCTCCTCGCGCATGACGGACGTTCTCGAGATGCAGTTCTTACGCGCGTAGGTTTGCCCGTTCACGGCTGGGTCGACTGTCCGAGGCTCAACAACGGCGTTGCACCAACACTGTCACCGTACTAGGAGACCGCCCGCATGAAGATAAAATCGACCTGAAGACTTTGGACACGGGCGGATAGATGACCCCACGCGCTTCGAGTACGATGCCGTGCTCAGATGCTTGCAAGCTGCGCCTTGCGGAACCGCAGACCCAAGGGCCGATCGTGCACGGGGTCGTCCGTGGTGGCCAAGTTGAGCGCCCCATCGGACATCTCTCTGGGCTGTGTAGAAATGAGCCGAAGGTGGCATGATATGCCGCGTGGAACCTGCACGTAGCTTCGACACGATCGCCGAGCTCTACGAGCGGGTGCGCCCCGGGTATCCGAATGCACTCTTCGATGACCTGATGTCACTGGCAGGCATCCGAAGCGGTAGTCGGGTGCTCGAAATTGGCTGCGGCACGGGAAAGGCGACCCGCAGCTTGGCCTCTCGCGGACTGCGCATCGTCGCCTTGGATCCGGGGGCCCACCTGCTTCGGGTCGCGGCAGCTGCGCTGGGCGGATCTCCCCAGATCGAGTGGGTCGAGAGCACCTTCGAAGATTGGGAGCCGCCGGCCCAACGCTTCCAGCTCGTGGTCGCCGCGCAATGCATTCACTGGATCGATCCGGAAGTCGCCTTTCGCAAGCCAGCGGATGCGCTCGAACCTGGCGGGACATTCGCTGTGTTCGGAAACGTGAGGACCCCACTCGCTTCCGCCCTGCATTCAGACCTGATCGAGGTCTACCGCCGTCTGGCCCCACAGCTCGCTGGACTCATCGCCGAACAGTGGTACGCAAACGACACCGATCCCGTACCGAAGGCGTTCGAACGCTGCAGACGCTTCGGGCCCGTCACCCGCCGAGTCTACCGCTGGGCGCTCCGCTACGACGCTCAGAGCTACACAGATCTACTTCGCTCCCAGTCTGCGCATCAGATACTCCCCGAAAAGACGCGCGAGGCCCTGCTCGAAGCAGTGGCTACGACCGTGGAGCAACATGGGGGCGATCTCGAGCAGCCCTACGAGACCTGGATGCACCTCGCCCAGACGTGCTAGTCCATCGGGCTTTCGCAGGGGCTCTGGAATCGCGGACGCCGGGCCGTTGGGAGTCGGCGACCAGGCCTGGCGTCCGCGATTCCGGAGCCTCTGCACCAGGCCGGGAAATATCGGGGCTAGACCCGGAGGAGGAAAACGTCATGGGTTGATCGCACAGCGGATCAGCCGAGTTCTCCGATGTACTGCGCGAGATCTCGCTGGCGAATCCGGAGATATCGGTCCGGAAGGATCTCGCTCATCTCCGCTTCCGTGAGACGAAGACGAAGCACTTCCAGAGCGTCCTCCGCGCTCTTCCCGTACGAGAGCTTGCGGCGCCCGTCCCTGAGCTCGAACAGAAAGAAGCCGTGTGCCTGATCGAAGCTGCTCATGGCTACGCCTTGGTGAGACTCTCGGAGAGGGTCCCTCGCACATCTGCAAGCCAGCTGGCTCCCGCGCCCTCGGCGACCTCGGCGTCGTACCTTCCGGCCAACAAGGCACGATAGAAATCGTAGTCGACGCCCTTGAGCTTCTCGTCGTCCGGGAAGCGGTGGTAGTTGTCCTTCGACATGAGGCTCTTCCCCTCGGCGATCAGCTGATAGCCAAGCGCCGAGCCGGGATAGGGAGCATAGAACGCGATCGACGGATCGCAGCGCTTCACACTGCGCAACATTCGCATCGTCTTGAACGCATCTTCACGCGTCTCACCGGGAACCCCGAGCATGATGTTGGTCCACAGGCGCGGCGGCTGCTTGCCCTGTGCCTCCAGACGGTCGCCGAGCTGATTGATCAGGTCGATCGCGAACGCGTTGTCTTCCTCGGTGCACTCCTTGTTGAGGGTGCGCAGGACGCGATCGCTGCCGGACTCGAGCCCGATCGAGATCCAGCGCCAGTTCGTTTCGAGCACCAACCGCTCGAACAGCTCCGGCCACGCGCGCACGGTATCGGCCCGTCCCGCGGCCCAGTACGGCCAGGGCTTCCGGGCCAGCCTCGGATACTTGTCGATCCACTCGCGCAGATAGGTGGGATTCTGAAAGAACATCGAGTCGTGGATCACGACGGTTCGGATGGGCCCGTACTTTCGGTCCAGAAAGTTGAGCTCGTCGATGACGGCTTCGACCGGCTTCCTCCCCATGTTGGGGATGTAGGAGTTCTCGTTACAGAAGGCGCAGCGCCAGGGACAGACGCGACTCGTGAGGATCGTCGCGAGCGGCGGCGGCCCCCACTTCTTGGGCTCCAGGGGCCAGGGATTCCTCGCGAACAGCCGGCGGTACGCCGGCTTGGGCCACAGCTCCCGATCGATCATGGGCCACTCAGCCATCGACTTGGCCGACCGCCCCTCGAGGACGCGGGGGAAGGACTCCGGCGACTTGACCAGATCCACGATCACCCCCTCACCGGGGCCCCGACAGATGTGATCGAAGTGCGGAACGGCGCGCATCTCGTCGAGCGCGACCGTGGCATGCAATCCCCCCACGACTACGGTTCCAGTCGGATTGAGCTCCTTGAAGAGCTCGGCCGCCCGTCGCGCGACGGGATATGTATAGCTGCGCACGTTCATAAGCAGCATTTCGTAACCGCGCAGGTGCGGAACGAGCTCGTCCCAACTTCTTGCACTGCGGGTCGAAGCGAGATCGGTCGGCAGTCCGCTCTGGTGCAGGATAGTGCGCAGGAGCCCGAGCCCGTGATCTTGCATGTAGGAGCGGGGACGAACCATTTCCCCGAGATCACCGAGATCCAGCCACAGCCTCGGGTTCTCGTGCGGCGGCGCCGTCCGGTTCCGGATCCAAAATCGGAAGAGCTTCATGCGGAGAACCTTAGAGCATCCGGTCACTTCGATCGAACAGAACTACTCTACCGCGCGCCTCCACTCAGTGCTCGACGACTGCGGAACGCAGGCGCAATTCGTCGGACGAGCGTCCCTGGCGCAGGCATTTGCACCCATACTAGAGACAAAGCTCTCGCTTGGAGGCGATCGGGGCCTCCGTTGAAGCTAGGCGCCCCAGAGCTGGAAGCGAAGCTCCGGAAACCTGCCGAACAGTGCGTAAGCCTCTGGGTTCCCCATCTGCTCCCAGCCAGTGTATCCGAAGCTTGGGTCCAGCGAGTGGAGCAGCAACGACAACAACAAGCCGTGGGTGGCGATCAGCGGCCTTCGATACCCCCCCTCTACGACCGCGCTGAGGGCTGCGCGCGCACGCTCGAGCGTCTCGGCACTGGATTCACCGTTGGGAGCCCGCAGATGAGGCTCCGAAAAGGCTCGCCGAACGTACTCCCGCCACTCGTCCACTGGCTCCGGTGAGAGCCGGTGCTCGATGAGACGATCATCGATGGACACCGGCAAGCCGAGTCTAGCCGCTAGTGGCTCGACACTCTCTCGGGCTCGCCGATAGGGACTGGACACGATGGCATCGATCCCCTCGCCTTGTAGCAGGTCGGCGAGTTCGTCCGCACTGCGGATCCCCTCGCCGGTAAGACCGGCTTCCGGCTCCTGGCCGGCAGCCGCGCAGTGTCGAACCACGAATCCCCAGAGCATCAACGCTCCCCGCCACCATGCAGCTCGCACCATGCAGCTCATAGATTTGCGCCCGCGTCCATGCGGGCTCGCCCGCACCCTATCACCAGGCCGAAGCCCGAGATCAAGCGCACACCGTGGTCGGTTGGCCTCCGTCGATATCCAGCAGCGTGGCGAAGCGGCCGCAGGGCCCCGCCGACCGAGCCCACCCGTGGACCGCAAGCGGGCCGAGAGATTCCCACGCGCGAAGGTCAGCCCGCACCCGCCTGGGCAGGTAGTGACTCGTGAGGAGGAGAGGATTCTCTCCGTGGATCGTCTGTGCGCTGTACAGTATCGAGCAACGCATGGCACGCATCAGCAGGCCTCGTTTGTTGTATGCCTTCTTTGCGAGTGCGCTAGTGCTCCTGGGGCTGGCCGGAATCCTGCTCTCGGTTCTGGAGAGCACGGTAGACCCTATGCCCATCGAAGGCGCGGCTGCCCCCTCGTACGCGCCGAGCGACCGACCCGTCCGCGATCGAGGGGCTCCCTCGGGAGTCGCTCCCTCCGAAGTCGCTCGCGACCCGACTTCCCCACGGAACCCCGTCCCTCGCGCTCGACCCGGGCTCGCACTCGACCTCGCCCTCAGCGACCTGCCCCTAGGACACGTTGCCTTCACCACACCCGATTCGATGGAGCTCCAAGAGACGAAGACGATCGTGCTCCTGCTGTCTCTACGAGAGACGATCGAAGCGCTGCGTTCGGCAATAGAGGACGACTCGACTCCCGGTGCCGCGGTGGTCCGGGTCTCCGAGGTCATGGAAGCCAAGCTGACGGGCAGCGCGTTCGAGACACGTGCGGTGACGGACGAGAGACAGCCGATATCCGCCTCCGAGAGAAACGCATGGATCTGGGAGGTTCGGCCGCGGTCAGGAGGGAAGCACGGGCTCTTCCTGACGCTCTATGCCCATCTTCGAGTCGGAGACCGAGACGAACGAAAGGTCGTCAAGGTTCTGGAACGCGAAATCATCGTCGAGGTGTCCCCGCTGCAGAGAGTGGCCTTCTTCCTGGACGCGAACTGGAAGTGGATCTCTGCAATCCTGATCCCCATTCTCGCCTGGCTGGGAAGGCGATGGTATGAGACGCGACACGATGACCCGGCGGACCGATCGAAAGCGGCGGCGCCCTTGGCAGGCGAGCAACCGGTTGCTTCGAGAGCCAACCGCACTCTGGATCCAGCGGAGCTCCCAGAGCTAGAGGCCCGGGGCACCACGCGAGAGGACTCGCCCCACTCCGGTCCCGTTCCGGATCCTCCTCCGGGTGGCCCTGACGAGGGGAGTGACCGGCAGCGACCGTACTGATCTAGGCGCGATCCACCGCGGATTCCGACTACGCGCGGAAGCGATCCAGCTGCTCTCCGAGCTGTCGAACCTTCGCCTCGACTCCCCATTGCTGGTAGTGACTCCGAGCCTGTGCGAAAGCAGCCGTGGCGGCGGTCTCGCGCCGCAGGTCGAGAAACATCCGGCCGCGGCGTTCGTGGGCCAGAGCCGCGTGATGTATGAACGACTGCTCTTGGGCCGCGCGTCCGCCCTGCTGGTAGACTCGATCTGCATGGACGACATCCCGATCGATGCGAGCGAGCTCGGCTCCGAGAAGCAGCTCCATGTGAACGAGGTCGGGGGCATGGCTCGTCCATCGACCCAGCTGGGACCTCGCGTCGCGGACCATGCGCCGGTACAGCCTCCGCAAACGCAACGGCGCGCCGGTGGCAAGGCACCTGCGGCCATGCCTCGGTAGAAGACGTGATCGGCAATCTGCGGTCCGGCGCTGACACGCCAAAGGCTACCGCCGAGCTCATCAGAGAGCGCGAGCGCCAAGTCGTCGCGCCCGACCGTGCACAGGACCATCATCCACAACGTATAGGCATGCGGCCGTGCGCTGCTCGAGTGCTCGGCAAGCCAGCCGCGGCTGGCCTCGAGCCAACGCTAGAGTTCGTGCACATCGACATCCGTTCCGAGCAGCCGATAGACGCGTAGGCACTGAGCAGGGACGGGATACTGGTGATCCGCGCGATCGATCATCGTCACGAGCGCATTCAGGCGATCGAGAGACTCCCGCACCGGGTCACCCCCGAGCGAACGATAGAGTGCGTCCAGAAAGAGTGCATAGTAGGAGTGCTCGACGTCTCCGGACTCCCTCATGCGCCCGACGAGCTCGTTCACCGAGGCCAGTGCCCTACGCCGAGGCCGCAGCCACGAGTACACCTGGATCGAAAGCTGAAACTCTGTGCGCAGACTGTACACCGGGTGCGGCATGGCCTCGATCCAGTGCTGCGCAAGCTCGGCGAAGCGTTCCGACTCCGCGCCGTCGCCCAGGTACAGGAAGACATGAGCCGCATAGGCAGCACAGAGGTAGGACGGGGAGCCCAGCGCGCCCAGCTGGAGCGACTTTCGTAGCGCGAAGCAGGTCGACAGGACGACCAGCTGGGTATCCGTACGCGCACGAACCGCAGCCGAAGCGTGCAGTACCATGAGGACCGCAGCCAGTCGTTCGGGAACCTCAGCGCTCTGCGGGAAGAAAGAATCGCGGCTTCGTCCTCGCACTCCGCGACGAAACCAACGAAGGGTCGCGCGGGTACGGACCAGCGCTGGGTGCAGGGGCCAATTGATACCGAGCTCGCGCAGGCAATTCAGAGCGTACTGGGTTACCTCGCGGGGAGAATCTCGCAGCGCAAGGATATGCAGACGCCGCGACGTGACCTGCGCAGACTCGATGAACGAGCGTGCATGCGCGCCAGCCACTTCGAGCAGCTCGAGCCCGCGCTCCAGTTGCTTCAGTTGGAACGCGGTATCGACTGCCGTGAGATGAAGCTGGAGGCCAAGGCTACGCTCCTGCTGCCAGTCGGTCGCGCGGTAGAGCGAGACGGCACACTCGATGAATCTTTCCGCGTGAACGACCAAGCCACCGGCGAGTGAGCGTTGAGCAGCGTCCGCTTGGAGACGAACGAGCTCGATCCGCCGTGCCTCGGTGACACAGGAACTTCCGCGGCTCAGGTGGTTGGCGATCTCGAACAGTGCTTCATCGGAGATTGCATCGGTCGAGATCGGGCCCTTCGATTCGCAATCCGACGACTCGAGAGTGGACCCATCCGTGTACCTCGACAACAGCCAGAATCCGGTCCGATGGTGCAGACGCGCGCGGTCGCCATCGGACAGTTGCATCTGGGCAGACTCTCGAATTCGGTCGTGCGCAAAGCGGAATCCTCCCGGAGACGGGCACAGAAGCCCGGCATCCGAGAGAGCGTACAGTGCGCGATCGAGATCGGGGCGCTCACCGCATCCCAGGCGGACGAGCAACTCGGCGTCGACTTCGTTTCCGACGCAGCTCGCAAATCGTAGGACGCGTTGGGCTTCCGAGCCCACGCGATCGATTCGAGCGGCGACCAAGGCCACCGCGCCTTCGGGAATCGGCGCTTGAGCGATGGCATCGCTCTGCCAGGTCCAGCGGGTGCCAGTCCAGCTGACTAGGCCCAAGCCGTGAACGTGCGTCACGAATTGCTGGATGACGAGCGGAAGACTACCCACCCGGCGGTCGATTTCGGCGGCGAGCGGCCTTGCCTCTGCGGTCGTACACCCAAGGGCCTCTGCGAGCATCTCACTGGCACTGTCCTGCGACACCGCGCCGAGCTCGAGTCGCTCGAAGACTGCCCCACGCGCTTCCAACGACCCGATGAGAAGGCTCAGGGGATACGACGAGGACACTTCGTCGGAGCGGTACGCACCGACGATCAGCAGATAGGGCATCGGGTCGCCGGAGAGCAGGGTATCGAACAGCAAACGACTATCTGCGTCCGCCCACTGCAGATCATCGATGAACAAGGCCAACGGATGCTGAGCCTGCGCACAGGCCCCCAGCAATCGCCGAATAGCCAGGAGGAGACGCGCACGCGTCGCCTGAGGCTCCAAGCGCGGCACGGGCGCCACCTCGCCCAGAACGAACCGTAGGTCCGGAACCAGTTCGACGACCGCGCCCGCAATCGATCCGAGGCCATGGCACAGGGCATCCCGCCACTCTTCGAGCGAATCGTCGCTCTCGACAAGAAGTTGTCGAGCCAGCGACTCCAAGACGTCGATCCAAGCGCCGAAGGGGCGTTCGCTATAGAGATCGAAGCAACCAGATGCGAGGTATCCCCGAGCCTCACTGACCGATTCGCGAAGCGTCGACACGAGGGTTGACTTGCCCGCCCCTGAGGGTCCGCCGACCAGCACAGTTCGCATCTCCCCCGATCGAACCGCGGTATATGCGTCGCCCAGCCCTGCGCACTCCGCATCGCGGCCGACGATGCGCGACGAGAATCGGGGACGTTCGGGCGCGTCGCAGGACGCGAGCACGAAGCCGTCCAGGCTCGGATCGCGGCTCCATTGCTCCAGCATGGCTCGGAGGTCCGCGTTCATCGCCAGCGCGCTCTGATAGCGCTCATCTGGCTCCTTGCTCAGAAGCTTGAGAACCAGTTCGCAGAGCGGAGCCGGCAGCTCCGGGCGCACGTCAGCCGGAGACCGCGGACACAGCGCCAGATGAGCATGCACCAGACCGAGAGGATCGCTGAGCTCGAACGGAGCCTGGCCCGTGAGCGCGTAATAGAAGGATCCCCCCAAGGTGTAGAGATCGCTTCTGGCATCGCAGCCGCGGTTCATGCGCCCGGTCTGTTCTGGGGCGATGAAGGCGAGCCGATCTTCCATTGCACCCGATACGGACGAACTCTCCGGAGATTGCGGACCTGAGCCCAACGGACGCGCGTAGCGAAACCCGATCAGATGCGACCTGAGGGTCGTCGGCTCGACGAGAATATTCTGTGGGCTCGGGTCGCCGTGGAGCCACCGGTTCGCGTGCATGACGGCGAGGCCATCTGCGATCTGGATCCCGACGCGCAGGAATTCGTCCATGCTGGGCAGCGCTTCCGCGACCCAGGAGGCGAGCCGCTGTCCAGGCGCCCACTCCATGACCAAGACAGGGCTCTCTCGGGCCTGATCGAAAGCAAAGGCCTGCGGGATCACGGAGTGCGCGGACACCCGGAGAGCCTCATACTCACGCCGGTGTTCGGGAGAGTGCGAGCGATAGAGCTTGATCGCGACCTTGCGGCCATCGCCCTCGAAGCTGCCACGGTACACGCGCGCCGTCGGGCCCTGGTGAACGACCTTTTCGAGCTCGATGCCGGAAACGTACACATCCGAGGTCTCCAGCATGGTCTCCCCATCGGCGCGTCGAGAGGCGAGCTTGACGCGCCGCGCGCCCTATCCCGCCTCACCGGTCAGCCTACTTCGAGGAGCTGACCTGCTCCGCCTTCGTTCCAGGCAGGCGAACGGTTAGGAATCGGTAAGGACTCGAGGGCTGATCTTGGGATTCCTTGGCCTTCTCGCGAACCTGGTGCTCCGTCGTACGCGAGTGCGTTCGGCGTAACTCACCAGCTTCGTAAGAGGATGGACACATGGCATACCAGGTACAGTTCTTGGGCCGAATGGAGCAGATCGAAGCACTCGAAGCTCACATCTCGACGTGGTCTCAGCGCGGTTCGCGCGTGGATCACTGGACCCTCGAAGCAGATCCGAGCCAGCCCGGCGAGACCCGTGTGGTGGGGTCCGGCAAGGTTGACGACACCGTGTTCGAGCTCTACCGGCCGGACATGGAGAGAGGTCACACGGAGCTCCTCTTCGACGGCACGACCGTCTATCGCCTGACGGCACTCGGTCTCGGCGATTGGAGCGTCAAGGTGCGCATCAAGGCCAAGCTAGCCGGATCGAGCACGGGCCTGGTCACGATCGCCTCGGGAGTCGCGAACCAGGACCTTTTCGTCCACGGGCGCAGGGGCAGCGAGCTCCCTCTCCCCGCCGGTGACGTGGCCAACGTGAGCGTGCTCGCGGAGCGCACCTAGCCTCAGCGGGCTCGGCCGTCCTGCGAGAACGCAGAGATCTGCGGCTCGGTTTGGGGCCGGACAGGTCCGGCCCCAAACCCTTGGCCAACAGCACTCCGGCCAGGACACGGGGAGCCTCTCCGGACACGCGAGACGCGAGACAGGCTAGGATGGTCCGAAGATCAGGGTGGCTCTTGGAGATGCGCGGCGTGATCTCTCGGGCCGTCCTCTGACCAGGGGAGGCCCGATGCAGTACGACCTCATCGTTCGGAATGGCAGCGTGATCGATGGCTCTGGGCTTCCAGCCTATCGCGCAGACGTAGGCGTGCGCGGCGGCCGAATCGTCGAGATCGGAAGGATTCGCGGCGCGGCCCGAGAGATCGTGGATGCAGAGGGTCTGGTGGTCGCCCCTGGTTTCGTCGACGGCCACACGCACATGGACGCTCAGATCTCTTGGGATCCGCTTGGGACCTGCTCCTGCTGGCATGGCGTCACCACAGTCGTGATGGGGAACTGTGGCTTCACCCTCGCACCGTGCGCCGAGGCATCGAAGCACCTGGTGATGCGAAACCTCGAGCGTGCAGAGGATATCTCGCCCGAGGCGATGGACGCAGGAATCGACTGGACGTGGACTACGTTCTCCGAGTTCTTGGATCATGTCGACCAGCTTCCCAAGGGGATCAACTACGCCGGCTACATCGGGCATTCTGCCTTGCGCACACACGTTATGGGCGAACGCGCCTTCGAGGAGCTCGCGAGCGCCGACGACCTGTCCGCGATGGCGCGCGAGCTGCGGTCGGCACTCGAGGCGGGTGCGATCGGGTTCTCGACTTCACGGACCCCGAATCACGAGACGCCAGATCGGCGTCCCGTCGCGAGCCGAGTGGCCGACTGGGAGGAGCTGCGTGCGCTCGCAGGGGTCATGGGCGAGCTGGGCGCTGGAATCATCGAGATCGCCGGGGAGCATCCGGGGCGCAATCCCGACCGCATTCGCGAGTACCACGTGCGGCTGCGCGATCTCGCGCTAGACAGCGGCCGCCCCATTACCTGGGGAATGTTCTCGACACGTCGCGCGCCGGAACTCTGGCGGCCTTACTTCGACCTGCTCGATGAGACCGCGGCGGCTGGGGGACGGATGTTCGCTCAGGTGCACAGTCGCGCCCTGAACGTCGTGCTGTCGTTCAAGACCAACCTTCCGTTCGACTCGCTGCCGGTCTGGCGTGAACTCCGAGCCCTACCGCTCGATCGCCAACTCGCTCTGCTGCGCGATCCCGATGTCCGGCGCCGACTCGTGGAGGCTGCATCCGTGCGAACGACCGAGCGCGCCGTCGGCACCGAAGCCCGGCCGGCACGCTATGAGTGGATCTTCTTGATGGATAGCGTGGCAGGCCCACACCCTTCCATCGACACACTGGCCCGAGAGCGGGGAGCGGATCCGGTCGAGACCCTCATCGATCTTGCTCTCGAGAAGGATCTCGACCGGTTCTTTCTGCAGCCGATCGCGAACGAGGACTCGGACCACGTACTGGAGATGATGCAGCACCCCCACTCCGTCGTGACCTTCTCGGATTCTGGTGCACATGTCTCCCAGATCATGGATGCCTCGCTGCAGACCCATGTGCTCTCGCACTGGGTACGCGCACGCGAAGCCTTCACCCTGGAACAAGCCGTGCACATGCTGAGCTTCATTCCGGCCACCCGCTGGGGATTCGACGATCGCGGTCTGCTGCGCCCTGGATTCGCCGCCGACATGATCGTATTCGATCCCGACACGGTGGCCCCGCTGATGCCCGAGGTGGTGCACGATCTCCCCGCGGGTGCGCGTCGGTTGCTGCAGAGGTCTCTCGGAATCTCCACCACGATCGTGAACGGCGCGGTCGTGCTGAGAGATGGCGAGCACACGGGAGCCTATCCAGGGAAACTCCTTCGCAGCTCACCCGGTGGAGCTGGAGGTGCTTGGAGAATCTGAGCCGTCCGCCACTGCACGAGTCAGCAAGGAGCCGCCTCGATCACACTGACCCGAGCAAGCGTGGGGACGATGCGTTCGAGCCTGAAGCTCGCCTTCGCAAGCAGCTCTCGAAACTCGGCTTCGGATCGCTGTCGTCCGCCTGTACACACGAGCATGTTCACGTCGTTGGCCGTCGCACCGCGCGCCTCGAGCGAGCTATCGATCCGCTCAGGGTAGATGCCCTCGACGATCAGAAGCTTCGCGGAGTCCCCCATCGCCTCTCGGCAACGTTTCAGGATCCGAGCAGCATCGGCATCGTTCCAATCGTGGATCACGTGCTTGATCAGGTAGGCGTCGGCGCCCTTCGGAATCTCGCCGAAGAAGTCCCCACCGATCGCGTCGAGCCGATCCGAGAGTCCAGCCGCCTGCGCCTCGTGTCGGGCGCGCTCGGCGACAGCCGCCTGGTCGAAGACCGTGCCGCGCAGGTTCGGGAAGGCACTCAGGATTCCGATCAGCATCGCTCCGTTTCCCCCGCCGACGTCCACGACCCGCTCGAACGCACCGAAGTCGTACACGGATACGACGGCGGCAGCGGTCTGTCGGGTGAACGCCGCCATCGCGCGGTCGAAGCGTGCTTCGACCACGGGATCTGCGCGCAGTGCGTCGAACGCATCCCCGTCTGGATTCTCGCGTTTGAAGGCAGGCTCCCCGGTTCGGACGCAGTACTCGAGCTCGCGCCAGCTATCCTGAATCGACGTTCCGGCGAAGACCGCCATGGCATCCTTCATCGACCCGGGCGCATCCGCGCGTAGGAGAGCCCCCGTCGCGGTGAGCCCGAACGTGGTCGCCGGATCCTCGACCAGGACCCCCGCCGAGGTGAGCAGGCGCAGGACCCGAGCGAGCGCCCCCGCATGAGTCCCGGTCTCGGCAGCTAGATATTCGACCGAACGTGGGCTGTCCCCGATGCGATCCGCGATCTCGAGCTCCACTGCGAGCGCGAGCGCGCGCGAGAGATAGTGGCCCACGGCGAGCTGGTAGAGCACCAGCCCTGGGGGCAGGCTGGCCGCTCCCGACCTCGGGGCAGCGCTCGAAACTCGGTCGGATGAATCTGGGTGCGTCATGGCTGTTCTCCTCTGCGAAGGTTCGAGGACCCAGTCTAGGGCGCCGCCTGAGCCGCGACTTGGACGAAACGGCGGAGGACCCGTCTTATGAAGGAACCCTTCGAAGCGTCAGCCAGAGACGACGTCGACACCGTCCAGACCCTCACCGAGTACACGCAGGTATGCGCGTGGCGAGAGCCCCGTAAGCGTGCGGAATTCGCGGTTGAGGTGGGGCTGGTCGTAGTAGCCACAGTCGAGCGCGATGCCGGCGAGATCGCCTGCTGAGCCCCGCGCGATTCGCTCCAGCGCGCGCCGAAAGCGTCCGATTCTCGCGAGCCGCTTGGGAGGAAGGCCGATCTCGTGAGTAAAGAGCTCGCGGAGCCGACGCGACGAGAGCCCGCAAGCACGGGCCAGCTCGCTCGTTCGGAAGTCACCGCCGACCAGCAGTCGTAGCGCAGGGGGGAGCGCTGGGTGTGGACCCGGAGCTTCGCGCAGGCGCGAGACAACCCATGCCTCGAACAGGTCCAGTGCCCGGCCCAGATCAGGCGCATCGAGCATCTGCTCGCGTGTCTCGGCCAGGTGGGAACGCGGTTCGAATGCGCTTTCGAGCGACTGAACTCGACCCGCAACATTGGTCAGTGGCATCCCGCCGAGAAGTCTCCACGCACCGAGCGGCGTGAGGCGCGCGGCGACCACCCGGGTCGAGGGCTCGAGGCATTCGAACGTCGTCGGTCGCTCGTGGAGCCCTGAGACGAACCCCTGTTCGAAGAGCGAAGTGGCCACACCACCCCCGCATTCCGTGAGTCGTTGCGGCGCACTCAGGTGCAGCATCAGCATCACCTCACCGTTCGGAAGGGTGCGGTGCCGTTCGCCAACCTGGGCGGCCACGCCCGCCCAGAGCTCGATGATCGACCCGCAGAGCTCGGGAAGGGGCGATCGCCGCCAGAGCTCCCAGGGCAGTCCGGCGGACACGCCGAACGACAACGTCGTGCGCGGTCCGGGATCTGGAGCGGAGAGGATCGGGGCGGCCATCCTGACAGCCTACCATGCGACCACTGCAGCGGCCCTCCCGGGCGGCCCTTGCAGCAAACTCGATCTTGCGGGTGATTTGCGGCTTCTGGCCAGACCGCCGGACTGCTACCGACTCGAGCCAGTTTGCTACGCGCCTCGGCGGTGTAAGGGTCACATCCGGCAGCGCGAACGACACGGATGGCCCTTCGATTGCGAAGCGCAATCCGTCGCCACACCGGAACACAATGCATGCGCGGCGACGGCACTCGCATTGTTCGTCACGTGGCGCGCGATCTTGGTAGGCAGTAGAAGCGAACCCAGTCTCGAGCTAGAGCCAGATGCAGGTGTTTGTGGCGTCGGGTCGGAGGCACCGACCTTCAGTTCGAGCGCGAGACCGCTGCGGACTCTGTGCGACCGCACTTAAGCTCGAAGAGTGCCCAGTTGCCAAAGGCTGCGCGCGGTTCGAGCCGGTCGAGCCCGAATTGCACCATCTGAAGCAATCCGGCTCGACTCCAGCTCCATGGCTTGGTGGACGGTGGGTCCGCTAGAAACTCTGGAACTGGCTTGCCCAGGTTCACGACGAGATGTGGACGTGGACGCTGGCAGAGCTCGCGAAGCTGGCGCTGATTCGCCATGACCTCGTCCTGGTAGTCGCGGGACGCAATGATCCCGTCGAGCGGAACGACTGGCAGCGTTCCATAGTACGCGAGCGCTCCGGGCCAATAGGCTCCGACGGTCGCGTTGGTGGGAATCGAGGTGCGCAGATGCTCCGCCATGCGCAACCGATCCACCCAGGCCGGATGAGGAGTCGGCACCGAGCTCGCCGTCATCGCGCAGGAACCCAGCGCAAGCGCGCCCCACACGACTACAGGCCTGCGCGTGAAGCGCACTACGAGAAGGTTGAGCATCGAGACGAGACTCAGGGCGAGTAGAAGCGTTTCCGGAAGGAAGTAGTACGAGGTGTAGGGCCGAACCTCCCGATGATAGCCATACATGACGAGTGCGTGCAGCCCAGCAGACAGAGCGAGCCAGACAAGCAAGCGCCTCCCGGATGGCTGCTCGATCACGGAGTCTCGCTGCGAGACCGTCGCCCCGATCACGACCAAGCCCGTGAGAATGACAGCCAGTGCAGTGGGTGCAGACCGAATCTCTAGCGGATACCAGGCCATGTTCTTGAGAAACGCCGTGGCGAGACCCCACCATTCATCTGAAGCCAAATAGGCACTGAGGGATGGATACCACAATTCTAGATAGAACTGCTTAGCCCGCCCGCTCAACGGTACCAAAGCATCGAACCAGACGACGTTGGCTACCAGATAGGGTAGAACCACCAAGCTCATCGCAGCTCCGGCCCCCGCGAGAGTCCGCCAGCTCCGCTGTACTGCAACGAGAGCCATAGCCACGATCCCAAAGACGAAGCAGTCCGTTCTGGCCAAGAACACGAGGCCAGATGTCAGACCAATCAAGACACCGCTGGCGAGCTGGTCCCCGGATCGGTCGAGCGCGCCTAACAAGACGATCGCGTGTACGGGAATCAGGAGCCAGAGCAGAGGAGTCTCGAGGCCCTGCAGAACCCAAGCTTGAAAGGGAGCCGAAAGTGTGGTGAGCGCGAAGAACCCCAGGATCGTGCCCGCCGGGATGCGGTGCAACAACAGTCGCAGCCAGGCAACGGTCCCCAGGAGAAACGCAAAGGCACCTAGAAACAAGGAGATGCGATCCATGTCGACGCCTGGAAGGATCGAGCGGGCCGCTACCAGCAGTCCCATCCAGAGAGGTTGAACGCCGTTGGTCAGCATTCCAGGGTGAAATGCGAGCTCGGATCGCATGACCACGGCATCGGCCATGACCATGTAGAAGAACGCGTCGTCGAAGAGAGAGCCGGTCGCGGCGATCGCTCGAGGATCACCGAAGCTCCGTTGTGCAACGAGCAGGCCCGTAGCTAGAAGTACACTGCACGAAACGAACCCAGCTACCCGAAGAGGCGCAGACTTGGCTTCTTTCATCGGATCAGTATAGCGGGCATGCGCAGCCTCACCGAGCTCTGCCACAGGAGATTGTCGAACCTTCGCACGATTCCCGCGCATAAACGCACCCAACGAAGTCCCACTGACGCTGAGTCGCCGCACGGACGAAGAACATCTACAAAGCCGCGCACGCTCGACTCCAAACATCGAGAGCAGCTTGATCTGGGATCGCACACGTCAGAAATTCGACCTCATAATTTATGAAGTAATCTTTATGTGCATAACAGGCCGACCTCGAGTCGGCGCAGTCCGAACGTTCGAAGCCGGTTCCTCTGCTTCATGTCCAATCAGTAGAATGAGGCTCATGCCTTGCGGGATCCGCGCCGGAATCGTCGCGTTCGCGTTGCAAAGGATTCTGACTGCAAAGCGCATACCGAGATGACTCGGTCTCTCGATTCCACAGAATCTTCGGTTTGCACAAGCTCTACGCAGAAATCGGAGAACCTCAGCAGCCAGCCGTTGGCGGCGCAGCGATCGAACTCGGAACGACTCAGTAGCGCTCACGGCCACCATGCGGGCCGACATTCCCACAAACACTCCAGGGGGGACACGACCGCTCGTCGAGCCCCTTCACGGACACTTCACCGCACGCCGCTCACGCATCCCCATCCAACAACCGAACGCGCCAACCGGGCCCGTACCCACCTCGACGGGCGCCACCGCCATCAACTCGCGGCCCTGAATCTCCGAAGCAGGACGCGGGAATGCGTGCGATCGCGGGATACACACCAGAGAAACTCCTGCAATCGCGGAGAGGGATTGGTCGGCAGGTCTATCTGGGTACACGCGCGAGCGACGCGCTCGAGGTAGTGCTCAAACATTTCCCCTGGACGGACCCAGCTGCCGTGCGCGAGTTCGAGATCCTGCGCGGCCGACCCCGCACACAGGCCAGACCACGTGCAGAGCCGAGACTCCGCTCATCGGAGCGGACCGGCGCTTCCTTTCGCCGGAGCAGACGGGTCACAATGGATCGCGGACTCGACTCTCGCAGCGATCTCTACTCGTTCGGGGCGACGCTCTGCTGACGACTCACTGGGGAGCCACCCTTCCCAGACCCGCTCGGACTGATCCATGCGCACCTGCCCCGTGCTCCGCTGCCCTCCCCCACGAGCGCCGACCGGAGATCGCCCTCACCCTGTCACACATGGTGCTGCCTCTCCTGCAGAAGCTACTCAAGAGATACAGGATCTCTATCTCTACATGAGCATCCACATCCTCACGATTCGGATCCTGTTAGGCGAATACGAAAAGACTTTCGAGGAGGCCGAACGCGTGCGTGATCGCACGTTCCAGGTCCAGATTGGAACGCACGTGGGGGACTTCGTATTGATGCGGGAATCGAGCTCCGCATTGCTGGCCCAGTCGGCGTGTGGCGCGACCGCGAAAGTACACCCAGAACTGTTGGAAACGCCTGACACGTGAACACTGTTCTGATCCGAGCAATACTTATAGGAACGTTCAACGAACTTCGAGCCAAAGGAGGGAACGTGCCAACACCTTTCCATGAAAGTGGCGTCGTAGGTAATACAACTCACGAATGGAGGGAAATCAATCTTTCGCAGGTGCATGGACCACACGTGGCCATCTTCGCGGCCATGCAGTCCTTCAACGGAGCGGACACGGCCGCGCCCCGCCTGAGAGCGCAAACCAGCTTTCAGGTAATGATCGAGGAAGAGAAGTCGCGCGACCCTGAGATCAGGCACGTCGGAGAGCAGCTCGGCTACCTCGCGCTTCGCACGGGAGCGATACTCGGCGATCATCAACAGCCGATCGGAGAGGTTCGAACGATCGAGATCAGACAGCAGAATGCGAACGCCTGGCAAACGATCAAACCAGAGCACTCATACAAAGATCCGGTGGTCATCACCCAGATGATGACTCGCTACGGCCCGGATCCAGCGCACATCCGCTTACGCAACGTGAGCCCGGCATCGTTCGACTTGCAGATCGAAGAGTGGGACTATCTAGACGGACCGCACGCTCGAGAGTCCGTCGGATACCTGATCGCCGATCGCGGCGTCCACCTGCTCGATGGCGGCAAGATCCTGGAAATCGGATCTGCCGACATGAACCACAACTGGACTACGATCTCCCTACAAGCTGGATTCTCTTCAGCTCCTGTCGTGCTGAGTCAATGCCAGACCTTCGCAGGACCGCAAGCCGTGGTCACCCGCCAACGCAACGTCACGGCCCAGTCGCTCCAGATTCGCCTCCAGGAAGAGGAGAGAAACGACGGCGTACACGCCATCGAGAAGGTAGGCTGGCTCGCGATTGCTTGAGTCATGGCCCGGTTGTCGGCTGTTCCAATGCGGCCGGCAACCGGGCGGCTCACTCGCAACTCACTCGACTCAGAGATGCTCGCGCCTGCCACAAGCTAACAGGCATGCGCGCCTCCAGAACCGAGGGTAGATCTGGGTCCGGGCGGGTGCACTTCGGACTCGCTCCGCTCGGGCTCACTAACGTCCGATACGGACCGCATGCGGCTCTCGATCACAAGCCTCGTGCTCGACCTATCGATGCGCTCGAAGCTGATGCTGCTCTTCATGGCGGTCGGGATCATTCCAACGATCGCTGTCACCTGGATTGCAGTTCAACGCGCCGGCGCATCACTCGAAGCGGCCAAGCAGTACGAGCGCCAGAACCTCGAGGCCCAGCTGGTCGCCCAACTGGTGGCCAATCGAGTAAACAAGAAGGCGGCCATCGACGACTACTTTCGGCGTATCGAGGACCAGATCGTAACATTTTCGCAGAACCGAATGGTCATCGATGCCATGCGCGACTTCTCGCGCACCTTTGGACGCTACGCCAATGAGTCCGGCGCCGTAGGGGGCAACACCGCAGATCTCGCCGCGAAACTTCGCACCTACTACAGCAAGGAGTTCAGTGAGGAGTACCGGAAGCAGAATCAAGGACGAGATCCGCAGGCCGAGCGCTACTTCGAACAGCTCGACGATCAGGCCATCCATCTGCAACATGCCTATATCCGAGCCAATCCCCACCCTCTCGGAAGCAAGGAGAAGCTCGACCGTGCGCCGACCCTCACGAGCTATGACCGCGTCCACGGAATCGTCCACCCGGTAATCCGCACATATCTCGAACGCTTCGGCTACTACGACATCTTTCTGGTCGATCACCAGACCGGCCGGATCCTGTACTCGGTGTTCAAGGAGCTCGACTTCGCCACCTCGCTCCTCGATGGGCCGTATCGAGACACCAACTTTGCCCAAGCCTTCCGAGAGGCCCGCAATCTCTCCAAGCCAGACTCGGTTCTGCTCGTCGACTTCGCACGCTACACACCCTCGTACGAGGCTCCGGCGAGCTTCATTGCTTCTCCGATCTACGACGGCGACCAGCAGCTCGGGATTGCAATGTTCCAGATGCCCCTGGATCGCATCACCCAGGTGATGAGCCTCCGAGCGGGACTGGGCGAGTACGGCGAAACGTACCTGGTGGGCCCCGATGGACTCATGCGCTCGGACTCCTTCCGTGACCCCGAGAATCGATCGGTGACAGCCTCGTTCCGGCAGCCAGAAACCGGACGGGCTTGGAACGAGGCCATACGCGCCGCGATCGAGGACGGCCAGACCGGCGAGACCACGATCGACGGGTACCTCGGGGAACGGATTCTCAGCGCCTACGCTCCAGTAGACCTCGGACCCTTCCGATGGGCCATTCTCTCGGAGCGGCCCGAGTCCGACCTACTGGACTCCATCCAGGCCCTCGAGGAGCTCGATTCTCGCAGCCGGACCACCCTACTGCTCTCGAGCGCCAGCGCCGTAGCACTCGCCGCCCTTCTGATCTCCTTCGTCGCCGTTGCGGTCGCTCGACATCTGACAGATCCTCTGGCAGAGACCGTGGGTGTACTCGAGGTCTTGGCTGCGGGTGACCTGACGCGAAGCGTTCGCGTTCGCTCGAATGACGAGGCGGGCAAGATGGGTGCAGCCATGAATACGGCCATTTCGAGCATGAGTCGCACAGTGCGCGTTCTCGCACAAAGCGCAGAGCAGCTCGATCGCTCGGCGGGGGACATTCATGGCGTCAGCCAGGATATCAGCACCGCCGCCGACCAGACGTCGCGCCAGGCAGACGAAGCGTCGTCTGCAGCCGACGAGGTTCGCAACATCATGCAGACGATCGCTTCCGGGATCGATCAGATGGGAGCCAGCATTTCTGAGATCGCTCGGAGCGCGAGCGACTCCGCACGCGTTGCGACTCTCGCCGTCGGAGAGACGCAGGCCGTAGCGAGTTCCGTTCGCAAATTCGGGGAGAGCAGCGCGGAAATCGGCAGCGTGGTCAACCTGATCACCGAGGTTGCAGAGAAGACCAACCTGCTCGCTCTCAACGCTACGATTGAAGCGGCGCGAGCAGG
The DNA here is from genome assembly GCA_003247575.1 of Pseudomonadota bacterium. GTDB lineage: Bacteria > Myxococcota_A > UBA9160 > SZUA-336 > SZUA-336 > SZUA-336. Next base: position 56,067 of record QJZC01000023.1, read on the forward strand.
AGACGCGGGAAAGGGCTTCGCAGTCGTTGCGAATGAGGTCAAGGAGCTGGCCAAGGCCACCTCGAACGCGACCGAGGAGATCCGGAGCCGAATCGAAGCCATCCGCAGCGACAGCCAGGCGGCTGTGAGCTCGATCGCCACCATCACGAAGGTGACCCACCAGATCAACGATATCGCGGGCAACATCGCCAGTGCGGTGGAGCAGCAGAGTGCAACCTGCAAGGAGCTCGGGCGAAACGTGACCGAAGCGGCGCGCGAGAGCACTGCGATTGCCAAGAGCATCGCAAGCGTGGCACAGGCGGCCGGGCACACTTCAGAGGGGGCAGCGGGTATGCGAAAATCCGCCGAGACTCTCTCGGAAATGGCCCAAGAGCTGACTGAATCCGTGTCGCGATTTCGCGTATAACCGCAGCGCGTGAGGCGCGCTCCCGTCTCTCACAGAGGCACGCGTGCCCTAGACTCTGAGCGCCGGCCCTTGGATCATACGGAATGCGCGCTCTCGACCGTCGCCTGCAGCGCGAGGATCCGCTGCTCGAGTCGCCGCATGCCAATCTCGCGCGCCGTAGCCAGGGCTTGACCCAACAGCTCGATCACCGTATCGAGCGACTTCGTCTCCGCGCGATGATAGAGCGCCCACGCATACGCGTACTCCGCCGAGGCAACGAATGGCCGGGCCCGCAGGCTCCGATTCGCCTGCAGAGCCTGCTCGAACTCTACCCAAGCGGCTTCGCGGTCTCCGCGCAGCACCGAAAGCATCGCGAGTGGCCGCGCCAGAGAGCCTGCGCAGTAAGAAGCCGCGGACATCGCCGTCCTCTCGGCGAACGGCTTCAGTAAGCCATAGATCTCGTCGGCGAATCGCGATTCACCGGCGAGAAACAAAGCTTCGGAACTGCTCGTCAAGGTGGCCGCCCAGAAGGCGTCCCGAGGCAGCGCCGCGAAGCCATCGGGCGCGACACGAGTCACCTCTTCCAGAGCCTCGTCTACGCGTCCGAGATCGGCGAGCGCCATCGCCAACCCTGCGCGCGAAGCATGCGAGAAGTTCGGATTCTGTGACAGCAAGAGCTGGATGACCGGCACGACCTCTTCGACTCTACCCTGTAGGTAGCGCAGACCGAACAGCTGAATCTGCACACCCGCGAGCACATTCCCGGCCTGCAACTTCTGGCACTCCGCCGCGACCTCGAGCGCACACGCTTCGACGTTGGCGAAGTCTCCTTGCATCAGGCGGACCGTGTTCTCGAACAGTCGCAGATGCTGCGCATGCACCAGAACGCGAGTATCGGCGGTGATCCTTCGCGCGGCTTCTGGAGCCGCTGCATCGGGCAGGGCCTGCTCCAGATTGACGCGAGCACCCTGCATTGCACGCTGCAGACCGTCGAGGTCTCCGATCTCGAGCAGATCCGACAGGCTCCGTTCACTACTCCAGATCTCGGCCCCGACGCCGAACGAGTCCTGGGCCTGACGCACCTTTCCCGCCAGCTCGAGCAATTCTCGGTCGATCGAGAGGCGCTCCTCGAGCGAGTCTGGCCCCCAGATCGCGACGTGGCGATTGATCAGAGGCTGTACCATGGCGACCGGATCGCCCAACCGCCGAGCGAGTTCGACGGCTTCGAGACTACGCTCGAGCCGCCGCGGATCGTTCTGGACGTTGAAGGCCGCCGCTAGCCGGTCGAGCAGCTGTACGCGCAGTAGACTCGGCCCCTTGGGAAGTCCTTCGAGGGCCTCCTCGAGGAGGGGAATGGAAGACTCGGGAGAGGTCCGCGCCGTGTAGCGCGCTTCTTCCAGCTGCACGGCACCCTCCGCAAACAGCTCGCGGTCGACGAGGCGACGCGCCCGCTGCACGACCTGCCGAAAGGTCTCTTCGGCGTCCTTGTGCTGGCCCGCGCCGCGCTCCGCCAGTCCAAGCCCGTGGAGCAGCCTCACGATCCGCACCTCTTCCCCCGGCGTCAGCTGCTCCGTGATCTTGATCGCAGTGGAATAGTGCTCTGCGGCCTCGGGATACGCCAGAATCCGCAGCGAGAGCTCCGCCGCTTGCTGAGCGTACCCTGCGGCACGCTTCTGATCCTCGAAGAACGGGGACTGGGAGAAGTGATACGCGAGAGCAGCGAACGGGGCCTCCGAAGAGGTACCGTAGCTCGCTTCCAGCAAGGCCCCCGCTCTTCGATGCAAGCTCACACGATCGGGCGTGGAAACTCGGTCGTACGCCGCATCTCGAAGCAGGGCGTGCCGAAACTGATACTGCCCGACCGCCGCGCGGGACTCGGTCAGAATGTGCGCGGAATGTGCCTCGTCGAGCAGCTGCAGAAGCTTCTCGTCGCTCCCATCGCACAGCTGCGCGAGCTGATCGACCCGAAACTCGCGCCCCAGGACCGAAGCTCTCCCCAGAAGCTGCGCGCACTGCATCGAAAGCCGGTCCATCCGGCGCTCGAGTGTCGCGGCGATTCCCGTCGGGAGCCGCTGCCCCCGGACGGGTGGGCGATCGAGCTCGCCGGCCTCGTCGAGGAACCGAATCAACTCGATCGCAGCCAGCGGTACACCTTCGCTGCGCTGCGCCAGCTGCGACACCCAGGCGGCCTGGACTTTCCGACCGACCACGGCTTCCACCAGGCGCCCGACGTCGAGCGGCTCCAAGGGTTCGAGCTCGAGCACCTTCACCTCGGCCCGCCCGACGATCTCGTCACACAGAGCCTTGGCCGGCTCGTCATCGCGTAGCTCGAAGCGACGAAACGCTGCCACGATCAGCCAACGCCCCGAGGATCCGCGCTCGACAAACGACTGCAGCAACATCAACGACGATGGATCCGCCCACTGAACGTCCTCGAGCACCAAGATGAGAGGTTCCCGCTCCGACAGCCGTCGCACGAAATCGCGCAACGCCGAGAAGAACAGGAATCGATCCTCAGCTCCATCCAGGCGACGCCCCGGAGGGCGCTCCGGATAGCGCGCGGCCAGCTCTGGGAACACCTCACTCAGGAGTCCGACGCTCGACCCGAGGTCACGGTCGAGCGCAGCACGCGGGTGCTCGAGAAAGATCGGTCGCAGCAGCTCCCGCCACATCCAATACGGCGGAACCCCGCCTCGATGCGGAACGCGCCCCACCAGAACCCTCGCGCCGCGTCTGCGCGCGAGCCGAGCAAACTCCTCGATCAAGCGGGACTTTCCGATCCCAGCCGCCCCGCACACCCAAGCCAGCTGCGGAACGTCATGCGTCGCGGCCTCGAACAGCCGATCGAGCTTCGAGAGCTCGGAGAGCCGCCCAACGAACGGATGCAAGAGGCCGCTCTGCGCGCTTGCCGCTCCCGCCTTGGGAGTTGGCTCCGACGCCGGATGCGAGCTCGCTGCAACCGCCAGCAACGGCGCGACGAAGCGATAGCCGTGCCGTTGCACCGTGCGAATCACCTGCTGCTGGCGCCCGTCGTCCCCGACCGCCTTGCGGGCCGCCCAGACGCTTCGCGTCAACACACCTTCGCTCAGGGTCTCGCCGGGCCAGAGCGCCTCGAACAGCTCTCGCTTGGAGACGACGCGATTCGAGTGACGGGCAAGATAGGCGAGCACGTCGTAGACCTTGGGTTCGATTGCCACCGCACGCCCCGACCGCTTGAGCTCCCTGCGCGACGCGTCGAGCTGAAAGACTCCGAATTCATAGGTCGCATCCGCGGCGGCGGGATTGGATGAACGCACGAAATGCACCTCCTCGGCTAGAGACCGACGTCAGCACGAGGTAGCCGAGGCACGGCCGAACAGACGCGTCGTCCGATCCCGCCAGGCGCCCCCGGACCCCCTCCAGCTCGTGTTGACTATCACATCCAGGGACGCCAGTCACACCCGGGGGCAGCGCGATCCAGGCTCCGTCCGAATGCAGTCGAGGCTCGCTCGGGCTCGCGCCGCTGTCTCCGCCGGAACGGAGACCTTCCCTGTCCTCAGCGTCGGTCTTTCGGCAATCAGGCCGCACAATTTCGAACAATCGCACGCCCGCCCAGGCCGAAGTCCCGACGCGTCCCTGAGCACCATGTTCGGGCGGGCACGGTACGCGCAGTTGATGCTCGAACATCACATCCCGTGATGCTAGGATGTCGAGGTGCGAACTACCCTCAGAATCGACGACGAGTTGCTGGACGAGCTCAAGGAGCGCGCCCGCGCCGAGGGAATCTCACTCGCGGAGTTAGCAAACCAGGTTCTCCGCGCGGGCCTTCGAGCGAAGCGACCCAGTCGCAAGCGCGTTCGGATTCCAGTGGTCGATATGGGGCCACCGAAGCTGGATCTCGATCGGGCCCTACAAATCGCGGACGACCTCGAGAATGAAGAGATCCTTCGCAAACTCGCCCTGCGCAAGTGAGAATTCTTGACGCCAACATTCTACTTCACGCCTACAACGTGTCCGCGCCTTTGCATACGCAGACGCGCCGTTGGCTCGAGGACGCACTTTCGGATGATGAGGCTATTGGGCTTCCTTGGGTCGTCATCCTCGCCTTCCTGAGGATATCGACCAACCCTAGGGCGCTTCCTCGACCTCTCTCCGTCGAGGACACATGCAGGATAGTAGACAAACTCGTGAACTATCCCCCGGTCAGAATGGTTACCCCAGGGCCCGAACACTGGCTTCACATGCGCCGACTGATCTCGAAGCTGGGGCTCTGACGACAGATATCCACCTCGCAGCACTCGCGATCGCGCATGGCGCAACACTGATCAGCTATGACAACGACTTCGCACGCTTCGAGCACCTGCACTGGGAACGTCCCGAGTCATGAGCGGGCCCCCGCGAGCGGCCCGGCATGAATTCGCGCCGGATCCATCATCGCCACGTAGTGGTAAGCTGCTCTGCTAGAGCGCAAGAAGCCGGACTCAGGTAGCCGTGACGCCGATGCACCAGACAGACGGGAATCCGCGTCGCGATGCTCGGTGCGCGCAGGACTTTGAGTGTCCCGTCCGCGATCTCGTCCGCCACCCCACTTCGGGGCAGGAGGGCAATGCCAAAGCCGGCTTCGACGAGCCTCTTCTGCGCGGAGAGGCTGTCGACCTCCATCACCTCGGTCTCGCGCAGACCAGCCTTCGCCAACTGTCTTCGCAGTAGACGGCCAAAGTCCTCCTTGGATGCCCGAGGTGGGAATCCGATCCAACGTTCACAGCCCCAGCGGCTGCCCTTGCGCACCGCTCGTGGAGCCACGTGATCGGCTGCAGCCACCACGACCATGGGCTCTCGACCAATGCACCGACAGGCGAGCTCCGGATGCTCGTCGACCTCGTAGCGCAGCCCCAGGGTGACCTCGCCTCGCCGCACGAGATGGCTCACGCCTTCGCTGGTCGTGGTCCGTACATGCAGACGGGGCCGACCCGGGCGCTCCGAGAAGGCACGTAGCGCGTCGGCCAAACCGCGGTTGACCACGGTGCCGACCACGGCCAACGATGCGCTGCCAGCACCTGGCTCGAGCTGCTCGAGTACGGCCTCACGACCATCGCGAATGGCTGCCAGCATGGCTTCCGCGTGCGGCAGGAACGCGTGGCCCAGATCGGTGAGCCGCACGGCACCGGGAAGGCGCTCGAACAGCGGAGCCCCGAGCTCATGCTCGAGCAGGCCCAATCTCCGGCTGATCGCAGGCTGAGAGCGGTGGAGCCGCGATGCGGCCCGCGTGAAGCCGCCCGCCTGGGCGACTGCGAGAAAGGCCTCGATCTGCTCGATGTCCATGCCATGCATATATCGAATGGCTTCGATCGCGACAATGCATTCGACTTTGGTACCCGGTGACCCTAGATTGCGCGAAGGCAGTGAGAACTCCAACTCTCTTCTTCACAGTTTCGTGTAGTGCGCCCAGGCACCCGAGTAATGCCGCCTTGGGCCGAACCCGCTGCACGAGCCCGGAGGTAGGCCATGCCGGCGAAGCTGGTCGTCTTGTATCCGCATCCTCGCGAACCCGAGGCATTCGAACGCCAATACGTCGAGGAGCATCTCCCGCTCATGCGCGAGATCGTTGGACCTGACACACCGCTCCCGACCTACAAGACCGTGAGCGGGCCGAAACGATCAGCGGCGTACTACCGAGTGGCGGAGATCCACTTTCCGAGCATGGAGGCGCTGACCCGTTTCATCCAGCGTTCGGAACGTCTCGAGGAAGGTCGGAGGTCATCGAACGCGCTGTCCACAGGCGGCACACCGATCGTACTGATGTGCGAGCGACAGCCCGAGATCTGACGGCTGCTAGGAGTCGCCCCAGATCCTTGGTTCGTAGATCGGAGCTCGGAGATCACTTCTGCAATGGAAATGGCCGCGCGTCGCCAGCGGGGGCAGTCGAAGAACCGGGGCGGTCCCCAGACTTGGGAGCCGCCCCGATCGATCAAATGCGGAAATCTTTCGTCGATCTCGCAATCCGGCCTACCGCTACTGCTCCGGATGCACGGGAACGTCTTCTACCTTCTCGGCGCCGAGGCTCCACCCGCCTCTTCCTTCCCACTTGTCATTGATCGCGAAGTGAGCCGTGAAGGGGACTGCATAGGATCCGATCGCCGGCGGTGGAAGCGTGACGATTCCCGTTCCCTTGAGAGCCACGACCTTGGTGTAGTCTCCGAATCCCGTCGCCTGGACCTTTCCGGTGATGTCACCGATCTTGATCTCGTTCTCCGGCGCTTCGACGGCCTGCACCTGCGTCGCATGTCCCGTGACGTCGCCCGTCACCGCGTTGACCAAGAGAGTGAAGTTCAGGATCGGCGCCCCTGGGACACCCTCGTTGCCAGCGGATCCATTGACCATGTAAAGGCCCATCTTCCCAATATTCTCTTGCATCGTCCTCATCCTTTCCAAAAGGCGACGGCAGCATTCCAGGTGAACCGCCTCACCGTGGAATCCGCAGGGCAAGGTCGTTTCGCCCCGAATACGACCCCTCACACTTCGCGTCCCCGCATGCTGCCGACCATCGCTTCTATCGGCAGTGAGCCGCTGAGAATGACCCCGGTCCTCATGCTGCGATTACAGCTTCCCACTGCGCGCGCCTACCGATCACAATGGAAGCAGAGTTCAATCGAAGGCAGCGATAGGTGGATAGCCACACTGAGCTAGTGCCTAGACGGAGATGCCCCAGTGCAGAAAGCAACGTCTTCGATCAAGCGCGGAGGGTCCGCGAGCCGGGATTCCAGCAGCCGGCGGTCGCGATGCTGGTGGCATTCGGAGCGTGGCCCGTCGGCTCCGCGTTCCACTGGTTCAGATTCCCCGTCGCCACGTCGGTGATGTCGGCCCAAGGAGACGCGACCGTTCTCGCCCGGGCAGAACGGCTTGCGCTGGAGCTTCGCGCGTCCGCAGTCCCGACTACGGCACTGCTCGCCATGCCGCAACCGCTGGGAGGCCTGATCGCTCGGGAGCTGGCGCTCGTCATGGGCTGGGAGCTCGCAGGCTGGGACATCGATACACTCGCCGACGGCTCCGAGTTGTACAGCCTGACCGAGGAGGCGATGGCCGAGGCCGATGCATCCAGACCTCCGACACGGGCGACGGGCTTTCCGCGCAGACGACTCCAGCGGCGGTGATGCCCCTCTCGCAGCGCGCAGCGCTTACGAGCGTGAACATGCGCACCATCTGGCGTTTTCACGGACCCAAGATCGCAAGACAGACACGGTATCTGGCGGACGCGCTGCTCAGCGCTGCCACGCGGCAAGGACTACCGGCGGACCGCCTGCGGGTGCTGCGCGAACGACTTCCCTGACGCACCCATCACTTCGACGCGTGTCTTTGGCGTAGAATGTCTCGGTCGCTGAGACACTCGATGCCGACGCGTTTCGCCGCGCCTGCCAACTCAGGGAGGCACATCACATGCTGGAGACGGGCCGCTACGCCTTCTACGCACTTCCCTTCTTTGCGATCTGTGCCTGCGCAGCAAGCCTCGCTGGAACGCGCTCTCGAAGGGCGCACTGGGCTCGAAGCGGGGAGCGCGCCGTCTATGCAGCCTTCGTGCTCGCTTCGCTCGCCGTGGTCGGGATCGAGAACGCAATGCTGAACGACCGATTCGACGTCGGCCTCGTGGCACAGGCATCGAGCCGCGAGCAAGCGACGTTCTTCAAACTCGCGTTCTGGGTCCAGCGGAGCGGAGCGCTGCTCCTATGGGTGTGGATCCTGGCGCTCGCGGCCGCCCTTCGGACCTGGCTGAATCGGAAGCAAAGGTCGGAGCTCGAGCCATGGGTGATCGTGTTCCTCTCCGCCAACCTGACCTTCTACACCCTGCTGACCTGGATATTCGCCGATCCGTTCAGCCCCCTGTCCGCAGAACTGTCGAACGGACATGGAATGCCTGCTCCGCTGCAGTACCCGATGGTATTCCTGCATCCGCCGATCCTGTACCTTGGATTCGCCAGCTTCTCGGTTCCGTTTGCGCTCGCACTGGCGGCCCTGACGAGTGGGCGGATCGAGGGGACCTGGCTCGAGAGTGCACGGCGCTGGAGTGTCGTCGCTTGGCTGATGCTCGGCCTCGGCATTCTCTCGGGAAGTTACTGGGCGTACGAGAAGGTAGGCTGGGGCGGGTACTGGTCATGGGATCCCACACAGTGCGCTGCTCTGGTTCCTTGGCTCTCGAGCACAGCGTTACTGCACTCCGTCGCACTTCAGGAGCGGCGCGGTATCCTGAAGCTTTGGAACATCGTGCTCCTCGGGCTCACCTATGTGCTCTGCGTCTTCACCAGCTTCCTGGTTCACTCCGGCGTCCTGCAGTCCATACACAGCTACTCGGGTAGCACCGATGGACTGAGTGCCACGCTCGGGGCCTACTTGGTAGTGCTGATCCTTGCATTCGCCTCACTCACGGTCTTGCGGGCTCCCCAGATCGAGAGACAAGGTCACCTGGAGTCTCTCGTCTCACTCGATGCAGGCGTGCTGGTGAGCCAATACCTGCTCTTCTCGGGCATCTCGCTCCTGTTGCTGGGGATGCTCTGGCCGGTCCTCTCGGAGATCGGCGCCGATACGCGCGTGCAGGTCGGCCCCCTCTTCTTCGAGCGGTATGGACGCTGGCTAGGAGTCCTCGCATTGGTGCTCATCCTGGGTACGTCGCTGATCGAAACCAAGACTCCTCGACGCGCGGCCGCTCACGTGGCTCATCTGGCTCTCTTCGTGATGGCGCTGGGCTTCTTCGGAGCCACGCTGGATACCAGCGGAGACGCGCTTCTGGCCCCGGGCGAGAGTTGGACGTTCGGTCGCTACACCGTCGAGTACCGCAGCGTGCACCCGGTACAGGAAGGAGGCTTCGTCGGCGGACGCGCCAGGCTGGGACTCCGGATCGATGGTCGTCCAGCAGCCATTCTGAGCCCCGAGAAGCGCTCCTACTTGCAGCAGGGGCTCACCTGGACGCGGCCCGCGATCTACAGCACGTGGCGGGAGGACTTTCACGTCATCCTCGTCGGAATCGAGCCGGATCAATCGGTCGCGGTCGAGGCCGTGATCAAGCCCTTCGTCCAGTGGGTCTGGGTCGGGGGCTGGTTGCTCCTCGTGGGCGGAACCCTGCTGCTCGCACCCAGCCGGACCGCGGGATCGAGCACCCGGTCACGCTTGGTGAGCGCTCGAACGCATCTAGGCGCTCAGTTGGAGTGAGCGCGTGCCTGCAGAACAGCCCCCGCCTGCAGAAAGCCCCCGGAAGGAATCGAGATCGCTTCCGGGGGCCGTGCAGTCGTACGCTGGTGGTCTATCGCACGAGCGGAACGTTCGAGGAGCGGAAGACCTGGAGGACGGTACCCGGCACGGATAGCTGGAAGGTAAGGGAACCACCGACACTCGATTTCAGTCCCTTTCGGAGTGGATCGGTCAGAAGGATGGACATCAGCCCCTCACCGTCGGCGGTCACCTTCGCCATGCCGACGAACGCATCCCGGGAAAGATTGTCGATCTCTACGGTGTTCGAGGCCGAGGATCCGAACTGGCCGGGGTTCCAGTTGGTCAGGGTGACCGTCGCCTCGCGCCGCGTGAGGGTCGTACCGACCACGGTCACGTCGAGCTCCATCTCGAAGTTCGACGAGAGATTGTAGCCGACGCGCTGAACCGCACGTCCGGTCATGGGCCGCCCCGGCACCTGCCCTTCTCGGACGCACGACGCGATGAGGTCGATGCTGGCCGGAAGTCCGCTCGCCACGACCGAGAGGACGCGGCGGGTCGAATCGAACGTCTCGGCGATCTGCATCCCGAAGTTCTGCGGCGGCGCGTCGCTCTCCGGAGTCATCGGCATCGGCATCGGCATCGGCATCGGCATCGGCATCGGAGACGTCGTGCCGTCTTCCGTCGCCGACTCTTCGCCGGGTGTGAGCATCATCGCGGTCGTCGGCGGCACCGGGCTCTGGCCCGTATTCCCGCTCTCTCCCTGGGGCATGGGGAGAGTCGGCGGGCTGGGGATGTTCGTGACCGCTCCCGCAGAGATGAGGCTCGCCCCAGCTTCGGAGCTTGCCCTGTTGTTGGTCACGATCTCCTCTGCGCGAACGATGAAGCGGAAGTCTCCGGACGCCTGATCCAACGCCGTGATCGCGAGCTCGCCGTCCTCCGCGAAATATTGATAAGTCACGAGCGCCATGCGGCGAAACTCGACGCCGTCGATCCGCCCAGACCTGGCCTGATTCTTCAAGAAGTTGAAGCGAGCTTCGAGATTCCCCGAGATGATCCAACCATCGGCATTCATGATCGGGCGACCGTTCGGCATCCAGCGATTGAAGACACGTACTCCGGTCAGATTGGGGTTGATGGAGTGCTGGGCCCGCAAGGATTTCTCCAGGAACGTCGCCTCCTCCGGCGTGATCGTGCACGTTGACTGGACACTTCGTGGCTCCGCGAAGGCGCGAGATGCGGGCAGGGTCGAGAGCGCGAATAGCAGGCCGGCTGCGCCGGCGCGAGCGACAGTCCGAATGTTCATTGTCGTCGTCCTCATGTCGATTGGGGATCGGCTTGCCGCAATGCATTCGGCTCCTCGCGGAGGTGCCCGGAACGCCCGGTGTAGCGCAGAGTGCGGCGTCGATCGCATATAGGAGACGCGAGTCGCGAGAACGGATCAGCCCGGGAGTCGCCCACTCGGAAGACGTGTTAGAATCTCGCGCCATGGGAATGGAAACGACGGGCAGGCTCCACGCGATCTTCGACACGCAGCAGAAGACCGAACGGTTCCGGCTGCGCGAGTTCGTGGTCGAGCTCGCCGACAATCCTCGCTATCCACAGTACGTGCTCTTTCAGCTCACCGGGGATCGCTGCGAGCTGCTCGATGCGCTCTCGGTAGGCGACGAGGTCCGCGTCGAGTTCGCTCTACGGGGCCGGGAGTGGCAGAGCCCGAAAGGCGAAACCCGCTACTTCAACTCGCTCGACGTGTGGACCCTCGAGAGCCTCGCCGACGGGCAGCACCCTGCCGGTCCCCCGCCCCCGCCCGACCTGGGCGACGAGCCACCTCCCCCGACGGACGACGACGAGATCCCATTCTGAGCGCGCTCTGAGCGCGGAACCTCAGAGCCCTTCCCGCTGCCTCGGCGAGCCCGAACGCGACGCAGCAGTAGCTCGACGCAAGCATGCCCCAGGGACTCTGGGACCGCTGCCGCTCAGTTGCGACCCAAGTGAGCCTTCCTGAGAAGGACCCATCCCCGAGGAGCCCAGAAGGGAGCGCTGGCGAGCATTGGCCGCTAGTGGCGAAGGGGTCAAGTCTCTGGCGTCACTGCCGATGGCGAGCTTGGAGGACCCAGCATGCGGCCGGCGGGGATGCCGAGATGAATTCGCATCCAGTGGTGGGCGAGCTCCAATGCCCATGACGATCCCGATCATCCCCGGGTACGCCGCCATCGAGCAGAGTCCTCACGGCTCACGGCGTCGCGTACTCCTCGGGATCCGGCGGGCCGATGGACACCCGGTCGCACTCAAGCTCTACCGCGCTTCGGCCCCCTCGCCCAAGGCCGCTCTCGAGGCCCAGCGCCGCGCAATCCACGAACTGGAGATCCTTCGGCGAATCCGTAGCGATCGAGTACCTCGGCCGCTCGAGACCTGCGCTTTCGGCGAGGGTCACGTGCTCGTCCTCGAGCGAGTCGTCGGCCAGCCGTTGTCCGTCGCCCCAAAGGCAAGAGGCCTCTCGACCGCCGACCTGCTCGAGATCGCACTCGGTGCCGCGCGTGCGCTTGCAGACGTGCATGCGTCCCGAGTCATTCATCAAGGCATCGAGCCGGACAACCTGATCTTCGATTTCGAGCGCAAGCGAATCAGTCTGGTGGGCTTGGGTAGCGCGGCCGAATTCGGGCGCGCACAGCAGACGTTGGGCGGGGATGGAGCGGCTGGGGCACTTGCCTACCGAGCACCCGAGCAGACAGGCCGCACGGCTCGCGGCATCGACTTTCGAACCGATCTCTACTCACTTGGCGCGACCTTCTATGAGCTGCTCACAGGGAAGCCTCCGTTCGCCCGAGAACAGGGCTGCGATCTCGTGCTGGCGCATCTCGCTCTGACGCCACGTCCGGCGTGCGAGCTCGAATCGAGCGCACCGATCGGACTCTCGCGGATCGCGTCGAAGCTGCTCGAGAAGGATCCCGAGCTGCGCTATCAGACGGCACACGGCCTCGTCTCAGACCTCGAGAGCTGTCAGAAGCAGTACCAAGCGACCGGCGAGATCGATCCCGAGATCGAGCTCGGCGTGTCCGACGCATCGGATCGTCTCCGCTTTCCGAATCGCATCTACGGTCGAAAACGGGAACGCGCGGAGCTGGTCGCCCGACTGGAGCGCGCCGCCAGGGGTGAGGCGCAGTGCATCTTGGTCTGTGGGCCACCAGGAATCGGCAAGACGTCCTTGGTCAATGAGCTACGCGAGCCCCTGGCGCGAATGGGGGGAATCTTCGCCGAGACCAAGTTCGAGGAGGAGCGGCGGGAACGCCCCTACTCGGGCCTCGCATCGGCGCTCGCTCGAGTCGTAGACCAGCTGCTCACCTCGAGCGAAGTCGAGCTGACGAGTTGGTCGGAGCGCATCCGGTCGCAGGTGGGAGGCGTCGTCGGTGTCCTGGTCGAGCTGATCCCCCAGCTCGATCTGCTCATCGAAGACCCGCCCGCGATCCCAAAGCTCGGTGCACTCGAAGAGCGTGAGAGGCTCTGCCTTGCGACCGCCCGCTTCGTGCGCGCCTTGGCTCACCCGCACCACCCACTCGTACTCTTTCTCGACGATCTCCAGTGGGCCGACGAGGGCAGCGTGAAGGTCGTCGAATCGCTGCTCCGGAATGCCACGACGGAGGCCCTCGTCATCGTGGGCGGCTACCGCGACGACGAGGGATCCTTGGATCAGCCCCTCGTGCGCGCTCTGAGAGAGCGGCTGGCCTGCGAGGACCGTGTCTGCGCGATCGAGATGGGATCGATCGATCTCGATGCCACCACGGCCCTGCTCGCGGATGCGCTCGCGCGGGCGCCGCACGAGACCGCGTGGCTGGCGCAGCTGATCGGTCTCAAATGCGCCTACAACCCGTTCCTGATGCGGCGCATGCTGATGCATCTCTGGGACTGTGACCTGCTCCGCTACGAACATGCCGCTGGCTGGGTCTGGGACGAGCAACGTATTCGAGAGACGGAGATTTCGGACGACGTAGCCGAGGTGCTGGCAGCGCGGATCGACAGGCTCACCTCACCCGCTCGCGAACTCCTCGAGGCTGCAAGCCTGCTCGGCAACGTCTTCGAGTGCGACTTGGTCGCGACGCTCGCGAGACAGGCGCCGAGCGAAGCTCACGGACACCTGATTGCCCTGGCGGAAGAAGGTTGGGTAGCTCCCTGCCGTGAAGGCTTCAAGTTCCTTCACGACCGCATTCGCGAGGCTGCGAAGCGCGGATTATCGCTGGAGCAGCACGAGAGACTGCATCTCGAGGCTGCACGCATCCTGGTCGAGCGCACGGCCGCAGCGGAAGATCCCGACCTGGACTTTCGACGGGCAGAGCACTTGAGCCATGCGATCTCTCGCCTCGAGCCGGCCGAACGTTGGCCTGCGATCGAGGTTTTCCACCGAATCGGCAAGCAGAGCCTAGGCAAGGGAGCCGGGGATACCGCCGCACGCCATCTGAACCTGGCACGGAGACTCCTCTGCGAGTCCGACTGGACCGAACACGCAGAGGTCGCCTTCTCGGTTCATCTGGCAGCGGCGGAGGCGTCGCTCCAACAGCGCGCCTTTACAAGCGCGCTCGGGCAGCTGTCCGAGCTGAGCGAGCGCGCTCTGACCCGACTCGAGCTGGGCCGTGTGTTCGCCCTCCGCATCCTGGTGATGAGCCTGCGCGGCGACCCCGACCCCGAGGCGCAGGTGATCCGAGCGATGACGGACCTCGGCATTCGCTGGCCGCGAGATCCATCGAAAGTTCGCATGTGGATCGAGATCGCCTGGACCGACTGGAAGCTCGCACGCCTCTTGAGAGACGAGAAGCCGCCTCCGCCCGTGCCGCCGCATCGGGATCTCGCGTGGCTAGCTCCGGTTCTCGTGGTCGGCGCAGCGGCTCCGCGCCTGTCGCTCTGCAGCGGGCGCCTCACCTGCCTCGGCTGGGCTCTCACGCTTCGCTCCTTCGTGTCGCACTCCGCCTCGTTCGCATCCGCAACGGCGCTCGCAGGCTACGCGGGGATGTCGATCGCGGTCCTCCAGAATCCATCGAGTGCGCGACGCTACGCAACAGCGGTCGAGTCCTGGATCCACCATGCGAAAGACCCCGTGGAGGCCATGCGCGCGCGCATGGTGTTCGAGATGCTGATCCGGAGCTGGCTGTGTCCGAGGCGGGACCTCACCGATCGGCTCATGCACGTAGCTCGCGACGCCGAGGAGCTCGGAGATCATCAATTCATCAGCTTCAGCCTTCACGGGTTGGTATCGATGGCAGCACTGTCCGGAGAGGCACTTCCGCGCGTGTGCGAGCGCCTCGATGGGATCTTGCAGCGCGGGATCGGGGCTCGCCAGGATACGGCGCGCGCCATGCTGCAAGCCTACGATCTGCTGCGTGTCGCATGTGCCAGCGATACAGAATGGAACCGACGCTGCGGGACCCTGGTCGAGCTCTCACTCGACGCTCAGTCGGGTGAAGACTTCTACAGCATGATGCACGTCGCGCCAGCACTGTGCCTGGCGGGCAGCTTCGCTCACGCTCTCGATGTGCTCGAGCGCTTGTGGCCGAGCTTCATGCGCAACGGAGCAATCGGCTCGAGATTGGCAGACCTCTTCTTCTACCGAGGGCTGTCTCATGCCGGATCGACACCCGAGACCGCCGGGCGAAGAGAGAAGCGTCACGTCCGTCGCGTGCTGCACCAGTCGCTCCGAAAGCTCCGCACGTTCGCCAGGCACAACAGTGACTTCACTCACATGGTCTTCCTGCTCGAGGCCGAGCTCGCCAGGCTCCGGAACGACGTCGCCCGGGCAGTACGGCGATATCATCTCGGAGCCCAGTCGGCGCAGGCCGTCGGATACATTCAACACGCAGCGCTCGCGAACGAGCGGGTTGCGGACCTGCTTACGGCGACGCACCACGTCGTAGAGTCGGACCGGGTGCGCTCGAGCGCGATCCAGCTCTACCGCGCCTGGGGTGCGATGGGAAAGGCCGCGCAGCTCGGCGGCTCCTAGCCTACTGCATCCAAGAGGAGCGGCGTTTCGCGCCACGGGGGAGCAGCACGGCCCTGTGCCACCCCAGCGCGAGCGCGGAAGGGATCTCGCCAGCCCGAGCATTCTCCTACCCAGCGGTCGCCAGGCGACGCTATTCTCCCGCCGTGCAGATGAGACCGAACCGAAGGACGACGCAGACCCTGTCGCTCGGACTATGGCTACTTCTCGGCGCGACGTGCGCCGCGGAGACACCCGAGCTCCTTGAGCGGATCCGCCGAGCGGATCCACGATCACCGGACGTGATCTTCACGATTCGCGCAGACCGGCCACCTCGTCCGATCGATCCACGGATCTACGGCAGCAACAGCACTGCGGAACTCGCGCGCACCCGCCCGTCCCTCCTGCGCCTGGGCGGCAACCGCATGACGGCATACAACTGGGAGAACAACGCCAGCAACGCCGGTAGCGACTGGTTTTTCCAGAACGACAACTACCTGGACGCTAGCGAGGCGCCCGGCAAGGTCGCCCTCGATCTGGTGGAGACCGCGGCCCGCCATGGTGCCACGGCAGTGGTCACCATCCCCATCGTCGATCACGTAGCCGCCGACAAGAATGGCGGAGGAGACGTCCGTGGGTCGGGCGACGACTATCTGGCTACGCGCTTCCGTCGCAACCATGCAGTCAAGCCCGGGGTCTTCTCGGAGAGGCCCGACACCCGCGATGCGGACGTCTATCAGGACGAGTTCGTCGCCTGGCTGCGCGGCAACGTTCCGGACGGTGCCGATGTGCTCTTCTCGATGGACAATGAGCCAGATTTGTGGGCCGAAACCCATGCTCCGGTCCACCCCGAAAAGGTCAGCTTCAGAGAATTGTGGGATCGCAACCGAAGGTATGCGACAGCAGTCAAGCGGGCATGGCCGAACGCCCCAGTTCTGGGCGTGGTGAGCTACGGCTTCCATGGCTTCGTCACTCTGCAAGACGCACCCGACCGAGAAGGCCGCGAATTCCTGGACTGGTACCTCGAGCAGGCCAAGGCGGCGCATGACGCCAGCGGTCAACGGCTGATCGACTACCTCGACCTGCACTGGTACCCAGAAGCCCGCGGAGGCGGTCGGCGCATCATCGAAGCCAGCAACGAACCGGCCGTCGTGCAGGCCCGCATCCAGGCGCCCCGCTCGCTCTGGGATGATCGATACCTCGAGGACAGCTGGATCGGTGAGGTTCGGGGCAAGCCAATCAACCTTCTGCATTGGCTGGAGCGAAAGATCGACACCCACTACCCCGGAACGAAGCTGGCCTTCACCGAATGGAACTACGGCGGCGGGAATCACATCAGCGGCGCGATCGCCGTGGCAGATGTACTCGGCATCTTCGGGCGGCATGGTGTCGGTGCAGCTGCCTACTGGCCGGTCTCGGGGGACGAGAGCTTTGCGTGGGCCGCGTTCCGGGCGTACCGAAACTACGACGGCAAGGGCGCACGCTTCGGCGATCTCTCCATCGATGCCACCTCGAGCGACCCGGAGCGAGCCAGCGTCTACGCATCCGTCGAGTCCGACGACCCCGGACGCACTGTGGTGATTGCCATCAGCAAGTCTCCCGCGCCGCTGACCGCCGTCATCCGACCGATGCACGCACATCCGTTCGAGCGCGCATCCGTCTTCGTTCTGGCGGGTAGCCGTCCGGAGCTACGGGTCGCCGACCCCTTGCAACCGAGCTCGGACAACACGTTTGTCTACGAGCTCCCTCCGTACTCGGTCAGTGTGCTCGAGCTCCATTGACCCGACTCCTGACCGACCTTGACCTTCTCCTGACCCAGCTCGAGAAAGCCACCGCGTAGGATCGCAGCTGGGCTTGGATCCTCGCGAACTGCCGCGCCTTGGCGCGGCCGACCTCCGCGAGGTAGTTCGAGCCTGCATGGTCTCAATGGTCACAGGAGGATTGCTCATGTTTTCTTGCAGAAGTTCATTTTTTGGCGTCCTGATGCTCGGATTCTGTTTGCTCGGCATCGGTAGCCCTGCTGAAGCTGCGCTGCCCGAGATCAGCTGTACCCGCCAGTTCGGTCTGAACTGGTGTGTGTCCTACGACCCCTTTGGGTACGCTCGGGCGGGTGTCGGCAACCCGGGGGCTGTCCGCAACGAGCAGTGCTCGACCCAGGCATGCGACATCTTTCGGGTCGAGCTCGTCTTCTATCCGTATACCCCGCAGGCACGAGGGGAACGGGTCTTCGCAGGTCCCGACTTCTATCGACTCATCGCAGAGGGGATCCCAGGGGTCAAACATTCGCCATTGGCCCCAGGAGTCAATCCCGGGACCTACTGCGCCAGAGCCTACTACCCCGAGCTCGGAATCTACATCGACAAGCACTGCGTCAATCACAATGGAGTCATCTTCCAGGGCATCTCTGGCAGCGTGACTCCGCGAAGAGCTCCGTGATGGACCCCCTTCGGCGAGATGGACGAGCCCGCTCCGAAGGGGCGCTCTCCTCGAACCCCGCACGAACGAGCGAGCGGCGGAGCGCGAGGGCGCTCACACGAATGAATGTGCAGCGATCCCTACCAGCGCTCGGTCCGTTCCCTCTGCAGCTCGGCCGCCTTCCCCACGGCTCCCCACGCGCGGTAGCAGCGCACCGCCTCATCCAACGCCACTTCGGCCTGTGGATAGCGCCGCATCGAGGACAGCAGGCTGGCTCTTCGTTCATGGACGAGCCCTGCATGATGCCGGTGGCCGATCTGCTCTGCGCGCGCCGCCGCCGCGCTGTAGAGCCGCTCGGCACGCGCGTGATGCCGGCGGATCCGCGCACCCTCTGCCCGCAGCACCAGATGCATGTGCTCGAAGTCGGGTCCCGCTCTCGCCCAGCGGCGCAGCCAGCGTCGGGCCGTATGCAAGCTGCGAATGTACCCTCTTCGGCGTCGGCCTCGAACATCGGCGACCAGAGCCGCCGCCGCGAGCCCTCGTAGGAACATGTGGTCGACCAGGTGAAGGCCGGGTGCTCGGCGGAAAAGATCGGCATAGATGCGTTCCGACTCCGCGAACACCGCCGCGAAGCGCCCATGGACGGCGAGGACCAGCATTCGCGTTACACAGGCGAGCGGACCGATCAGTCTCGCCTCACCAGAAGGCGAGCGCAATGAGACCGGCTCTTCGATCGACGCAAGCGCTGCATCGGCGTCGAGGAGCCGCTCGTATGCGCCATGCGCCAAGTCGATGTCCAGGTACGGTCCCCCCGGACTCGCCTCCTCGGCGAGCAGGTCGCGCATGTCTCGCTCCACCGGCTCGATCCAGTCCCCCACCAGAATTCGCGTCACGATGCTGCACAGCCTGGCAAACTGGGCGAACTGCAGGTCACCGAGTTCGAGGAAGCACTCGGACACGAGATCGAGAGGTTGAATCGTGTGTCGTCGTGGCTCGATCCAACAGCGAATCAGAGCCTGCAGCAAGAACTCTGCGCGCGCTCGTGAGATCGGGTTCGGGTCGCTCCGGAGTTGCGCCTCGATCCGCACGATCGCCCGGCGACAGGCGACACCCGATGGAAAGAGGAACGTCTTGTTGGCCTCGTAGCCCGCGATGAGCTCCGCGGTCGGAGTGTTGCAGACCGCGATCGCACAGGCCAGCAACACGAGCTGGGCATCGACGAGGTTCATCGTTCCGCCCGCTGCCCGCACGAGCATCGACGCGAGAGGTGCACGGCGCTTTGCAGCATCGGGCAGCAGCGAGAGAGGATTCGCGTAGCCCCGTAGAGCGCACTCTGCAATCGACACCGCGACCGAAACGTGCACGCGCGAGGGCCGAAACGGCCAGCGGATCCCGATCCTCTCCAGAGCAGAGAGCGTATAGCGCACGGTATCCTCGGGAGCCCGGGAAAGGCAGTACACTCGGATGCGCTTTTCGGCCACCTGAGTCCGCTCGACTTCGCCGAGTGAACGTCGATCGAGCGCTTCGATCCAGTCGAGCGCCGACTGCATGTCGCGAGTCTGGTATGCGGTCTCGATGAGGAGCATATACAGCTCGAATGCCATCTCGGGTGCGACACTCCAGTCCCCCTCGGCGAAGAAGCCGTGGGCTGAGCTCGCATAGGCGGCCGCCTTGTCGGCCGCTCCCAGCTGCAGTCCCTTGCGGGCTGCGTCGAGGAAGAGCCCGATCGCGCGCAACCGAAAGCTCGGCATCACGTGCCGGCTACCGAGCGTGAGGTGGTCTGCAATCTCCAGAACACGTTCGCTGGGCCTCGTGTCAGCGGAGCCCTCCGAGAGAAGGACGGCCATGTCGTAGTGACGCCGGTCTCGTTCGTCGGGTTCGAGCAGATCCTGAATCGCTTCGCGCAGACGGTCGTGCGCAAACCGAAAGCCCTGCCGACACGGAACGATGACACCCGCATCGGAAGCCTCGAACAGAGCGTCTTCGAGGTCGCCCCGCGACTGGTCTAAGGCCTTGGCCAACAAGGCGGCATCAAACTCGTTGCCCACACAGCTGGCGAGCGTCAGCGCGTCGCGCGTGCGCTCCGAGAGATTGTTGATGCGTCCCGCGACCAGCTCGACGGCATCCTCGGGGATCTCGGCCATGGCCACCTTTCGAGCATCCCACGTCCAACCGGCTCCGCCGCCCTCCAGGCGCGCGTAGCTCAGCATTCCACACTCATGGAGCTGGCTGATGAATTGCTGAATGAGCAGTGGATAGTTTCCGATCTTGACCCGAATGAGCTGTGCGAGCGTACCCACCTCCTCGAGGTCCCGTTCGAGCCCCGCCGCCAGCATCTGCGCGGCCGCATCATCGGAGAGCGGGCCCAGCTCGATGTGCGTCGTGGCGCGTCTCCTGCTCGCGACGCGTGCCAGCAAGGCGCGGACGGGATGGCTCGCATCCACCTCTCCATCTCGAAAGGTTCCGACCACCATCAAGCCGCCGATTGGAGGCTCCTTCAGGATCTCCTCGAGCA
The DNA here is from genome assembly GCA_003247575.1 of Pseudomonadota bacterium. GTDB lineage: Bacteria > Myxococcota_A > UBA9160 > SZUA-336 > SZUA-336 > SZUA-336. The sequence continues at coordinate 76,518 of QJZC01000023.1, forward strand.
GGTCCAGACTGCCCGTGTCCGCCCACTGCAGGTCGTCGAGAACGAGTACGAGCGGATGCTCCGGTCGCGCGCAGACACTGACCATCCGCCGCACCGCGAGTGCGGTCCTGGCTTTGCTCGCCCGAGCGTCGACCTCCGGAATTCCGTCGGACTCGCCCAAGATGAACTCGAGAGAGGGAACTAGCTCGATGACCACGCGCAGAATGCTTCCGAGCACGTTGCGCAGCTCATCGGCGAACATCCGGACGCGCTCTTCGCTCTCGGTGAGCAGCTGATGCGCCCAACCCTCGAACGCGTCGGCGAGACCTGCATAGGGCCGATCGAGACCGTAGGGCTCGAACTTGCTGCGAGCGAGGTAGCCCCCACTCTTCGCCAGCGGCTCGCGAAGGGACATGAGGATCGATGACTTGCCGACACCGGCGCTTCCGCTGATCAGGACAAACTCGGACTCGCCTCGGCAGACATTCGCAAAGGCACTCACGACGATCTGGATCTCGCGCTCCCTACCGTAGACGGCGCTGCCAAATACCGGACGGCCGGGCACGTCGTACGCTCCGAGCCGCGCCAGCGTGCCGATATGACCCTGCTCCGCAAGCTGGTCTCGACACCACTCGAGGTCGGCGTAGAGTGCGGCTGCCGTTTGATATCGTTCGTTCGGCTCCTTCGCCAGAAGCTTCAGGACGACGCGCGAGACGGTCTCGGGGACATCGGGGCAAATCACGATCGGAGGTGTCGGGAGCCGCGCCATGAGCGAGTGCACCAGCTCGAGAGTATCTCTGCATACGAACGGCGGGCGCCCGGTCAGCATCCAGTACAAGGTGGCTCCGAGCGAGTAGAGGTCGCTTCGGAAGTCCATTCCGCGGTCCATGCGCCCGGTCTGTTCCGGCGATACGAACTGCAGCGCGCCGCCGGACTCGCGCGTGCCACTCCAAATCTCTTCGGCGGTCATGGCACTGCCGAACTGGACAGCCAGTCCAAAGTCGATCAGCTGTGCCCTCAGTGTCCTTCGATCGATCAGGACGTTGCGCGGCTTGATGTCACGGTGCAGAACGCGCGCCTCGTGCACGATTCCGAGCGCCCGGGTGATCTGCAGAGCAAGGTCACAGAACTCGCCGGTCGTGAGCCCGCCATCCTTCGTGGCCTGAGCGAGCGTCTCTCCGGGGAACCACTCCAGCACCAACACGGGCTGGTCCCGTCCATGCTCGACCGCCAGAGCCCGCTGGATGACCGGCGCGTCGAAGCGACCGAGCATCTCGAACTCACGCTCCACCAGGGGTGTTCCAAGGGTCGCAACGTCGGCCGCGTACCGCTTCAGCACGACCTTGTGCTGGTCTTGGTCACGTACGGCGCAGTGGAGCTGCGCGGACCTGCTCGAGTGCAACAGCTTCTCGACGGTGTACCCACCGAGCTCGAATACATCCGTCTCAGCGCGCCAGCCCACGAACGATTGGATCGGGTGTTGCCGTTTACGGATTGAACCCGATTCGCACGGCACCTTCGCGGATGTTGGATTTGCAGCAAACCTGATTTCCCCTCCGGCGCGTCTGGACACCGGAAGGCACACTCGGCGAATGAGACGCACCAAGGGATCACGACTGGACGGCGCTCCGTTCCTGTCCTCAGATCGCCTCGGTCTGAGTCACAAGGCCGCATCTCTTGGGGAGTGAGCTCCCCCGGAAATGCCGGGGGAGCTCCAGTACGAGATTAGCGCTCGATCTCATCCAGCTCGACGGTCTGGAAGATGACGTCGATCGTCTGTAGCTCGCGTGCTCCGCGCCGACCTACGGCGTAGGCTGGACTCGAAAACGCCAGGCGATTTCCGTGTTCGTCCACCTCATCGCTTGGAGTTGGGTCGACACTGATCGAAAATACACCCTTCGAAACGAGCAGGTGAAGCTCAGAAGCTTCCGACCGGCCGTTGTGGTTCGTATCCGTCCAGAGCCGCAGCTTCCAGAATCCGGGGTCACCTACGTCAGCGAAGCCGTTCCCGTTCCCCCCCCTGCTTTCGAGGTCGAACTCCGCGAGCGCCTCGTAGCCCTGCATGGCAACCATACCGCTTGCGAGCTCGACGGCATCGCCGAACAGCTCCATTCCATCGTCGATCTTTCCGTTCTCGTTCCTGTCGAACGCCAAGAATGCATCCGGGGATCCCTCAGCGGTCCAAGACACGAGCTCGAGCTCTCCGTCCGCGTCGAGGTCGAAGAGCACCGGATCGTCGAGTCCGGTGAGATCTAGCCCAGGCTCGCCGAGATCGACCACGATCGGCGTGAGTACACCCGAAAACGAGATCACTGGAACCAGCGAGAAGAGCTCGTTCAGGTGAAGCGCTTCCGCCGCTGTGAACTCGAGCGGAGGGAACTGGCTCCGTCCTCCCAAGCCGCTCAGGTTGGCAAAGATTTCCCGGGAGAATCGACAACCAAGCTCCTCATCACAGCCAGATGAGTTTGGGTCGATCTTCACGAGGATGTAGATCGCCAGTAGCGCTCGGCTGACCGTGCCCACCACGTCGTCTCTGTCCTTGTTCCGCTCGGCTTCCGCGATCATCTGATCGAGCACGACTTCGGGCTTGATCTCACATTCAACCAGGGTTCCGAGCACCGCTCCTCCGCGGCACACGAATGGGGTTCCTACGCTCGCGTTCAGCTTGACGTTGAAGCCAGCAGGACACAACGGCTTGCGGTCGCTCTCGCGAATGTTTTGAAAGACAGGATTCGTACTAAGCGGTGGGGTCCCAAAGGGGGCACTGATGCAGCGCGTGTAGCTATCGATGACTTCCGCGTCGAAGTCGATCGCTGGAAAATCACCGGGGCGTGGGTCATTCTCGCAAGCGATTCCCGCCCGCGACTCCCCCCCACACGAACCAAACTCGGTGGGGATGTCCCCCAAGAAGTGCTGCCCGCGAGGACAGACGAGGCTCGTCGCTTCGAATTGTAACGCACAGAGCGTGTTGACCTGGAGGGGATTCCTCGTCTGTGCCCACGTCGAAGTAGAGACGAGGGAGGAAGCTGCAACAAAGATGAAAACAGTCAGGATCCTAAGCACGATAATCCTTTCGGCGGCTCGGCGATCGCCCGAGCGCGACCGTCAGCGGCACCAGAGGTACAGCGATGCAGACCGGTAGTTCCAACCGGCCGCTCGGCGATAGGTGAGCTCGTCCGCAACTCAGCGAGGAGCAACTTCGAGCGAACAGTTGATACCGTTTCTGGGGACTGCTTTCTGAGTCTTCGAAGGAACCCGCTGACCGATGGAGTTGAGAACGGAGAGAGCGCTGACCAGTCGGACCCGGATGCCGCTGGCCTGCTCGCGAAGAGAGGCATTTCCGTTCCGAATCTCGGGGCGCGTCAGCGTGTGGAGAATTGCAACAGCCAGCTCCGCCTGCTTTCGCAGCTCCTTTCGGAAGCATCCGATGTTGTTGATGTTGCAGTCGAATTGCTGCGGGCCCGTGAACTTTCCACAGGTGGAAGGGTAGGAGCCCTCTAAGCTCAGCACACCCATAGCCAAGCCAAAGCCCGCAGTAGAAGAGCTCAGCGTGTCCATGCGAAGACTCGCAGACGATAGGTCTAGCTCAGGGGAGACTTCTGCACGGCTCATCGGGGCAGCAATCACCACAGCAATTCCAAGAACAAGTGCACGTATCACGGTCTTCATTCGGCTGGTTCTCCTCCAGTTCCTCTCGAGTTCTTTGTTCTAGGAGCCAGTCTCCATAGATTCACGAGCTGAGCCCTCCAGCAACAGAGCAGCTGGCCCTCAGTGGCGCGAGCCAGGACTCTCGACGCCTAGATACGGAATCAGCCTTGAGATGCCGACGGTCGGCATCCTGATCTCTGGTCGACGGTCTCGATACAGGAGTGCCGCGATGTCGGCAGATCGGATCGATGGGCAGCAGTACCCACACGAGGAGCTCGCACCGGAGCTGCGGGAATTTACACCGTCTCTGGATCAGGCAGTAGCCGTGCTCCGCTTCTATGCCGGCAGACAGATACACTAGAGTGAGCCTGACGCGGTCACTCTGTGCTGTCATCCAGTCCGCCGACAACTCAGAACACTGACCTTTTAGAACGCTAACACTCCAGAAGCAGGCCCGAAGGCAATTACACCCGCTACGCGGGTGGTGGCACAGCGCGGTAAGGGGCCCCACTGCTGAGTCCGTGCCACCGGCACCTGCCTCCAAACACTCTGGCTCCTCTGCGCCAAGTCGGGAGCGAGGCTGGCCGAGGAAGCCTCGAACGCAGGCAGCACTTGGTCGGTCGGGATTCGGCCGTGCGGCTTCTCCAGTGTGGTAGGTTTATCGAGCCGCTTCCTAAAGGCGGCACCCGTCGCGCGCAGTCGAATCAGGGATCGGGGCCGTGCTCTCTGCAGGGCTCCAGCGGTGGTAGCCATGCCAGAGCAGCCGACGAGCTCCGCGAAGGCCGCGATTCGCGAATGGCGCACGTTCGTGCTCGAACGCGCGTTGCTGTTCTGCTTCGCTCTCGCCCTGCTCGCTTCTGTGCTCGCATGGATTCAGTTCGGATGGCCTGCGGGGGGACTGGCCCCCATCGGGTTGGCGGCCGCTTTGCTGGTCGGCTCGTGCATGTGGATCAGGGGCGAGCGTATACAGCCTCTGCGCGTAGTGGCCGTGGTCGCAGCAGTGCTCCCTGCGTGCTGGGCAGCCCTGTATCTCTACGGCCCCTTCGGAGTCTTCGCTCCGAATCTATTCGCGGGACACGTGCTGCTCGTGGTCTTGGTCGCGTTGATCGCTGGACGTCGCGCCGCCTGGGGTGTCTGGGGATTGGGCGGAGCCGGTTGGATCGCGATCGGAATAGCGCATAGCCTCGACCCGCCCCTTCTCGTCGCTTCCACCGATACCCCCGCATCTCAGCTACAGTGGGTGCGAATCGTCGCGATCAACCTCGCGATCTCGGCAGCTGCGCTCGCGGCGGTTTCGTATCTGTGCGAGCGGATGGTCCAGGCAGTGCATCGCGCCGAGTCGTTTCGCGGCGCGCTCGAACGCCAGACCCAGGACCGAATCCAGGCCCTGGAGCGCGAACGCAGTCTGACCCAGCAGCTGCAGCAGGCACAGAAGCTGGAAGCCATCGGCACCCTCGCGGGGGGAGTTGCGCACGACTTCAACAATCTGCTGGTGGTGATCATGGGCAATGCCGACCTCGTCGCAGAAGAGGAGATGAGCCCCGAGGTACGCGGCGCCCTGCGGGCCATCGAGGCTGCAGCTGAACGTGCGGCAAGCCTGACCACCAAGCTCCTCACCCTCGGGCGTCAGCAAACCATCGAGCGCCATGCGATCCTGGCCGATGAAGCCGTCGACTCCTCCATCAAGATGCTGAGCCGCGTCCTGCCAGAGTCGATCGAGATCGAAACCCGGCTCGAGACACCCGAGGCCCGACTCTGGTTGGCGGCATCCGAGCTCGATCAGATCGTGGTGAATCTCTGCATCAATGCCCGAGACGCGATGCCCGACGGGGGGCGCCTGCTGATCTCTACGAAGCACCGCGTCCGCGATATCGAGAGTGGCGGTGCGCCAAGACCCTGCATAGAGCTCGAGATCGAGGACACCGGGACGGGCATGGACTCGGCCACCCAGGAACGGATCTTCGAACCCTTCTTCTCCACGAAGGGGCCGAGATCCGGCACCGGGCTCGGCCTGAGCACGGTGTATGGCATCGTGCGCCAAGCCGGAGGGGAGATCGAAGTCACGTCGTCACCGGGCCTCGGGACTACGATCTCCATCTACCTCCCGCTGTTCCAGGGCGAGCCGTCGGCCTCCGCTGCTGCTGCGAGTTCGGTAGCCAGCGTACAGCGCGGCACCCTCTTGGTGGCCGACGACGACCCCGAGGTCGGGGCGATCATGCAACGGATTCTCTCACGCAAGGGATACGACCTGATCCACTGCTCGAATGGGGTGCATGCACTCGAAGAGCTCCGACGCAGAGAGGGACACGTCGACTTGATCGTGTGCGACGCCGTCATGCCACAGATGGGCGGAAGAGAGCTCCATTCCGCGATATTGAAGTCTTGGGGAGAAATCCCGTTCCTCGTTTGTAGTGGTTACGCCGCGGATAGCTTCGAGCCCGAGTTCTTCTCACATCCCACACGCGGATTCATCGCAAAGCCATTTGGCGAGCGCGCCCTCCTGAGGCGCGTTCAGGAGCTTCTACACAGCAGCAATCGAACGCGGGGGTCGAGCTGACCCTCCGACCGCACCACGCCGCGGAGGGATCGACGAAAAGAAGTGCGTTGCTCGTCACGTCGTGCCGAACGTCCTGACGGGATTGTCTTACCTGGCCTAACGCTCTAGCTTGTGGAGGAGTGTTGGTCCCCTCGCGGCCGGTCTCGAGCCACGTGGGTGCGGGTCTGACTATCCGTCTAAGTGGTGAGTGTGTTGGTGGGCCGCCGGCGAGTGCGGAGCCGAGCGGTCTGCATTCGGCTCGCCCTGGAACTCCACGATGAAGCTACGCTCGCCTTGCTTGCGTGCATGGTGGTTGGGTGCGCTTTGGGCGCCATGGCTCGGCCTCGTCGATCCGTGCCCGGCATCCGCCGAGGCACCCGCCAGTGGATCAGCGGATACGCCTGCGGTCGAGGCGTCCTCACAATCGGGCACGACTTCGCGATCTTCGCCGATCGAGGAGATCGTGGTCACCTCGCGGAAGCGACCTGAAAGACTCCGGGAGGTCCCCATCTCGGTAACTGCCTTGGGCTCCGAACGCATCGAACGGCTGAGTGCTCGGCGCATCCAAGACATCAGTGACACGGTGCCCAACCTCGACTACGACCGTGTGGTGGGCTTCTCGAACTCGGGGCGATCAACCATTCGGGGTGTCGGACAGGTGGACCCGATCGGAACTCTCGACCCTGGAGTGGGCCTGTACGTAGATGGCGTGTTCATCGCGCGAGCCCAGGCGAGCCTCGTCTCGGTAGACGACGTCGAGAGGGTCGAGGTCATTCGAGGCCCACAGGGAACCATCTTCGGAAAGAGCACCATCGGGGGCGCAGTCAACGTGGTCACCCGCAAGCCCCGCTTCGAACGAGAGGCTTCGCTCACGCTCGGGGTTGGAAACTTCAGGCGCCTGACGACTCGAGCCAGCTTGAACATCCCCTGGTCCGAACACAATGCCGCAGCTCGGATCAGCCTGGCCACGGCGACCCGCGATGGATTCGAGAAGGAGCGACTCGGAGGTACCGATCCCAACGACGAAAAGCTTCTCTCCGTTCGAGCACAGACGCTCTTTGCGCCAGGCGACAACCTCGAGCTGCGGCTGTCCGCGGACCTCAGGCGCGAAAACCAAGTGCTGAGCATCGGCAAGTGTGCGCCTCAGAACGCAGGTGGCACGCCGGCCTTCGCTCAGACCTTGGCGGCAGTGGGGTTCCCGCAAGCCTGTGCGGGCGTGGCGTCGAGCCGAAATCCGCGCCGCGGAGAGTCCGATGTGAGCTTCCTGCGCGATGAGTTGACGACCTTCGGCTTCAGTGCGCAGGTGTCGTGGGAACCCTTCCCGGGGATTCAGGTACGCTCGATCTCCAGCGTGCGTTCCCTGGACAGTCAGAACTTCAGCGACTTCGATGGGACTCGGATCGAGCTGATTCGTCCAGCCGTGGATGTCGGAGGCTTCGACCAGACTCAGATGAGCCAAGAGCTCCAGCTCTCCTCGAGCACACTCGACGGGCGACTGAGCTACCTGGCCGGAATCTACGCCTTTCGAGAAGAAAGTTCGTTTCGCGTGATCGAAGGGGTGCTCAGTCGCCTGGAAGCCGAGGACATCGTCGCCCCCTTTGGGGGACTGAGCGCGAGCGAAACCGCCGATCGGATCCGCGGCGCTCAGCTCGACACACTCAACCGGGTAGACAACCTGACCTATGCCGTGTTCGGGCAGGTGTCGTTCGACCTGACCGAGAACCTCACCTTGACCGCGGGGCTCCGATCTACGCGTGACCGCAAGCGACTGCTTCGGCGCGCGGTCGCGGTGTCCGACGGAATCGCCCCCAACCGTGGACGGGTGGCGGCGGGAGAGACGGTCACCTTCTTCGAGCGATCGAAGCGCTTCGGCCGGCTCACGCCATCGGCCTCGATTCGCTATCGCTTCTCCGACACATTGCTCGGCTACGTCAGCTACAGCACAGGCTTCAAGAGCGGAGGCTTCGACGGTCGGAGCTTCGCCGCTCCGGATTCGGACCTCTCTCGGGTCGAGTTCGACTCGGAGCTTCTGACGACGTACGAAGTCGGGCTCAAGGGGAGCTTCTTCGATCAGCGCTCGAGCTTCAGCGCGGCCATGTTCTACACCATCTACGAAGACATTCAGCTGGTGACCGTCGGTGGGACGCAGGATCTGAATGCGCTTCAGATCGAGGTCCTGAACGCAGGCGAGGCCGTCATCTCGGGGGGCGAGCTCGAGTGGGTCCTGCGGCCGCTCCCCGGTCTGACCTTCCGATCCGCGATCGGAGTGCTGCATGACCGCTTCAAGAAGTTCGACGACCTGCGCAATCCTCGCGCGAAGGACCGGTCGCTGCAGTTTGCGAGCGCCTACCAGACGAGCACCTCGATCGGCTACGAGTTCGACTGGAGAGATGTCGGAACCGTATCCACCCGCATCGCGTGGTCCACCCGCAGCCGCCAGTTTCAGGACGCGGTGAACTCCGACTCCCTGGAAGCCGGGCTCAGGGGCGTACTCGATGCGCGCATCTCCCTGACCCTTCCCGAGCAGCAGCTCGAGATCTCGCTCTTCGGTCGGAACCTGCTCGACCGGGAGCATCTCGTCGGGGGTGTCGACTTCTCGGATTCGTTCGGTCACGCACAGCGCTTTACCGGAGCCCCGCGTATCTATGGCCTCGAGCTACAGAAGCGCTTCTAGCAGCCCTCGGGTCAGCCAGCAAGGAGCGGCTCCCGTGTGCGCGACCTCGGCATCCCGCGCTCTCGCACCCCACTTACAGTCGCCCGAGCGACTGCTAGACTTCGCGGCTCGACGGTAGAACGGGCGCGAAACCCGCCACCGCTCGCGAGGTCGGACGATGGAATGGGATGCCTGGCTCGCCCTGGGGGTGGCCGGGGGAGTTGCGGTCGCGCTCGCATGCACGCGGATCGCGGCCGACGTGCTGCTGGTTGCTGCTCTCACCGCCTTGATCGTGACGGGCGTACTTCCCGTCGAAGAAGCGCTCGCCGGATTCGCCAACCCGGGACTGGCGACCGTCGCGGTGCTCTACGTGGTGGCGTCCGGCCTGGTGGAGACGGGCGCCGTCAACTATCTCGGCGAGTACCTGCTCGGCCGCCCGCGCTCGGCGCGCAGCGCCCAGCTGCGGCTGATGCTGCCGGTCGTCTCGCTCTCGACCTTCCTGAACAACACCCCGGTCGTCGCTATGTTGGTTCCTGCCGTACAGGCCTGGGCGCGCCGCAACCAGCTGCCCGTGTCGCAGCTGATGCTCCCCCTGTCCTATGCGGCGATCCTCGGAGGAACCTGTTCGATCATCGGTACGAGCACCAACCTGGTGGTCGCCGGCCTGGCTACAGCGCGCACTTCACTGGCGCCGATCGGATTCTTCGAGGTCGCCTGGCTGGGAGTTCCCACAGCCATCGTCGGCGTAACCTTCGTCGTGGCACTCGGTCGCTGGCTGCTGCCCGATCGAGGCTCGCCCGTCGGCACCCCCGCCGATCCGCGCGAGTACGCGCTCGAGCTGTTGGTGGCCAAGGACAGTCCCCTGATTGGACGCACGATCGAAGCCGCCGGGCTTCGTCACCTGAGCGGGGTCTACCTGGCTGAAATCGAGCGCGCTGGCAGCGTCCTGCCCGCCGTCCCGCCGACGGAGCGCCTTCGCGCAGGTGACCGACTGGTATTCGTCGGGATGGTCGAGTCGGTGCTCGACTTGTACAAGATCCGAGGTCTGGTTCCGGCACCTGATCAGGTGTTCAAGCTGGACAGTCCGCGACCGGAGCGACAGCTCATCGAGGCGGTTCTCGCGCCCACGTCGCCGGTGGTGGGCCGCACGATCCGCGAAGCCGAGTTTCGCTCGCAGTACGAAGCCGTCGTCATCGCGGTCGCGCGCGAAGGACGCCGTGTTCCGGGCAAGCTCGGAGACATCCAGCTGCTCCCCGGAGACACCCTTCTGCTCGAGGCGCGCCCCTCGTTCGTGAGACAACAGCGCGGCTCCCGCGACTTCCTACTCGTCAGTCCAATCGAAGGCGCGCATCCTCCCAGACACGACCGAGCCTGGATCGCCGGGCTCGTTCTGCTCGCGCTGGTGATTGGCGTTGCCCTTCTCGGCCTGCCCATGCTGCATGCGGCGCTCCTGGCCGCGGCCGCGAGTCTGGCCCTTCGTTGTACGACCGCAGCGAGCGCACGCCGCAGTGTAGACTGGTCGGTGCTCATCGTGATCGCGTGCGCGCTCGGACTCGGGCGCGCGCTGGAGTCCACCGGTGCAGCACAACTGGTGGCGAGCGCGTGGGTGGACATGGTCGGTCAGCAACCCTGGCTCGCCCTGCTCGCGGTCTATGCGATCACGAGCGTGGCCACCGAGCTGATCACCAACAATGCCGCCGCTGTATTGATCTTTCCGATCGCAGAGGCGACCGCAGTGCAACTCGGTATCGATCTGCGGCCATTCGTGTTCGTCGTCATGCTGGCCGCGTCCGCGAGCTTCGCGACACCGCTCGGCTACCAGACCAATCTCATCGTGTATGGCCCCGGCGGCTACAAATACGCCGACTATCTGCGCATCGGCATCCCGATGAATTTCCTCTGCGGAATCGTCGCGGTCGCCATCGCGCCCTGGATCTGGCCGTTCTAGACTCATGCGACACCCCATGGACTCCATTCCGAAAGACTTCGCCCCCGAGCAGACCCTGGTCCCAGATCCAGACCCCGTCGCCCAATGGCTCGACTGGGAGCAACAGGCAAACCTCGTCGGCTTTCGAACCAGCACCGAGCCGCTCGAGATCGACGTGGTCGAGGTGCCGCGCGAAGAGCTCGAGATCCAGATTCTTCCGGGCGCCAGCGAAGCGATCGTACGTCGATTCCTTCGTGGGGATCGCGTCTGCTTTCCGCGGCACCCACTGAATCGGGATTCGAGCGTGGCTTGGTTCGATGCGACCCCATCGGAGCGCTGGACGGCGCGCTTCACCTCGTCGCGCACGCTTGCGCTGCCCGGCCCAGAGAGCGGCGACCTGCTGACCTCGCTCAAGCTGGCAACGGACCATCCGCACCCGCACTTCCTCCAGCCCGAGAAGACGCAGCTGAGAGAGGAGGCCATCGATGCCGTGCGCTGGGTGCGTACGCTCGCACGCGTCGACCGCTTGCTTCCGACACTGGAGGGTGTCGGGTTGATTACCGAAGTGCTCGTGATCCTCGCCGCGGGTCGTGAGAGCGGGGTCTTGGTGCGCGACCTCTCGCGCTTCCAAGACGGCAACTACTACCTCCCAGCGCTCTCGATCCCTTGGGTCGGTCGCCAGATCGCACGCCTTCACGGCGAGGACTTCGCGGAGTTCTTCGGGGCGCACTTCGCAGCGGTCGTCGGCCGAGCCAAGGCCAGACTCTTCGCGCGCTACGGACTCTGGTACAAGACCCCGAACCCCCAGAACGTGCTGCTGCAGCTCGATCGCTCTCTTCTTCCCACGGGAACCCTCCTGTTCCGCGACGTGGGCGACGGCGAGTTCGGCACCGATGCAGACAGCGCACTCGAAATTCCATGGACGCGTGTCACCGGGCCGCTGCGTCCGGAGACATGCAACTCGTTCTGGGCCTTCGACGAGGCCGGCGACCACTCGATCGATGCGACCACTCTGAGCGACTGGTACGCTCGCCACGACGCGGCGTATGCGGACGAGCTAGCGCGTTGGTTTCCAGCGCTCGCGCCGGGATCGCGCGTGCCGGCTGACGAGCGTCTCGAGCACTGGAACCACGCCCTACTCGGAGACCGTGCCCCGGCGGAGATCGAGCGCGCGTTCGCTGCGGGGGCGACGACGACGCGCGACGCGTCCCCGACGTAGATCCATGTCGAAGGCAAGCTCGACGTTCACGCGTGAAGCGGTGGACGCCCGAGCGCTGGCTCCGATTCGGCGAGCATCAACCAGCCGGCGACGGAGAGGAGGAGCGCGTCTCGCGCGGGTCCGGCGACGAGCTGCACCCCGATCGGGAGTCCTTCCGCGCTGGCTCCGAGCGGCAGCGAAATGGCGGGCTGTCCCGTCGCATTCCATGGCTCGGTGAAGACCATGTGCGGCACGAACCGTTCGAGAAGCTCCATGGGCGCGAGTCGCGTCGGATCGAGCTCTCGTAGCAAGGGAGCCGGTCCCGGCACCGTCGGCGTGACCAGCAGATCGAACTCATCGAACCAGCGGAGGGTGCGAGCGATCCAGCCCTGGCTCCAACGGGCGGCGCGTACCACGTCGTCATCGGTGGCACTCTGCTCGTGATCCGCCAGCTCCCACAGGAAGGGTTCCACGTCGCTCCGCCGAAGCGAGCGTCCGAGTCTTCGGGCAAGATCCTCCAGGCAACGACGATACTCGAGAGGGCCTGTGATCGCCCCGTACAGTGCGCGTTCTTCGTACTCCTGTAAGCTGCTCGGATGGGCCCGCTCGACTCGGTGTCCGAGGTTGGACAGCCGGTCGCCAATGCGCTCGACGAGTTCGCTACAAGCGCGTTCCACCGGAACACCGCTCGGCGCGCTCGTGCAAAGCCCGACCCGCAATGGCGCCGCGCGGCTCGTGCCCATGGGGCTCGAGGTCACGGAGAGTGCCGAACGGAACTCACGCGGATCGACGTCGCGCTCCGGCACGCGCAGCAAGTCGACGAAAGCGGCAGTGTCTCTGAGCGAACGCGCGACCACGAACTCGATCTCGGGGCTCCCGCTGCCCGCGTGCCGCCAGACGATGCGATCGCGTGAGGGCTTCATGCCCACCAGCCCACACCAGGCCGCGGGGATCCGGATCGAACCCGCTCCGTCGCTCGCATGGGCCACCGGCACGAGCCCTGCGGCAACCGCCGCACAGGCTCCGCCCGACGATCCACCCGCCGAGCGCAGAGGGTCCCACGGATTCCGGACCGGTCCGAAGATCAGCGGCCAGGTATTGGATTGCAGCCCGAACTCAGGCGTGTTCGACTTTCCGACGGTCACGAGCCCGAGCGCGCGAAAGCGCGCTCCGAGCGGTGTATCCGCCTCGGCCCGATGATCGATCGCTTGCAGGGCTCGGTTTCCGGCGTAGTACGGCTGACCGGCCTGCCGCGCACCCACGTCCTTCATCAGAAACGGCACACCCGCAAAGGCGGCACCCCGAATGCTCGGGGCCGCATTCACGCCTTCGAAGAGGCGCAGGGGAACGGCATTGAGATCCGGATCGAGCCGCTCGATCCGAAGACAGGCGGCCTCGGCCAGCTCGTGCGGAGCCACGTCTCCGTGCGAGACCAGCTCCGCCTGGGCCGTCGCATCGAGCTCGGCCCATGGATCGCGCGCTCTTGGTTTCATGCTGTAGGCTTGGGCCACCGTCCCTGCTCGACGGAGGTAGAGTACTCCAGGTAAAGCTGCCGGCGACCCACTCGAGCGCTCGCCTTCACTGGAGTATACGCCCACGCGCATGCCCAGGATGCGATCCGACACGGTGCGCGCACACCCCTCCAAACCCGTGAGAACACCCGCACCCACGAGGGGCCGCCTAGACATTCGTCGCCCCCCCTGCCTAAAGCAGTATACTTTCGACCGCCGAACGAGCGCCCGGAACTCGCGGTGGAGGAATCGCGAGGCTATGGGAGCGCACGCCGCGACTGCGGCGAACTCGGACAGTGAGCTGGCGGAGTCGCTTGCTCGCGACGGCTTTGCCATTTGTGAAGAATACTGGTCCGCGGATCGCTGGCTCGCGTTGGCCACCGAGGCCCAACTATTGCGGGTGAAGGGCGGATTCCGCAGAGCCGGCGTCGGCCGCGGCACGAGCCTTCGTATCCGACCAGAGATTCGCTCCGACTACGTGTGCTGGATCGACCCAGACGCCCCCACGCGCCGGCAACGCATGTGGCTGGAACGGATGGAGCTGCTTCGGCAGTGCCTGAACCAGCACCTCTATCTGGGCCTCTCGAGCTTTGAATCCCACTTTGCCGTCTACCCTCCCGGCAGCTTCTACCAAACCCACCTCGATCGCTTCGCCGACGCTTCTCTGCGTACGGTAAGCACGATTCTGTACCTGAACCCCGACTGGGCGCACGAGCTGGGCGGCGCACTACGCCTGCACCTCGCAGCGGAGAACGAGGCGACGCACACCTCGGTGCAGCGCGACATCATGCCCACAGGAGGCACCTTCGTCTGCTTCTTGTCGGCCGAGATCCACCACGAAGTTCTGCCTGCGAGCCGCGAGCGTTGGAGTATCGTGGGCTGGTTCTCGAAGCGCCGATAGAGACCACGAGAGAATCGATCACTGCCCTGCAGCTCGGTCTCCGGCGACGAACGGACCCCCGGCGCCCCGGAGCGTGCGACGTATTTGATCTCGCGCCCGCAGGGTTGCGAGCGCGAGTGCATGTACTGGGAGCCTGCCCAGCCAGCGGCTACGGCTCGCTGCGTCGGTGTCGCGCTAGGGCTGCAGTCGCGAGATGCACCTTCCGGCTGTTATCCTAGAACACACCGGGCCCTCTCCAAGGCCCGCTCGTGGAGGCGCCTTCCGATGATCGAGCTTCGCGACGTCTCGCGCACGTACAAGCGAGGCGCGGACGCAATCCGCGCCTTGGACCATGTCACACTCGACATCGACTCTGGGCGCTTCGTTGCGCTGATGGGACCCTCGGGGTCGGGGAAGAGCACCTTGCTCAACATCGTGGCCGGACTGGATCGGCCGGACAGTGGTGAAGTGGTCGTCGCGGGCCAGAAGCTCCCCGACATGTCCGAGGACGAGCTCGCCGCGTTTCGCGCGCGCCACGTCGGGTTCGTGTTCCAGTTCTTCAACCTGATTCCGGTGCTGACCGCGCGGGGGAATGTCGAGCTACCGCTGCTGCTCACACACCTCGGGAAGGCTGAGCGTCGTGAGCGAGCGCTAACGGCCCTCCGGATCGTCGGGCTCGAGGAGCGTGCGGAGCATCATCCCAACGAGCTCTCGGGTGGCGAGCAGCAGCGGGTGGCCATCGCGCGGGCGATCGTCAGCGATCCCGAGATCGTGGTCGCGGACGAGCCCACTGGAGATCTCGATGCCAAGAACGCAGTCGAGATTCTCGAGCTGTTGCGCGCTCTTTGTACTGACTTTGGCAAGACGGTCGTCATGGTGACGCACGATGCGCGCGCCGAGGCACACGTCGACATCATTCACTCGCTCGACAAGGGGGTGCTCGCGGATCCAGAGATGGCCGCGCGCGCGTGATGCTGAAGTTCCTTCCCTTCATCTGGCGCAACCTGGCCCGCAATCGGTTGCGGACCACGCTGACGACGAGTGCAATTGCACTTGCAGTCGCGCTCGTGTGCCTGCTGCTGACGATGCCGGCGGGGCTGGACGCAATCATGAGTTCGCTCGCGTCGAACACGCGCATCGTCGTGGTCAACAAGGGTGGGCTCGTCTATCCCCTGCCCTACGCGTACCTGAACAAGATTCGGGCAAGACCTGGGGTCGTGGCTGCGACGAGCTGGACTTGGTTTGGGGGGGCGTTCGACGTGGACCGCGGTGTGACATTTCCAAACTTCGCCATCGAGCCCGACTCGGTCGGCACGGTGTGGGAGGACTGGGGAATCGCGCCCGAGCAGCTCGAGGCGTTCCGCAAGAGACGCGACGGTGCCCTCGTCGGGCGCACCACGCTGCAGCAAAACGGCTGGAAGATCGGTGATCGCGTGACGCTCTCGAGCACGATCTTTCCGGTCTCGCTCGAGTTCCAGATCGTCGGCGAGATCCCGCTCGAGCGCGCGCCGCATTTTTGGTTTCAGCGCGAGTATCTCGACCAGGCCCTTCGAGCCAAGACCGGAACGGGGCTCGATTTCCTCGGCACAGCCTGGGTGCGAGTAGACGAGGCCGATCGCGTCGAGCTTCTGCTTTCCGAGATCGATGCCATGTTCCGCAACAGCGAGGCAGAGACCTCGTCTGAGACCGAACTCTCGTACATGAAGAACTTCATGGGTCAGCTCGAAGGCTTCGTCACGATCATCCTGATCGTGACCGGGCTCGTCGCACTCTGCCTCGTGTTCATCGCAGCGAATACCGCGAGCATGTCGGTACGGGAGCGCGTGGCCGAGATCGCCGTCCTGAAGGCCGTCGGGTTTCGCAGACGCCTCGTGTTCAACACCCTGCTCGCCGAGGCCGTGCTGCTGTCCATGATTGGCGGCGGTGCAGGACTCCTGACCGCTCTCGGCCTGACACAGGCGCTCAAGGCTGCCGGGGCCGGCTGGAGTCCCGCGCTCGGGCCGCTGGGAAGTTTCATCATCACGCCCACGATCTTCGTGCAAGCGCTGTTCCTGGCGCTCTTCGTCGGCATGCTGTCCGGCTGGATCCCTGCGTTCGGCGCGTCGCGGCGCAGTGTAGCCTCGGCTCTGCGCGAGGTATTCTAGTGCTGCCGCTTCGCTACGCGCTCGGGAACCTGATCGCTCGCCGGACCCGCACCGCGCTCACGGTCGGCGTGATCGCACTCGTCGTACTCGCGATCTCACTCTTCAGCGGGCTCGTCTCGAGCCTGCGGCACACACTCGTCTCGACCGGGAGTGCAGACACTCTCGTCGTGCTCCGAAAGGGCTCGACCAATGATGGATCGAGCGCGGTGCCCCTCGAGGCGGTCAAGGCGTTGCGCTACTTCGAGGGTGTGGCCCGAGATTCCAGCGACCAGCCGCTCGCCTCCCCGGAACTCGTCGTCCAGCCGTTCTTCAGGACCCGCCAGGGAGGCCGCGAAAACGTGCTGGTGCGCGGAGTGGAGCCGATGGCACTGCAGGTCCACCGGGGGATCACGATCGTCGCGGGGAGGATGTTCGAGGCGTCCCGCGGCGAAGCCATCATCGGCAAGAGTGTCGCAGATCGCTACGTCGGAGCGGAGCTCGGGTCGGAGCTCGTCTTCGGGCGTAGCAAGTGGAAGGTCGTCGGGATCTTCGAGTCGGGCGGCTCGTCACTCGAGAGCGAGACGTGGGTCGACGCGCGCGAGCTGGCCGCCGACTCGAAACGTCCGGTGCCGTATTCGGGCCTGCGGCTGCGCGTTGCCGCCGGCACGGATCCAGACGCACTCGCGCGGCGGATCGGCGACGACCCACGCTGGGCACTCGACGCGATGCCCGAGACGGAGTACTACGACAAGCAGGCGGAGTCCGCGAGCATCTTCTATGTGATCGCGATCGGACTCGCGGTGCTCACGGGCATTGGCGCCACATTCGGCGCAACGAACACCCTCTACGCAGCAGTTCAAGCACGCCGGGCGGAGATCGGCACCCTCCGTGCGATCGGGTTCTCGCGCTTCTCGATCCTGACCTCTTTCTTGATCGAGTCGCTCGCCCTGGCTCTGGTCGGATTCCTGATCGGCAGTGTGCTCGCTGTGGGCCTCGGTCACCTCGTATCGTTCCTGCTCGGAGGGATCGCATTCGGTGCGTCGACCTTCACGACGAACGTGGTCGAATTGCGCGTGGGCCCGTTCGATCTCGCAGCCTCGCTCGTGCTCGCGCTCAGCGTCGGCATTGCGGGCGGGTTCTTCCCAGCGCTGCGCGCCGCGCGGCTGCGACCGATCGAAGCGCTGCGGAGAGGCTGAGGAGTGGCGGCCGAAGTCGATTCGAAGAGTCAGAGTAGAACGGAGCGCCCGGGAGACCGCGCGCGATGGGGCCATTCCGACCTCGCGGCGCTGAAAATCGATCGGAGCGCTGCGCCAAAGTCCAGGTCGCGACGTTGGATCGCGATCCCCGTGGCGCTGGCCGCGATCGCTGCGGCTGCCCTGTGGCTTGCGCTCACTAGCACGCCGCTCGTAACCGTCGCCTATGCCCAGCGGAGCGCCGAGCAGGCAGTGCCGGCAGCGGAGGTGCTGACTGGATCCGGGTATGTCGTCACCGCCGACCGCTACATCTCGCTCGGTGTACGCGTGCCCGCGCGCATCGTCGAGTATCTGGTCGAAGAGGGACAGTCGGTGCAGCAGGGGGAGACACTCGTCCGCCTCGACTCTCGCCAGTACGAGGCCGCCCTTTCAGAGTCGCGCGCCGCACTCGCAAGCGCCCGGGCCAACGCGGAGCTCCGGAAGCGCGAGCTGGTGCGCACGCGTGAGCTTCGTGAGAGAAGCGCCGCATCCGACGCCGACCTCGACCTGAAGCGCAATCAGGTCGCCGTCTCCGAGGCCGAGATCGCACGCCTCGAGGCACAGATCCGGCGCCAGCTGGTGGACCTCGAAGACACGGTGATCCGCGCCCCGACCAGCGGCATGATCCTCGAGAAGCTCAAGGAGGTCGGCGAAATCGCGGTCCCGGGAGGTTTCCAGGGTTCCGGAGATCTGATTCGAATGGCAAATCTGGAGGACCTGCGCGTCGAGCTCGACGTGAACGAGTCGGACCTCGGCCAGATCACGCTCGACCAGCCTGCGCGCGTGATTCCCGAGGCCTATCCAGAGCGGAGCTACGACGCGCGCGTCGTGAAGCTCTACCCCCAGATCAACCGCCAAAAGGGGACCCTCAAGGTCGAAGCTCGGATCCTCACACCGGACAGCTGGTTGCGCCCCGACATGAGTGTCCGGATCACCTTCCTGGCACCCGCGGTGTCGTCCGCGCCCGACGGCGACCGCGCAGATTCCGGCCCACCCACTGGGGAAACGCCGGGAGCCGTCGTCCTCGTTCCCCGCGCTGCTGTTCGGCGAGAACAGGGGGGCACCTTCGCATGGGTGGTTACCCAGGGGCGCGCGCGCCGTCAGCCGCTCGAGATCGCCGGTCCCGGTCCGGGAGACTCGCTGATCGTGACTTCGGGCCTCGCCGGCGGCGAAGCGACCGTCATAGACGAAGCCACAGACCTACGCGAAGGGCAAGCCGTAGAGATCAAGCGTTGAGCGGACTCCAAGCGACGAGTTCACGAGACGCCGTCTCCGCATCCCCAGACCGTCTCCGAATCCCCAGGGTCTCCGAATCCCCGGAGACTGGACCGATACATGGGTCGAGATCTTCTGACGTGTAGCAGTTCCGGCGGCACGTCGAAGAACGGCACCTCAGATCCCCCTCCTCACGCACCGACCCTCCATCGACAGGTCGTAGATCACCCGCCGCACCACGTCGATCGGGTACGACAAGCGCGTGAGCTGGCTCTCGACCGTGGGGATCAACGCCCTCGGATCCGTAGGACACGTTTCCCCCACGAGGCGGACTTCGGGCCGGCGCCCGAACGGGAGCGCGCGTAACGGGAGCCACCGGCCGCTCCGCGCTCCTCGCCGTGAGGAGCTCGGCCATCGATCTCGTCCGACCGATTCCCACCGGCTACCCTGCGTGCATGGGCGCAGCGACGATCTTGCTGACGGGCGCATCGGGTTACATAGGCGGCCGACTGCTGCGACGCCTGGAGGAGGCGCGCGGCGGCGTGCGCTGTCTCGCACGTCAACCGGACTTCGTGCGCGCACGCCTGGGGAATGAATCGGAGGCGGTGCAAGGAGACGTACTCTGCCCCGAGAGTCTCGAAGCCGCATTTCAGGGCATCGAGGTCGGCTACTACCTGGTCCACTCGATGGGAGCCAGCGGCGCCTTCGAAGAGCTCGATCGCAGCGGCGCACTCAATTTCGGACGTGCCGCCCGCGCAGCTGGAGTAAAGCGGATCATCTACCTCGGCGGGCTCGGGGACGAGACAACCGATCTCTCGCCGCACCTCCGAAGCCGCCACGAGGTGGGCCGTACCTTGAGAGAGTCGGGCGTCCCGGTGATCGAGTTCCGAGCCTCGATCGTGATTGGTTCGGGTAGCCTCTCCTTCGAACTGGTGCGTGCGCTGGTGGAGCGGCTCCCTCTGATGATCACGCCGCGCTGGGTCGAAGTCACGGCCCAGCCGATCGCCATCGGGGACGTCCTGGACTACCTAGTCGCAGCCCTGGACCTGGAGACGCCGGAGAGCCGGATCTATGAGATCGGAGGTGCGGATCGGGTGTCCTATCGCGATCTGATGCGCGAATACGCGCGTCAACGCGGGCTGCGGCGCCGGATGATTTCCTTGCCCGCGCTCAGCGCGAACCTCAGCAGCTTGTGGCTCGGGCTCGTCACCCCGATCTATGCACGCGTCGGCCGATCTCTGATCGAGGGAATTCGTCACGAGACCTGCGTGAGGAATCCCCGGGCTCTCGCCGACTTCGACATCGCGCCCATGGGGATTGCACCGGCGATCGAGGCTGCGCTTCACAACGAAGAGCTCGAGCTCGCCGAGACCCGCTGGTCGGATGCAGTTTCTGCCGGTCCCTCCGCAGCGAGGAATCCTGTCGGTCTCAGCGTCGTGACTTCGGGACGCCGGCTCGTCGACGTGCGCCGCTGCCTGCTCGACGTCGACAGCGAGCAAGCGTTCGCACCCATTCGTCGTCTGGGCGGGACGACGGGTTGGTATGCGTACGACTGGCTCTGGAGCCTACGTGGCTGGATCGATCTCCTGCTGGGTGGTGTCGGCACGAGGCGTGGTCGCGCCCATCCCGACCGGCTGAGCACCGGAGAGCCCCTCGACTGGTGGCGCGTCGAGCTCTACGAGCCCGATCGTCGCTTGCGACTCCGGGCAGAAATGATCCTACCAGGACGCGCCTGGCTCGAATTCGAGGTCTCTCCGCTGCCCGGCGGCAGCCAAGTCACGCAGACAGCGATCTTCGACCCCACGGGATTGGCTGGCCTCGCCTACTGGTACGGAGTGGCGCCGCTGCACGCCCTCGTCTTCCGTGGTCTGCTCGACGGAATCGCCGCGGCCGCGCGCGCGAACGCTTCGCAGCTTCCAGATCCACCGCACGCTTAGTTCGCTGTTGCCCCTCTCGGACCGACCCCGCGTCCGAGCTCCGAGCCAACCCTGTGCAGATCGCACGCGCAGACGTCGGAGTCTGTGCAGTCACGCGATGCGATCGTGAGATATGCCTGAATCGAGGGCTGCTCGTCGGGGCACCCCTGCACAATCGGTGGTCACCCCCTGCCTTGCGAGTAGCTAGTCCAGAAGCGACGTGCGACGAATTGCACACGAGCTTTGCGCGATTGGCACTTGGGTAACGTGGTGATCCATGGCACGCGTCACGCACTGCACTAAGGGTCAGGTGTGCGACCGCGCGGGCTCCCCTATCATCCTCATCGTTCATACAGAGGCGCCGTTGACGCAGGCGTCCACGAAGTCCGATCCAGTCGTTCTTTCAGATGTTCAGACGCCTGCATACTTCCTTCAATTGCTGTTGACTGTGAGTTCTGCTCGCGGAACGGAGAGTAGAGAGCTGTCATGCACCACCTCCCCTTGGATCATACTTGGTTCGTTACTGGAATTACCGGATTCCTGGGTTCGTATCTCACGGCCGAGCTCCTTTGGCGTACTGACGGACGTGCGCGGATTCTCGCTCTGGTACGTCCCTCGAAACGCGCCTCGGCCTGCGAGCGCGTCATTGAAGCACTCGAGCCCTTGGTGGGACATCAGGGTGCGCTCGACGCGCTCCAGTCGATCGACATCGTGTCCGGCGACGTGACCAAGCCACAACTCGGACTCACCGATCGTGAGTACTGGCATGTCGCCGAGCGTGCGAGCATCATCATCCACGCGGCTGCTTCGATCAGCTTTGACATCGAGCTCGCCGACGCACGCCACATCAACGTCGAAGGCACGCGTCGCATCCTCGATCTCGCGCGGCACGCGGCAGAGCTCGGCCACGCTCCTCGGATGGTCTACGTCAGTACCGCGTATGTTTCGGGCGCATCTGGCGGAGTGATTCAGGCCAAGGATCTGTGCGTAGAGCGTCCGTTCACGAATGCATACGAGCGCTCGAAGGCCGAGGCGGAGACGCTCGTACGTTCGCACATGTCAGACCTGAGCCTGACAGTGGTTCGACCTTCGATCGTAATCGGAGATTCCGTAACCGGCTACCCGAAGGAGTTCTCGACCCTCTACTACGCCTTCCGCATCATCCATCACGGGCTTCTCCCATACTCCCCGGAAGGCCACATCGATTGCGTTCCCGTCGACTACGTCACTCAGGGCATCCTGGCGGCCGCCTGCGACCCTCGCGCGATCGGACGGACCTTTCATCTGACGGCGGGGTCCGATCGACAGCTCCGCTGGGAGCAGTTCGCGCCTGCGGTCATCGAGCGGGTCGCCCGACGGACCGGGAAGCAGCTCAAACACGAGGTCGTCTCGGCGGAGGACTACCTCTCCCGTTTCGAAGATCGGCACCAGTTGTCGTCACGCAGACGATTCGTCGTGGAGCAGTTCCGCTCGCTCTATGCCCCCTATCTGATGCAGCAGACCAAACACTTCCAGGATGACGAGACGCGTATCCTGCTCGCTGGGATCCGCCCGCCGGAGCCGCACGAAATGATCGATCTGGTCGCCGGGTACTGCATGGAGACGCGCTGGGGCAGCGATCCGCGCGGGCACTCGGCCTGGGGAGAGGTTCTGCCCTCTCGGAGGATGTGCGCGTGACCTCGCTGCTGATCCTCCTGGGGGCCGGACTCGCGGGCTGGCTGCTTGCGCGACGCGTGCCGCTGCCGCTGGGCCTGGACGACAAGCTCTCTGCTCGAACGGAGGGATGGAAGCTCGCCCGAGACCCGAAGGTCTCCGTCCTGATCCCGGTACGCAACGAAGCCAAGAAGATCGAAGCGTGCATCCGTTCCGTGCTGGCCCAGGACTATTCTGCGGAAGAGATCGTCGTGGTCGACGACGGATCGACCGATGCGACGCCCGAGATCCTCGAGCGACTCCAAAGAGAACCGAGCGCTGGTGCACTCCGCGTGCTTCGAGTAGATCAAACAGCCGACGGGTGGACCGGCAAGAACTGGGCGATGCAGATGGGTGCCCGCGAACTCTCGGGCGAGTGGATCCTGCAGATCGATGGGGATGTCGAGCTCGCCCCGGATGCACTACGGCGCTCGCTGGTCCTGGTGCAGAGAGAAGCGCTCGACATGTTGTCCCTGCTCTCGACCCTGCTTGCCGAGACGCTGGTGGAGCGACTCTTCCAGCTCCAGATTCCCATGTTCGCGCTCCTCTTCAACAACCTCGATGCCGTCAATGACCCGACTTCTCCGAAGATGTTCGTGAACGGTCAGTTCATCCTCTATCGTGCGGAGAGCTTCCAGACGCTCGGGGGATACCCCGCAATCGCCAGCGAGGTAGCCGACGACATCGCACTGGGACGGCTCTTTCAGCGCAACGGGCTCGCCTACCGGATCCTGTTCGGTCAGGAGTACGTTCGCACCCGGATGTATGAAGATCTGAGAGGCATCTGGCGCGGCTGGAGCAAGTTTCTGTACAACGGACTCTTTCTGACACCCGCCAATGTCGCCCTCTGCGTGGGGCGTATTCTCGGAATTTTCGTGGTCCCGCCGGTCTTGATGCTCATCTCCCTCGGTCTCGCGCTCTCGGGCGGCGCGTCCGCGCTGCTCGTCTGGATGCTCGCCGGATCGTCTCTGGTCTCGTCGTTCGTCTACAAGGCCTGGCGGATTCTGTGCATCTCGCTCCGGGCCGAGCGCGCTGTCTCCGTAGCTTACCCGGTATCGGCCCTTTTCTTCCTGGCGCTCCTCGTCCACTCCAGCTACCGCATTGCTACGCGGCGCGGAGTCGTCTGGAAGGGACGGACATACTTCTCGGCGGAAGGAGTTGCAAAGTGACTTCGCACGTTGATCTCCCCGGCCCCACCGTCTCCAATGTCGTCCAGATCATGGGCCTCAGCCTGCAGTCGTCCACGTACGATCCCCGCCTCTGGCAGCTGGTGCGAAGCGCCCGGGTGGACGGTGTCCGAAATTCCGCTCCTGCACTGCGAATGATCATTCCGGCCGCCGGGCATGGATCTCGCCTGAGATCAGAGCTGCCGAAGCCGCTCGTGCCGGTCGGTGGGCTACCGAGCCTGCACCGGCTGGTCACCCTGGCGCGCTGCATCGGAGCGGAGCCGATCGTGGTGGTGCGGGACGAGGTGAGGAGCTCCATTCGCGAGAGTCTGTGCACTGCTGGACTGGAGGCACTGCTGGTGGATCAGGAGAGTGGGCCGGGAATGGGATTCGCGGTGCTCGATGCTCTCGCCCACACGGGGGACGACGACGACATCCTCCTCGTCTGGGGTGACATGCCGGCGCCCCGCTACTCGACCGCAGCGCGGACACTCCTGCTGCATCGGACCTTTCGGAGCCAGATCAGCGCTACCGTCCCCACGGTCCGTCGCTCGGAGCCGTACGTGGCTCTGGAACGAGATCGCCTCGGTGCGGTGTATCGCGTGCGCCAGTCGAGACTGGGCGACTCCACCCCGAGCATCGGTGAGAGCGACTGTGGGATGTTCGTCTGTCGGAGCGGCTCTCTACAGCGCGCACTGCACCGGCTGGCCAAGACGTGGGCCTCCTCGAGCGAGGCTCCTGCCGAGCTCGACTTCCTGCCCTGCTTGCTCGAGATGCAGCAGGAGCTTCCAGTGTTGTGCATGCGGTTGGGGATGCCATTCGAGTCGGTGAGCATCAACACCCCCAGCGAGCTCGAGGCTGTAAACACATACTATCGGCGAGGAACACGATGCGGCTGAAGCCCTTGGTTCGGGAGTTGGTGCGGCGGGGCGTGGCATCACGGACGATGGTTTCGTCCCTGTACGACGGTACTCAGAGCGAGATCCTCGACTGGATCGCGCAGGAGACCGTGCTCCGTGATACGGAGTCGGCGCTGGAGGTGCTCGCAATGGGACTCTCCGAAGATCCGCGCGAGCGTCACTGCTTCGACGTCTTCTTCGGGCGCAGTACACGCAGGCGCGCAGGGGAACGCGTGACCTTCCTGGCAGGCGGCCGCGGCGGGAAAACGATCATTCGTGCATGCGCTCCACTCTGGAACTCGATGGAGATCATCGTCAATGCATACGACGACGGGCTGAGCACGGGCCGTCTGCGCGCGCACTTCGGGATCCTGGGTCCCTCGGATATTCGCAAGAACCACGTTGCGCTGCTGCGGGACGACATCCCCTCCGAGCGAGCTCTGGCTACGGTCCTGGACTGGAGAGTTTCTAGTCGAGAAGAGTTCGGGCGGATTCTCCGTACGCTCGCATCCAGCCCGGACGAGGGCGCGTTCGACGTCGAGCTCGGGAAGGAGTTCCGAACCCTTACACCGGAGGTAAAGTACTGGCTCGGCCACTACCTGAGCCGATTCCTGGAGGGCTGTGAGGAGGATACCCGCAATCCTCTCGACTTCAGCGACCTCTCGCTCGGCAACTGCGTCTATGTCGGTGCCTACCTCTTGCTCTCACGAGACTTTCCCTTCGCGGTCCGCGCCGTCGAGAAGCAGATCCTCGGGCTCGAGAATGCGTCGGTCCATCTCTGCTCCGACCAGATGTGTTGGCTGTGCGCTGTAGACGGGAGCGGGCGCCTGATCCCGACGGAAGCCGATCTCGTCGAGACCAAACATCGCAGCGGGATCAGCGCGATCTATCTGCTGACCGATCTGCCGGATCGCATTCTGCCCCGCGCGCTTCGGTCCTGGGATGTAGTACACGCCGGACTGAGTCGGTGTCTGGATGAGGTCGCAATCCGACCGGCCCTCGCGCCGGATGCCCTCGCCAGCCTTCAGGAGGCGGAGCTCCTGGTCTACTGCCCCGGCACGTTTCACTCGTCGCTGGCCCCGACCTTGCTGACCGACGGAATCGGCGAGAGCATCAGCGGCGGGAACGGCGTCAAGGTCTTCATGCCGAACCTCGACAACGACAACGAGAGCGTCGGCTTCGATGCCTCGGACTACCTGAGCCGAGCGCATGAGCTGCTGTGTCGAGACCCGCATCCTCGGATGCGTTCGCCACGCTTCTTCGACTACGTACTCTGCGACTCCGCGCGTGCGAGCGAGGCGCTCCACAGGCTCGCTCGCAAGCTCGATGCGGAGGTCATCGCGCGTCCCCTACGCGGGCCGGATGGACGTAGCCACGATGGCCCACGCTCTGCTCGCTACCTCGCGCAGCTCAGTGCGCTGCAGCGGGTGGACTACCGCCTGAAGGAAGGAGCTCTCGTATCGGGAGATCCGCCGAGACTAACGCCCGCCTTGCTTGAACCTGAAGAGGAACTTGGGACCTGCGCATGAAAGCGCAGCCTACATGAAACTGCTCGCGAAGATCAGGAGGATCGGGTCATGGTAAACGTTTCAATGGTGTCTAATGTACAGCCGAATGCGTCTTCGGAATTCTTGCCGGAGCTGATGTTCGAGGTCGAGCCGACCGTGCGATGCAACGCCTACTGCATCATGTGCCCGCGGGAATATACCCCGAAGCGGCAGGATCTCGATGTGGAGACATATTCCACCATCCTGGACCGAATCGAGGAATATCCGGTGGCAGGGCTCAAGACCATTCACTTCTGCGGCCTGGGTGAGCCGAGCATGAGCGCCCACATCCTAGACTTCGTGTCGATGGCGCACGAGCGCAAGATCGCCACTTCGATGCAGACGAACGCGAAGTCCTTGACGCCCGACCTCAGCGCGAAGCTGATCGACGCAGGTCTGAGTGGCTTCTTCGTCAGTGTGGGTGGAGCCAAGAAGGAGACCTACGAGTTCGTCCTCCGAGGCTGCAAGTTCGAGAACTTCGTGGAGAACGTGGAGGCGCTGCTCGAGAACAAACGGGGCCGAGACGTCATCGTGACGATGGCGTTGACTCCCACCCATGGTACACAGGCGGAGTCGCGCGCGATCGTCGAGCGCTGGCGACCGCGGGGCGTAGACTTCTTCTTCGCGGAGGAGGGAGTCGTCACGCGAGGCGGAACGGTGCCGGCCATGAAGCGACCGGTCGAAGGCGCGTTCGACTCCTGCGCGCTCGAAGAGCAGGTCGAGCTCGCGCGTGACGTGGGTCTGGATTCGTGGAACGCGTTCGTCTTCTCGCGGCTGACGCGCCAGGAGTATCAGCACTTCGCCGAGAACAATCGATTCTATTGCTTCCTGAAGGACAAGCTCTACTACATCGGCTGCGATGGACAGTACTACCTCGGTAGCTGCGACTACCCGAAGGACTATCCACTCGGCCACGTTCGCGACTATTCGATCGAGGATATGGTCCGCATGAAGAGCGGCCTCGAGCCCAAGAAGATCTGCATGGAGTGCGACGACTACGAGGGGCTCTACGGGCTGAGCTTCGATCGACTCGAGCCCATCCTCGCCGCGCAGGAAGGTTCGAAGCGTGTGTATCAGCGTGTGGTCGAACTGGCCCTCAGCAAAGGCTACGTATCCATAGGTGCCTAGTAGGAGGAAACGGGCATGGTGACTCGCCGAAAATGTGTGTGCACAACGCAAGGGGGACTGCGTCATCTTGGACTAGTCGTGTGGCTCGCGGGCCTGGTCGTGGCTATGCCCGCTGTGTCGCAGGCCCAGTCCGAGCTCTCTGCGAGAGCCGTCATGGAGCGCAACGATGAGCAAATGCGTGTCCGCGACGGCATCTACGAGCTCGAAATGCGGATCGTGGATGCGTCAGGGCGAGAGACGGTCCGCGGTCTGCGGAGAGAAGCATACCGTTCCACGGATCAGGATGAGTGGTCCCTGCTTCGCTTTCAGTCGCCGGCCGACGTAGAGGGAACCGGTCTCCTCTCCATCGAAAAGGGCGAAGCACAGGATGACGTCTACCTCTATCTTCCGGCGTTGCGGAAGTCTCGTCGCATCTCCGGTCGAAACAACCGGGACTACTTCATGGGTTCGGACTTCACCTACAAGGATCTCCGGAGCGAGAGACTGAAGGCCAACCGCTACGAGCGACTTCCGGACGAGATGCTCGATGGAGAGCTGTGTGCTCGAATCGTGGCGTATCCGACCACGGATGCCGAGCGGGACGAGAGTGGATACGAAAGGCGAGAGCTGTGGGTGAGCCAAACTACCTGGCTGGTTCTCAAGACGGAGTTCTACGACGAGCATGGTGAGAACCTCAAGACGCTGACGGCGACCGATATACGCCCCGTCCAGAGCGGTGACGACGCGGGAAAACTGCGTGCGCACGAGCTGCTCATGGTGAATCACGATCGAGAGAGGCGCACCGTCCTCGAGTTCGATGCGATCTCGCTCAACACAGGTCTCCCGAAGTCGCGCTTCACGAAGCGGGCTCTCGAGCGACCGTAATGGATCCGCGTTGCATGAACTCGAGAAGGTGCGGCGACGATGAGACGCAGACCTGCTGGTGAACGGCCGAGGCGGGGGCGCGCCTGCCTGGTCCTTGCCATCGCTGGCGCGATGCTTGGCGAGCGGCCTGCTTGGGCGGCGGAGACCGACCTGGATCTGGACCTGGTCGCTCGAGTGTACAGCTACGCGCACGATTCGGAGGCAGACTCCGTGCGGGTGGGCGGGACGCTGCGGGCAGAGCCTCGCATCGGTGTCGCTTGGCCCTCACTGCGGATGCAGCTGGCGGCAGTCGTTCGCGCGGACAATCTCGGGTACGTACGAACCGAGAAGCTGCTCGATGCGGCGGGGGACGACGACGTTCGGCGCTCCATCGACTACGGTGAGAGCTTCGTGGAGTGGGACCGCGGGAGCTGGAGTCTGAGGGCGGGCAAGCTGCTCTTTGCATGGGGAACGGCGGACTCGGTCAACCCAGTCGATATCCTGAATCCGCGCGACTATACGGACATCGTCGAGTTCGAGAAGGTTCCCGTCGATGCGGTCGCGCTCACGCACTTCGGAGAGTGGGTGACCGTTACTGGAGCGGTGCTTCCGGGCTTTCAGCCCTCTAGACTGCCTTCCCCGCGCACACGCTTCTTCCCCCCGCCGCCTCCACGGGTCTCGGTCGGGCCCGTCGAGCTTCCGGTCGAGCTTGCGCTGGTGAGCGCGAGGCGGACGCGGCCCGATACGTCGAGCACGCGCGTTCCCGTCGCCCTGAAGTTGGACGGCAGCCTCCGCGGTGTGGATTGGTTCGGGTCCTACTACCAGGGGGCCACCCGCGACGGACTGATCGACGCATCGACCCGCCTCTCGCCAGACGCGAGACGGGTCATCTCCGAGGTGAGAAGGGTCTTTCCGCGACAGCGCGTATTCGGCGCGGGGCTCGCGACGTTCTTCGGGCCCTTCGGGGTGCGCGCCGAGGCGGCCTACTTCAAGGATCTCGAGCGGCAAGGAGACGACTACGTGCAGCTCGTCTTCGGTGGTGACCGGCGATGGTCGGATCTGATCGGCGACGTGGATCTCGGCGTGAACCTGCAGTACGCGCTCGACCGGACCCGGGACCGGGGTAGGATCGTGAACCAGACGCCCGCGGTGATGAGTCGCGTGTTCAGCGACAACGTCCTCCTCCGGGTAGATCTCGAATTCAATCCGGATACGAGCGCGCTCCTCGAGGCGACGATGAACGTCGATGACTCGGATGGCTTCGGAAAGTTCGAGATCGTGACGCGGATTCGGGGGGCCTGGCAGGTCGCCGTCGGCTGCGACCTGTTCTTTGGAAGTTCAGACGGCTTCTTCTCTCAGTTTCAGCGCAACGATCGTTTCTTCGTGCGCGTCGAGAGCGCGTTTTGAGTTCGCGACAGGAGCTCGCGGCGGTGGTCTTCGATCTCGATGGGGTGCTCGTCGACACATGGAGAGCGCACGCACGGGCATTCGCCGACCTCTGGCGCCTCATGGGCGTGGCGGGCCCTCGCTACGAGGATGTCGCCGGGCGGCGCACGATCGAGGTGATTCGAGAGACGCTTCCGGACGCCACAACCTTGGAATGCGACCAGTTGAGCGAGCTGAAGCGAAGCCAGGCGCGTGCCTATATGCAGTGCACACCGCCGCGGATGCCGGGTGCAACCGACCTGGTGCTGAGGCTCCATGCGGCCGGAGTCGACCTGGGCGTAGCCACGGGCGCGTCGCGTGCGAACGCGGAGTGGCTGCTGG
Source organism: Pseudomonadota bacterium (assembly GCA_003247575.1). Classification (GTDB taxonomy): domain Bacteria; phylum Myxococcota_A; class UBA9160; order SZUA-336; family SZUA-336; genus SZUA-336. The sequence continues at coordinate 106,378 of QJZC01000023.1, forward strand.
AGCGCGGCGGTCTGGTGGACTTCTTCTCAGTCATCGTGACCGCGGACGACGTGCCACTCGGGAAACCCGACCCGATGCCTTTCCGAGAGGCGCTGATGCGCATGCGCGCACTGCCGGCGAACTCGCTGGTGGTCGAGGACAGTCTTTCGGGGATGCAATCGGGCCTCGAAGCAGGAGCGGCAGTCGTGAGTGTGCATTCCGCACAGGTCGTCGAACATGCGCGTTTTCTGGGCGCCTTTCGCGATCTGCGCGCGCTGGCAAACTGGCTGTTTCGCCCGAGCCTTCCTGTGTCGAATCTCCCGCAATCGCGCGCGCTAGGCATTTCGGCAAACTAAGTCACCCGAGCCTTTCATCAAACAGCCAGGGAGCAGGATCGTGCTAGATGCGGGCCTATCGCGGCAGGAACTGCTGGATCTGTGCGAGCTTGTGTCCGAACTTTCGAAGGTCGAGGCCGATCCGCACCTCACCGAGTCCATGGCGCGCCTTCAGCCGCTGCTCGAGTTCGAGTCCGCCGTCGTCGGCTCCGGGCCTATGTCCGGCGCCCAGATCGCCAAGGTTTCACATCTGCTGTCCGTCAACTTCTCGATGGAGGCGATCGAGTCCTATGTCGGCGGCGGGCTCTTCGCACAAGACCCGTTGGTCTCGCTGCATGTCTGTCAGCCCGAGGCAAGGAGCTGGCAGTTCGACGACATCCGGAACCTCGACGGTCAGGCCGGGTGCGCAGCCTTCTCGGCGTTCCGCCAGTGCGGAGCGCGCTCCCTGACCATGGGCTGGCGCTGGGCCGACCGCGGCCCGCGCGCCGCGTACCTCTGCTTCTCGGGGACCGAGGTGGGGACGCATCCGCGACATAGCGCGCTGGCAGAGTTCGTGCGACCGCACATCGGCATGGCGGTGGAAAGGCTCGCGCGGGGCCAGGAGTCCTGCGGCGCGAGCGACGTGCTGACGGCGCGGGAGCTCGAGATCCTCGCCTGGATCAAGGATGGCAAGACCAGCTGGGAGATCTCCGTGATTCTCTCGATCAGCGAGCGCACGGTGAAGTTTCACGTCAAGAACCTGCTTCGGAAGCTCGACGCGTCTACCCGCGCACACGCCGTGGCAATCGGGCTGACGCGAGGATTGATCGAGCTATAGGCCTGGATCCTGCGCTGCGCGGAGCCTTCCTGCGTGCGCAAATCTTCGTACGCGAATGCCAAGCTGACGGCTCAGGGATTGGATCGGAAGCGAGAGCGGCAGCGGTTCGCTGGGGAGTCGTGATGAATGCGAAGACGGTGCTGGTGACAGGCGCGAGCGATGGGATCGGGCTCGCGACCGCACGGGGGCTCGCCAAGCGTGGAGCGCAGGTGGTCCTGCTGTGCCGAAATCCGGGCAAGGCTGAGCAGGCCCGCGCAACGGTGGCTCGCGAGGCGGCCGCGGCGCCTCCCGAGGTGATTCTTGCCGATCTTGCGTCGTTGGAGGATGTCCGCTCCGCGGCGGACGAGTTCCTGCGCCGTTGGGAACGGCTCGATGTCCTGATCAACAATGCCGGTGCGCTGAACGGACGCCGGCGCGACAGTCGCGATGGGATCGAGCTGACCTTCGCAGTCAATCATCTCGCGGGCTTCCTACTGACGCGACAGCTGCTGCCGGCATTGGTGAGGGCCGGGAGCGCGCGCATTCTGAATGTCTCCTCCGACCTGCACCGTCAGAGCCAGCTCGACCTCGACAACCTGCTCGACCCTCCTCGCTACGATGCATGGAGCGTGTACGCGGATTCCAAGCTCTGCAATGTGCTGTTCAGCTATCGCCTGGCCGCCGGCCTGAGTGAAACCGGGATCCGCGTCAATGCACTTCATCCGGGCGTCGTGGCCACCAGCTTCGCAAGAGGTAGTCACGACATGCGGAGTCTCGCTCTTCGCGCGGCCCGCTGGACTCTGCGCTCTCCCGACTCGGGTGCAAAATGTTCGCTGGAACTGGCCACCTCGGATGCACTGGCGGAAGTCACAGGCTGTTACTTCGATGAGAACGCACGACCGGTGCGCTCTTCCGCGAGCTCCTACGATTCGGACCTGGCGGAAGCCCTGTGGAAGATCTGTGAGTCGGCCTGTGGCTGCAGCTTCGATCCACCCGCCGGAGACGCCTAGTCCGCCGAGCGTGGAACGTACGACCCCGCGCGACAGCGCGGGTTGCGCGCCGATTCCGCCAGGCCTCTAGGGCCGAGCCTACCTGTCTCTAGGGGCAGGTTCAGAGCGAGCGTCGTTCGATTAGTCTGGAGCGTGCAGGCTCTTTGGCGCGAACTCGGGAGCTCTGTTCTCTGCTCTGCTCTCTGGACGGGAGGTCATCGTGGGGCGCAGCTTGGTATCGCATCCTCGGATCGTGGTGTTGGTGTACGGCGTACTGCTACTGATCGGCTTGGGCATCGCAAGCCGAGTCGAGTACGACATCTCGTTTCGTCCTCTGTACCAAAGCGACGATGAGCTTCTCGAGGAGACGGAGAACTTCACGCGCGAGTTCGACAACGTCAACAACATGATCCTTACGGTCTTCGAGGGGCCGGATGCGTTTTCCTTCGAATCGGTGACCGCATTCAGTGAAATGACGAAGGCCCTCGAAGGCGTGCGCCATGTGGAGCTGGTCTACAGCTTCACGAATGTGCCCTTCATCACGCGGACCGAGGATGGAATGATCGCCGAGCCCCTCTACGAAGGGGCGACCCGCGCGCAATACCCTGAGCTGCGGCAGAAGGCGCTCGCGTACGAGCTGTACCAGCAACGCCTGATCTCGCCCGATGGAAAGCGGGTCGCCGTCGTGGTGCAGCTCGACGATCGCTACGTAGAGGCGACTACGGAGGCCGAACGGCGTCCGGTCCTCGCCGAGATCGACGCACTCCTGGCCTCTCATTCGCCCGAAGGCTTTTCTCATCACACTCTTGGAACCCGAACCCTCGAGCGGGACTACCGCACGATGCTCGAACACGATCAGGTCGTGTTCTTCGGTCTGGGCTTCGTGATCAACGTGTTGCTCCTGTTCTGGGCGCTTCGTTCATGGGGGATGATTGCGGGCGCTCTCGCTGCCACGACGGCGTGTCTGGTGGTGTCGATCGCTGCGGTCGAACGCATGGGGCTGGCGATCGACATCCTGAGCAGCCAGATGATTCCCATGGTCCAGGTCATCGCGACCGCCCAGGTGGTGCACCTGCTGTACGCGTACTATGAGCGGCTCCGGCTCGGGGAGTCGCGCGAGAGCGCCGTGTTCGAGGCCGCGGCGAGCGTCCGGATGGGAAACCTCGCGGCGAGCGTCACCACGGCTGCCGGCTTCTTCTCGCTGCTCGCGGCTTCAGTGACATCGGTCCGCTCCTTTGGGCTCAAGATGGGCGTGTCGGTCATACTGATCTTCTTCGTGGTGTCGACCTTGCTCCCGGCACTCCTGGCGCTACTCCCCCGTCCCTCCGATGCGGCCCTGGCTACGGTGGAACGCTCGACGGTCGCGAGACGCGTGATCGCATTGTTCTACGCGGCGCGCGGGCGACCGCGCCTCCTCGCCACATGCACCTTCGCGCTCCTGCTGCCGTGCGTGTATGGAATGAGCCAGGTACGGATCGAGAACTTCGCGATGGGAGAGGTTCGAGCGGATCATCCACTCACCATCGCGATGCACGAGACGGACAAGCTCGCGGGGTTCACCGGCTTCGAAATCAGCATCGAGAGTCGCGCCGGTACATCCTTGATCGAGCCGGAGAACCTCCGGAACATCGCGGAATTGAGCGATTTCCTGAGCGAGCAGGCCGGTGTCATCACCAGCTGGTCCCTCGCGGACTATCTCGCTCATATGAACGGCGCGCTGTCGGATCGAGACGAAACCAGCGGAGAACTCGCCGGTCTGCCGGATTCTCGCGCGCTCGCTTCCCAGTTGCTCTTGACCTACAGCCTCTCCTCGAGCGGGTCCCGCGAGGTCGAGGGGCTGATCAACAGCGATCGCACGCGCGCACGCATCGTCGGGCGCGTGCACGACATCGGTGCAAGCCGCTATCTTGCGCTGCGAGATCGGGTCGAGGCGCACGCGCGTGAGATCTTCCCTCCCGATCGATACCGCGTGGCCGTACTCGGGGAGCCGCTGCTCGTCTTCCGGGGGCTCGACCGAATCGCTCGGGACCTGGTCGAGAGCTTCTCCGTAGCCTTCCTGCTCGTCTTCGGCGTCGTATTCCTCGGATGCCGTTCGCTGAGACTAGGGCTGATCAGCATTCTGCCCAACGTGCTCCCGATCGTCGTGACTGCAGGGATCATGGGCCTCCTCGGCATTCCATTGCGCGTAGGAACCACCATCTTCTTCGCCATGGCGTTGGCCGTCTCGGTGGACGATACCGTCCACTATCTCATTCGCTATCGGCGCGAGGTCGAACAGGGGCGCTCCGCGAGCCGAGCGCTGGAGCTGGCTCAGTTCGGCACCGGGCGCGCGAGTCTCGCAACCTCGGTCGTCATGGGAATTGGCTTCCTTGCGACGCTTCCTTCGGAGTTCTTGACGCTACGAGACATGGCCGTGCTGAACTTTACGGCGATCAGCGTGGCCCTTGTCTCCGATCTCGTGCTGCTTCCGGCTCTCCTGACACGATTCCCCTATCGGACACCTGCTCCGACGGCCCCCAGGCCATCGCTGGGCCAGGTCGCGGAGCTCGAGGAGTCCGCACGCTGAGCCCGCCTGGAGTGGTTCAGCTCCAGAGTCACGTGAGGAACCATCCAGGAAGGAGGAAACCCGATGCGCGACCGCTCCGCAAGCGCCGAACGGAGACCCGAGCAAAGCACGGTCCTTTGGCATTCGCCATGTACTGCCTGGCTGGCCGTACTCGTGGCACTGACGTTCGTCCACTGCGCCCCGGGCTCCAGCCCACCACGGAGCAGTGACGCACGCTTGACGGGAGCCCGGCGAGAGTGCGCGAGCCTCGCTCTTCGGCGATGCGACGCCAGTCTAGACCGGATGGCGTGCCGCATGCTGCTGCGGCGCGAGTGTATGCGCGCCGAGCTCGCACGATAGTCGCCTGGTCGAAGGGGTGCATGCAGGGATTGGAGGCCTGTAGGCCCGGTACCGTCAGAGCGTCGAGCTTACTCGGGTGGGGCTTCTGGGTGAACCAACGCCAGCAGAAGCATGTCCACCCCGAGAGCAAAGCTCAGCCTCGCTCTGCGGCGAGGAGTCAAACCCATCCTACCCTCCTCATAGTAGGCCGTTCCATCGACAGACTCCGTCGCAGAAGCGGTGATTGCGTGATCACGCCTCGGAGCCATGTCCTTCACTCCTCGATCATACCCGGATCCGTATCGAAACGGACGATCTCGCCTGTGAATGCGTCCACCAGCAACAGCGCATTGTCAGAGTGCGCACGCCAGTAGAGCCAGTCCGGGCCCTGCTTGAAGGGGCTTCGAGCTCCGATCAGCCCCAGCGCAAGCGTAGGCTCTGTCAGCACAGGCAC
>QJZC01000025.1 GCA_003247575.1 Pseudomonadota bacterium
CGCGCGCCTCAGAACGGCCTTCGCTTCCTCGTTGCGCTCCGCAAAGTCCTCGAGATCGAAGGTCGGAACCAGCACGAGCTCGTTCGTGACGACGTAGTTGATGTAGGTTCCCGCGCTGATCATGTAACCGCCGGTTGGGTTGTAGTCCTTGATCTTGGGGACGCCCGGAGCCCCCCGCTTGAAATCGCTCAGGAAGAACCACATGTCGTCGTCGCTGGTGAGGTAGCGGTAGCTCAGTCCCGGATCGGGCATTGCGATCAGCCTGAATGGCCGACCGTTCTGATCAACCTGCTGCTGCATGAACCCCCAGAGAGCCTCCAGGGTGTCGTGGATGTCCTGTTCGATGTGATTTCGCACGTATTCTTGAGGAAGCTGCGCAATTAGGATCGTGCGTTCGTCGACGAAACGCAGAACTTCGTCCGTGTGGCGAACCGTGAAGGGCATGTGCAGCGGATCCGGCTTGCCGTCGTCGTCCACATCGAGGTAGAGGGGACCGTCGAGCACGCTATGACCGTCGAGGGGATGCCAGTAGGGAACCGCGATCACGTGAGGTGTGCCGAAGAGAGCCGCTAGTTCGTCTGTGATCTGCTGCTCGGTCATGGGCTGGCCATTTGGGCCGGTGGGGTTGTACTCCTGCCGCTGCAGGAAGGCTTCGCGCGCGTAGATGATCGTGCCCGCTCCGTTACTCTCGATACCCCCGCCCTCTGCGATGAGCGGAGAGGAGACCACGGGGATTCCTTCCTGTGCGGCGATCGTCGGAACGATCTGGTTGTCGATCTCGTAGAGATCGGCCGTAAGGGGTGGGGAGAACGGTCCGTAGCCCCAGCCGTCGAACTCGAAGTCGATCGCGAACTCTCCCCTGTAGCTCGGGTCGATGTGAGCGAATCTCTCCGCGGCGATCGCCTGCTGAGCTGGAGATAGTCCGTCCGCGGGCCCGTGTCCCCCGGGGCTCGTAAGCTTGCTGAAGATTGGGAAGTTGTCCCGCGCCCAGATGTCGGTGTGTTCCACGACTCGTTGGACCAGCTTCGACGTATCGACCCCGATCGCGTGCAACTCGTCGACGAACTCCCGGAACTCCGCAGGGTCGTTGACGGTCAGATCCACGGACTCCCCCGCTCCGAGGATCGCAGCCATCATGAACAGCTGAACGTCCTTCACCGGTTCGTCGTGTAGCGGGTTGTACGTCGCAGTCTGGAACATGACAGCTACTTGTTCCTCGTGCTCACCTGGCGTCTCCACCTGCACAGAAGACGGGGCCCCTGCGAGCACTGTAGATGCTGCGATCATGGTCGAAAAGAGAAGCAGTTTCTTCATATTGTTCCCTCCAATACCCACTTGCACCCGGGGCGCGTCCTGACTGTTCTGCAGCGTGTTCTTCAGCGTTGCGAACCGCGCTTCGGGAACTCGAGGCTCGCGGGATGAATCAAGGCCGCTACCGAGCGCAGTCGGCCACAGTACACAGCACGAGCCGCCCAAAGACAAGATCGATCTGCTCCGCGGACAGGCTGGTCGTTCGCTTCGAGAAACTCGCCGTCGCAGAGGGCACACCCTCGGGCGTGCGTGTGCGAACGCGTTCTCGCGGGGTGTGCGCGATCGGGCAATGGAGCTGCTGATTCGAGCTACTCGATATAAATCGGCGGCGCTCGATCAACAGCACCTTTGGAAGGATGACGCGATCACGACTGCGCAGGACTGCTGTCAGCGAGTGGTGGGCAGCACGCAACATCTCGAGAACGAGTACCCTGAGCTCACTCCAGCAGCTCACATTCTCCGGGAGCTCGGCGTTCACCCTCGAACCCGGCAGAGCCATTCCTCCGCCGGCAAAGCCCTGCCAGCTGGACGTACTTGACATTAGCAGCCACCTTGGCTCCGGCACCCTGTTCTCGGTCCGCGGTTCAGGCGTCTTCTCGGCGGCTCGAGCGCATTCGGCTCAAGCTTCGACGCATGCCGGATAGCCAACGTTCGGGATCCGCCGTCTTGCGTTCCATCCAGGTCTGCGCCACCGGATCGGTCAAGACCAGGAAACGCTCCTCTCGCATTGCATCGACGACTTGCTGGGCCACCTCTTCGGGCTCCCGGATCGGGCCGGCGACCCGATCCGCACCGGGGGGCAACATCGGCGTGTTCACGCCGAGGGGAACCAAGAGTGACGTTCGAATCCCCCGATCGTGGTAGTGGATGCTCATCCACTCGGCTAGGCCGACGACGGCGTGTTTAGCGACTGAGTAGTGCGCGTTGCCCGGCGTGGTCAAGATTCCGGCCATCGAAGCCGTGTGGACGAGATACCCGGAGCCACGCTGCAACATCTCGGGGAGCACCGCTCGCACCGCATGTACATGGGCCATTAGGTTCACATCCCACTGCTTCTGCCAGACCTTCAGTGGAACCCTCAGAATGTCGCCGCCAGCCGCGATACCCGCATTGCTGAAGAACACGTCCACCTGGCCGAAGCGCTGCCGCGTCTCCGCTACCAAGGCATCGATCTGATCTTGTTCCGCCACGTCGCAACCCATCGCCACCGCGCCAATCGCCTCAGCAACGCGCTCTGCCCCTTCTACGTTGCGATCACTGACCACGACGCGCGCCCCCAGACGCGCGAATTCGGCGCAGCATGCAGCACCGATCCCACTCGCTCCTCCGGTGACGATGCACACCTTGTCCTCGAGCTCCATATCGCCTCCTCATTTCCTCTCGCGCAGCGATGGGTGATGCACGAGGCCCAACAGATCGCCGAGTCCCTATGGTAGGGGACCGCCACCGCGCGATGTGACGAAACCGGCTGCTCACCGTGATCGGTCGCGGGTGGTGGCGCTCGTCTCCGTTCCCACGTCTCTCGTTTGGCCGTGCTGGGCCGCTCCGTCACATCGCCGGATAGCTCCCCCCTCCCCACAGACGCGCATGACTTGGGAGAGGCGAGATGAACGACAAGGCGATCCTTCAGGCTACGAAGCGGTTCTTCCGAGAGCTTGGAGGCACCCGCTGCGCCGCACAGGCGCGCTGGGTGGTTGGCTGCATCGGGCCAGGGTCCGATGAGCTCGCTTTCGCCCTCGTCGAGGCGGTAGCGGGGCCAGGAGCTCGCGCTCTAGGACAGCTACTCGCGCTCCTCGAAGCACTCGACACTCCTCTGATCCGCGCCGGGATCGCCCTGTGCCGGGGCGCGGTCGCCATCGGGCTAAATTTCTGCGATCTCGGGTTCATGGACGCGAACGATGTCGCGGAGCTGATGGGCGTGCCGGAATGCGCTGCACTGCTCGGAGAACTGAGCCTGTGGCATCTATCCATTTCGATCGCGCTGCTGTTGACGCCTCTCCTGGGCGCTGCCACCGACCATGCAGCGCCACGACTCGCACACCCCAAGCGACAGAGACGTCCCATCAGCGAAGGGCCCATCAGCGAAGGGCGAAGGCGGAGTAGCCACCGGTCGAGAGCAACGGGGAATTCGGCCGCCAGACTCGGAGGGAGCACAGCATCCCATCGTGTGAGTCGGGTCGGTTTCGGCTCCGCGAAAGATCCTCTCTACGTCCGCGGGGGTTCTCTAAAAGGGGCATGCCTTCACGCCTCTCCGGTGCAGGCGAGCTCGAGTGAGGACACCCATCTCCAAGTCACCGAGGTGTCCTTCGACGCGATCCGAATTCTCGGCACTGAACACGTACACGATGACCGAAAAACACATCCCGGCAGGCTAGGCCCTGTCCATCCATAGAGAGAGGAAATGTCATGTCGAAGCCATCTTGGACACGAAACGCCGTCAGCCGATCTACAGCACCTGGATCGACCCTTCCGAAGTTGAATGCGGGAAACCTTCTGAGAGCTCTCCTGATCACCGCGATCGGCAGTGTCACATTCCCTGGGCTCTGCTCTGCGCGAGGCGGCTTCGATCCATTCCAAGAAGCCCTGGATTGGTGCAATACGCAAGCCGAAGCAGACGCTGCTAGGTGCGAAGAAGACCTGCTGGACTGCTTTCTCGATAATCCGAACATTTTCCGCGGTAGCATGTTCGCTATGACAAAGTGCACAGCCGACGTCTTGGGCTGCGACGCCAAGCTCGAGAAGAAAAGAGTCCAGTGCATCCAACAGGCGCTCTTCGATTTCGAGATGGGGGAGTTCGACTTCGACGAGTTCGAGCCCTAGTGTCGGGTCCCGGCAGTTCCCTGAAGAAGTAGATTGACCCTGCGTCCTTCTGTCGAAGCAGCGACTTCGACGAGAACGAGCCACCTGGGGCAACGCGCCAACACGGACGCACGGAAACACGGCGAGTCCCCGTTCCGATACTCTTGCCTCCGGGCCTATTCAGGGCCCGGAGGCCTGCTCTCTTGGCCATTCGATAGGCACACGAGCCGACCCGCGCCCGCTGGAGTCCGAGATCCTGAGCCGTGCGAGCGGCGGACCCAGACTCCCAAACCCGGTCTGAACGGTCGGTGCGGACATCCTGGGGACCGCGTAAGGGCCCGTCCGGCGCGGCCCATTCGGTGCCCAGCGAAGAAACTACGAATCAACCTCTCGACCGGCCTGGCAAACCTCGGCCGGGCGTGCCAGCATGCCGCGCATGCGCAATCAAGCCACTCGATCCCAACTGTCTGAAATCCGCCTCCGCTCCCTGCCGAGGGCCGCCACGCTGCTGGCGCTACTCCTCCCGCTGCTCACGTCGGGATGCCTTGGCCTGCCCAATCCGCTCATCAGAGTGGATGCACCGAGCGTCCTTCTGCTCGACGTGCGTTCGCTCCAGAGCCGCGATCCGGAGCAGCGGCTGGAGCTCGATCTGCTGGTTCAGAACCGAAACAACTTCGACCTAGTCCTCGACGGGATGCGTCTCGAGCTCGACATCAACGAGCAACGGGTGGCGCGGGCCGTGAGCAACAAGCCCGTATCGATCGGGAGGCTCGGAGAGACGCGCGTGACGGTCCAGGCGAGCATCACCTTGCTCGACGCGGCGCGCTCACTGCTGACCCCAAGGCGCAGGGAACCGAACGGAGCACTCAAGTACCGCATCGCCGGCGACGTCTTCGTGGCCGAGCCGCGCTCGACACGGGTCGCCTTCAACGACGGCGGCGAGGTTCTTCCGGGAGCGTCGGCTACGGCGAGATGAGCCCGGGTGGCGGCCAATGAAGTGGGTTCGAGCGATCACCTCGCGTCGACAGCGGGCGCTGGATCGGTCCCGCTGCTTCGTGAGCGCGCGATCCGGAACCCGAGATTGGGTCGGATCTCGCCTAGCTGAAGCAGCGAAGAGCCGGGGTCTGCGAGAAAGGCATTCCGCCCCGCGCTCCGCCCGTAAACCCGGCGGTCGTAGCCGTCCTGATGGCTCGCTCCTCGGCCCTCGAGTCTGCTGGTGCTATCGCTTGGCCCAATCCGCGCGGACTCCGGATCATCGGAGGAGATGAAACGCCACACACGCTCGCTCGCATTTCCTCCGAATCCGGCGAGCCCGAAGCCCACCGGACGGCGCATGTCGTCACGAAGTACGGGCGCAAGGCCAGGCGCACCGTCGCTGCATGGAAACGTCGAGCTTCGCCGTTGCTCGGGCTGTCGATCATAGACATTCCCGTACGCGCATACGCGCTCCGGAACACTCGTCCCGTACCAGCGCGTCTGAGTCTCGGGCTCCTCGTGCGGGCCACGCGCCGCGTACTCCCACTCGATGTCCGTGAGGAGCCTGTAGCCGTCCGCTCGCCGGTTCCACTCATAGGTGTAGGCCTGTTCATCCAGCGCGACGTAGGCCGGCGAGAGCCCTTCCGCCTCGGAGAGCTTGTTGCAGTACTCGAAAAGCTTCCTCCACGAGATGCAGGTGGCCGGTCGCGGATCCGCAGGAGCCGCCGCCGGGCCGCCGCAAAAGGAGGGGTTGTCCTGGTCGGGTAGCGGTGCCGAGCCCATGACTGCGGCGAACTGCGATCGGCTGATCTCGGTCTCCGAAACCAGGAAGCTTGCGACCGAAACCGGGCGAGTGGATGTCGGTGGATCGTCGTTCGCGCGCTTTCGCTCCGCTTCGGGATCGCTCATCCAGAAGGTGCCCGCAGGAAGCTCGATCATGGCCGGGCGCCCCGCGGTGGCGGGCTGCTTCGGAAGCATGCGAACCTCGTAGGTCGCTGGAACGATGTTCTCCTGGAGTTCGCCCGGAGGGAACATCATTCCCATGCTGTGAGAAATCCGCTCGATCCCGTACCCACCGCCGAGCGGAATCGCGCTGGCCAGAACCATCGCCCCGGCCAGCAGGGACGGAACCGCGAAGCTGCGAAGCGACCCATGCACCAGCGCGTCGAGAGGCACGCGCTGTGTTGGGGTCAGTGCGGAGCGCAGTCGCTCGTGAAGCCCCGGCTGGAGATGAGCTCGAGTCCCTTCACGAGCCAGCTCCCAGGAGACCTCGCGGCGGACCCGATCGCCGATCGGGGAGTCCAGCAGGGCGGCGAGCTCTGGCAGGCGCTCCGCCTGTCCCAGCATCAACTCTTGAAAAGCGCGCTCGGAGGTCCAGTTCAGATGAGCCAAGGTCCCTTCGGCGGGCCGCGGCGAGAGCTGTTCGAGCAGCAGCGACCGAACTCGGTCCTCCAGACTCTCCAGGGTCGGGTCGGTTCCCGGCTCTGTCGCTCGCATGCGCTGTGTCTCGAGCCAACGCCGGCGGAATGCCAGTGGGATCCACAGCGCCCGGCCATCCGTCGATTCCGCGGGCTCTCCGGTCTCGCGCTCGACCCACTCGATCAGCCGGCGTACGGCACGCGCATCGTCGAGCGCGCCACGGACCTCGGGGAGATAGCGCCGCAATGCCTCGAGCTGAGCCCAGGACGGACCGTCCACGATCGAGGCGGCGAGCGCCCAACAGCGGAGCGCTTCTCGAACGGTGTCTGCGGTGTCGTCGCCGACAGACGCGTCGCCGTCGCGAGGTGGCAGTGAGGGAAGCACTTGCTTGTCGGGGGGTAGAGCGACCCCGGCCTCTCCGGAGAGGCGGCGGGCGAGCGCCTCGATGCCGCTCTCGTCGAGTGGAAACCGCGCCCAGCCGTGAGCGGCGAGCGTCACGATCTCATCTTGATGCGCGGGCGTTCGTGCGCTGAGCTCGACCGGGTCGGGATCGATCCACGCGCGCTTGGGCCAGGCGGTCTCGAATGCGCACCACTCGGGTATGGCGCCCAGGCCGGCTCCCGGCGCGGACGCGAGGGAAAGGTTCCGAGAGAACACGATCAACGGAGCGCCGGCACTCTGCCGCGCGATCTCGGCCACGCTCTTGGGCACCCCGGTCGCGGGATCGATCAGCACGTGCGGTGAGAAGCGGAAGTGGAGGCGTCGCATCTGCACGCCCGCGGCCTCCCAGGCATCGAGGAGGCGCTCGAATGGCCCCAACCACGGATGGTCACCGCGTTCGACGTCAATCCAGACGAATAGGGTTTGCGCAGCCGATGCGGCCGCGGTGTCCAGAGGAGTGGACGCGGCGGTTGACGTCGCTACGTCGGCATCTGCGAGGTTTCCATCTGCTGCCTGCGTGGGGTCGCTACCGGACTCCAGCGTCGCGGCATCGCATGCGCGCCGTAGCCACACGGCCGTTGCCTCGATGGACGCGGGTTCGAGGGCCGCGCGCGGCTCGACCCCGAAGAGGGGGTGCCCTTCCTTCGCTCGGGAGACGCTGCTTCCTTCGAGCCCGGCGAGTTCCAGGCGGCGCACTCGTGCAAGTTCCCGCAGATGCGCGCTGCGTTCGTCCGCAAGTTGGTCGGGGAGCAGTAGCCAGCGCGCGCCCAAGAAGGTACCGATCGCGCTGAATGCAACGAGTGCGAACAAGAAGCCGTTCGAAGCCGGAGGAACGATCGGAGGACGGCGCTCCGAGATGCGGCTCAACACCGCATAGTGTTCAGTCTCCTCCGGCCCCAAGGGCCGAGCGGTCGGGGCGGCCTCCAACTCGGGAGTGGGGGCGCTGGCCCGGGTCGCAATTCCAAGCCAGAGCACGAGAGCGACGAGCACCGATCCGCCGGCGATCACACGCGCACTGCGGCCAGGAGCTGCGAGCCGACGGCCGGGTGCACGCCTCGACGAAGCTGACTCCTGCGGGTTGCGGTGCGCAGCCGTCGACCCCTGGTTCGAATCCGTATCGATCTGGCCTGTGCGTGAAGAGGTTTGTTCGGTGACCCCCTCGCTACGAACCGGACTGAGTGCGAGCGCGTCCGCCTCGGAGCTACCGTGGGGAAGGCGTTCATCCAGGCACGCGACGAGATCTCGAAATCCGAGTGCCGGATCCCGCTGAAGGCGCAGAAACGTCGCGCGCAGATTCGCGCGCACCTGAGGGAGCAGAGGCTCTGGAATGGGGCGGCTCGCCAGGTACGCCTCCAGGTTCTCCCACTCTACCGTGCGCATGGGGGCGAGCACGGTATGCTTCGCTCTCAACGTGTGCGCAGCGGTCTCGAGCGCGCGACACACGCGCGCTTCGAACGTGCTTTCCGAGGTCACGCATTCCAGCGCAACCAGGATGCGCAGAGGATGAGACAGCTCCGCGGACTGGAACCGCTCTACGAGTCGCCCTTCGAGAAATGCACACAGGTCCCCGACGGCCTCGTCGCTCGCGAAGTCCGAACCACGAAGCTTGATGGTCAGGAAGACGCTGGCCTCGCGACTCGCTTCGCCGAGTGTGCAGACTGTGTCACCGGAGTCGTTCGGATCGTGCACTTGCCTCGCCGCGATCGATCGATTCCCAGCGGGCGAAGGGAGCGCATCCCGCAGCGCGCTCGTGAGAACCGCCTCCCACCCCTGTACACCCGTCGGATTGTTCGAGATGCCCGCCGGACCTCGAGTCCCTCCGCGGCTGGCCAGATGCACGATCCGGTGCTGCGGTACCGAGGTCGCTTCCGACAGGAAGCGATCCATTCGCATGAGCAACAGATCGATGTCGGACATGCGAGCCGCTCGGAGGACCAGAATGCTCGGGCCCGCGGCCTCACTCGCTGCACGGATCGACGCCCACTGCGGTTCGTGCGAGACGAGCAGCGCCGCGCCGTGATACGCGTCGGAGATGGTGCGAAACGTGTTGGCGGGCGCGGACGAGTCCTCGGTCTCTGGATCCGAGGAGCCGGAGACCGAGGAGCCAGAGCCCTTGGAAGGAAAGTTCGCGGCCGCTGAGGCTCGTGGCGCACTGGTGGACACGAGCTGAATGCGCTGCGTCTCGGGGACGTCGGGCCAGAGGTCGAGCGAGGACGAGGCCTCGCCTCCACCGAGCTCGGACGTAGCCGCGGCGATTCGCGAGGCGCGCACTGCGGCCCCGAGGGAGCATCCAGTCGCGATGCTTCGGTACAGCGCGATCGAGTACTCGATCGGGTACGGTTCGACGGTCCTTCCTTCGGCTGCGATGAACGCTGGAGCGATCGGCTTGAGTTCCTCGATATCTACCTTGCCATAACAGCAATCGAGTACGAGCAGCCGTAGACCCGAATGTACGCTCAACAGGTCGCGCAGTTCGCCTTTGCTGAGAGTGACCGGCCGCCCGGTACTCTGGTGCATCAGGATCACGCCCCCGTTGCTCCGGCCGTGCCCGCTCACGTGCAGGACGTCGGGCTCCAGCGCCTGCACCTGCTGCAGGAGATCTCGGGGCGCACAGGCTGGAAGATCATGGTACTCGAGCTCGTCTCGATAGGCGCCGAGCGCGAGCTTGAGTGCGTTGACCTGAATGTCTGCCGCGGTCTTCGCGGGGCCTGTCGGGTCCGACCAGACGTGAAGAATACGGAGTGGGCTCATCTCGTGGAATCCCAATATGTATGCTGATTCGTGTGGCGGACGCACCGCAATGAAGCTGGGACCCGGTGCTCTTGTACGAGCTAGCCGAACGCCGCAGGACCGTCCGAGTGCGTACAGCCCAAGCGTAGCAGCCGGCCCACCGATCGAACGATGTGCGGCTGAAGAATCCTCTGTGAATCTGAAGCGCGGGCAAAACGCCACGCCCCCAACGAACGAACCTCACCCTCTCCTACTCCAACCGCTGGAATCCAACGAGAGCTCCCCCGACGAATGCCCGATCCGCGTGAGATCGATCGCGGGCGTGACGTCGATCCCGGCAGTGCCTTCGCGATGTCTGATGCGCGCCATCGCCTGCCGGGCGACTCTCCAGAGCGTAGCCTGTATCTCCGGGGCGATTGAGACTCCGGGCACGACGATCTCCGTCGAGAGCTCGCGTGGCGCGATGGCGAGATAGACCACCGCAGCTTCGAGGTATGCGCCTTCCGGAGTCGTATGGTTCCCATCGCGCTGGGTCATGTCGAGCTTCGTGGAGTCCTCTCGAATCAGACGGAACGCGAGTCCAACCGGCGCCACGCCGGCAGCGATCCGCCGCGAGAGCCGAAGCACATGTTCGGTCGATTGCCGCTCCTGTGCTCGAACCGATGCGGGCGTGCGCTCGGGATGATCAGGAGATTCCTCGTAGGCCCAGGCTCCCACCAAGACGACGCGCGCACCCAGGGCGCGTGCCAGCCCAGCACAGTATCCCGCGTCTCTCGCGTATCGATCAGGATGGTAGTGGCTCTGAGCCGACTGCTCCTGGAGAACCACCACATCGAGGGGAGGTTCGAGCATCGCCGCAAAGAGTCCCAGCTCGCGATGCTGCTCGAGACTGAAGCCGGGACGCGCGATCCCTTCTATGAAGATCGGAACGCCCGACGCGTCTCCCATCGCCTGCACGAGGTAGGGCACCTGATTCACGTAGGTATGGCTGTTGCCAACCCATGCGACTCGGAGGGCTTCGCTCGGAGCGCCGAGCCAATGATACGGCTTGAGCGCATGGCGAGGTCGCGACTTCTCGAGCAAGTGCTCCACACCGGGGGCGGCGACCACGCTCATTCCAACGAGTAGGACGAGCAGGAGCGAGAGCCGGAGTTTCGGGACGATCACTGGATGAGTCATGCGATCCCTCTGTCCACAAGCGAAGGCCCACCGCGCCTCGCGGACGGCGCGAATGGACACGTACTCACCATCGTCGAATCTTTCACCTGACACTACGCCTCTCTTCGCATTCGAGCTGGATCCTGTCCACGTACGCTTCGGCGTCCCGAACCGCTCGATATCAACTTCTACGCTAGGCTACCCGCGAGGCTCCCCGGCCCCTGTAGCGGCTCCAATGCCCCCACGAGATCAGCGAGCCGTGCGACGTCCAGTGAGGTCTCGAGGTCGAAGTGGACCACATGCTTGAAGCGGCCGGTGCGCTTCACTTGCCTGGCCAGAGTCGTCTTGCCGACCTGACGCGCTCTCACGACCGCCACCAGTGGAAGGCCCGTTGCAGCTTCTCGACTCGGGCCATTTCTGGAGGCAGCAACTCCATTTGTGAAATGCAGGAGTCTATCTCCTAAATTTCAAAGAAAGCCGACCAGCTCCTGCCAGAACCTCACGGCCGACTTCAGCGTGGGAACAATCTCGGCGTCGGCACCTACCCTGGCTAGATGTAACAACGTGGGTGGATTCAACAACGAGGATCTCGCAAACAGACTCCCCATCTCGAGAGTACAGGTCGGTCTGCGGCATCTGCCAAAAACTACGTCCATCGGAGCCTCAGTCGTGTGTATGATGAAAAAGTCGAGCCGGTCGTTCCATCCGGTCCGACGCCCAGAGCTTAGTCCCCCCTCAACTACGGTAGCAGGAGTCAAAAGTGGCAATCCTCGCGCTGAGTTCGGCCTGGGCAGGGCAACCTTCCGTTAGCCTACGAAGCCTAAGGGAATACCTGCTGGAGAATCTGCTCGCCGTCCTGCCCGAAGAAACACGCTCCGACTACTGCCTCATCCCCTATGTGCGTCATGTATTCGAAAGCCCGACGGACATCCCCGGGGGAGCCGGAGACAGGATCGGCATTCCGAATCGAGCGCCCACCCACTTCTGCTTTTCGGCAAGCGACGAAACCCTGCAATCCACGTTCGACACACGCATCGGTGAGTGCGCGATCAAGGGCTTCCGCACCCTCCCATCGGTGCTCGACTCTCTCTATACCCCCAAGCAGCCCGACGCTCCCGCCCCGCTGAGCATCGCAATTACTCTGAGCTCGCCAGACGCCCCTAGTACCGACCGGAACCCTCCTCCTGGTGCGCCGCTCGATGCCCGGTTCCATGCCGAGCTGAGGATTCCCCGAAGCGGCGCCCTGGAGCAAGCATTGCGCGATGTCAAGCAGATGTCCGATGTCGACGTATGGCACGGACTCTTCGATCCCAATCGAAGCTTGTACCAAAACCTGCACCTACACGCTCAGCAACTCTGCGAAGCTTTCGAGATCTCGCCAGGAATCATCGTTTATCAGTCCATCGTTGCGGCTATGTTCGATCAGATTCAAATCGCTTCCGTCTCTAGTAGCCTAGTGCACGCACTGACGCTGTTCACTCGTTCGAGCGATCCTCTCAGCTTCGCAACTGGGGCGGTTCTCCTCTCAGCACACGCTGTTCGCAGCGGCGAGCGTCTCGAACTTGTCCGTATGCTGGAAGACGTGCACCAGAAGCTGTGCTCTCGTCCCGTCCGGCGGGATGTGCCGACGCCTGGTGTTCCTTCCTTCTCCGACACGGCCGCACAGCAGATTCGCAAGCTTGAGGCGGTAGGTGAGCCGCCGGGCGATCAGCTGCGCGGCCCACCTTGGTCTATTTGCGAAACCATTCGCGATACGATGTGCAGACTGGCGGGAATCGCAGAGGGAGACGATTCACTCGCGCGTCCGAGAACGCACGAAGGCGCGCGTCGCGACCCTATCGCGATGAGTGCGTTCCGGTTCCTTCATGCGTGCTCTGCCTTCTGCGACACGCGCTCGGAGGGAGTAGAGCTCGAATTCGGCTTCATGCTCGCGAACCCATTCTTGGTGCGGTATTGGCCAGGAGAGCGCCCCATTCCAATTGGCCGACTCAAGGACGGGGAGTATCAGCCGTTTCAGCTTTCTGCGCTATTGGGCCAGATTCCGGCGATCGAAAACCCGCGTCAACGTTGCATCGCATTTCCCTACGGGGACACTCGCCTGGGAGACTCCAGGGCTCCATGTCCTGCCTATGTCATCAATCTCACTGACTTCCAGGAAGCGGTGGTCAGCTGGCCCGAGGGTAGGCTCTGGTCGTCGACTGGGGGAATCTATGCCTATCTCACCCATCACTATCCGTGGTCGATCGCGGCTCTCGTTGGTCCGGGATCACAAGTGCGTGTGTTCTGTGGCGGCCAGGTGGTCGCGTTTCGCGACGGGCGCGGTTGGCGATGTCGTGGCGACCCCGTTGCAGAATTCACCTCAGAAAAAATCTTGAGCGCTCGGGAAGCGAGACGCCTAGCACGCGCGCTGGAAGT
This sequence comes from Pseudomonadota bacterium, assembly GCA_003247575.1. Taxonomy (GTDB): domain Bacteria; phylum Myxococcota_A; class UBA9160; order SZUA-336; family SZUA-336; genus SZUA-336. The sequence goes on from QJZC01000025.1 coordinate 13,249, forward strand.
CGCGAGTCAGCTCTCGCCGATCCTTAGAGCGACCGGTAGAGGCGGCCTGCTGGTCTACGCCGAGCAAAGGAGGTACCCCCCACCGAGTGGCTCGAACGGATCCCATGCCCAGGCTCCCCAGTCGGGCCTCTATCTACACACGCTTCATAATGGCGAGCCTATGCGGCTCAACGGCCAACCCTGGCTCTCGGGCCGGAGCCTGCTCCGTCTTGACGCGGACTCGGAAGATTTCATCATCCGCTACGACGTAGCGCGCCTCTTGCTTCGCGCCGCCAAGATCGACGGGGCGGTATGCCTGAGCGAGGGAGCATCCGACGCCTACGACTGCCGGGTGCTCGACTTCGCCCAGTACCTGACGATCCACGATGCATCGGTTCCGATCTTCGATGCAGCCGGAGCGAAGCGGGCCACCGCTGAGAAGTTCACACAGTTTGCAGGCAGAGGAAGCTTCGCCATCGCGGTGTCGTCAGACGGCCCGATCAATGTCTACGTCGGAGGCGCCCGCTCCCCTAAACGGTGCTTCAATGAGGTCGTCAACTAACTCGTAGTGACGATCTCTTCGACTTACAAAGTAGCCTGTACGGAACGGAGATCGCAGAGTGACTCCCACCAAACCACCTCCCCAGAAAAAGAATGTCAGACGGACATCCAAGGGGAACGCAGCTTCCGGAGATGGACAAGAGCAGAAATGGATGACTCTGGAACAACAGAGTGACCTTCGGATCTTCATTAGCCACAAGGAGCAGAACTCCGGGTACGCAGACGTGCTGTCACAGCATCTCAAGCTGTGGGGACTCGAAGGCGCCCAGATTATGCATACATCGGGCCCCAAGAGCCAAACGCAGGGTCCCGCGATCGGAGACGAACTGCTCGGCTTTCTGCGGGAGTTCCTGTGGGAATGCAACCTGGTCATCTACATCTACACCCACGCCAAGTTAAACTGGGAATGGTGCAACTATGAGCTGGGCGTAGCCGAGGATCGAAACACGCCAGCACGAATCGTGATCCTACAGATCTTCGAGGACGAACCCTCCGTACATCGTGATCTGCGCAGAATTCAGCTCGACAACGATCAAGACATACTGGACTTCGTGTTCGATTTTCATCGAATGCCGGATTTCTTCAAAGGTCTCCCAGGCTACTGGCAGCGCGACGACGAAACCCTGCGTCTCAATGCGAACGCGTTGATCGAAGCGCTCCGGGACGAGAAGGAGAAGGACCGCCTCGCCGAGGGGATCGAGCGAGAGGCCCGTTGGGGCTGTTTCCAACTGGGCATCGGCGGCGAGATTCTAGAACCCCTCCATGCTCGCTGGGACAAGGCTCTGACCGACGAGCGCGAGGCGATGCAGGAGGATCGGCGAGCGACGCTACGAGACAATCTCATCGTGACCGAGCGCGAGGGGTCCGGCCTCCACCACTTCGGGCTAGAGGGAGAAGGCAGCCGTATCCCCATCAAGCAACGATGGTCCGTCGGAAAGCTGGAATCGGAGTGGCGGAGCATCGTCCGGGTCCATCCTCAGGACTCCTGGCTGAACGAGCTACTCGACGAGATCTGGAGCTTTCTCGTCGGGCGGGCTAGACCGCTGCGGCTGAGGGGCTACCCCAGTGGTCAGCCTCACGTGTGCTTCGCTCCAGTGGTTACACATTGTGATCGGCACACCGATGGCAGTTGCGTGTTCAGTGTGGCGGTCTACACGTTTCGCGACGATCCCCCTATCGCATAGGTCGTTCTCTACTCTCCGGTGAGGCTGGGAACGCACCCCGAGCCCCAGTCCGTGTGCCAATGGAGCGTGGAGAGTAGCTCACATGGTCGGCGCTCTCAGCTCGTTCCGTTCAAGGCACGTGGCGTTTGGCAACGGGGCACATCCCGGTGCGGGAGGATCGGACGGTTCTACAGTCGCCGGAGGACGGCGAAATCGATACCATCGGGCTCGACCGACGCCGTCGCTCCGCGATATCGCTCGCCCCATGTGATGCGGGAGCCGGCTGATCCCTCGGACTTTACTATCCGCTAGGCACGTTGGAGACCGCTGCTTCGCCATGTCCGCGCCCACTCGCATTCGGCTGCTCGCGATCGACGTCGACGGGACGCTCGCGATCGAGCGCGACGTCATCTCCGCGCGAACGCGGGCGGCCCTGCACCACGCCCATGACGAAGGCCTACAGCTCGCGATCGCGACCGGCCGGCGTTACCGCACGACGCAGAGGATCCTCGACTCCCTGGGTCTCGCCCTCCCCTTCGTGTGCCTCGGCGGAGCGCTCGTAAAGCGGCACGATCATTCGACTCTAGCCACACAGAGCCTCCCCGGCCCAGATGCGGAGCAACTGATCGAGCTCGCCCGCGAGGTCGGCGTCGCTCTCGTCGTCCACCACGACACCCAGCTCGCAGACCCACACGACTTCTTGATCGACGATGTCCCCACCTGGTCGTCCTCGGTCGCCGCATATCACGACCTCTGGCGCCAGTATGCTCGCACCGGAGATGCGGTCGCCGAAGTCCGCCGGCGCGACGATGTATTGATCTTGAGCGCGTTCTGTGGCGAGCAGGAGGCTCGGTTGCTGGCCGACTCCGCTCACAGGCTGTTCCCCGGCCGCATCGTCGCGACCGTCGTTCCAAACCCGAGCGACTCCCATTGGTACTGCGAGCTCGCGCACGCGCAGGTCTCGAAGTGGTCGGGACTCGTCCACCTGACGACCGATCTCGGGATCGAGCTGGATCAGGTCTGCGCCGTGGGCGATCAGGTCAATGATCTGTCGATGCTTCGCGGCGCGGCCATTGGTGTGGCCATGGGGAACGCACCCGAAAGCGTACGCGCAGCCGCGGATTGGGTCACCTCGCGCCACGACGAAGACGGGCTGGTGGGGGTAGTCGAGCGACTACTTCGCTGATCGCGGCCTCACGATGTCGGCACTGGCGGGGCTACCGTGAGGCGCTCTCCTGTCGACCCGCATAGCGATAGTGACCCGTGATCGGATAGTCGAAGAGCATGTCCTCGAGCCTCGGGCCCTCGCCGATGTTGTGCACGATCAGGGGCCGCTCACCATCGCCCGAGCGCCGATCGGAAACGATGCCGATGTGCGGCCGGTGGCCACCGACGGTCCACGTCACCAGGTCACCTGCCGCGTAGATGTCGGGATGATCGCTCACCGCCAGAGACTCCCCTCGACGCATGAACAAGACGCGCAGATTGGGCACACGCCGATGATCGATGTTGGGATCCGGCGCTTCGAGCCCCCATAGATTCGGGAACGCCGAGAAGTTCTCGAGCATCTCCTCGTGCACATCGCGCTGCAGATCGATCCCCAGCGAGCGATACGCCCGGATCACGACGTCTGTACACACACCGAGATGCGCGGGCACGTCTCCGCCCGGGTAGGGAATGCGGAGGTAGCGCCCGTCGTAGCGCACCTCTGCCTTGGTTCTCTCGAGAGCAGCCTCAGCCAGACGCATGCCGAACGCCGAAGCCATCCGGCTCGGATCCGGCTCCGCATTCGAGTGCGGCGCGAACAGCCACACTGCCAGCCACAGGCACCCGATCGCTGCGATTCTCGGACTTCTCCCGCACCCCACTCCAGAGCCTCCCCGTCCGCTGTCCACCAAGTCCATCCCTGAGCGCCCTATCGGGCGGAGGGTGGGCGACCTGGAGCTGGCGAGAGCCAACCTCACGAGCGACGTCCGAGGCCGTGCGACCATTCACTTGGGCCGACACGCTCTATACTCACGTGAGATATGGCTCGCGATTCGACGCAGAAGGCACTCGACCGACTTGCAATTCTCCGAGATGCTCCGACCAGCGCAGAGCTGATCCGAGCACTCGAGAGCCTCTTGATCAAGGGATCGGGCCCGGTCGTGGCCTCGGTCGCGAGACTCCTCGCGGCGCGCGAACTACGCGAGCTCGAGAACGCTCTGATTCGCTCATTCGATCGCTTTCTGGGCCCAGGCCCTAGCAGGCTGGACCCCTTGTGCATCGCAAAGGAGGCGATCGTGAGGGCTCTGGTCTCGCTCGAGACCGGGATGGTCGCGAGTGAGCTGTACCGGAAAGGGAGCCTTCACGTTCAACCGGAGGCAACCGCTGATGGAAGAGTCGATACGGCCGCCGAGCTACGCGGGATTTGTGCCGAGGGACTGGTCCTCGCCGGCACCCACGATCTCTGGCTGCTCCTCGCGGACCTGCTCGCAGACCCGGAAGTAGCTGCCCAGATCGGAGCCATCCGCGCGGTCGCTCAAACCGGGAATCCCCATATGGGTGCACCACTGCTGCGCCTGCGACTCGGCTCGGCAGACGCGGACTCGAGAGTGCCTGCCGAGTGTCTATCCGCCTTGATCTCGCTCGATCCGGTGTCGAATCTAGAGTATGTCGCGGCACGCCTCTCTCACCCGAATCCAAACCTCGCAGAGGGTGCCGCCTTCGCGCTCGGCGAATCGAGAAGCCGCGAGGCTGTCGATCTGCTTGGGACCTGGCTCGAAGGCTGGATGGACCCTGATCTTCGCCGAGTGGGCTACCTCGCGCTCTCCATGCTCCGGCTGGACGAGGCGACCTCGCTGCTTCTGCGCGAGCTGGATGAGGCCCCCATCGCGCACGCCGAGCTCGCGCTTCGGGCGCTCACCGTCGCCCAGCCGACGGAAGCCGTGAAACGTCGAATCGAGACCGCTGTAACCGCACGGGGAGACGCCGGGCTCGAGAGGCTGCTCGCGGAACTGGTCCCCTAGCCGTCGGGGACGCAAAATGGTCGGCGGGCACTGGCCGACACGCGCAACCGGATCTCTCTTTCACAAGCTCGTGGACCAGCTCACTCCGCTACGCAGCGCACCACCATCAACTATACTCAGCCCCCCTCTCGAGCACGGCTGCGCGCCGAGAAGCGCACTTCAAGCTCTCGTACCAAAGCCGGAGTTCAACAGAGGTGCAGACGTAGATATGGAGGTTTGAATATGAAGTCGACGAGCATCGTGCGCGTTTTGCTATTGGCGGTCTCTATTACAGTCGGAAGCTTCACTTCCGGCGCACAAGCCGCATCCTCAGAGTTCTGCTACACCGTGGATCTGCGTGGCGGCACCGCAGAGATCTGTACTGATATCTATGAAAATCCGACAGCTCTACCCGCAGGGGCGACGATTCTGGCGGTGCCGGGTCTCACCGAGACCGCGGCCGCATGGGAGCCGCTCGTAGAGTCCATTTTTGCCGACCCGCAACTCGCGCCGTTCGTACGGCGCGTGATCGCTCTCGATCTACCGGGGCACGGCGACAGCCCCGTACCCGTCGGGCTCCCGTTTGGCCTCTTCGGTGAGCTCCTGATCGACGACAACATCAGCGTGATCATCCAATCGCTCGGTATCCTCGATGCGAGCGGTCTCGGCGCCAACGCCATCATGGCACACAGCATGGGTGGACTAGCGGTCCAGGGCGCGCAGGAAGCGTTGCTCGCAAATGGCGCCAGCCTGTCGCACCTGGGTGTCCGCGCAGCCATTCTGCTGGCTCCCGTGCCCGCGGGGGGACAACAGTGGACGCAGCCTCCGCCGGCGGACCTGAGCCCATTCATCGTCTCGGACCCGGCTCTCGGCACTTTCCTCGCTCTACCCCCAATCGCATTTCAGCTGGGAAACAGCTTTCGAACGACCAGCGGTGGCCTCATCCCTAATCTTCCAGGCCTAGCCCAACTGACTCCCTATGTAGGGCTCGAACCCATCGCTACGTTGCTCCAGCTCGTCGGGCAGCTCCCGATTCCACGCCCAACCGCTCGGAGCCGCGCCTTCGCGCCGAAGCATGGCACCGCGCTGTCGATCGTGTCCTTCAGCGAAGATGTGCTGGTTCCAGCTGGGGACCTGGATGATCTCTATGCGTACCTCACGGGCCCTTCGGGCAAGCTCTATCGTCCGATAGTTGCGCCCGATGCGGTCCACGGAATGTTCATCTCCAACCCAGACGGACTGATCGAGGCGATCAAGTCCCTGCCGCTTCCGTTCTGATCGAACCCTGAAGGAGCTTTCCTCGGTTCCCTGGGATGGGTTGCTAGTCCGATCCCGGGGAACCCTCCGTTTCATCGACCCACAGAGCGCACGACTTCCCTCGGATCGATGGAATTGCAGAGAAAGCGGAGAACGATTGGGACACAGGTCAAGCTTCGCTGGTCAACGGCGTGATTTACACGTACGAGATCGACGTCCTCGAGCACCTTGCCCAGAACGCTAACCCGTACTTCGCCTACAACTTCGGCTCTACAGATCAAACGGGCGTACCTACTATTCGCAAATCCTCAGTCCCGTGCTCGAAAACCACTACGTAACTTCAACAGCGCGGCTCCGAACATCGTCTCCATCTCGATCAGCGGGCCAGTCCTCGCAGGCCAGCACGACGAGTCAAAGGGAGAGGCTCGGGAATCTTCGTACGAACGCTGAGCGCTACACCGTGAGCGCCGCCGTGCAGTCTAGCGCCGCATTGGAGACGCACGGTTTCGTCAGGGAGCCACCCACAGTTTCACGGTTCCGGGCGTAATCCAGTGCAACTCGCCGCCGCGAGCCGCTCAAAGCGTCACGAAGCCGAGGCGCTGGATGACCACATATCAGAGCCTCAATGATTGTCGATCCAAGGCTCAAGACATCGCGCCCACTCGCACAGAGAATCCAGTCGGGAAGCCAACTCCACCCCCAGTCCCAGCTCAACGAAGACGCGGAAAAGTCCTACCCATCCCGCGAAGTGGCTGCTGGGGACCGCGTTCGCTGTGCGGGTCGTGGAGCGGCTTCACACGATCTTGCGCGAGCAGTCGTCGAATCATGAGAGGGAAGCATACACCCTGTGGCTGAACTCGAGGCGCCTTGCGGTGGTCGTACCCGTGTCGTAGCGACGTGATGCGCGATTGGCGCGGCTGGCATTTGCCTTGCAAAGCGGCCAGTCGTCGGCGCTTGACTCTCGAGTGAGAGGCGAGCTTCTCGTTCGGCTGCGAAGGTCAGCGTCGCTGGTCATTTCGATCGCGGCTGCCGCCAACGCGTCCCGATCTCTCCTCTCCAACATCCTTCGATGAGGTGAACCGTGGATCCAAAAGCTTCACTCGAAACTATCGCCGTCGACGTGCAGACCTTGTGGGTACTCGTCTGCACGGCGCTGGTGCTGTTCATGCAGGCGGGGTTTTGCTGCCTGGAGGCAGGTTCCGTACGCCACAAGAACTCGATCAACGTCGCGGTGAAAAACGTCGTTGATCTATGCATCTCTTTGCCAGCCTTCTTCATAGTCGGCTATGCCTTGATGTTCGGCAGCGATTGGTTCGGATTGATCGGCACACCGATTCCCGTACTGATCGATCTCGAACCGAGCGAGCTCACGAGCTTTCTCTACCAAGCGGCATTTTGTGCAACGGCAGCCACGATCGTGTCCGGCGGGGTCGCGGAGCGTTGCCGCTTCATGCCTTACTTGCTGGTTAGCGCAGGCGTCTCCTTGGTAATCTATCCCCTCTTCGGGCACTGGGTCTGGGGCGGTGGTTTTCTAGCCGACATGGGTTACCACGATTTCGCGGGATCCTCGGTAGTGCACATCGTGGGAGCTGGCGTGACCCTCGCGGGAATCCAGGTGCTCGGTCCGCGCCAGGGCCGCTTCGATTCAAACGGGCGATCTAGGCCGATTCCACCCTCGAGTCTCCCCATGGTGGCGCTCGGCGTGATGATCCTGTTCCTGGGCTGGATCGGCTTCAACGGCGGATCGGCGCCCCTTGGGACAGCCACACCGCAGATCGTGGTCAGCACGCTCCTGGCGGCGTGCTTCGGAGGCGCGGGAGCCATGCTGCTCGGTTGGGCACTTCGGGGCCTCGCGCAGGTGGACCTCGTCTTCAACGGCCTGCTCGGAGGTCTCGTTGCGATCACCGCCTGTGCAGATGTCGTGGGGATTCAAGCAGCGTCGGCAATCGGCTTCCTGGGTGGGATTTCGGTGGTGCTCGGCACCTTTGTACTCGAGGTGCTCGAGCTCGACGATGCGGTGGGCGCAGTACCGGTGCACGGAGTCGCGGGCGCCGTGGGCATCGTCGCCACTGGATTCTTCGCGCGCGCATCCCTGCTCGATGAGCTCGGACTGACCCGGTTGGACTTCGTGCTCGTGCAGAGCATCGGGCTGTTCGTTTGCTTCGGGTGGTCGTATTGGGCTGGGCGCACACTCTGGACATGGGTGGGGAGCTTCACTCAGCTTCGGGTCGGAGAACTCGAGGAGCGACTTGGCATGAACTACAGCGAGCATCAGATGCCTCTCACGCACGGCGATCCATCCGCCGCCGCGACGGGCGTGTCGAGTGTCTTCGCCGTACCAGCAGCTGTAGAGGCCCGAGATGCTGGTTGAACCCGGCACGTTGCTCGGCCCGGTCGAACTCGGTCGCCTGCTAGACAAGGAGAAGAACTCCTGCCTCTACGAAGGGCGTCACACTCGGCTCGACCTGAACGTCGTCGTACGAGTCGCGCGCGGCCTCGCGGAAGGCGACCGGGATCGATATCTCGACGAGCTCTTCGCGACGACACGGCTGCGGAATCCAGCGATCATTCGGGCGATCGACTTCGGGCTCTACGGAGATTTGCGGTATCTGGTCTCCCTACAACCGCGTGCCGAGACGCTGGAAGCAAAGCTGGCGGCGGCCCGCGATGTCTTCGCTGAAGCACTCATCTGGAGGCTTCTAGGCGAAGCAGCTCAGGTGCTCTCGATCGCGCATGCAGCTGGAGTGGCACATCGAGAGCTGTTTCCCGCACGCGTCCATTTGGATGCCGACGGAAGCGTCCGCCTCGGCGGGTTCGGGTTCGCACCGGCTTACCTCGACCCCAGCTTCGACGAGATGAGCTCAGGACGCGGACGGACGCAGTACCTGCCACACGAATGCGTCACACGGCGCCAGGAGATCGGCCCAGCAGCCGATCTGTTTGCGCTCGGGGTCATCGCCTACGAGCTCGCATTCCAGCGGCTGCCCTTCCCACTCCTGCTTCCTGATGGGCCGACCGACGCGACCGTGCTGGCGCCCGCGCGGACGGATGGCTCGACGCACTGTTCCTCGCAACTGCTGCGGTTGATCGGGCGCTTGATCGAGCCCGATCCAGGGGCTCGACTCGCCACCGCAGCAGGCCTCCTGGAGCAGCTGCCAGCGGCGCCGGATACCGGTGAAGGCCTGGATCGAGACCGAGCGCCGGATGCGCGGACGTGCGGAGTGGGAACCAGGAGCGTGATCGCCAGAGCCGCGGCGAGCAAAGCGGGGCCCGGTTCCGACGCACCGGAGGTGCTTTCGAGGTGGCCGGAGACGGCGCCGCCGCCTGCGGCGGGAACCTCTCCAATGCAGGCCAGTAGGGACGTGAGTGAGGAGGCAGTGTCAGGCACCCCCAACGAGTTCCTGGGCGTCGCGGAGTTCCTCCAGCGACGCTTCGGAAGCGCCTCGAGTCGCTTTGCTGGCGGTGCAGTACTGCACTCGAACCTGCGCGAGAGATTTCTCGTCTGGGCGCTCCTGATCGCGCTCTCTGCAGCCGGAGCAGCGGCGCTCGCCTTCAGCTGATGGCTCCGCCCTTCATCCGGCGGGTGGCAGTGCGACTCGGCACACGATCGGCAGCGAGCGGGCGCCCGTCGGGCTGGGTCCAAGAATCCAGAAGACCCGCCACCTCGAGTCCGGCAGGTTAGGCTCGGCGTCCGGAACCGAGTTGACCGTCGCGCACCGATGCTCGCGAAGACTCGACCAGCGCCAGGCTCCGCTCCCGATGCCCCTGGCGCTCGGCCGAGACTCGTTCGGCCTGCTCGCGCAGGTCCCGAGTCCGCTTCGCGTGCCGCTCCGCGATCTCTTCCTGTTTCTGGGTAGAGATTCCAATCCGTTCTGCAAGCTCACGCTGCGACAGTCCGGCCTGTTCCTGAAGCTCGGCAAGGTCGAGTGCGGCGGCCAAGTGCGTTGCGCGAAGAATGGTTCGGTGCGGTACCGGAGGGCATACTGTGCAAAGCCGAACTCGAACCTCTCTCTACGGATGAATTCATGACCTCGCTTCACGACGTGCAGGCCCCCACTCCCACGAAAGCAGATCCCGAGGCCGATCTCTCGGAAGCGTACGAGCAGCTGACCGCGATGGGACAGCGTAAGCTGGGGCGGATTCCGCCGGAGCTCATGGCCGGCCACGTGATCGAGATCCATCGCGAAGCCCCCTGGGCGGTCAAACGCGCGGCGCTGGAGGCACTGCTGCGTCGCTTCGCGTTTGCACGGCGCGATGCGCTGCGCGTGGCGGAGCGTCCAGCGGGCGCGATTCCGTTTGGCCCCTATCGGACGCGCGCACATGGGGATGCACCGCGGCCGTATCGCACCTTGCTGCACTCGCTGACGCCGTTGGACGGGAGCTGCGATTGCCCCGATTTCTTGCGCGCGTCATTGGGCGTGTGCAAGCACCTGCTCGTGGTGATCGATGCGCTCGCATCGCAACCGCGCAAGCTGGAGCGCGGCCTGGGCGCAACAGCGACGACGAACCCGCGTTGCGCGCGCTGCTCGGGGCGGAGCGGCAACAGCTGGAGTCGCAGCTCGACGCGCGTCGGGGGCGCAGGCCATCGCTGCGGGGCGTACGCCGCACGCTGTATGCCTATCAGAGAGAAGGCGTGGCCCGCTTCCTGACTGCAGAGCGCTTGTTGCTCGCCGATGACATGGGGCTAGGCAAGACGGTGCAAGCGGCGGCGGCATGCCACGCCCTGCATCGCTCGGGACACGTGCAACGGGGGCTCGTGATCACGCCGGCGAGTCTCAAGGGACAATGGAAGCACGAGTGGAACGCGACCACCAAGATTCCGGTCGCCGTAGTCGATGGATCGCCAGCGGATCGAGCGCGGGCGTACGTCGAGACCACAGACGGATTCCTGATCGTGAACTACGAACAGCTACTGCGCGACCTCGACGAGATTCTCGCTTGGGATCCGCAGATCGTGGTGCTCGATGAGGCGCAGCGCATCAAGAACTGGGCCACCAAGACGGCCACGTACGTGAAGCGACTCGAGCCGCGCTATCGATTGGTACTCACGGGGACACCGATGGAGAACCGGCTGGAAGAGCTGGCCTCGATCATGGACTGGGTCGATGATCACGCGCTCGAGCCGAAGTGGCGCTTGGCACCCCTGCATTCGGTGTCCGCCGATGGCGCGCGCGAGGTCGTGGGCGCGCGTCACTTGGGCACCCTGCGGGAGCGGCTCGCGCCCAGCCTGTTGCGGCGCGTACGCAGCGACGTGCTGTCGCAGCTGCCTCCGCGCGATGCGCTGCTCCGCAGCCTATCCAGTCCCAAGCTCGCCGAGGCGCGAGCGCTGCTCTCGACACTGGCAATCGAGCAGGGCCGCAAGGTGGTGGTGTTCAGTCAGTGGCGCCGCATGCTGCAACTGGTGCACTGGGCAGTCGGCGATCTGCTGGATACCGCAGATGTACAAGCCATGTTCCTCACGGGTCGCGAGTCGTCCCGCCGGCGCACGCGCAATCTCGTCGAGTTTCACGACGATCCCAATGCGCGCATCCTGTTCGCAAGCGACGCGGGCGGGGTGGGACTCAACCTGCAGCGCGCCGCGAGCGCCTGCGTGTTGCTCGATCTTCCCTGGAATCCAGCGGTGCTCGAACAGCGCGTCGGGCGCATCTACCGGCTCGGCCAGAAGCATCCGATCGATGTGTACAGCTTGGTGAGCAGTGACTCGATCGAGGAACGCATCGCCTCCTTGGTCGCGGACAAACGCGCGCTGTTCCGCGGCCTGTTCGATGGCACCGGCGACGACGTGCGCTTCGAGCGCTCGGGAAGCTTTCTGGACAAGGTCTCCAAGCTGATCGGAAACGAGGGGAACGCGCGCGCGGTGTCACCCGAAGCAGACGAGCTGGCAGACAAGGGCGAGGAAGCGGCCGAGGGCGAGTTCGAAGCTTGGCTGCGCGAAGAGGAGAAGGACGTTCGAGCCGATTACAGCGGGACATCGCTCGCTCCTCTGCCGCACTCGAGTACGGAGGACGAATCGGCCCAGCAAGCGTCCGGCGCCGCGTCGCCGGGACCGGCTGACCACGCGGGCGCGCCCCTGGGCGATGGAGGCGGTGCGCACGGGGAGCTCGCTGAGCACGGACCTTCGCTCGGTCGGCCCGAAGGCGAAGCGGTCGCAACCGATGTGCAGATCGGGGACTCTCGTGCGAATTCGTACGAACTTTGAGTCCAAGAGGGCGCACCTGATGCCATTTAGCGCCCGTGATACTGAACGCAAAACTCGATGCCTGGAAATTTAAGGTCCAGATTTCTAGACGTAAACTGATATAAAGGTGAAGATATTGGTCCTATTGTGACGCGACAGACCACGACTCTGCCCATCCCGGTTCGTCGGGCACTTCGCAAGCTCGGCCAGGACATTCGCGACGCGCGGCGCCGGCGCCGCATTCCCGTCGCCCTGATGGCCGAGCGCGCTTCGATCAGCCGCACCACACTGAACAAGGTCGAGAAGGGCGAGGCAGGTGTCTCGCTCGGCGTCTACGCGCGTGTCCTCTTCGTACTCGGCATGGAGGGACGCATCGGGGACCTCGTGGACGTTCGATCGGACACCATCGGTCTGGGACTCGAGGAGGAACGACTCCCACAGCGAATCCGCGGGTCGCGCGGCTCGCGCAAGGCCCAACGGGACTCCGGCTGATGGACCGCGGCGTGTGGGTCTATGTCGATCTCGAGCAAGAGACGAGGCTGGCGGGCCGTCTCTGGACTCGTTCGCGCAGAGGTCAAGAGAGCGCGAGCTTCGAGTACGATCGGCACTGGCTGGCCGATTCGCAGACGCGCTTCGCCCTCGAGCCGGCCCTCGCGCTGGATCCGGGTCCATTCCACACGCCGGGTGACCGGTCGATGTTCGGAGCGATCGGAGATTCCGCCCCGGATCGCTGGGGACGGGCATTGATGCGGCGCGCAGAGCGTCGCCGTGCGGCGCTCGCCGGAGAGGCCCCACGGGCCCTCTCCGAGGTTGACTACGTACTTCGCGTCAGCGATTTCGCGCGCCAGGGGGCGCTGCGCTTCGCGCTCGAGCAGGGCGGCGGCTTCATAGCGTCCAATGAGGAGCAACCCATTCCACCGTTGATCGCACTTCCGCGGCTGTTGGCTGCGGCCGATCACGTGGCCGACGACTCCGATGACGACGAGGATCTTCGGATGCTCTTGGCTCCGGGCTCGTCGCTCGGCGGTGCTCGCCCCAAGGCCTCAGTCATCGATCGCGAGGGGAGACTATGCATTGCAAAGTTTCCCCATCGGAGCGACGAGCTCGACACCGTCCGGTGGGAGGCTGTCGCACTGCAGCTTGCCGAGCGCGCGGGAATCGCCGTCGCGACCTTCCGACTCGAGGCGGTGGCTGAGCGCCCGGTACTTCTACTACAGCGATTCGATCGTGACGATGCCAAGCGCGTTCCCTTTCTATCTGCGATGAGCATGCTCGGGGCAAGCGATGGTGAGGTTCACTCCTATCTCGAACTGGTCGACGCGCTGCGCCGGTACGGGGCGGCGCCCGAGGCGGACATGCGCGCGCTCTGGCGGCGGATCGTGTTCAGCGTGCTGATCTCGAACACGGACGACCATTTGCGTAATCACGGGTTCTTGTATCGATCTCCTTCGGGATGGCGGCTCTCTCCGGCCTACGACTTGAACCCCGTACCGACCGACATCAAACCCCGGTTGCTCTCCACTGCCATCGATCTCGACGACACGACCGCTTCGCTGGAACTGGCGTACGAGGTCGCGCCTTACTTCGAGCTCGATGGGAAGAGTGCAGAAGCAATCGTTCGGGAGGTGGGTCGCGTCGTGGCAGACTGGAGAGCGACCGCGGTTCGGCTCGGGCTTTCTCGCAGCGAGATCGACCGCATCGCCTCGGCCTTCGAACACGAAGACCTGGAGGCGACGCGTCGCACGTGAGGCATGTGCGTTGATGCGATCTGGCAGACGGGCAGCGTGCGGCGATGCATGTCAGCGTGCTGAAGACGTCGGCCAGACCCGACCGGGCAGAAGACTCTGCAAGTCGGCGCGAGGATCCCGCCCGAGCTCGATGTAGCGCTCCATCTCGAGCGATTCGGTCCACTCCGCGTCGTGGCTCACGACGACCAGTCCCCCCTTCCACGCGCGCAGTATGCGTGACAGGGCGGCGCTGCCGACGAAGTCGAGCGGATCGGCAGGCTCGTCGAGAACGAGCAGCTCGGGCGGGGTGGCTCGCTGGGACAGCTCGATGAGAGCGGCCCGCACGCGCTCACCCGGAATCAGCGAAGCGAGAGGTCGCACCGCGAGGGCGAATGGAAATCTGTGCGCCTGCAGGATCTCGGCGATGCGCTCGAGGCTCTCGGTTCGGCGCCCTTGCGCGCTCGGCTCCCGAACCCCGCAATGATTTCGACCAACGTGGTCTTGCCGGCGCCATTCGGTCCTGTGACCGCGACGCGGCTGCGACCGATCTCCAGGTCGAGATCCTCGAAGAGCACCCGATCGCCCGCGCGAGCCATCACGCCCAGCATGCGAACGGTAGCCGAGCGAACCGCAGCTTTCGGCTCCGGAAGCGCGACCTCGAGCGGAAGATCGACGCGGAGTGCGCGCCGCTCGTGGAGCCGCCCCAGATTCTTCTTGCGCAACCTACGCTCTGCGACGCGCGCAGCCTGTCTCTCCTTGGCCTCTAGACGCGTCAGGCTTCGGGTGTAAGCCAACTGCTGGGCGGCATCCTGCTGCTCGAGATGGAACAGAAGCTGGTCGAAGCTTCCTGAGAAGCCGGCGCATCCACTTTCGGATACGACCCCGAACTGCGAGAACGTCCGGGCGATGGACCGCATGTGCGACACCACGCCGGCGAGCACCGCCAGCAGGGACGACTTGCCGACTCCGTTTCTTCCGACGAGGAGGACTCGCTCTCTGCCCATACGAAGGTCTAGATCCGTCATCAGCGGTCTTCCGTCGGGGGTCTCGATACAAACCGCCTCTGCCCTGAGCAGAACTGTGTCCGTCATGCGACCACCCTTCTACCGCTGCCGCTTTCGCGTGGAACGTGCGATCTGATCCACCGTTCGCTTCGGGCCTGCAATCACGAACTGCGTCCCGTGAGGGGTCGCGCGAGTGCACCGTACCCGGCAACTTCGGTAGATCTGCTGGACGATCGCGCCATGGCCATAGGGGACGAAGACCTCGCGCTCCTTGTGGTCGGAACGCGCGAACTCCAACATCCGCTCCCGAAGCTCGGAAACGGCAGCCGCATCCCGGGCCGAGAGCGACACGAATGGGTGCCCGGATACGAGCTCGGACAGCTGATTCCGCTGCGGGGGTGAGACGCAGAGGTCCAGCTTGTTAAAGACCACCAAGCGAGGGATCTCGCTGGCGCCGAGTCTTGCGAGTAGCTGCTCCGTGATCGCGATGTGGGTCTCGAGCTCGGGGTCCGAGCTGTCGAGCACCCACACGAGCAGAGAAGCCTCGCATAGTTCCGCCAAGGTGGACTCGAAGCTGGCCAGTAGCCGCTCGGGAAGCCGACGGATGAATCCGACCGTGTCGCTCAGCAGGATATCCCCTCCGTGCCGCGTCAGGCAGCGCGACGTGGTATCGAGGGTCTCGAAGGGTCGATCACGTGCGGATAGGCCGGCGCTTGTCAGCGCGTTCATGAGCGAGGTCTTCCCCGCGTTGGTATACCCGATCAACGCGATTCGCGCGCAGTTACCCCGCTTGTGTCGTTCGGTCGCCTGGCTACGCGCCAGCTGACCGAGAGTCCTCCGCAGGTCGGCCAGCCGCCCATCGAGCCGCCGCGCGAACAGCTCGGATGCCGTCTCGCCAGGCCCCCGGCTGCCGACCACGCCTCCGGCCTGCTGATCCATGTTCAGGCCGATTCCCCGAATGCGCGGACGCAGGTACTCGAGATGCGCGATCTCTACCTGGACTCGGGCGCGGCGAGTCGTCGCGTGGCGCTCGAACACGTTCAGAATGACCGCCTCGCGATCGAAGATCGGTAGGCCGGTAGCATGCTCCAGGTTTCGAGCCTGTGAGGGGGAAATCTCGGCATCGATCACCAACATCTCTGCACCACAGGCGCGCGCAGCCCCCCCGATCCGGTCTGCGACGCCCGACCGAAGCAAGGTGCGCGGATCTGGACTCGTCAGCAAGTACGCCTCCTCGCCGCATACCGAGTCGCCCTGGGCCTCTACCAAGCCCCGAAGTTCCGCGAGCTGCGATCCTGCATCCCCGGGATCATGGGGACGCTGGATCGACAACAGGTAGCAGCGGTGGCCCGGATTTGACGAGTCGGGGGACCCCACGCGCGGACGTGTCCAGTTCGAAACGATTTGCTCGAGCTGGCCGTGGTCCGCGAGCGGCACCTCGTCGTGCTCTTCAATGGGTTGAGAATGAAACTTCATGCTATGGCTCCAAGCGATGAGGGCTTTGCGCGGAGGGATTGCAGCCGTCCAAGACGAGATGCGTGCGTACGGCACCGAAGCTTCGCGCTTCGCGGCGGCCGCAGAACCTCTCGCTGCACATACACGAATCGCTGTACACAACCGCGTGCGTCGGAGCGAAGTTACCGCTCAGGCGCAGAACTCTGGTCAGGGCTCGCCTGCGGTTCTCAGACGAACTCGGTTGCCCTGGGTCCGAACGAGTACTCTAGGCGCGCCGTGGCTCAGACACGCGGTGCCGCGGGGCGGCTTCGGCGGGCAGGCTTCGCGACCTCATCGGGCCGGAACCAACACCAAAACTAAAGCCGAAGCTGAGACTGACTACTGGAAACTTGGAGTCCACATAGTGCGACTCACTATAGCGCGACTCGTCGTCGCGGCAACACCGGATAGCTACGGAAGGCAACTTGCTTCGGTTCGAGTGCGCACCGCCCCGCTCCACGCGCCATCTGGACCCAGGGTGTAGGGGAGCTGAATCGTAAAGCTGCTTCCTTGGCCCAGCTCGCTGTCGAGAGTCAGGCTGCCGCCGAGCGCCTCGACGGTTCGCCGAGAGAGGGCGAGCCCGAGACCGTTTCCGCCGTACCTTCGAGCCTTGGAGGAGTCTCCTTGCTGGAACGGATCGAACAGGCGGGTTTGCTCCTCCGGGGGGATACCGGGCCCGGAGTCTGTGACGCGAATCGAGACCCATAGGTTCCGACCTGTCTGGCGTCCACTCATACCCACGTGCACGCCGCCAGCAGGCGTGAACTTGAGGGCGTTTTCGAGGAGGCAGCGAAGCGCTCGAGCCGTGCGGGCACGATCGCCGATCACCTGAGGCGGAACGGGTGACTCCGAGGTCAGACTGAGCGACAGGCCGTTGGCCGTCGCTCGCGGCCGTTCCGATTCCACGAGCTCTTCTACCATCTGCAGTAGGCTGAAGGAGTGAGTCTCCGGATTGACTTGGCCGGATTCCAGCTCACTGATCTCGAGCACATCCTCGATGACACGTCCTAGGGTCTCCGCATTCTGAGCGATCGCCTGGAGAGGTGCGACTCGATCGTCGGCGCACCCTGCAGCACGCCAGCTGCGCTCTATGCCGCTGGCTGCTGCGCGAATCGAAGTGACCCGAGTCTGGAGCTCGCCCCCCAAGCTGGCCACGATCGCATGCCTCGCCCGGTCGATAGCGCTGGACTGTTCCTGTGCCTGTATGAGCCACGAGTCCGCTGCGGCAAGGGTCTGGATCGCTTCGCGCTGCGCGTGCGCGTAGGGTAGCAGGAGAGACAACATCTCGACGCAGAGGAGCGACGCCGAGACGATATGTGCGGTGGCGACTCGTTCCGGGAGAAGGTGATTCGGGATATCGATTCCGGCCTGCGAGCACGCAAAGAACCCGGCCAACACCGCAAACATGGCGCCGCCCCATGCAAGCGCCGGTCTCTGTCCAACCAAGGCAACCGCAACCATCGGGATAGGGGCAACCCAGAACGCCGCCGGCGACCCGACGCCTCCAGAGAAGAAGGTCACGAGCCCGATCTGGAGACTGAGCGCGGCGAGCAGCAGATGGCCCGCCAGCGAAGCCGACCCGGTTCTGCGATAGATCAGAATGATCGCGACCTCTACGGGAACGATGGCTGCCAGAAGCCCCACCACAACACCTACGAGATGAGATGGGAACACCCACCAGAGCAGGAGCGCCTGAAGCAGTGTCTGTGGTAGCCCCAGCGCGGCGACGGACAAGAGCAGGCTGAGTCGTCGCAGAACCCCAGGGTCCTGCGACTGCCCGGGAGGCGTCGCGAACTGGAGGAGTTGCTTCCAGAGGCGCCGAGCCACAGGCTCTGATCGGGAAGCCGCTTCTTCCGGCTCGTCCGAATCTGGCTCGTGTTGAGCCCACGCTGCCGCGTGCCTGGCCACCAGTTCGACCAAGGTCCGTTTGTCGATGGGCTTGGTGACATAGTCGTCGAATCCCGAGCGCAGACAGAACTCGCGATCGGTAGAGAGCGTGTTGGCCGTGAATGCCAGGACTGGCGCCTGAAAACCGCGCTCGCGAAGTACTCGCGCGACCTCGTAGCCATCCATCTCTGGCATCTGAATATCGAGCAGTACGACCTGGAAGGGCTCGCCAGCAGCCTCGGCCTTGAATGCAGCGTCGATCCCGGAAGGACCCGAGGGGCAGCACGTGACGACGGCACCAGCGCGGTCCAGAAAGTGCCGGACCAGGCGGAGGTTCGCCGGAGTGTCATCGATCACCAGCACACGGCACCCGACCACCCCCGAGTCTGCAGGTGGTTCCTCGGGCCGGGGCGGTGGTGTCGGCGCCGTCTAACTCCCAGCGTCTCCGAGAGCGCGATCGAGAGTGCCGAGGAACAGCTGCCCGTCGGCCTGCATCCGATCGATCTCGGCGCGGGACGAGGCTAGCGATGGATCGCCGTCAGCCTGCTCTCGTGCGATCTCCGTGAAACCCAGGATTGCGGTCAGAGGGGTTCGGAGCTCGTGGTTCAGATTGGCCACCAGCAGGGTGCGCTCGCGATCTGCAGCTTGCGCGCTGTCGCGCTTGGCTCGAAGCAGGTCGCTGACATGACTCAGTGTGAGAAAGGCTTGAATTCGGCTTCGATCGAAGCTGATGACTTGCAGGAGCATCAGCCCCGTCAGCATGACAGTGCTGAAAAGCCACAGACGGGAACGTTCGGCCGAGGTTCCAAGAGTCGGGAACGCGAAACCTAGTTGCTCCGCAGCCCAGAAGCCCCCAAGCACCGCAATCGAGACTCCGCCCCACAATGCGGCCCGGCGCTGTCCACCCGAGATCAATGCCGCCAATGGAAGACTGATCAGCCAGAAAAGAGAGGACGCGACCGGCCCACCAAGCGCATAGGCCGAGCCGGAGAACAGGCCGGCGAAGTACAGCAGGACCAGCTGAATCGGGACCCGCATCCGCCCGGTCTTCTTGCCGATCCATAGGGTCGTGAAGATCAGAGCGGCACCCCCCGCATAGCCGGCGCGCAGCCCAAGCCCCAGATCTCCGCCAAAGGGCTGCAGCAGTGCGTGAAGCGAACACAATGAGAGCGCCATGAGACCAAGCTGCACAGTCGTGCGATGCTGGTCCGTGCGGGCCGAGTCGTCGCAGTCGGCGGGCATGAGCCCATCGGTCAACCAGCCAAGCCACTCGGTCAACTTGCCGAGAGACAGGGCGGCGATGCGTCGAGCAGCCGTCGATGATCGATGATCTATGGATCGCTCATCCATGGACGCTCCGCATCGCGGAATCTCCTTGCCAGAATGGCTCCTTCCCCCTACCGCTGCCTATCATCGGCAGGACGGTTCCGGATCTGGTGTGGGAGACCTCGCGAGGCGATCACGCCGAGGAAACGCAGACCGCAGAGAATCCTCCTCCCGGCGTCCGCATCGTCGTCACTTGACCTTGGTACACACGGGCTCCAAGCATCAGGACCCGGTCGCGGTAAACATACGCCCGCACATCGAACTTCATCCGCTGCGTTCCGCGCTCAGTGCGCACTTCCACGGCACCGGGCTCCACCCGTTCCTGCGCGACGTAATCCGAACGCGCATGAACTTCCTCGAGCTTGCGCCGAGTGATCTTGTCGCCGCGATAGACTGCGCGACTGCCGAACGCTGCTGCAGGCTTGAAAACCCAGCGTTTCCTTTCCTGCCACGCACGCGAGAGCTCCAGATCCTGCAGCCGGAGGGTACGCGGCACTACTCGCCCGAGGAGCGCCTGCTCCTCCTCGGTGGCGCCCAGAGAACGCAGCAACCGTGGGTCCGAAAACGCAACCAAGCGTCGCTTGTCGGCCAACCGCAGATACTCGCGGGGAGATGGCGTGACGACCACCCGATTGGCGAACCATGCGCGGCGCAGAACCCGCGCGCGCGGGGTTTGAAGCAAGAAGTCGGTGTCCCGCAGATAGACGAGGTCCAGTGGCAGGCCGGGCCGCTCGGGACTCGCCACCCCACCATCAGGCAACTCGACCAACCGCTTCGTATCGATGACCTCACTCTCGATGCCGAAGCGCCGAAACAGGTCGCAGTAGAGCTCGAACTCTCCGCGCAGAAACTGAGACTCTGGCGCATCATCGACGAGTGCAACATTCCGCAAAGGGCGCTCGGCACACACGGAGCGGAACTCTTCGCGAAAGCTTTCGACGATCCGTTCCTCGAGACGCTCGAGCGGCATCCAATCGCGGCACAGGCACTCCCGTGCCGATACTCCAACCAGGCGATCGGTATGGCGCGCGTTGATCAGCGCCCCTCCGGCGTTCGTATTGATCTCGATCAAGTGCGCCTGGCCTTCGCTGATGTGGAAGTCGTAGCCCATCATCACCGCCGCATTTCGGACGTTGCGCGCCTCGATCTCCGGGTCGCCAGCCTCTTCGCCCAGGCTGGGAAAAGCAGGCAGGTGAGCGATTCGATACAACGCACGAACGGTCGCCGCGATCTGCTCGACCACGCCGCCATCGAGAACGACGACGGATGCCGCAAGAGGCAGCTGGGCCCAAGAACCATCGGAGGCGCTCGGATGGGGCATACTCGAGAGCATGCCACCTCGCGTTCCAGCCCACCACTCTGGGCCCTGATCGAGAACCGGCCGAGCCGGCGAATCGAGCCGCCTTGGAATGGAACAGCGTACCCGATCTCACATCGCATCATCGGTCGAAGCGGAGACTGAGCTCGGCGGGGAGTAGAGGGCAGATCCCCGCTTCCGAGCGCCGCCTGCCTCGCGCGATGAGATCGTACACATGATCCCGTAGCCTTCGTGGCAGCCCCTTGGCGACGAGCGCACTCAGGCGCCAGACTCCGCCGAGAACTCCCAGCAGATACAGCAAGGCTTCGGATCGCGTCAGCACGGTCCCTTCTGCCGTCTGAACGACCAAGCTATCGGGCAGACTCGAACGCACGGACTCCGGCAGGCAACTCTGAAACGTGTCTCCCCGAAGGGGTGCGAATCGGAGCCGCCCGGCGACTGCGTCCTCGGAGAGCAAGAATCGAACGATCCCCTGGCACATCCCGCAGTCCGCATCGAAGTAGACCCGATCCAGCTCGCACCACGTGCGCGCGCCTCTCAGTCCGTCTCCCAGCGGAGTACTGCCGGCCCAAACGCCTCGGGTCCCGGGAATCCAGGCAGGATCGAAGGTGAACGCGTGTAGCATGACCATTCCCAGTGTGAGATCAGCGAAGTCGAGCACCACCAGCAGCCCGAGATGCATCGCAAGCAACCCCAGCCAGAGCCAGCGCCGAATCTGCGGGAACAGGGCGAGCGGCGCGGCGAAGAGCTCGAGTGCGAGCGCCGCGTAGCTCGCGAGACAGAGCATCGAGTCCGGCAAAGCGAGCAGGGCTTCGCGCAGCCACGATGGACGCGCAAGTGGGTTCGCCAGGACCTCTGCCAGCGCTGATCCGTCGCCCCATGAGGGGCTGATCAGCTTCATGTAGCCGCTGTACGAGTATCCGACGACCATGACGATCCAGGCCGCAGCGTGGATTCCCGCCGGCATCGACCAGGCATGAATCGGTTTGCCGCGCCCATCCCAGGAACCCAACGGCTCGCGCGGCAGGGCGATGTGGGCCAGCAGCAGCCACCCTACGTAGGGAAGCGAAGGATTCGAGATCAAAGGATTCCGCGCGAAGAGACACGCGAGCACATACCAGATCACCGCCGCTGCAGTCCGGTCCCAGAAGCCGAAAGCAAAGGCGACGGCCGCTCCGGCCGATCCCATCAGAACCAGTTCGACACCCACCGCAGAACCGATCCAACCGATCGCGTTGGGCAACACTCCATAGAGAGGACTTGCCGCCGGTTCGGGCAACATGCCTGCCGAAGAGAAGAGCTCTGCGCCATAGGGAACGAGGGCCGCGAAGTGAACAGCCAGGTAGGCTCCAAACAGCATCCTGAACAGACTGTACTGGCCTCCGGTCCAGCCGTTACGCGTTCGCCCCCACGCTTCGATACGTTCGACTCCGGTCATGAGCACGATACCTCGAGCTGAAGATCGACTTCGGGATGCGTTCCGGGACGCGGATCCAGTTCGATCCGAATCGTGTGCGGGTCTGGAGTCGGATCCAGACCAAGCTCCTGCAGCAAGGGCGCTGCTCCACAGAGGGCGTAGCGGGAAACACTCTCGAACATTTCCCGTGTTCTCGGGTCGTCTCTCAGGATCGGCCCGTACGCCAGCACGGCCCCGTACGCGTTTCGCCGATTGTACGGCCCTCGAAGCTCCGCATACCTCTCGGGGGTCAACTGAATTCGCTGGGGATGCCCCACTGAATCCTCGAAACTGATCCAGAAGTCGGTCGAATACGTCTCGAGTCCGCGGGCGGCCGAGAAGACCTTGGGGGCTGGAGACGCGCCCGTCGCTGCAGCCAACCCTCGCAGCCGGGGAGCGGCGAGGACATCTGCTCCCATCTGCGCGACTCCGAGCACGATTAGAGCGAGTGTCGCGATGTTTCTCATGAGGACACCTCGCAAACGGCAGGCCGCGCCTCGGGATGATTCACATCCCGACCGAGGAGCATCGCAGTCAACCTGTGCTCCGAGTCCTCGGCAAACCCGCAGCGTCCATCGAAGCTCTCCGGATTCTCGAAGGTTCCGAAGAGCATGTCCCAGACAGGGAGATCGGCATAGTTCTGAGCGTGCCTACCCATCTCGTGATGGACGCAGTGGCTCTCCGGACGCTGGATGAGATAGCCGATCCAACGCGGCGTCGAGACGTTCCAGTGATAGAAGAGCTCGGCGAGTCCCGTCAAAGTCACGACCAGTGCGGCCGCCTCTGTGTCGAGCCCAACCACGAGGTAGAGCACGGCGCTCGAGAGCAGCCCATTCGCCGCAATCTCGAGTGGATGCTTGTAGAAGCTCGCAACCACCTCGAGCCGCTGCGGGCTATGATGGATTTGATGGAACCAGCGCCAAAGGATGGGCGACTGATGACGTGCACGATGCCAGAAGTAGTACACCCACGTAATCGCCAGGTATCCGAGGAGCACCCCTGCGAACGTGCCGAGCGGAGCGGCCGACCAGGGGCGATGAGCCCGCATCCAATCATCCCAGAGTGAACCTGTCGCGAAGACCATTGCGACCTGAACACCGTTGAGCGCGATCACGCGCCAGATCCATCCCGGGACCTCGGGCCACGTCCGACCCGGCGCGAGCCGCTCGATCGCCATCAACACCGCTGCCGCTGCTGCTACGACCCCTGCAATCATGCTGCACTCCTACTTCCATGGCTCCAGAGGAGAACTCCCCTCCCCTGGATGCGAGTCGGAAGGATGCGATAGCAGACGCCGTGCCGAGTCCCACCAGATACCAAAACACCAATGAAATCGGAGGGTTCGAAATCGAGCGGGCGCCCCTCACGCCCCCACCACGAGAGGCTCTCGGACATTCGCTGCACCGCGACAGTCACCCCACGTACAGCAGCTCGTGTGCAGCCTCCACGCCAGCGGATCTGGCGCGGGCCGCAAGACCGCGTGGGACACGCCCGGCGGGCGAGAACTCCACTCGGGCATCTTGGAGTGGGCAGCTCACATCAACTCCCATCGCTCAAGCGGTAGCTCCACCCCCAGAGGCTTCCTCGTCCAGTCTTGCGGGTAATCGTATGTGTCCCCAGCCGACCGCGCGAACGACCTGATCTCTCGCTGGGACAAGTCGAAGAAATATTTCGTCGCCGAGCTCCGGCGAACACGGGAGTGCGTCGACCGAGTCAAATGCATGCGCCGCGAACGGGACCTACACGCTCTGGCGGCTGCACGCGCGGCAAGCCGTCGAGCTCAGATGTTGGAGAGCCCAGCGACCGGATTCGAATGGATGCGGCGATGTGCATGCGCGAATGCCGGAGCTCGCGTCGCCCTCTCGGCAGCGTCCGTCAGGTATTCGGATGGAAGCCTGCGCTTGGGGAAGATGTGATGCCTGCTCTCACGACTTCCACTGGAGAACGAAGTGACGTAGCATGGGCTCGCCCGGCGCCCTTCCTGAGCGGGTGAATGCGGAGTGGGGAGTCCGTGAGTGGGGACCGCACCGAAGTTCTGCAGACTCGAGAGGCCAATATGAGAGGATCTGGGGCCGGCATCGCCGGCTGCTACGGGAACCCCCTCGTGTCGGGTCGAAGGACGGCAGGTAGGACGGCGGTGAGTCGGCTCCTGCTGTGCCTTGGAATGATGTTCGCGGTGGCGTGCTCGAGCGATAGCGAATCGTCTCGAGAGGAGTCCCGCGCAGGCGAGCAAGGCGAAGGCCAGCTCGCGCGCGACTCTCGAGCGGAGGGCCAGGAGGCGGAGCTCGATCCGACGATCCCGTTCCTCCAGACCCCCCTCATGTCGGACGAGGCGTTCGAGATCTTTCGTCTGATCGACGAGCGCAAGCTCAACGCCGCAGAAGCTCGTATACGCCAGAGGGAAGTCATGCTGGCCGAGGAACCTATGTTCATGGTGCTGCAGCGGTGGGCGGCGCTGCGCCAGTACGACTGGACCATGACCTCGACCTGGGAAACGAAGCTTCAGGAGTACGACGAGCTCACACTGCTCGAGGCGGCAAAGAAGTCGCTCTCGGCTGCGGTCGAGCTCGACCCGAGTGTCGCGCCATTCGCCGCTGACGTGCTGGTGGAGACTGCCTCCGAGTCCCTGGCGGCGGCCGCCAAGGAGAATCGAAGCCTCCTGCAGTTCGGCGAGTTGACGATCCTATCGGCGCCAGAGCGTGTTGCGAACGCACGAGTGGCGGGTCTGCCGCGAGTGACGGATCAGATCGCAGGGCCGTTTCTGCTCTTCAGCGTAAAGGAGCCCCAGGCTGCACTGAACGATCTCTATGGTGGGGATCTCCAAGAGCTCGGCAGCATGCAAGCGTTCCAATTGCAGATGCAGTTCAACGCGCTCCAGCTCCAGCCGAACGTCGAACACTTCGGTCCGAGAACAGGCCCCTGGTACGAAATGCTCTGGAAGGCACGCGAGCTCGACCCGGACGTTCATCGGCGTTGGGCCGAACCACTGGATGAGGTCGCGCTGCAGTTCAGGGAGCTGGGACTGTACTACTCGGCACTCGTGTCGAACGTGCAGAGCGAGCTCCTCAGAGGAACCGAATGGGAGGGGGCCGTCCAAGCGTCATGGGCCACGATCCAGGCACACCTGACCGAGCCGCGTCGCGCAGACGACCCGTTGGCTCAAGAGCAGCGGGATCTTCTGGCATTGGTTGCCTTCGTGGCGGCCATGGAGGGCACGCGCGACAGCTACCTCGAGCTCTACAAAGAGGATCGAGGAGGTGTTCGCTCCTTCGTGCAGCACCTGGCGGATCGTGTGCCGCGCCCGTATCTGATGACCGCCCTGCGATTCGAGGGCTTGAATCCAGCGCTGCTCCGACTCGACCTGCCCCGACGTGCACCGGCGAGCGTCGCCGCTCCTGCTCCTTCCCCCACCTCCACGACGGCCGAGATGCAGGAGTCGCGCGAAGCCGCATCGGGCACGGAAGCACCCTCGGGCGCGGGCGTGCAGGAGCCCCAGACGATCACGCGAGTGCGGCGACCTGAATCCAAGCAACCTGACTCCGGGCAGCCTGAATCCAAACAACCTGAGCCCAAGCAACCAGAGTCGAAGGAGGGCTGCCAAGGTTCGGCCGTCCTTTGTGCGCGGATCCAGGCAGCCGAGTCCATGGCTCAGAACCAGCCTTGCGAAGCCGTTCGCATTCTCGAGCCGCATCTAGCGCAGCGGGACCGCAAGGTCGTGGGCATGCACACGTTGGCCCGCGAGGCCTGTCGGGGAGGAACACGATGAAGACAGGGGTATCGACGACACCGGTCCAGCTCGGACTGGCTTTGCGAAGACCGCTGGGCCTGCTGGTGCTCGCATTCGCCTCGAGCCTCGTTGCGACACCGACACAGGCGCAGAGCAACTGGCAGCAGCAGCAAGAGCAGATGATGCGCCAGCAGCGCGAGCAACAGCGCCGCCAGCAGGAAGCTGCGGCCTACCAGCAGAGACAGCAGCAGGAGATGCAGCGTCGAGAAGAGATGCAGCGCCAGCAGGACCGGATGAACCAGGAGGCGATGCGGCGTCAGCGCGAGCTCCAGGAGCAGCAGCAACGCTGGAACCAGCAGGAGATGGAGCGTCAGCGCAAGACCCAAGAGCAGCTCCAGAGGCAGATGCGCGAGTCGTCGGAGCAGCAGCTGGAGCAACAACGTCGCTACTTCGAGGCTCAGCAGCAGGAGGAGTTCCGCCGTCAGGAAGAGCTCCGAGTAGGGCGCGCCCGCCGGAACGATGAGATGAGTCGACGCGAGGAACAGTCCATCCAGAGCGCACGAGTTCCGGACCCGCTCGATGAGCAGCGACGCTATGCCGAGCAGATGGAGTGGAAGCGCCGCCGCGAGGCCGAAGTTCTCAAACAGCGCGCGGCAAAGCGCGGCGGCCAGGGAGAACGCTGAGAGCTCGGCCTGGCGTCGAACGCGGATGGGCAATGCACCCCACCCACCCATCCGTTGACGACAGACCCCTGCGCAATCGGAAGCAGGCCATGGCGCTCTCGACGGGCGAGCGAACGGCTACTCCAACAGAAGCCGGATCAGTTTCCGCTGACGCGCTCCGAAGGCAGTTGCATGCAGCGACTGAGCGCGCTCGCTGTGCGCGAGAGCCACCTGAATCTGACCCCGGCCGAGCTCTGCGGCCGCGCGCTCGCGTAGTCGCTGAGCGCGCACGATCAGCAGCATGAGACGCGTCAGATCGGCGCCGCAACGAGAGCATGTGCGTTCGCTGCGAAAGCGCGCACGACATACGGGGCAAGCGGGAGTGTGGCTCGAAGCCGAACTGGGCACCGTCAGCGTCCCTCGACGAAGAAGAGAAGCTCGCTCAGCGCGCTGGTGGCGTCCTCGAGATCTGCGGAGTCACGTGCCTCGACCGCCTCGTAAATTCGCTCGTGCGCGGCGATCGCTTCTTCGCGGTCCTCATCGTGCATCTGCGTGAGCAGTCCTTGCGATCGCTCCACGAGTGCTTGCGCGCGCTCTACGGACTTCTGCCAAGCCGGAGCCAGGTCGGACTCGCCTTCTGTGGCGCGACCAGCTGGGTCGCCGACGGGATTCTGGACGGGGCTTGTACCCAAGGACTGAGAGGAAGCGAATTCCGAAACATCGAGCTCACTGCGATCGGGATCGAATGGGGCAACGAACTCCTCATCCTGGAACGCGCGTCCCTGGTGAAGCCCTGCGATGCGCTCCCGCGCGCGTGCGATCTCACCCTCGGAGCGATGGCGCAGGGCCTGCTCGATCGTGATCTGCTTGCTCTTGCCCGTGCGTTTCTCGATCGCCGAGACGCGCAAGATTCCGTCCAGATCCAGGCTCATGCGACACAGGATCTCGTTTGCCTCCTCGACCTCGGTGAGCCCCTCGATGCGAAACTGACCGATCGGAATGTTCTTGAGGGCGTCAGGGTCATCGCCCTGATAGACCTCGATCTCGACGGTGTCCTGACAGGGGGAGCTCGTGTAGTAGCTCTCCGTGCGCGTGATGGGTAGCGGAACATTACGCTCGATGATCGGACGGTAGCAATGCAGATACGGCTCTCCATAGAGCTCGCCCAAGTGGCTGGGACCGAAGGAGTAGGGTGACACGTCTACTAAAATTCGCTCCACATCCCGCCCTGCCAGTCGAGAAGCCAGAACACCCGCCCCGAGCGCAACACACAGATCCGGATGCACCTCGCGGCTCGGTTCGACCCCAGTTCGTTCCTGCAGACGGGTCGCGATCGAGGGGATGCGTGTGGCGCCACCGACCAGCAGGATGCCATCCAGTTGGGTCGCCTGGATCCCGGAGTCCTGGATCGCTCGATGAACGCTATCGAGTGTACGTTCGAGAAACGGGTCGATCAGCGACTCGAACTCGTCACGCGAGAGCTCCCATGCGAGATGACATCCACTGCCCCCACGCTGGGCCAGGTTGTCCTCGCGGATCGCTGCGTAGGGCTCGTAGGAAAGCGTTCGCTTGGCCTGCTCTGCGGCCCACCAGAGACGCGACCAGGCGAGGTCGTGCCCCTTGCGCAGGTCGATCCCGTGCTGTTTCTCGAACTCTTGGGCCAGCCGCTCGGCGATCACGCGATCGAAGTCATCGCCGCCAAGCCGGTTGTCCCCATGGCTCGCCAGCACCTCAGTCACATCTCCCTCGATTCGCACGATCGAGACGTCGAAGGTACCACCTCCCAGGTCGTACACGAGTTCGGTACGGGGACCGCTCGCCGCGTGGCCATACGCCAGGCTCGCCGCGGTCGGTTCATTCAAGATGCGGACGACCTCGAGACCCGCGAGCTCTCCCGCCTCACGTGTCGCGAGCCGCTGCGTGTCGGAGAAATATGCGGGGACCGTGATCACTGCGCGCTCGGGGCGATGACCCAAGTGGGCAGCAGCCCAGTCGACGAGAGTTCGCAGCACGAGCGCCGAGGCTTCTTGAGGCGTGAGCGTTCGGTCACCGAGCTGCAGCTTGGCACTCGAACCCATCTCGCGCTTGAAGCTGCGCAAGGTCCGCTCCGGCGCGAACAGCGCCTGATTGCGAGCGGGCTCTCCAACCAACAGGGCTCCCTCGCTGTCCAGACCGACACAGGAGGGAAGGACCTTGCTTACGCCAGGTCCCAGCACCTCGACGCGGCCGTTCGCGTCTACCCACGCGGCAACCTCCGAGTTGGTAGTACCGAGATCGATGCCTAGAATGGTTTCACTGTTCGACATTTCAGGAAGACTCCTCGGAGGCGGAGTGCGAGGGAGCGTGGGATCTACGAGACGCGACCTTCACCTGTGCAATACGTAGGATCTCGTCGCCCAGGAGGTACCCGGCGCGAAGCACCTCCAGCACGAGCCCCTCTTCCGCATCGCTCCTCTCGAGAGCGACTGCCTGCATGCTGTGGGGATCGAAGGGCTTGCCCACGCACTCGATGCGCGACACGCCGAGCTGCCCCAGCGCTGCGTCGATCTCTGCGAGTGCGAGTGTGTAGCCTTCGGCCAGTGCCCAGGCGGCGCGCTTCAGGGAGTCGAGCTTTTCCGTGCTACGCCGTCGCCAGTAGTGGTTGCGCGGCGCCTCGTTCGCCTGCGCAATCAACGTTCGTCCCGCGGAGTCGCCGCGCTCCAGACGTTCGCGCAGATTGAAGAAGAGCTCGAGCCGATCGCGCTGTACATCCACGCGCGCGCGGGCAACCTGAGTGGCGATTACGCGTTCGAAGTTCGCTGCCGTATCTCCGAGCAACGAGGCATCGCGCGCGAGCGGCTCGATCTGATCAGCTAGCTGCTTGAAACTGCGTCCCTGCAGCTTGACCTCCTGGCTGAGTGCCGTCACCGCAGCCCACACCGAGTAGAGGTCAGACTTGGAGTCGAGGTCGGAGTGCGAGCGCGGCTCGGAGTGCTGCGCACGGTCCTCCGCATCGGCGGGTTGATCCTCCAGGAGTTCTGTGGCCAGGCCCAGAGGCAGCTCGGGGCCCGCGAGTGCTTCGTCGAGGCGGGCTTCGAAGGCTCGGAGCAGTCGCGTTCGAATGGCCTCGCGTTCGGAATTCCTCTCTGAACTCGTAGGTGAACTCATCGGCCGCGCAGAACCTCGAGCCAGGGAACAGGGCCCGTGTGGATGCGGCGAGGCGGGAGTTCGTCCAGCAGGTCTACGAAGCAACCGCAGCCAGGCTCTTCGATCCAGCGCCTCG
Source organism: Pseudomonadota bacterium (assembly GCA_003247575.1). Taxonomy (GTDB): domain Bacteria; phylum Myxococcota_A; class UBA9160; order SZUA-336; family SZUA-336; genus SZUA-336. Next base: position 43,237 of record QJZC01000025.1, read on the forward strand.
CGCGCCGCTCCGGACTGCGCACGCGGTCGTAGGCGTCGCGCACGCGCTCGAACTGTTCTGGCGCTCGGTCCGGTGGAAACTCGCGCACTTTCCGCAGGTAGGCGGCGCGGAGCTCGTCCTCGGTGACGCTCGCCGCGACTTCGAGCACGACGTAGGGATCGAGCGGACGCAGTGTGTCGGTCACTGAATTCATCCTCCGCAAATCAAGTGGGGGCCAGAGAGGAGAGGCACACCGCGACTTCCGCTCGGATCTTTGCATGTAGCTCCGGATTTCGCTCGGCTACAACGCTCATCCACGGGATGTGCCTGGGAGTGGCGCCATACTTCATCGCCGCTTCCAGCAGCAGGCGCATCAGTCGCGGGGGGAGCCCTTGCAACTTCGCAACTGGCGCCCCTTCGATGCTTGCCAGAAACGAAACCGACAGATCGAGATCCTCGACCGGGTCTTCGTCCTCGAGGTCTAAGTGGCCTCGACCGCCGCGTTGGAGCTCGCACCTTCGGCAGGGGCAGCCTGAGCCGTGTGGATGCGCCCCCCGCCGGTTCTGGGGTGGACGCTGATGCTCGAGCTCAGCATCGAAAACCGCCTCTGGGTGTGCGCTGGGTTGCGGGCCTTCGCTCCAGATGTCGCTCAGATCCCGTCGTACATCGACCGCGTCGTCGAGAAGGCGCGCATTGCGATCGCGCTGCGCGAGCGCGATGACCGCGTCCACGCAGCACAGCGCTCGTTCGTCGTCGAAGCCCTCCAGCGAGCGTCCCCGGAGTAGAAGAAACCGCGCGCCATAGGCGTCGCGTCGAGCCAGGCCCGCATGGCTGGCTAGATAGGCCAGCTGCTGTTCCCCTCCCTGGAGTGCGCACTCGGCCAGAGCGCAGAGAGCTCCGCTCTCGAGAGTCTCGGCGATCGTTCCGCGAAGTGCGCGACACAGCGACCGCACCTCGGTTTCCATGAACTCGACATCCAACTCGAGCGCACGGCAGAGTGAACAGACGCGAGCTGCCCCGTCGAGCAGGGAAGCGTCGGTCCCCTGAGCGCTCTTCTTCGAACTGCGCGTTCGGCGGTGTCCGGGTTCCGCCCCTTCTTTGCCTCGTCGCAGATCCAACCGCGCGACGGCCCGCAGCAACAATTCTGCAGCGCGGGCATCGCCCACTTCTTGTGACAGCGCATCTTGGTGCAGTCGAAACCCAGCCGGATCCTGCGCGAGCGCTGCATGCGCACAGCGAAGAGCCGAGAGCGCCAGATGGCTGTCCATCGACTCCTTCGACCCCAGCTCTGCGATCGTCTGCTCCAAAGCCGCAATGTCACCAGCCAGGAGCTTCGGTTTGTTGCCCGCAAGGTGGCGCTGTGCGGTCTTGATCTGGAGACGTCGCCGCGCGTGAAGCACGCTCGAATCGAGGGGGTTCCGTTGCGCCGCTTGCTCCAGAAAGCCCAGGGCCTTTCGCAGCGCACCGCGAGACTCCGCCGACTGCATTCGGATCAGCAGCGGGTGGGGATCGTTGGGATGGGTTTCGGTCCAGGCCTCCGCTGCGCGTTCCATCTGTTTGTCATCGCCTCGGCTACGCGCCGACTCGATCCAGGCGCGAAATCCATCCGGGCTCGAATCCCATTCGCACGCGCGCGCATGCAACCACAGCGGATCCCGCGCTCGGTGTTCGGAGGTCGAGCTGGTCGATGCCTTGGCGCCCCGGGACCTGCGGCCTCGCGCGCTGCGTCGTCCACCCGGTTGGCTCCTCTGCGTCGGGTCCAGATCCTTGGCCTCGCGAAACAACTCCTCGATCTCGTCCGCAGCGTACCCTTCGAGCAGCGAGGCCGTGTGCCGATAGATGGCGGCGGCTTCGAGACCTTCGCTCGCCAGCTGCCCTTCCGCCACGGCTGCCTTCAGGAAGGAGATCCACACCGGCGCGGCGAATGCATGCGGCAATCCCGGCGCTCCTTCGATCGACTTCGCGAGTCGTCGCAGGTACCCGGCATCGCGCTTCGGGGCCCTGCCGATCATGTGCTCGATCCACTCAGGATCGAACATGTGCACGATCGCGTAGATCTCGATCCACTGGAGGAGTCGCTCCAGGAGTTCTGGGGCCTCCGACCGGACCTGTCGCACCGCTGCTTCGATGTTGTGAGGAACCTCGAATGGATCTTCCGCGGCGAAAGCTGCATCCAGGCGTCCAAGCGCGCTCCGGAGCTTGTCCGGGCGCCCGAGCACTCGATTGTACAGCCGGGTCGGGGCCGCTGGGGCGACCGCAGCCGTCATCGCGCGCAGCTCGGGGACCAAGCGCGCTGGGGCCGAGTCCGTAGGGATCGCTGCGAGGCTGCGCTCGCATTCCTCGTCTTCGCAGCGATAGAACGCGGCAAGTGCGCGCACCAGCAGCTTCCAGGGAGCGAGTGGGCTACGCCGCGACACTTCTGGCAGAGCGACTTCGACATCTGTGACGCTGCGCGTGGTCACACGGGCCAATGCATCCGTGATCGCTCCCGCGGCTCTCCGAAGCGGATGATTCTCCGGTAGAGAGGCGGCGCTCGCCAGGGCGCTGGGATCACATAGGTGCTTCCGGATAGCGTCCTCGATCTCCTCACGTGTGGCGGGCGCAAGATCGGGATCGGCCAGCGGAGCGACTGCGTCGTCCACCTCGCGCCCCTTTACAGCGAAGCGCAGGCGAAGGGAGCGAACCGGATCTCGTGCCTCGGCATGGTTCTGTTCGAGGAGCTCGAGCAGTGCGATGGCCTCCCGGTCGAGCCCCTTGGCGGCCAGCGCCTCGGCACGCGCCAGGTAGCTGCGGATCAGGAGCGTACGTGAAGCCTCGCTCGGCGCACTCCGGTGGAGTCCCTTGGCAATTGCGAGAGCGCGGGTGGAGATTCCCCGCGCCAGCAGATCCTCGACTTGAGCTTCGAGCTCGTGAGCACCCTGCTGCGGCGGTCCAGCAATCGTGGATGTCGCTTCTCCGCTTGCATCTGGCGGCGCAAGGGCACTGGAGCGCGTTCCGCGGCGGTCGCCGCGAATCGTAGCTGCCCTTTTGCGATTTCTCCGTCTTCTCGGCACGCGCTCCCCACCAGCAGGAGAGAGTTCGAAACGGGTGCTCCTAGACGCTGGAAGTGTGCTGCGCCGGAGCAGCCCCCATCCGGCGGTGGCCCGGTGGATTCCCCTGCAACGCCCGCAGTCTCGCACAGTCGCGTGGAGGGATTCCAGCGCGTCGCTGGGGAAGCTCCGGACCCATGCGGACCCATGCGGACCCGCTCGATCGTGCTCGCGCACTTGGTGAAGTCGACCGGGAGCGGATCGGAAAGGATGGCACCCACAGTATGCTCGGCGCGGGCGGCTCGTTCGAGGTGCGAGTGGTACGAAAACTGGGCGAGATCTGCGCCGAAACTGCGCCGACACACCGCACCTCTCTCTGGATACTGAGCAGGTTGCGATTCCTCGGGCGCATTGGTGAAAGGGGTCCAAGCAGTCCTCACCCCAGATGGCTCCGGATCATCGGCCGCGCAGCGAGGAAACAACGCCATCCAAGGAGATTACAATGCTAGCTCTCAGACCCACGTCTCTCGCTCTTGCAAGCTTGATCGCCTCGTGCCTCGTGGCGTGCACGTTGGATCCTCGCCATCAATCGGTCGTCGATCGTCGAGACAGCCCGTTCACGCTGAATATGGTGACCCCTCGCCAGGAGTTTGCCATGTTCGTGGAAGCGCTTCACCCGACGCGCAAGGTGTACGACACCATCGCGACGTTCAGTGCCGACCGCGGGACATCCATCGGCGAAGACGCCACGGGGATTACCTACTACAACCGCCTCGCCTCATTCAGAATCCCGGATGCGTACTGGGTCGAGCTCATAGGACAGAACAGATATCGCGCGGACATCCGCTTCTTCGTGATGACAGCTGATGGAAAGAACAAGACCGTGACCTTCAAGTTGGGTCCAGGCACGGACTCCTGTCTCCTAAATCAATTCACGAACGTGAGCGGACTCAGCGTCTCGGATATCTGTGGACGCCGAAATTCCTTCACGAACGAGCCTCTGAATGCGATTCAAGTGTTCGCGCGCAACTGATCCCAAGGGGTATATGCCTGCTCGCGCTACGTAAGGATTCTTGCGAGGAGGGGCGTCCGGCCGCAGTCCGGATGCCCCTCTTCTCCGAAGACCTTCTTTGAAAGGTCTCGCCGCAGCCACGTCGATTGCAAGTGCGGCCATGGAGGGTGAAGAGAGGCTCCGACTCTACGCACCGGAGCAGCCGGGCATACGTAGGCCATGACCTGAGTCTCGATTACAGACCGAACGTGATGGCACCGAAGGCGACTTTCACGGTCGTTCGACCGGCCGCCGGGTGACCGTGCTCGCGCTCACAGACTGAAACTCAGCCTGCGAGGGAATGCCTTCGCCTCGAGGGAGCAATCGCTCAGGATCTTACCGCACTCTTCCCACGCGCGACTCAGACCTGGGGAGCGAGGCCGGCTTCGCCCCCAGACTCACGGCCTGCCTGGGTGGAGGTGGGGAGGGTTTCAGAGGGTCCGCTGGGTCTGGTTCTCCGAGTGACGGCACCCCTACGGAAACTTCGTCGCGCGTGCCATCTTGTAGCCAGGTGCGTGCCCTCTGGTGCCGCGGCGGATCCAGGTTCCGGCGCGGCGTTCGCGAAGAGATGGAGCACCGAATGAGGCCCCTTGATGTCCAACTCAGAGATCGGGATCCGGTTGTTTCTTCAGCTCGCGGTCATCATCGCCACGTGCCGAGCCATTGGGTGGCTGGGAAGGCGATTTTTGGGACAGACGCAGGTATTCATGGAGATGCTCGCTGGAGTGTTGTTGGGCCCCTCGCTCCTGGGTCTCGTCTGGCCCGAGGCGCAGGCCTGGCTCTTTCCGCAGCAGTTGCTCGTCGATTCCGACGCCGAGATCGCGATTGCACATCCGAACATGACCATTCTCTATGCACTCGCCCAGGTCGGACTGGTGCTCTACATGTTCGTAATCGGTCTCGAATTCGACCTGCGCTTGCTTCGGGGACGGGCGCGCAGCGCGGGCTTGGTGTCAGCCGCGGGAATCATCGTGCCGTTCGCGGCGGGAGCCGTACTCTTGCCGTATCTACTCGGGAGACCCGACTTCTTCGCAGGCGACGTGCGCCCGAGCGTCGCCTGGCTCTTCGTCGGGTCGTCGATCTCGATCACCGCATTCCCGATGCTCGCGCGCATTCTATACGAACGCGGGATCGCAAGCACACCGCTCGGGACCCTCACTCTGGCGGCCGGGTCGATCGACGATGCCATTGCCTGGTGCTTGCTCGCCCTGGTACTCGCGCTGTTCCAGAGGAGCCCCGAGATTGCGATGCTGACGGTCGGAGGTGGCCTCGCCTATGGCATAGCGATGTTTACCGTTGGACGCACGCTGCTGCGTGGCTTCGCTCGCGCACTCGAGCATCGCGGTGAGTTGTCGATGGACCTCTTCACGAGCGTGGTGGTCGTGCTGCTCACGTGCGCCTGGATTACAGATGCGATCGGAATCTACGCCGTGTTCGGTGCTTTCATCTGTGGAGCTGCCATGCCCAAGGGGGAGCTCGGCGAGCTGCTGACGCATCGCATCGAGCAGCTCACCACGTCGTTGTTCCTGCCGATGTTCTTCGTGTACTCCGGACTGAATACTCGCATCGAGCTGGTGAATTCCCTCGAGCTCTGGCTGGTCACGGCAGTTGTGGTATCGATCTCCATTCTAGGCAAAGGGATCGCTTGCATGCTGGCTGCGCGCCTCGCGGGCGAGACCTGGCATCATTCCGCAATCGTCGGAACGCTGATGAACGCCCGCGGATTGATGGAACTGATTCTGCTCAATATCGGTCTCGAACGCGGCGTGATCACACCGACCTTCTTCACGATCATGGTCCTGATGGCGGTCGTGACGACAGGCATGGCCTCTCCTCTGTATCACTTGTTGAGCCGCGGTCTGGTGCTCGACGGTGCGCGCGTGCCCGGGACTCGCAAGCCGCTGATGACCTCACTCAAACGCGCGAGCTGACCTGCGGGCGGGCAAGCGCCGGCATCACGGACACGAGGCATCAAGGCACCAGGCCATCGATTTGCACTTCCGGGGGTGGGTCCGCCCCTTCGTTCATCGCCTCGGCACCCTCTTGTACACCTAGCAACCATACGGAGTGCAGTGTTTCGATCACGCATCCTTCCCTTCTACGTCATGACTGGATAGCTCGTGTCAATTTCGTGAGTGGATGAATGGCGAGAAGCGTTGAGTGACGCAGCACACAAGCTCGCCGGTCGAATCGACCGGAAACTTGTCGGTGGCGACGAGATCCGGGGCGATATTCCCAGGCCGAACAGTTCTTCACAGCCCACCCGGGCCTGGGGGAAGGCGCATTCCCGTGGACATCGGCCCAAAATCCCCAGTAGAGTGGACCAAGTCGTAGAGGCGCGCGTCGTGCGAGCCCGAGCGAGGAGCTGAGCGCTCCAGCCCGAGGTAGGCTGAAGCCGGAACCAACCCGCGGAACCGACCCGGAATGAGAGAAGAAAGTCCTTGGCTGAATGCTCGCCCGGCAGAAGCGGACTCTGACTGCAGCATGCCCCTCGCCCGGCTGCATCCGGGTGAGCTCCGGAGCGGCGCGTCGTCGCATCACGCGATCAGGACCAGTGCATGACGCCCTTCGCCGACGATACGCGATTCAGCGGCTCGATTCCCGCACAGTATGAGCGATATCTGGCCCCTATCCTCTTCGAGCCATACGCAACGCAACTGACCGAGCAGCTCTGCCGGCACCTGGACTCTCGCCTTGGCGATGCGACTGTACTCGAGATCGCTGCAGGAACTGGCGTGGCGACACGCGCGATGGCGCGTGCCTTATCCACGAAGGTCGAGATCGTGGCCACAGACTTCAACCCAGCAATGCTCGACCAGGCTGCGCAGATTCCGATTGCACGACCCGTGCAGTGGCACCAAGCCGATGCGATGCAGCTCACGTTTCCCGAGTCAGCCTTCGACGCAGTGCTGTGCCAGTTCGGCGTCATGTTCTTCCAGGACAAGGCGCGCGCGTTCGGCGAGGTGCGCCGCGTACTGAAAGAAGGCGGGATCTGGCTGTTCAACTCATGGGACTGCATCGAACAGAATGAGTTCGCCCAGCTTGTCTCGATTGCGCTTGCAAAGCTGTTCCCCGAAAACCCGATTCGCTTCATGGCTCGAACGCCACACGGATACCATGACACGGCAATGATCCAGCGCGATCTAGCTGCCGGCGGCTTCGTCGGCCCAGCCAGTATCGCGACGATCACGATGCAGAGTCGCGCACGGAGCGCGCGCGAAGTTGCCGTCGCGTTCTGCCAGGGGACTCCGATCCGCAGCGAGATCGAAGCGCGGGATGCGACCGCATTGGAAGACACGACCGATGCTGTTGCCGAGGAACTCGAACGTCACTACGGGTCAGGAGCAATCGAGGGCAGGATGCGAGCACACGTCGTGGCGATCACGAAGTGAGAGTCGCGGCGCCGCCGGCGGATCCGTGGGTCCACCGGACTCCGATCTGCTATCGTGAGCATTCGCTGCTGCGCGAGACTCTCACGGCCTCTCTGCTGCCGACGGATGGGTTCTGGCAAAGCGATATCCCGTAATCTGAAATGGGGAGCTTCTCGATGCGCACACCCGCTCCGTTCCACCTGGCCTTTCCGGTCGACGACCTCACCGTAGCGCGAGAGTTCTACGGCAAGGTTCTGGGTTGTAGGGAGGGCCGCTCGTCCGACTGCTGGATCGACTTCGACTTCTGGGGACATCAGCTCGTAGCGCATCTAGGAGAGCGCATCTCGTCCGGGCAGAGCCACGTAGATGGCAGCTCGGTGCCAGTGCCACACTTTGGAGCCGTTCTCACCTATCCGGCGTTCCAGGAGCTCGTCGAGCGTCTAGGTCGTGCGGGTGTCGCGCCCGAGTCGGGGCCTACGTTGCGACACGCCGGCAAGGTGGGCGAGCAGTGGACGCTCTTCTTGCGGGATCCCTCGGGCAACGCGCTCGAGTTCAAGGCCTTTCGAGACCCCGCGGAGATGTTCGGCTTTGATGATGCCTGACGGCACGCAGCGGAATGTCACGGCGCTGTATCGAGCGCCTTCTGGCGCGGAAGGGCGGCGCCGCTGACCGAGACTCTCGCGACGGGCTCGGCGTGGTGCCCGGGCACCTGCGGTGAGCTCGTCCAGGGCTTTCTCGGCGGGGGCGAGCCATTTCACGTCACTTGCCCCGTGCGCCTCTACGCGCGAGTGCGCCTTTCGGTGCAGCCGGCACCACAGCTTCGTATCGACGGAATTCCGTCCGAATACAGCAAGATGCGTCAGAGCCTGCTCGATACGCTTCGCATGCTGGGGATGGATTCCGTTCGAATCCAGGCTCACAGGGAATCCGACCTCCCGGTATGCAAGGGCATGGCGTCGAGCACAGCCGACGTGCTGGCGGCCGCCGCCTCGCTTGCAGACGCGGTCGGACAGCGCCTGTCTCCCCCTACCCTCGCGCGCATCGCCACTGGCATCGAGTCGTCCGACGGCGTCATGTACCCGGGCGTCGCCGCGGTGAATCATCGAACCGGTCGCCTGATTCACTCCTTCAGCTGGTGGCCGCGGCTATGGGTCGTCATCGCCGTCCCGCACACGCGTCTCGACACCTCGACGGTCTCCTTTGCCGGTAAGTCAGCTCGCTCGGCTGAGTTCGACACACTACTCGCTACGCTCCGTCGAGCGGAGGGAGAGCGCGACGCGCACAGCATTGCGGCCTGCGCCACGCGTTCCGCCGAGATCAACCAGGAGTGGGTCGCGAACCCGCTCTTCGACACCTTCCAAGGGCTCTCGGTCAGCCTGGGCGCACTCGGGGTCGCGGTCGCCCACACAGGGGTCGTGCTCGGCATGCTCTTCCCAGACACGCAGGATGGGTGCGCGGCTGCACGCAAAGCGATGAATCAGCTTCCTGACCGGTGCCCGCCCGGCACCACGTTCTTGCTCACCCAGCTCGAAGGGACACGAGCCTGGCCCGACGCCTGACGCAGCGCCTGGCAGAGATGGAGAACCGCTGAACCGAGGGTCCACATGCGGATCCGAGTGGGGTACGAGCTCCTCTATACCTCCCCCAGAACACACAACCTTCTTGGACTCGTCATGCTGGTGCGAAATGCTCCGGGCACTCTGGGCACGGCGAGGAGGAACCTTGATGAAGGAGGTACGCGACCAGTACGGTGATTGCGGATCCCCTTCCAGGGAGAGTCGCGCAATAGGTCGATAGACAACACGGAGTTCCCCATGCACATACAAAGCGATTCGGAGCTTTCTGCGGACCAGATCTGGAAGCGGTTCGAGCCCATGACGGCGGCGGCGGAGGTCGCCCTTCACCCGAGCAGTAGCGGCACAAAGGTCGTCCTACGTCTCATGTGGGGCTCACTCCCGGCTCCGTTTCCCCGTGCCGTCGCACTGGCGGGGGTGGTGCTGGCTGCGGCGTGGCTCGTCTTTGCGGCTCCGAGGCTCGAGTCCTTCGCTTGGACCTGTGTGATCCAGGCCGTTCTCTCTGCGCTTCCGGTTGTGGCACTCGTCTTCCAACGGCGAGGGGAAAACGGATTGCAGAACGAGCTGGCAACGCTGTTGGGCTGTGCGCCGTTCGAGTCGGCTCCGCACTGACTGCCAGAGAGCTCGCGCGACGTCTTTATGGTCGCAGGTCCGTCTCGCCGCCGAGAAGTGTCAGCGCGCTTTCCCGCAGAGCAACTCTGCGGCCTGATCGGCAAGGTCTCGCAATGCCATCGCCCGAGACAGTGATGCCGCCATCGGTCGATCCTCGGGTCGGTAGAAGTTGGAGACGTAGCGGAGGCGACTGGTGACCTCTAGCACCTGCGGCGGGCCAGCGTCCGCGAAGATACGAACCGTGGCGACCCCATCGACCGGGACTGACAGCGGGGCTCCGATCACATATACGAGCGTCATGGCCTCCGTCAGCAGCAGGGCCCAATCCAGTATCCCAGGCGCAGGTCGCGAGCTGGACTCCAGCTCGATTCGAAGGACTGAAGGAGGTCTGACATCGGATCTGTCGATCACATCAACGCGAGAAACACACTTTGTACTCTCGAGGAGCTTCGCAAAGAGAAACTCTTCGGAGAGATCCGAAAAGCGATCATCGAGACTCTGGCCCAAGATGCCGAGGCCTACTCGAGCTGCGATCAGGTTCGCCCGTTCCGCGGTCGCAACGGGCCCCTTGAGCCGTGAAACGCTCCGAACGGATGCGGCCTGGAACTTCGCTGGATATTCTCGCGGTGGAGTTTGATAGCGGCTGGGCACACTCATGCAGCCAGCCGCTGGTGCGAGCGCCAATGCAAGCAGGGCTCGGCGCCAGCCAGACCTGCAGCGATCACGATCCCTCATCATCACTAGTGGATCCCGCCGGCCAAGGAGAGCGCTACGGTGTAGAGAACCACGTCGATCCCCGCGAGGACCGACACCAGCGGCGACACCGCTAGATCTCGCAACTTTTCCGCGTCCAACAGCCTCCGCTCCGCCGGAACTTCGAAAGCGCCCAGCTCCTGCCCCGAGTCCGACAGTGCGACGATGAAGCACTGGACACCGCCTGACGGAGAGTCTCTGAGCTCTGCCAGGAGCACGACCGTGCACTCTGGGTTCTCGGACAACTCCCGCTTGTCTAGGTAGGTCGCCGCATAGCTGGGCGAACCGCCTCGCAACGAGAAACGTCCGAGCCCCTCCCCTGGGACCAGCACTGTGCCCGCGGCGAGCACGAAATGCTGGGCGCAGCTCTGCTGAGGCGGGACGGTATCGACCGAGAAGGGTCCACCATCACTCGAGGTCCCGAACCGCAGCTCGCGAAGTCCGAGGAGCCGCAAAGACAAGGACTCGTAGTCATATCCACGCGTCACCGCCCATTCGAGCTCGAGCCGGTCCTCCTGATCCGAGATCAAGCGCACGTCGACCAGAGCGGCGGGTCGGCTTCTAGGAAGATCCAGGGCCGCTGGGATCCCCATGCAGCCGGAGATCGAACCGAGCCAAGTACCTACGACTGCGAGCGTGATACGCGCACGGTGCATGTGTTGCACATCGGCGATTCTGGTGACCCTCTGAAGGAGCGCTTGCCTCGATCCAGCGTCAATGTCCATCCGACTCCGTCCGAAGAGGGTCCTGTCGCTTCGAGGCCGAGCGACGAATCCACGAAAAGGCAAACCCAGGCGAATCTGGGGACGCAAAGCGCACGACCCAGAATCTGGCGGGATTATGACGAGGCTCGATCCGGGTTCATCTACGGAGCGCGCTTCGACCTCGGCGTCGATCCCACGACCTACCTCAAGATCGTACCCGAAGCGGGCTCGACTGCGATCGCGATGAACCTGACCGGCTTCTATGTCGGCGAGGAATGCGATGTCATGCGGATCGAGGTCGCCACCATCGACGGCGAGGTTCACGAGTTCAGTCACAGCTCTCGCGCGATGCCCGGCGCGTGGAGCGTCCCCGATGGAAACGGATTCCTCGGCATCGTCGCGGACTCCGAGATTCAGTACGTGCGCATCAATATCGTGGAGTCGGTCACCTTCTACACGTACGACTTCCTGATCCTCGACAACGTCATGTCCGGTGTCGTACTGAATTCCTCCGCAGTCGGCCATACCCCCAGCGAATTCAACGGGTGCAACCCCGACTCCTATCCATTCGCAGGCTTCGACAACGATCCCGTCGCGACGGCGCTCCTCGCATGCGAGGCCGATCTGGTCTCGACCGAATCGAAGGTGCAGACCTGCGAGCAAGACCTGGCTTCCGCACTGGCAAGTCCGCGGATCGAGTACGTAGAGGTCCCGGTCGAGGTCATCAAGGTCGTCGAGGTGGAGCGAATCGTGAATGTCTGTGAGCCTCCATCCGAGACTCAGACCAGCGATGTGCCGAATACGTCTCGGTCTCGTTCAGGACTTGCGGATGGCACCAATCCCGGTCGAGGCGACGGCCGATCCCGTGCACCGAAGAGCGGGTGGAGCAATCCGACAGCGCGAAAGTAACCCCGAAGACCCACCGGGGGATTCCTCTGAGACAGCCCGAGACGTTCGAACGGAAGGAATCACCTGGGAACACCAGAGCAGAGCGGCCCCATAGCGAGTACCTATGGGGCCGCTCACTTCGAGAGAACCGTCATAAGGAAACTACGGCAGCAGCCCCGCTTCCTGCGCGAGGCGCTTGAGCTCGGTCTTCACGCGTTCGAAGCGCTTGCGCAGTCGTGCAGACTCGCGATCTACAGCCGCGTCGTCGAGGGCCGGCTGCGAGGGGTCGTCTCCACCGCACATCACGAGAGCCAGATCGCGCCAGGGCATCTGGCGATCCACACGCAGGATCAACAACATCTGATCGTCGGGCTCGAGTCTCTCTCGCAGCGCGCGCACCCGATCCTTGACCTCGGACCGGCGATAGACTTCGGTGCGCGAGCGCACCTGATCTACAAGCTGAGAGAGCCGCACGTTGTTGCTGAGCGTGAGATTACGGTCCTTCCTACGCGCAGGAGTACGGACGTAGCGCGCGGCCGCGTGCCGGGTGACGGTGTAGGCCCATGTCCGGACGCTACTACGAAACTCGAACTTGGGAAGACCCAGCCAAAGATCCTCGGCCAGCATCGAAAAGGCCTCGTCGGCATGGCTGCGGTCGCCGAGCCGCGCAACCAGGAACGAGAGCAACTCATCCCCGTAGAGCTGTAGCAGCAAGGTAACCCCGGTCTCGGGGTTGCCGGCTTCACAGGCCGCTCGGATGCCCGCTTCGAGCGCCGCCCGCTCGCTCGGCGCTTCGGGCGTTTCCTGCATCGTCTCTCCGTTCCCGCGCGCGGGCTCCTTGGGTGCAACCATTGTCCAACTTCTCCTCGGCAAAGTGTATCGGGTCTCGCGCCAGCAGCTGCGCTCGCGCGCGGCTGGTCGAGCGGTAGAGCGACCTCCGGCTTCGTTGTGACAGAAAAACCGACGGCGGTCTTACTTTTTTCTACTTCTCCCACCCGAGCCGAGCGGGCCGATCCGGTCCTGCGCTCCGCAGGTGGCCTCCCACCTTGCAGGCGGTTGTGACAGGTCCGCTTCAGTGAATGGGGCAGCGCGCACCGGGCGGGCGCGCCCAGTGCGAGGTGACGAGCCGGGCGGGATGGGCTCGACAGGTCGTCGGAGTAGTCGCGCATCTCGCAGAAGCGGGCGTTCTCGTTGGCCAGCTCCTCTGGGCTGATCGGGATCGGATGAAGGATCCGCTCCGAGAAGGCGCGCTCGGCGCCGCCGCGATGGCAGGGGACCGCGACGCGATGGCACAGGCGCGAGCGCTGCGCGCCCAGCCCTGGTGGTGGCAAGGCGCACTTCTCACTGCGAAACACGAAGCGCTCGTGGCCCGGGTCGAAGGCGACCCGGATGGTTACCTGCACGCACTGCTGCGCGCGGAAGCGCTCGTGACCCCGAACTACGAAGGCTACCGCCCGTCCCCGCGCGGCTTCGGCAATCAGGTCCCCTACGCTGCGTGCTCGTGAGCGGTGCGGGCCCCTCGGGCTTCGGCCGCGAACACTTCGAGCGCTTCGCCCACGCGCCAGTCGTCGAATGCTGCACCAACGCGGCCGAGAATACACTCGCGCCAATCCGCGCCCTCCGCCTGCGCGATCGCGGCGAGGTTGGCGGTATCGGTCTGCAGCGCGCCGACGGCGTTGTTGCAGAAATTCCAGACGTGACCGACCGCGATCTGCAGCCACAAGCGCGACTTGTCGAGGTCGGCGACCCCGCGCTTACACAGTTCGGCGTGATAATGATCCACGAGCGCACGCTCGTGCAAACGGCGATCGTCCACCGAGAGGCCCGTGACCAGCAGACGCGCAACGTCGTTCGCGCCCCAAGACAAGGTCGCTGACTGCCAGTCGAACAGCGCGAAGCGCGGCGCCTGCTCGGTGGCGAAGAACATCTGCTGCGGGTGAGCGTCGCCGTGCACCAAGGTGTCCGCGTCCGGAGCATAACCAAGCAGGTCGTCCCAGAGCCGGAGCCAAGTGTCCAAAGCTTTGAGCGCGGACGGCGAGAACTGATCGGTGAACAGCGCATGCGCGGCGGGCACGAGCTCCTCTACGAGGCCCTTGAGCTTCGCGTTCCACTCCGGCTCGTGGAGGTCGCGCACGAAATCGAGCTCCGCTAGTCCCGGATCGTTCCAGAACTCCGCGTGGATGCGCGCGAGCTGGCCGAGCGCAGCCTTTACGTCTGCGACCTGGCTTCGGAAGAGCGATCCACGACGCGCATCGCCAAGGTCCTCGAGCAGCAGGATGAACTCTCCGCTCGCTGGATCGGCATGGGCGGCGTACGCCCGAGGCACCGGCAGATCGCGTCCCGCCGCGAGCTCGAGATAGAAGCGCACCTCTCTCTGGTAGAGATCGTACTCATGCGCCACCGCGCGCGCGTCTGCGAAGCTCGCCGGCAGCTTGGCCACCAGTGAGCGAGGGGCGTCGCCGGCATCCCCCGCATAGTCGAGAAACAGGCGGTAGATCTCCGCGGTCTGTCCGGGGTCGGTCAGCATCTCGACGCGCACGTCCGCAACCCGTCCGCGCCCCAAGAGTCCGTGCTCGCGCAAGACCGTCGTGAGCCACGGGGCGGTGATCTGATCCGGTCGGATAGGGAATTCAAACTTGTTCATGCTGGCCTCCAAGGGGTGATACTCGGTAGAGGCACCCTTCCTCACGATGTGACGAGAGCGACGATGTGACGGAGCCGATGGAACCAAGCCACAGGAACGGCAGCGATCCGGGCCGCGCCTACGCCTCGGCAGCGACGGAGGTCGGCGCGTCGGCGGACAAGGTCCGCGGATAGCGGCGGCCGTTCAGGAACTGGCCGACGACGGTCGCCCGCACCCAGAGCTGGTAGCTAGCCAAGGTGGCGACGGTTGCGACCGCCAAGGTCAGTCCGAACTTGGCCAGCGCTGGCATCGCGAGCGGCGCCAGTGCGGTCTGGCACCAGACGACCACCGGGAGGTGGGCGAGATAGACCCAGTAGCTGGCGTCGGAAAGGTAGCGAGCACCCACGCTGAACTGGTTCTGGTGGCGCAGGAAGAGACCGACGACACCGAACGTCAGGAGCCACGTGTTCAGTGCGCTGACGGCGGCCGCCGCGATGCGCGCGGCCTCATGCGGCTCGCCGGTGGCGGAGAGGGTCTCTAGGTTCTCACCGATCAGCACGAACGCGATCGGCAGCAGCAAGATGCCCAGGATCAGCTGCTCGACGCAACGACGCTCGAGCATGGACAGCAGATCGCGGTGTCGGTGGAGCGCCCAGCCAAAGGCGAAGAAGCCCCCGTAGGCCCAGAACACGGCCGCATCGGGAACGATGCTGGTGGAGGTATCGAGCCCCCCGGTACGCATGAACACCAGGGCAGTGAAGGTCAGCCCCGAGAGCGGCAGGGCGCGCCAGGGCGAGGCAATCAGCGCTCGCAGCCGAAGGTCCAAGCGTTCCACCCAGCGAACCGGGAGCCGCCTCGCCCCGAACGCGACCAGCTCGGTGGCGACGTAGAACATCAGCAAGTAGTACAGGAACCACAGGTGCCCGAGGTTCACCGGGGAAAGCAGCGCGTCCCAGCCGAGCTCCGCAGACAGCGGGCTCACCGAGCTTGGCGCTGCCTCGAGGAAGCCCGCGAACGTCAGCGGCACAAACGCGACCCACCCCGCTACGAGCGGCAGTCCCACGCGCCGGGCCCGGTTGTCGAGCATGCCACCGAGCCCACGGCGCGCGACGAGCAGGCAGGTGAAGAAGCCCGCAACCAGAAAGAACGCCGGCATTCGGAAGGCGTGGATCGCGACCAGGATCACGTCCATCAGCCCGCTCTGATGCTCATCCTTGAACGGCCACGCCTCCCCCATGGGGAGCGCGCCGTAGGCGCAGGCCGCGTGGAGAACCACTCCCAGCAGCATCATCCAGCCGCGCAGACTGTCCATTGCGTGAAACCGCATCGGGCTCTCGTTCGACATCGCATCCTCCTCGGCCCGGGTCTGGGCTCGGGAGGTAGAGGCCGGATCGATGCGATTGTGACCCGGGCCCCACCAGAGTGGGCTCGGGAGATGGGCTCAAGCCTCGAAGCGCACCGTCCAGGCCGCGATCCAGCCTGGTGGGCAGCCTTGGTCAGCCAACGCGGCCTCCGCTTCGGCCCGCAGGGCCGCGCCGCGCTCGCCGCCGATCAGATCCCCCAAGCGCGCATTGCAGTAGTGGCGTTGCTGGGCGGAGGGACTCTCGCGGGCGGCCGCGGCCGCGGACTCGAACAGGGTGCGGGCTGGGTCGAGCTGTCCAGCAGCTGCGCGGAGCTGTCCGTAGAGGAATTCCGAGCAGCCAGCGAGCACTGGGGGTGCGAGGGGCTCGCCGAGCCACGTCGTCGGTCGGGCGAGCAGGGCTGCATACTGCTCGACCTTGGCGAGCAAGCTGGCCCGATCGCCGACGCCTCGCGACACCGCGCAGAGCAGGAGCGCGGCCAGACCGGAGACGACGAGTAGATTGCTTGTCGACTTTCCACGATCGAAGCGGCCTCCGACCTCGTCCACCAGACGCAGAGCCTCTTCCAGGTTGCCTTCGGCCATCTCGAGCAACGCGAGACTGAGCAGCCCGAACCACCGGTTGTTGTTCGAGTGCGCAGAGACGCCGATCGCGTCCGCGAGCTCGAGCCCACGGCGAATCTCGGCTCGTGCGCGATTGGCGTCGAGCGGGCCATTGAGAAGATATCCCCCTAGACAGCGCAACGTCACGCTCCCGAAGAAGTCACCCGCCGCATCTGCGAGGCGAATGCCGCGTAGACAGTGCTCACCTCCCGCCCCCATTCCGACATGATGATTGTGCGCGAGGATGACGTGGGTTCGACACATGCTGAGCTCTCTCTGCATGCCGCGGTTCTCGGGCAGGCTCAAAAGCTCCTCGGCGCGTTGCAAGTCCGCGAGCCCGAGGTCGCCGCTGCCGGAAAAGAATGCGACGTGACCGCGACAAAAGGCGATCCAGGCGCGCATCATCGGGGTATCCTGCCGCTCGAGCAAAGCGACCACGTCTGCAAGCTGACCGCCCGCGCCGACCGGGTCGAAGCTCGCCTCGAAGCAGGCCAGCAGAAGCGCGCGGCCTCGGGCGACGTGCCCTGGCTCCCCTGCTTCGAGCGCTTCGCGCACGTAGGCGATCACCAGGCCCGCGTAGCCATCGTGCACCCACGTGGTGCCCAGCGCCGCGGCCCAGAGCGTCTCGAGCCGCGCGAGTCGGGCCGGGTCGATGGCGTTCGCGTTCGTGGGTTCGAACCGGAAGCCGCGCTCGAGCAAGGCAGTCCGCGCGGGAAATCGGGCCTTCGGGTCGGTCAGGGCGTCGTAGTCGACTCCGGCATTCGCGAGCGCACGGCGCATGGCGTCGGTGCCCGCCGCGAGGTCGCCGTTGATGAAGAACTGCTCTCCGGCGCGCCGCTGCAACTCCTGCAGCCGCGTGGGATCGAGCTCGGACGCCTGCAGCAACGTGCGCGCCGCATCGCCGCGGCGCCCGCTCCCAACGCGTGCCTCGGCGAGCTCGACCAGAAGCTCCGCGCGCTCGACGTCCGAGAGCCCCGGATGCGTACACGCGGTCTCGAACAGGCTCACCGCGCGATCGAAGGCGAACGCTTGCACCGCCGCTCTCGCCGCTCGGCGGGCGTACTCGGCACCGCGTTCGCGCTCGCCCGCACCGAGGCTGTGCTCGGCGAGCGCATCCAGATCGAGGGGCTCCATGGATTCGAGCGCGACGGCGTAGCGGCGATGCCAGCTCGCGCGCTCCGGCAAAGGCATCGCATCGCGCACGGTCTCGCGGATGCGATCGTGGTAGGGCCCGAGCCGACGTTCTTGAAACGCGCCGTCCCGCTTGCCCGCCACTTCGCGCACGAGGCGTTCGGCAAGCAGCGAACGCAGCTCCGCAGACACGTCGGCCTGCTGCGCAACGCGCGCGAGCAGCTCCGGCGTCACCGGTCGCGGCGCAATGCAGAGCGCCTGCACCATGGCGCGAGCGCCTTCCGATAGCTTTGCGAGCCGTGACAGGATTGCACTCCGCAGGTCGCCCGGGGCTTGCCCCGAGTGCACGGCGCGGCTGAGCTCGCCGAGCAGAAACGGGCTGCCGCCAGCTTCGCGCGCGATCTGCTCGACCCGCTCCACCTCGTCGGGGGGGAGAAGCTGCTGCGCCAGCCGACGCGACTCGGCGGGGGTGAGCGCACTGAGCTCGATCGTGCGCACGTCCAGCTCGCGCTTCACTTCGTCCTCCGCCAGCATCTGCCGGAGCGACGAAAGCCCCTCGGCGTCGGGCTCGTCGTCGCGGTACGTGGCGACGAGCAAGAGCAGCGGCGGATCCGGCGGCAGCAGCAGATGTTTGAGCAGCCGTGCGCTGTCGCGGTCGCTCCACTGCAGATCGTCGATGTACAGGATGAGCGGTCGCTCCTCGGCGAGCTTGGCGAGCAATTCCTTGAGCGCGTCGAACGCGCGCAGCCGCAGCTCGGCGTCGTTGTTCGGCAGGCCCCGGCGCTGCGGCGCATGACTGATGGCCTCGACCCGACCGAGCACCGGGAAGACTCGCACCAGCGCGTTGACGTGCCGGGGCACCAGACGTGCCGCCACCACCTCGGGCAAGCGCGCGAGATAGCGGGTGAGCGCGTCTACGATGCCATCGAAGCCCTTGAACGGCACCGACTCGCGCTCATAGCAACGGCAGCCGAGCACGACCGCATCCCCGCGTTGCTTCACAGAGGCCAGGAAGTGCTCGACGAACGTGGTCTTGCCGATCCCCGACGGCCCGCCGGCCAAGCAGAGCACGGGCTTACCCGCATTGGTGTCGGCCAGCGCCAGCTCCAGCGCCGCCAGTTCGCGACCACGGCCTACGAACGTCCCTTTGGGAAACGAGTCCGCCAGCTCCGCGTCGTCGCCCGACGGTCCGGACTTGGATGCACGCGTGGAACCAGGGACGCGGGCTGCACCGGGCGACGCATGCGACACCGCGCTGCCGAGCATGGCATGGATGTCGGCGTGAGTCGGACGCTCCGAAGGATTCCGAGCGAGCAGCCGATCGCACAGCTCAGCCAGGTCCGCCGGCGCCGAAGGATTGAGCGAGCGCACGGCGGGCGCCGCGCCCGTCTGCTTGGCCATCAGCATCCGCAGCGACTCGCCTTCGAACGGCAGCCGCCGCGTGAGCGCCTCGAACAACATCACTCCGACCGCGTACCAGTCACTCGCCGGTGTCGCCCACTCCGCGCGCGCCTGCTCGGGCGCCATGTAGGCGGGCGTGCCGGCTACCCCGCGCTCGATCGTCTGCGTCACACCTGCGCTCAAGACATCGCTCGCCAGCCCGAAGTCCAAGATCGCAACCCTTGGCCCGTCCGCACTCTCGGCCACCAGCACGTTGCTGGGCTTCAGATCGCGATGCAGCTTGCCCGCATCGTGGATCGCCTGCACACCGGCCGCGAGCTGAGCGAGCACCGTGCGCAGTCGAGCTTGGTCGACGGGCGCCTTACCGCCTAAGGTGGTCCGCGGATCGCCCTCGATGGACCGCAGATCGTCGCTGGCCCGCAGATAGCGATCGAAACGCTCGCCCGCGACCAGCTCCATGCTGAAGAACCAAAGCTCGCCATCGGCGAACAACTCGTGGAGCGGCACGAGGTAGGGGTGCACCACATCCGCGATCGATCGGAACTCGCGCTTCATGCGGTAGATGCCCGCAGCGTCTACTCGCGAGAGTGTCTTGATCGCGACGATCCGGTCCTGGCGCAGGTCGCGCGCCTCGAATACGACCCCCATTCCACCTTCGCCCAGGCGCCGCAGGATCGCGAAGCGCCCATCGCAGAGCTTGGAGCCCGGCGCCAGCATGCGTCCGGGCGACGTCACCTTTGCCGCGGCGTGCAACAGCCGATCGAACGCACTGTCCTGGGTCGAATCGACGGAGGCATCCCGCCCCAAGGTCTCGGACCTTCGGGATTCCTCCTCGGGTCGGCTTTCCTCGTTGGATGGGTGGCTCGGATGCTTCGACGTCATCGTGGTCTCGTATACCACACCCACGGCTCGCGGATTTCCTGACCGTAGGTTCGTTCAAAGGGTCGCGGCACCGAGAGACCTAGGCAGGCTGCGAGAACTCACTCGGTGCGCCGATCGTCATCCAGCAGCGACCGTCCTCTCCGCGCTGACAGTGATATCGGGCAAACTCGAACCGACGGTCGCCCGCCCGCCCGGGAAGGCTCACGGCGAAGTCCATTCCGAACCCCAGACCCAGCGCCTCATCGAAGGCGGTGCCGAAGTACGCGCGGGCCCGCTCGAGCGCCCGAAGCGACTTGCCCACCATGTCACGGATTCGCTGCTCGGTGGTGATGCGTCCAACGCACGCGAACGGCAGGGTGTCCGCGCGATCCCAGAGCTCGGCCGTGATGGCCACGGAGAGCTCGACCCCGCACGTGCGGACCTCTCGAGCCCAGCCAGAGACATCGACGAGCTCCTCTTCATCGAGCGTCAGATCCCAAGGCGAGAATGGGGACTTCACTTCCAGGGATGGCTTCGTGTGATACATCGATCTTCCTCCAGTCGCGCCCGGATGCGTAACCACCAGGCGGGTTGCAAGGCTCCAATCCGACGAAGGGTTTTCCGGGATGCGCCCGATCGTCGTGCTCGGACGTTTCATCTCATCCCTCTGCCCCCTTCTGATGGATAGGGGCCATCCGCGGGCGGTTGTGACCGGGCGGCCTCCATTTGCCACCAGGCCACCGGAGTGAATGGAGCTACATGCCGAAGGCCTTCTCCGTCGAGCACCCGAAGTGACTTTCCTCACACCGCGCGGCTACACGCGCAGTATCCTGCGGAGCCGCAGATGGCGAGTGACGAGCTGACCCCCGACGACGAAGGATTCGAGGCCTTCTTGCGCGAAGTCGCCCGAGCCCCCAGCGCGCCGGTCATGCTCGGGCGCGAGCTTCTCGACGGACGCCTGTCGATCACCCGCAGGCTCGGCGAGGGAGGCATGGGCGTCGTCTACCAAGCGCGAGACCAGCAGCGCGCAGAGGACGTGGCCCTCAAGACCCTGACCCGCATCGAGCCCGCCGCCATCTACCGCCTCAAGAACGAGTTCCGTCAGCTCGCCGACGTGCAGCACGAAAACCTCGTCGCGCTCTACGAGCTCTTCAACGACCACGAGCTCTGGTGCTTCACCATGGAGCGCGTCGATGGTGCGCGCTTCGGCGATTGGGTCCGCCCCGAGGGCGCGCTCGATCTGCCCCGATTGCGCGCGGCGCTGCCCCAGCTGCTGGCCGGCATCGACGCGATCCACGCCGCCGGCAAGCTCCACCGCGACCTCAAGCCCAGCAACGTCCTCGTCACCCCACAGGGACGCGTCGTCGTCCTCGACTTCGGCCTGGCCAGCGACCGCAAGCTCGGCGGCGTCGGCCAGACCATCGTCGACGACTCCCGCAGTGGCACGCCCGGCTACATGTCGCCGGAACAGGCCGCCGGATACGGCGCCACCGAGGCCAGCGATCTCTACTCGCTCGGGGCCATGCTGTTCGAGGCGCTGACCGGAAGGCTGCCCTTCGAAGGAAGCTCCCACGAAGTCCTCGTCGCCAAACAGGCAGGCGCGCCGCCCCGCGTGCGCGAGCTCGACGCCGACGCTCCCGAAGACCTGGCCGAGCTCTGCGACCGGCTGCTCCTGCGCGACACCGCCAAACGTCCGGACACAAACGCGGTACGCGTCGTCGTCGGAGAGCCCAGGACCCAAGGCGGCCTGACACTCACTCACCCCACCCCTCACTCTGAACCGGACCGCGCGCCCTTCGTCGGTCGCGTCACCGAACTCTCGCAACTGGAGCGTGCATTCGAGTGCGCCCGCGCCGGCGAGATCTCGCTCGCGCTGGTCTGCGGCGAATCGGGCATGGGCAAGACCGCGCTCGTCGAACACTTCATCGAGAGCGCGCCGCAGGCCCTCGTGCTCGCGGGACGCTGCTACGAGCGCGAGGCCGTGCCCTTCAAGGCCTTCGACGGCGTGGTAGACGAGCTCAGCCGCCATCTCAAGGCGCTGCCGGCGCACGAGGTGGGAGTGCTCCTGCCGCGCGATATCCCCGCATTGTGCAAACTGTTTCCCGTGCTCTCGCGGGTGGACGCCGTCGCCAGCGCCAAGGGGCGGCCGGTCCCCGGTAACGACCCGCTCACCGTGCGCCGGCGCGCCTTCTCCGCGCTCAAGGAGCTGCTCGCACGCATCGGCGACGAGCAGCCGCTGATCGTGTTCCTCGATGATCTGCAGTGGGGCGACGACGACAGCCTGCACCTGCTCGCCGAGCTGGTCGGCCCGCCCGACCCCCCGGCCCTCTTGCTCGTCGGCACCTATCGATCCGAGGAACGAAACCAGAGCCCCTTCGTGCGCGAGCTCCTCAGCGCCGGCGGGCCCGCTGAGACGGTGGATCATCGCTGCGACCTCGAGCTCGAGCCGCTCGCCGAGAGCGACGCCCGTGCCTTGGCGCTCGAGCTGCTCGGCGACGACGCGAGGGCCGAGGCGGTGGCCACAGAATCAGCGGGCGCGCCTTTCTTCGTGCAGCAGCTCGCGCAGCTCGACCGCGATGGGACGCAGGCCGTGTCGGTCGTGAACCTGCTCTCAGTGCAGATGGCCGCGCTGCCGGAGCCGGCGAAACGCTTGCTCCGGACGGTCGCGGTCGCAGGGCGACCCATCCCGCGCTCGTGCGCGCTCGCAGCGGCTCAGAGTAGCCTCGGCGACGCCCGCAAGCTGCTCGCCGCCCAGCTGCTCCGCGAGATCCGCGGCGCGGGCAACGAACCGAGCTTCATGAGCTCCCACGACCGCGTGCGCGAGGGCGTCACCGCCGCACTCGACGCAGAATCCCTACGCGACTGCCATGCGGGATTGGCGCAGGCCCTGGCAGACCGCGCTCCCCCGGATCAGTTGATGCGCCACCTCGAAGGTGCAGGCGGGGTCGCGACTCCGACGCCGCGGATGTCTGCATGCAGGCGGCCACAGAGGCGGAGCCCGAAGCCGCTCGCGCCTTCGAACTGCGTGTGGCCAACCATCTCGCTCGAGCAGGCCGCGTCGAGGAATGGTGGCCGATCGCCGAGCGACTGCTCGCCGCGGTGGGGATTCCGCTGCCCGAGGAAGGCCCGGAGTCGGTGCGAGCGATTCGCGAAGCGCTAGCCGAGCTGGAATCTCGCGGCCTCCGCTACGACCTCGACGAGAGCCGCCCTCTCTCTCCCCAGATTCGCGATCGTCTCAACACGCTGCGCTTGGTAGGGAGCATCTTGTCCGGAACCTATCCCGCGATGGGAGGCTACCTCGTGGCGAAGTCCATCCCGGACGCGCTCGGCAGTGGCCATGCGGCTCGGGTGTTTTTTGCACTCCTAGGCCGAGCGCACATCCATGCGCTGCTAGCTGCCGACGATGCCTTTGAGCACATCACGCGTCTTTGGTGGGAGACCGAGGCGCTGCTTCCGCGGATCGCATCCCCACGGGCTCAGCAGGCGGCGTCGCTGGCCTTTCGAGTCCAGGCAGTGGCGGATCGAAATTGGTGCCTGCGCTTTCACGAAACCTTGGAGTTCGCCGATGAGCTCGAGCGGTTCATGGCGACCGAAGATCTAGGTAGCTTCTGGGAGCGGCACTTCCCTCGCGGGGTCGCAGTAGAATCGCTCTGGGCCAGCGGGCAGCTCGTACGGCTGCAGCAAGAGGGCCCAAGCATGATCCGAGCCGCCCGCGACGCGCGCAACCCGTTCCTGCGCGCGCTGCTATCGGGCACCGAGGTACATCTAGAGATGATTCGGGATCGGCACCAGGCCGCGCTCGCGGCGAGCGACCTCGACGCCGATCGCCTCCTAGGCTCGCGCTTCAGCACGGTGCATGTCACGGTCGCCGCGGCACGGGCATTGGCGCTGCTGTATGCCGGCGCGACCGCCGAGGCCAAACGTTTCACAGACGCTTTCCTGCAGCGCTTCGGGAGCTCGGCGCCTCGACTCGTACCGCTGATCTCTTGGTGGGTCTGTTTGGTCCCCGCGGGCGCGCTGGGCGCAGCCGCGCTGGCCGGGGACCGCAGCGCGCTTGCATCGGCACGCGAGCTGCGCGCCGAGTCCTGGTGGCCGCAAGACTCTTCGCCCTTACCCACCGCAATGTACGACGCGCTCATGGCCCGGCTAAGCGGTGACAGCGATGCCTACCTGCAGATGCTGCTGCGCGCGGAAGCGCTCGTGACCCCGAACGTCGAAGGCTACCGCGCGCCGCTCCGCCGCCGGCGCGGCATGCTGATCGGTGGCGATGAGGGCGCCGCACTCGTACGCGAGGTCGACGCCGCACTCAGCGCGCAGGGCGTCAAGAACCCCGCCCGCTATTGCGTCACCTTGACCGCAATGCTCGGCATGGACGACTGAGCGCTGGGCGACCTCGCGCGAGGTACACGGGTCAGAGGGACTCGATGACGATCGGAACCCCGGCTTCGGGCGCTAGGGTGAGCCCACGACGCACGGTGCGCAGGGGACGCGGCGATTCCAGCCGAAACTGCACGCGCGAGAGCAAGGTGCCAAGGACCACCTTCATCTCGTTCATGGCGAAGGCCGCACCGAGGCAGTGGCGATGTCCACCGCCGAAGACGGCGAACTCGTGCGGAGCGAAGCGCCGCTCCAGAAACCGTTCCGGGCGGAAGACTTCAGGCTCGGGATACAGCTGGGGATTACGGTGTAGCTCGATGATCGCCCCTGCGAGATGGATTCCCGCTGGGATCGTGTAGTCTCCGATTCGAAAGCTGTGCTTCACCGTGCGGATGAACTCCGCGACGATCGGGTGTACCCGCAGCGTTTCGCAGCAAAAGGCTTCGAGCTCGGGCAACGCGGCCAAGGCATCGGCCTCGGGGTCGGGGCCGAGTTCTCCGATACGCGCGCGCAGCTGATCCGCGTAAGAGGGATTGCGACACAGCTCGTACACCGCCCAAGCCAATGCCGTGGCAGTGGTCTCATGCCCAGCCAAGACAAGCGTCAAGAGCTGCGAGCGGAGCGCCCGATCGCCGAGCGCGGCTGCGGCCTGGCCCCGATCATCGCGAGCATCGGCCGGGGCATCCGCCACCTGCGCAAACACGAGCCGAGACAGCAAATCGTCCGACGGCTTGCCGCGCTCGCGTGCCGCGTCGATCTGAGCCTGGATCATCCGATGCAGCTCGTCGCGTGCTCGCAGGAAGCGCCCCCAGCCGCCGCGCCCGAAGGACAGGCGCTGCAAAATCGGAAAGAACAAGAACGCGGGACTCACCTCAGTCACGGCCCTGCGCAGCACGTCGGTGAAATGCGCGATCGCAGCAGGCTCTCGAAGCCCGAAGACCGCACGCAGGATCACCTCGATCGTGATCTGCTGCATGAGCAGCCGGGTCGTGAGCGAGACACCCGGCCGCCACTCCGCTGCGGCGGACGTCGTCGCCAACTTGGCCACCGGACCGTAGGCACGCATGCGGGCGCCATGAAATGCCGGGGACATCCACCTGCGTTCACGCCGGTGGGCATCGCCCGAAATCAACAGGAGCGAGTCTTCACCGATGATCGGCGCGAGGGCGGCCTGGCCGAAGCCCGCCTCGAAGTCCTCCTCGCGCCCCGCCAGAATCTGACGCGCATGTTCGGGATCACATGCGAGCACGAGCCTGCCATTGACCGACGGAAGCGTGAACAGATCCCCATAGCTGGCGCGCATCTGCTCGTAGTACACGAACGGATCGCGCATATAGCGGAAACTGTGAAGCCATCCGGGACCTCGGGGACCCGGAGGCAGCGAGCATGGTCCAGGAGGATCCAATGGGGCGAGGCTAGAGGTCTGCATCGCAGTCGCTCCCAGGGCACAGATCTCGTTCACCGTAGCAGGTCGCGGCTTCTGCGCCACCCACCATGACTTCGCGACCACGCGCGCGCGCCCGGTCGAGTAGGCGCCCGGCGCATCCGTTGTGGCGGGACCGCCGCGAGATAGCGAAGGCGGGTCAGCGACCTGACCGCGGGGATCGTGACGGGATCGACCGTGGTTCACAAACCAGCGGCGGAGCGCGTCACAGGACGCACTCCGCCGGGGTCGTGGTACTTGCTATCCAGGCAGCGATGAACGGCTCACCAGGCGACGATTCCGACCGCCCCCGAATCCTCGGGCAGACCATGAACCTCACCGAGCGGAGTGAGTTCGCCATCCGCCTCGATGCGGTAGCCGGAGATCGTTCCCGAACCCGCATTGACGTTGTAGAGGAAGTTTCCCTCTGGGGTCAGCGCCAGATCCACGGGAGCCGTCCCCGTACGCGCTGCCGCGGCATCGAGCAAGTTCAGATTCCCGGCGGCATCGATCGCGAACACAGATACCGTATCCGAGCCATTGTTGGTGGTGAAGGCGAATCGCTGCGACCTGTCGATGCCCACCCAACACGTAGCGGACTGTCCGTTCTCGATCGACGCGCTGATCAGCTGGAGCGAGCCATCGGGACGGACCCGGTAGGACGAGACCGCACTCGCACCGGGCGTGCCGACGCTCGCGTTTCCGAATGGCTCTGCCACGAGGAGGCGACCTCGTTGATCGAAGGCAAACCCGAACGGGGTGCTCCCATGCGACATCGTCGTCACCGGACTCGCACTCGGCTGTCCATCTGGACCGATCGAGAAGAGCCGCAGCTCATTGGAGCCCTTGATCGTGACTGCCAAGAGGTCTCCACTCGGATTGAAGCCGACCTGAGCAGGAGAGACCAAGAAGAACGGAGGGTTCGTGCCGCCCACATCGAGTGCTCGGGTAGAGCCGGCGAGCGCGTGCAGCCGTCCGTCGTGGTCGCGTGTGAATCCGGTGATGTTTCCTTCGCCGCCCGCATTGAGGACATACACGAGCTGTCGATGCACGGCGATGCTCGCGGGAAACTGACCGCCCGACCTTACCTTGTCGACGAGGGTCAATGAGCCCGCTCGCACGCGGAACACCGAAATCTCATCGCTGCCGGCGTTCACCGCGAACAGCCAGCGATGATCCGGAGACATGACGAGGGGACCTTGAGATCCCAGTGCGTCGATCGGTTCCGTAGTATTCCCGACGCCGTGCCCGCCCGTGGCGACATACTCGCGCAGCTCGAGTCGGCCATCGCCTGCTCGATCGTAGACCGCGATCTCATTCTTTTCGAGTGAGTTGGTCATCGCATAGACAGATCCTGCCTCCGCATGTCCCACACCCACATGTCCCACGATGCTCAGCACCACACCCATCCAGAGACGTCGCAGCATGTCATTTTCTCCTGTTTATCTACTACGGTCTGCGACTCGACTCGCTCGAGGCGAGGCCGACCGTCTTTCGATCGTTGAGATGCTCGAGATCGCCGAAGGCAACGCAGCTCTCGAAGAATTTTTCCGGTGGAGAGCGGCGCGCTTCGCGGAGCGTCATCCGGCTACACTCGGCACCAGGCTGGGCTCTCCGTGGAGCATGTAGGCATCGATCGATGCGCGTAGCGCGTGGCGCGCTCGGTGGATTCGCATCTTGACTGCATCGCTTCCAATTCCGAGCGCCCGCGCGGTACTCGAAGTGTCCAGCCCCTCGAGGTCGCGTAGGCGGATTACCGTGCGATACGATTCCGGCAGTCGCCGATACGAGTCCTCGATCACCCGACAGAGTTCATTGTGCTCGGCTGCATCCGTGAATTCATTCGACGAGCCGGATCCTCGTGAGAGCTCGCCTGGAGACCCGGACTCTTCTCCAGCGTCCGCGTCGAGCGACTCGAGACTGCGACGTCGCCGTCGGCGAAGACCAAGCAGCGCGCAGTTGACGACGATCCGGTGGAACCATGTCGAGAGTCGGGCGCCGCCTTCGAACTTGGACAGAGAGCGAAACGCACACAGAAATGCGTCTTGCACGGCGTCTTCCGCTGCGGCCTCGTCTCGGAGAATGCGCCGCGCGGTCGCCATTGCTCGCGGAGATTCGTCAGAAACCCACTGCGTATAGGCCGCAGCGTCTCCAGATCGAAGTCGTTCTACCAGGGTCGCTTCCTCGAACGGCAGGTCTTGCGAATCGGTCATAGCGGAATCGGTCATAGCGGGTCCTCCAGGCTGCAAGGCAGCTCGCGCGTAGGGCTGCGCCCCTCGCGGCGCAGCGGGATCCGGTCGGACGGCGAGACATCGCGCGCACTTCGGATCCTGTGAATCGCGGTTCATGAGCGCAGGAAGAGCAATGGCTGTGCCGATGCCTCTCAGGGCCCAAACGCTCAGGGAACGAGCAAGGGCCGAGACGGGCTACGCGGAACCGCGGCTAGCCCACGACCTATCGTGGCTCCAGCACGCGAGCCCACGACGGTGCGTGGCCAGATCCGTTCCAGCCCGCGACATCGCCGCCGAGGGGGCGGCGGCTAGGCGCCCGCTCGCGGCGGACGCTGTACGCGCAAGCGCTTCATGCGGCTGCGCAGCGTACTCGGCGACAGTCCGAGGGCGGTGGCAGCACCGAGCGGACCTTCGATCCTGCCCTGCGCCGCGGCGAGGGCCTGCTCGATGTGCGCTCGCTGGATTCGATCCAGGGGAGGCAGATCGAACTCCTGTGCGCTCCGGCTCTGTGCCTCCGTCGAGGAGGGCTCTCCCGCGGGCAAGGCGCTGGATCCCGCGGTCAGGTCGCCCCGCCCATGAAGCGCGACTTCCTGACGTGGCCGCACGACCGGAGCCAGGACGGCCTGGGGCAACGCCACGCGTAGCGCCTCTGCCTGCAGCTCTACCGCGGATGCGGGTGTCATGATCAGCGCCCGCTCGATCACGTTCGCGAGTTCGCGCACGTTCCCGGGCCAGTGGTATCGTCCCATGAGGTCCAAGGCCGCGGAGGACAGCCGGCGTGCGTTGCGTCCGATTCGGCTCGCAGCATCGTCCAAGAAGAGCTGCGCCAAGAGCGGAACATCCTCGAGCCGATCCCTCAAAGGTGGCAGGGATAGCGGGAAGACGCTGAGCCGGTAGTAGAGATCCTGACGAAAGCGACCCTCTTCGACGGCAGCTGCAAGATCGCGGTTCGTAGCGGCAACGACTCGCACGTCTACCTCGAGCGTGCGCGTACCCCCTACGCGTTCGAGCTCATGCTCCTGCAGAACGCGCAACAACTTCACCTGGGCTTCGAGGGGTAGCTCACCGACCTCGTCGAGGAACAAGGTTCCCCGATGAGCCAGCTCGAAGCGCCCCGTGCGTGCGTGCGTCGCACCGGTGAACGCACCCCGCTCGTGACCGAACAGCTCGCTCTCCACGAGCCCACTGGGGATGGCTGCGCAATTGACCTTGATCAACGGACGCTCGGCGCGGGCACTGTTTGCATGGAGGGCGCGCGCGACCAGCTCCTTGCCCGTCCCCGTCTCGCCCGTGATCAAGACGGTGGCTTCCGTCGGCGCGACCAGCTCGAGTTCGCGCAGGGTACGCAGTAGGGCGTCGCTGCGACCGACGATCTCACCGAAACGGTGCTGGTCTCGGATCTCCTCCTGCAGGTACGCGTTCTCGGCCGCGAGCTGATCGCGCAGCGCCTTCAGGTCCTCATGGATCAGGCAGTGCTCGAGTGCGACGGCGACGGCACTCGCGATCCCGTCGAGCAGGCGGCGGGGCACACGAGCGTATGCGCCTTCATCGGCGGCCATGAAGAACAGAGCCGCGCGCACCTCGTCGCCCATTCTGAGTGGGAGGACACAGAGCGACTGCATCCCCTCTCGAGTCATCACGGAGAAGGTCGTAGGAAAACGCGCGCGCATCTCCGCGCGCCGCGTAGAGGTCAGGACGGAACCGCTTCGAATCACGTGATCACACGCCGTCCCTGCCGCCGGAAGGACGTGCGCGTCGGTGCGCTCGGGCAGCTCGCCATGCTCCGGCGTGAGCAGGTGTCCGCGCAGCTGCCCACCCTCGAGCGGGACCTCGATTCCGAATCGGTCGGTGGGAATCAATGGAGAGAGCGTGGCCGCGAGTGCGCCGAAGAGATCATCGCGTTCGAGTCCACGACTGACGGCCCGATGAATGCGCAGCAACGCCGCGAGCTCGTGGTACGCAAGGTCGAGCTCGCTGCGGACGCGCGCCGTCTCCCGTTGCTGGTCGCGCAGCGCACCGTGCAAGTCTGCCAGCGTCTCGCGCAGGATGTGCTCCGCACCGATGCGCTCGAGCTCGATGCGCGCGCGCTCGGCGAAGAGCTGCAGGAGCGAGAGTCCCGGTTCTGGGTCCGCGATCGGCTGGCGGTCGAGCACCGCCAGATGCCCGATCGGGCGGCCGTCCGCGCTCGACAAGGCGACTCCGAGGTAGCTGCGCGCTCCGATCCTCTGGAGGCCGCGATCCTGTGGAAATCGCAGCTGCACGTCGTCGACGCACGTGCAGACCCCGGCTCGTACGACCTCCGAGCAAGGGGTGCCGGCGAGGTCGAACTCCACGTTGTCGAGCCACCTCTCGTCTCCCCAGTAGGCAACCGTGCGCACCCGCTCGGGGCGGCCTGCGAACTCGGCTACAAAGGCGTGACTCGCACCCAGGGCCTCGGCGAGCTGCCGTACGACCAGCCGCAGGAGCTCGGCTCCCGACTTGTCGGCCGTGATCTCCAGCACCGACTGATAGGCGAAACGCTCCGCCCACCTCGAGGAGATCTGCGTAGATGTCGATCGCGGCGATGGGGACGTAGCCACCTCCACGTAGCAGCCGGACGGAATGCGACTGGGTGAGGACGCATTATAGAGCCAGCATGACAGGTCCGCCCACTGGCCTCGATGAGGCCATCACCCCACGCGTGACCTCAGGCGATCCGCCGAGTCGAGCCCCTCACGGAGATCCTCAGGCACTGGACGCACCCGTTCGAATGGACGCTGCCGCGGCTCATCCATAGGTGCGCAGCACACCGCTCGACTGCCCGGAGCGCGCATTCGCCGCGGAACACGACCGAGCTCAGCACCCCCCTCAGCACAGTATTTAGACAGGTGCTCTACTCCGATCTGGTGCTATCGTCGCATGCCGAGCGGCGGCTGCCGAGAAACGCCATACCGCTGGCGCAACAGCTCGACCTTTCCCGTCGCACCCCACCGTTGGTAGAACTGGGTCGCCATTCCGAGATCGGCGGACAGGAGCGAGCGCCGCTCATGTCGAGCGGCGGCTTGGGCGCCGCGCTCGCTCGCTAGAGCTGCCATGTGCAGGAAGCCACGGGAAACCGCCCGCTCGAAGCATCTCTCGTACAGACGCTTCGACTCCTCGCGGCGACCTCGATGGTCGGACACCTCGGCCGCCAGAAACCCTTCCATATGTACCAGGTCCGGCGAATACCGAGCCCAGCGAGACAGCCAAGCCCGAGCCGCACGCAACTCGCGCAGATACCTGCTGCGACTCGCCCCGCGGGAATCCCATGCCAGGCTGGACGCCGCAACTCCACGATAGAACATGTGATCTGCGATATGCACGAACGGCAGCCCCCGCAGCAGTCGTACCCCGACTCGCTCAGACTGTTCGAAGGCAAGCCGAGCGCGACCGAAGATACACAGGGTCATGACCCAGAACGTGCGTACGAAGGTTTCTCCGGCACCCGGATGGACACTCAGCCATGCCTCGATCTCTCCTGCCTGCGACTCGAGAGCCGCCGAGTCCTGTAGCTCGAGCAGCAGGCGGTAGGGCCGGAAGCACCCCTCGGGATTGGGGTAGTTGTGCCCACTGCGGTTCACGCGTGCGATGAGTGTGCCGAACTCGTCCGCGACCTCGCGTACGCCGACTCCCGCGAGCGCGCGATGTACGGCCCGCTGAAAATCGGCGTAATACGCGTATTCGGGGTCGCCATTCTCCCGAAGCGCTTCAGCGATATCAGCAAGTCCTGCTACCGCGTCGCGGCGGGAGTCCAGCCACGCTCGAGTAAGGGCCGTCAAGAACTGCGTCCGCGGAACGTATACAGAGTGCGGAATGCGCGCGATCCATTGCTCGGATCGGCGCAGACACTGCCGAGCCAGCTCACCATCACACAGGACGTGATGGGCGAACAGTGCGAAGTTGGACAGGGTGAACGCAGGGTGGATCAGGAATCCGGAGCGCAGGTATTGCCGAAGCACGAAGCTCGAAGCTCGAAGCCAGAACGATCAGGTATCCATCGACGCGCGCCAGAGCCCCGGAGGCTGCATCCACCAATTCGACACCGGCAGACAATCGACCGCGTTCAGGATCTACCGGATGCTGGAATCTGCCGCTCTCGAACAGGCGGAACATCCAGTACGTGAAGCGAGCGGCGAAGCGAGTGCGCAGACGCGAGGGGTGCAACGGCCAATGGATTCCGAGCTTGCGGAGGATCTGGAGTTCGTACTGTGCGCAAGCCACCGGGGGCTTGAGTAACGTCCAGATGCGCAACCGCAACTGCGCGACGCTCGACAGCTCGGAGCGTGACCTGATCCTTCTATCCAAGTCATCGAGACTGTCCAGCGCCCTCGCAGGATCTCCGCTCAGGAACGAGGCTTCCGCATAGCGGAGCAGCAATTCGACTCCGAGATCATGACGCGCCTGCCAGTCGTCCTCCAGGAAGTGCTTGCAGCCGATCGCTAGATAGACCGCGGCTTCGTGCACCGCACCACTGCGGAGAGCGAGGCGACCCGCGCGCAGGTTGACGTCTACGGTTCTCCGCACCACTTCGGGCGAGAGCATGCCGGCTCCGCGATTCAGATGGTCTGCGATCTCGAAGGCACGCAGCTCCTGCTGCGTCTCAGCAGAGATCTCGAGCAAGTGCGCGGCGATGTCCGCGTGGAGCTGCCTCCGCTCCCGCTCCGGCAGGAGCACCTGCGCGGACTCTCGAATCCTGTCGTGCGCGAAGCGGAATCCGCCGCTTGCGGGCAAGACGAGCCCTTCGTCACAGAGCTCGTAGAGAGCGGCCTGCATCCAGCCAGTGGGCCGATCGGCCAACTCAGCAAGCATTCCCACGCTGAACGAGTCGCCTGCGCAGCTGGCAAGGCGCAACACCTCGCCGGCGCGCGCAGAGAGCTTCTGAATTCGTCCGGAGATCATGGCCACGGCGCCGTCTGCGACCTCAGCACCAGCAATCGCCTCGATATCCCACCGCCAACCCTGCCCAAGCTCCCAGCGGAGCATCCCCGCATCGGAGCAGAAGTCCAGGAACTGCTGGATCAACAGAGGCAGACTCGCCGTCTTGAGCGCTACCTCCCGAGCTAACTCGCGGACATCCCCCACTTCGCACTGGAGCGTCTCACCGAGCAGGCCCTCGATGGCTCCAAGTGGCAAGCCTTCGAGCTCGATCACGCGAACGTCACGAATTCGATTTCCCACGAGCTCCTGCAGCCGGAGAATCGGGTGATCCTTCCCGATCGAATCCCCGCGAAACGCACCGACGACGAACACAGCACAGTTCGCATCCAGCGTGGTGACTTGCTCTATCAAGAAACGACTTCCTGGATCTGCCCACTGCAGGTCATCGAGGAACAAGACCAGAGGATGCGCGGGCGCAGCCAGTGCGGAGAGGAACCGCTGGACCACCAATGCCAAGCGCTGGCGTGACTCACGCGGTCCCAAACGGGGCACTTCCGGAACCTCGCCCAGGATGTATGCGAGGTCCGGCACGACGTCGATCAGGGCCTGTGCGATCGAGCCCAGCGCGCTGGTGAGATGCTCCCGCCAGTGCGCCAGCGCCTCGTCACTTTCCAGCAAGAGCTGCTGGCAGATGCCGTTGAGCGCGCTGACCCAGCAGGCGGACGGACGCTCGGTGTACAAGTCGCACTTCCCGATTGCGAGGTAGCCCGAGGTCTCGCTCACGACGCGGCCCAACGCATCGATCAGCGAGGACTTTCCGGTCCCCGCATTGCCGCGAACCCAGAGTGCACTGAGCCTCCCGAGAGATGCCTCTGCGTAGACCGAACGTAGCAACTGGATTTCGTTGTCACGTCCATAGTCCGAGCGCGGAACTCGCGGGCGTTTTTGCACGTCAGCTTCTGCCAGCCGCAGCAGGGACTGCTTCTCGCCGGATGCGATGTTGTCGCGAATCAGCGCCAGGTCCGAGGCCAAGCTACGAGCGCTCTGATACCTGGCCTCCGGCTGCTTCTCGAGCAGCTTGTGTACGACCTGGAGCAGCGGGGCCGGAAGGTTTGGGCGGAAGCGCTTCAAGGGAACCACGGGGCGCGCCATGTGGGCGTGGATCAACTCGAGCGGAGTCGAACCATCGAACGGTGGGCGTCCCGCGAATGCGTAGTAGAGGACAGCACCCAAAGAGTAGAGATCGCTGCGAGCATCGCACCCGCGATTCATGCGACCCGTTTGTTCGGGGGAGATGTAGCGCAGTGGATCCGTGCGGTCGTTCTGATCCGCCAGCGCCGCCGCCTCGACCGCACCCAGGGCACGCGCGCAGGTGAATCCCACCAGATAGGCGCGAGCCGTCGAGGGATCGTGGCGCAGATTCTCGGGGCTTATGCCCAGGTGAAGGAGATGAGCCGAATGTACACAAGCTAGTGCATCAACCCACTGCAGCGAACGGTCGAGGAGACCGAGAAGTCCAGCGTCGCTGATGGGTTCTCCTAGCGGCGCGAGGGCGCTCACCCCAACGTGCTCGATCACCAGGACCACCTGCATCCCTTCGACGCAGAGCTCGAGAGCACGGGGGATGCTTGGGTGCGTCACGGATGCGAGAGCCTGATGCTCCAGTTCCGCGCGCTGGGCGGCCGATGCGTTTGCCGCATGGACCTTGACCATCACCGGCGCGGAATCGGCCCCAGGGGCGACATAGATGCGGACCTGGCTGCTTTGAGAGAGCAGCTTGGATCCGGGATATCTTGCGAGAATGGCGTCGAATTCCACCAGGAACGTGATCGGCCCTAGAGCTGTCCCCCTTCAGAGGGAGTTTGCGGGCCAGCTCGCGCCGGCCTGCGACAGGCTACGACGCAAGCGCCAGCCCGCCGTCGCTGATCCATCGCTCGACAGCTTGCGCCCTCTGCGGGGGAGGCATCGC
Source organism: Pseudomonadota bacterium (assembly GCA_003247575.1). Lineage (GTDB taxonomy): Bacteria > Myxococcota_A > UBA9160 > SZUA-336 > SZUA-336 > SZUA-336. The sequence continues at coordinate 78,073 of QJZC01000025.1, forward strand.
GCTGATCTCGATCGGATTCGGTACCTATCTCGCCGCAACAGAACGGCTAGTTCGGCGCATCGCCAGTGGGTGCCTGCTGCGCGGCGCGCAGCGCCTCTCGATACAACAGTTCGAAGTTCACCGGAGCCAGATGGACGGGACCGAAGCCACCCTTGACGACCAGGCCGTCCACCGCCTCGCGAGCATACGGAAAGAGCGTGCTCGGACAGGCGATGCCCAGCACCAAGCGGAGCTGGTTCTCGTCGGCACCGGTGATGGCGAAGATTCCGGCCTGGTGCACCTCCACCAAGAACAAGGTCTGCGACTCGGACTTCCGAGCCGTGACCGTCAGGATGAGGACCACCTCGAAGCGCTGTGCGTCCAAGGCACTCACGCGCGTGTTGATGTCCACTTGTATCTGCGGTCGCCGCTCCTCTGCGAACGCTAGAGGGCTGTTCGGCGACTCGAAGGAGGCGTCCTTCAGATAAATCCGCTCCAGCCCCAACTGCACCACGTTCTCGCTCGCCTCGCTCATGCCGTCGATCCCTCTCTGCACTCAACCTGGTCGAGAAAGCCCCGCATCATACCCCGTCCGCTGGCGCAGGGAGAGATTTCCTCATTCCCGCGAGAACGCGCCTTCGCCCTCGATGGTGGGATTCTGGTCCTGCAGCGTCGAGAGAGATCTGGTCGGCGCCTCCAGCCGCGAGCTCAACTCGCCTCCAGCTCGGAACGTCGGGCCGAAATGGTCATCAGCCGATACCAGCTGTGGCCGCCATCCCAGCTCTGCTCGTGCTCCCACTCGAATCGATCTCGCTCGATGCCGAAGAATCGGATCCGGGCTTCGAACGCGACCCCGTCGACGTCTACGCCGCTCCCCTCGCCGTGGATCTCACCTTCACACTCACGTGCTACGAATCGGGTCGCGATCTGGGGCTGCATCGGTGTCAGGAAGGTCATCTCCCAGCGTTCGGTCTCGGGGCAGAAGGTGCGGAGCGTTCGACCGCCAGAAACGATGCGGCCGTCAGGGAGCCGCGACTCGTAGAAGTCCGCCAGCATGCGGCCCTCATACAATGATTCGGCGCGCCAGGTCCCAGTGCCTCGGAACATCTCCTTGCCGGTCCAGTCACATCCCACCTGAACGGTCTTCCAGCTCCCGATCAGAAAGTCGAACTGCTTCCCCTGGGGCGGAGGGCCGGCCAAGTATTGGCGCAGCCAACGCGCGTTCCGCGCCGCGCCAGCCTCGAAGATGGCTTGGATTCCTTTGGGGGATCGGTCTATCGTGCACGTCATCAGCGACCTCTTCGGGCGTCACGAACTGCCCGACGAAGAGTGTGGCGTTGGTCTCGATGTCTCGAATATACGCCACTTCCGATCCCACCTAGGTCAGCCCTGTTCGGATCAAACGCAAGCATCATCCCCAGCTTCTGCAACAGCGGTTTCGCCGGCAGGGACTCCTCGATCTCGAACTTCGGAATGCCCAGATCGAGAGTCGTTCGAGCTAGCTACCCCCGGATCGAATCGATTTGCTCGCCGGAGCTCAGCCAAAAAGGGTGCCTCGGATGTCTCCGATGCGTCGAACGCTTTCGCCCAGCGGGCCTGGAGCAACGGCTGGGTCTCGAGCTCCGACCGACAACATCGCGGAGGCGCTCGAGATACTGTACGGAGAGAAGACGTGATTCTGGCTTCCGGCCGAGAGAAGCCGGAACATCCTCCAGGCAAAGTCCTGATTGTCCGTCGCCTGCCTCCCAGCAACCACTAGCCCAAGCCAAGATTAGCGCCACCACGATCCGACTTGTGCGCCTTCTCCGAGCCATATTTCACCATGAGAGAACGCTTCGAATCTGTCTTGGCCTTCCCCGGACGCAGACTCGCCCAAGGAGCCACTCGTGATCTCGCGCAGGACGGAGCGGATACCGCGTCGATGCAGCGAATGAACCTTGGGAACACGCAGATGGGAGCTCGCGCACTCAGCCCGGAGACCGGAACGCAGAGTTCGAGGACGCCTGCGTGCCACATCCGACGAGCGGACAGCGCGATACCGTGCCGGTCGCCAGAGGTCGGCTCCTGATTGCCAGCAGCGGGACTGACTCCTCGCTAGTCGGCGATCTCTGCTCCGTAGGAGTCGGAGTCTCCCCACTTTTCGACGATCTCTCGAAGCTCAGCGGGAGAAACAGGCTTGGCCAGGTAGTCGTCCATTCCTGCAGCCAGGCACTTGTCGAGGTCGCCCTCCATCGCGTTCGCCGTCATCGCAATGATGGGAACGTGATTGGTTTGATCGCGCCGGATCTGAGCGGTCGCCTCGTACCCGTCCAGCTGCGGCATCTGGCAGTCCATGAAGATAATGTCGTAACGCTCGCTGCTCGCGAGCTCGATCGCCTCGCATCCGTTGGCCGCGATCGAGACGTCGCACCACAGCTTTTCCAGGAGCTTGGTCGCGACGAGCTGATTGACTGCGTTGTCCTCTGCTACCAGTACGTGCAGGCGCCTCGTTCGAGAGGTCTCAGGATTCGCGAGGCGCTCCTCCAACCGGGCTTCGGCAAGCGTATGCTGGGTCACGAGGTCGACTCCGTCCTCGCAAACGCCGGCCGCGAGAGATACCAACATGTCCCGAAGCTGGAACTGATGCACCGGCTTGATCAGATAGCCATTGATGCCCGCCTCTCGGCAAGCGTGCGCATCCCCACGATAGCCCACCCGCGTGAGCAGGACGGTCTTGAGAGATCGAAAACCGAGATCCTGTTTGAGATGGCGGCAGAGTTCCAGGGCATCCACGACCGGTGGATCATGTGAGATCAGCATGAATTCAATCGGGTCCTGCTTGGATGGGCGCGTTCGAACCAGCTCGACTGCGCCGTCGGAAGTACCCGCCTGCTGAGCCGTAGCCCCCATCCGGGAAACCAGCTGACACAACGAGCGTCGAGCGATTGGGCTCGAATCGACGACCAACACACTCCTTCCGGACAAGTCAGATCCCAGCGCCGGGAGCGGAGTATCGGACCCGTCCGAGACGAGGGGAAGCTCGAACCAGAAAGTGGCCCCCGCACCTACGATGCTCTTCGCGCGGATCTGCCCATTCATCAGAGCAATCAACTTTCTGGAGATCGCGAGCCCGAGCCCGGTTCCGCCGTGGCGACGTGTGGTTTCCGGATCGGCCTGGGTGAATTCGTCGAAGATCGCGTCCAGACGATCTGGCAGGATCCCGATGCCACTGTCCTCTACCTCGATTCGAATACCGCGCGACGCGGCATCCTCTCTCGCGAGGATCCGAACCACCACATGACCTGAATCCGTGAATTTCAGGGCATTTCCTACGAGGTTCAACAAGACCTGGCGGATCCTTCCGGGGTCTCCCAGAAAACGACGCTGCTGATCAGGTGGATACTCGAGCAGAAGGTCCACGGACTTCGCGGCGGCCAGCGCCGAGAGCTGGTCGACGATGTCTTCCACGACGACGACCAGGTCGAAAGGGATTTGCTCGACCTCCATCTTTCCCGCCTCGATCTTCGAGAAGTCGAGAATGTCGTCGATGATCGTGAGTAGGGCCTCGGCAGAACGCTTCGCCGTCTCAGCGAAGCGACGCTGTTCGGGTGACAGCTCGGTATCGAGCAACAGACCTGTCATTCCGATCACACCGTTCATGGGTGTGCGAATCTCATGGCTCATGTTGGCCACGAACTGGCTCTTCGCTCGATTCGCGGCTTCCGCGCGACGTTTCTGTTCCTCGAGTTCGCTCAGGTGCTGCTTCGACTCACTGAGAGCCTCTGCGGCCGCATCGAGTACGATGTTGACCAGGACACGCAGCCTCGCGACAGTTGGGTCCCTTCCCTTCAGGTCGATTGCGAACCCAAAGTTGCGGTCGATGGCGAGCGAGAGCTGATCCGCGATCTCCTCAATCTGAGCATTGAGCGCTTGGACTGGGTCATCGCCGTACTTCCTGGACACCTCTCGCCCCTCATTCTCGCGAAGTCGTTCGCTCCCGCAGATAACTCATCCGTGCTCGAAGCGCATCGATAGACTTCTCAGACTATTCGTATCGGACCCTTGCATACCAATCGTAAGCCTAGACGGTCTTCCGGCGCCGCTCTCCGCGGGACCGAGACAGGACTTGCCTAGCCCGCCCGCTGGGCGAGATCTAGTCCAAAACTGGGCCGAGAATGCGCTGCGCCTCTGCGGGAATGCGAGCACTCTTCAGGGAGCCCACTCGGATCCCCACGGCAGCCCGTCGGGGCTCGTGGAAGACCCGAACCAAAGACGGCTCACCATTCACTGTGCACGAGGAGATCCCCATGCTTCGCAGGCTAATCTACTGGACCCCCGTTTTGTTCTTCGTTTCTTCGACCGCATCGGCTCAGAGCTTCGACCCGAACGCGTGGTATCGGCTGAGCACTCGTTTTCAGGGCGAGTGCAAGAGTCTGGACATCGTCAACGACGCAAACGACAACAGGCCGCTGCTCGAGCGCACGGCCGACATCTCGGGTCAGTACTGGCGGCTGACTCCGCTGCCGGGAGGCCACTACCGTCTGACCACTCTCTGGCAGGGAACCGGCCGGAGCCTCGGCATCCTCAATGATGCGACGGCCGACCAACCCATCCTGGAAGCTACCGAGAACATCACGGGCCAGTACTGGCGCATCGACTCACTCGGTAACGGCTACCATCGCCTGACCACCTTGTGGCAGGGCACCGCACGAAGCCTGGACATTCTGAACGATGCCCAGGACAACAAGCCGCGCCTTCGCCCCTCATCCAACATCTCCGGTCAGCAGTGGCGCATTCGGCAGGTGCAGCTAGGCCAGAAGATTCCCGGCTGCTGATCCGGGGTTCGAGTCCACACTCTCGCGGCACCGCTGGCAGTCCCACGGTGCGGGGTCGGGAGCGCGTACGCCCCCGACCTCCCACCGTGGCGGCTCCTATCGTCCTTCTCAACCAGGTCGAGACGACGCGGAGCGGGATCCGCGTGCCCCACCGCCCTCACCTACGAGCGGTTCCAGCGGGGAAAGGAAATCCCGCGCTCTTCCAGCAGCTTGAGGAACGAGTCGAAGTTGGCAGGAGGTTCTGCACTAGGATTCTCGCCGGTGACGATCCGCTGGGTACGACGCTCGATTCCAGGCACGTACTCGGGATGCGTAAGGATGTAGAAGCGGTCCGCGAGGATGGCGTCCAGAACCTGATCCCCCACTTCGCGGGGAGCCAGCCCCCCCGCAATCTGTTGTGCAAACCAGTCGCGGAAGGCATCTGCGAATTCGCCCTCTGTGCGGGGGGACGGGGTGGAAAACTCCCTCGCAAGATGTTCCGAGTTTGCCTGGATCTGTGTGTTGACGAATCCAGGGCAGAGCACCGAGACGGATACGTTCGCACCCATCTGCCTCAGCTCGAGATATACGTGCTCCGACAGAGCGACCACGCCAAACTTCGAAACCGCGTAAAGCGAAGCCCCGCCGGTAGTGTTGAGACCCGCCAGCGAAGCGGTGTTGACGATGTGCCCACCGACTTCTTGCTGCAACAGGATCGGCATGAACGAGCGCACCCCATGCACGACCCCCATCAGATTCACGCCGAGGATCCAGTGCCAGTCCTCGAGGGTCGCCTCCCAGGTAGACCTCGCGCCGGCGCCAACCCCCGCGTTGTTGCACAAGACGTGGACCGCGCCATAGCGATCCAGAGCGGCTTCAGCGAGTGCTTGAACCTCTTCTGGCTTCGACACGTCGGCGGGTACACCGATGATCTCGGCGCCGCGCAGGCGCAGATCCTGGGTCGTACTCTCGAGCGCGTCGCCCCGAACATCGCTTAGAACCAGCTTCATGCCGGCGGCGGCAAAGCTCTCGGCCATTCCTCGACCGATACCACTCGCCGCCCCCGTAATCACGCCGACCCTGCCACTCACATCCTTCATGCCGACCTCCGCAATACCGAGGCTGCCACGACGGAAGCGCGTGGCAAACACCGGCGAACGAGTCCCACGAGATAGTAGACCGGGATCGAATCAGCGCTACCGCTAGTCTTGTGAGCTACAGCGAGGGGGTCTCCGCACGTTGCCGCGAACCTGCGAAAGTGAGACAGTCACTTCCCGGCCGTCTTTCCTCGAGTCCGCCGAGCGGGACTCTCGAGAGTCGTTGCTCCGACACCACGTTCCTGTATTCGGGTCGAGGAGGCTGTAGGACTCTTCGCCGGAGGCGGAACCCTTCAAGAGTACCTTCGCGCGGGCGGGGAGATAGGCCACGGGTGTCACGCGATCGTAGCCCGGAAGGTCGACCGGACGGATCTCGAGCGACTCTACGTCAATGATTACGATCCGACGAGTCTATGCCCCTCCGCTCGCGGAGGGTGTGGACTGAGAAGACACGATCCAGCGTCCATCTCCAGTGACAACAGGATCCGAGAAGTCACCCTCGAACAGTCTCTGTCGGACGCCATCCGACCGGAGCCGAGACAGTCCGCGCCTCGGAACGGCGAAGATCGTGGGATCCCAGGCATTCCGCCACCAGGCGTGCGGTGCCATCTGGAGCGGAGCGTCGGGGAGCGGAGACACCGCAGATAGCGAGCACCCTCCGGGGGGCGACACCGTTCCGCCCAGGCGCTCCCCGAGCCGGGACTCGTCGAGCGCGGCTCGTCCATAGAGATGGAGTAGCTCCCACGCTCGACGAGGTGGAGGTACAAGGTACTCGTGGTGTCACTCGCCCCGTCGGCTCTTGCGATGCAAGGGAGTCGATGGAGTTCCGGCTCACGAAGCCCCGAAGACTGGAGATCTCGGTCGGCGCGAGAGGCCGCGTCTCGCGGCCGAAGTCTGCTGCAGAATAGGGCGTGGGATTTGCGGCAACCGCCTGAGGGACAGCTATCCTCTCAGTCGCCAACGGTCGATCGGCCTCCTCCCCCGGAAAGCGAGTGAGATGAGCTCTCCGGTTACTGCTAGCCAGTATGTTCGTTCGTTGATCTGGTGCGTCAGCGCGCTTCTTTGCTGGGGTTTTCTATCTCGAATCGTGGGCACCCGAGCGACAGCACCGGACATGGGTCTCCTGTTGGGAGCGATCGGCGTCGCATTGGGACCCTGGATCCTGCCGACCTCCCGAGCCGGACGCGCTCGTCTGTCGCGGCCCGACGGTTCGCTCATGCGGCTGTGTGGAGCCTGGAGCCTGCTGTGGGTGAGCCCGGCCCTGGTCCTGGCGCTCTTCGCGGCGTGGCGAAGCGGGAGTGCAGCACCTCTCGAGTCGAGCATCGCAGGGCTCGTAGTCTGCACGATCGCGATGGCCCTGCCGCCGCTGATGCTGCCGCGACTGAGGGGCCAAGGTTCCGAGCGAGAGGTGACGCCCGATCCCGGTACCCCCTCCAGATTCACCCGGGTGGCGCACCTGCTCTCGGCCCTGGCCGCCGTGGCAACGACGAGCGTAGCGCTGCTCTCTCCCAACTTCGTGCTCTTTGCGCTTCGCTCGAAGTCAGGAGAAGCTCCTCTCGTGCTCGCCTCGATCCGGGACGCCGAGGAGCGCTACTTCGAGGCGTTTGGCCAGTATCTCGAGGCGGGGCCAAAGCCTTCGGGCACACCGGGGTCATTGAAGAGGCAATGGATCGCGCCGGACTCCGGGTTCCGTGAACTGTCCGTGGCCCCAGAGGGGCCAGTGTACTGTGTGTATGCCGTCCGCGTCGGCGCCCCGCTAGGTAGCCCAGACACCACCATGGGATACACCGCAGAGGCCGTATGCGACCTGGATGGAGACGGAACCTGGCAGGCCTGGGGAATCGTAAAGCCCGCACCGGGGGCCAAGGTCGGCATCCCTGGCCCATTCGGATTCTGCTCGGTCCGCGGCGCCATTCCTCGTGGCGCTGACCAGCCAGTGCTGAGCGCGATCGGCCGTTGCGACCCCGCGTCGGGGCAGAGCGTGTTCTGACGAGCCGCGGGACCGCTCAGGACATCGGGACCCCGAGACTGCCCCGAGCGTGTGCGCACGCAAGCTTCAGGACGAAGCTTGCGTGCGCAGTGTTCTTCCTCTGGTCTGGGCCACAGGCCCGGCGCCGAGCTCAGTGCGCGTGGTTCCGCCCATTCTGAGGCGTTCCCTCGTACGGAAACACAGCGTTGTAGCTCTGGTCGTTGCTGTCCAGGTGATCGCCATCGAGGACACAGCATGGAGCAACGATGGCAGAGATCGCGATGTCGACGACATCGTCCCCGAAGCGGCGCCCGTTCGGCCATCCGCCAGGAACTTTCGCTCCGCCCTGAAGCTTGCTGACCAAGGTGTCACCACCAAAGACACTCAGGCGACTGAAGCCCGTGCGCGGATCGTCGCCTCGAGTCCCCGTCACACGTGCGGCCTGAGTCGAGAGATCGACCTTGATCAGGTCCGGAATGAAGATGCCGACGATGTCATCGCGGTTCATACCGAGCTCAGGCACCTGGCCATCCAGAAAGAGTGCGTTGATCAGGTTTCCCAGCTCGGGGAACTCGGCATACTTCCGAAACAGCTTGGCATCTTCGGCGGGAGAAGTCCGGCTGTAGCGTTCCTTGTCTGCGACGGCAACCAGCCCTTCATTGAACAGCGGATTCCCCTGACGCGCGACCTGGACCCACTGATCCTTGCGCTCGACCCCGGTCGAACTCAGCACCGTCACCTTCTGCCGGCTGGTCGTGGCATACACCCCAGCCTGCTGGCGGTCGCCCCCGATGTCATTCAACGGAATCTGCAGCGCCATCATGTGGATGTTGAAACCGCCCTGCGCATCCCTCGAGTTGGACCGCTGACTGAGAAGGTCGAAGATCGCGTTGATATCTCCGTAGAATCCATCGTCTCGCTGGCCCGCGAAGGCCACGTAGTTGCGGTCGAGCTTCGTGATCGCCGCCTGCGTGTAGCGATCGAGGTCCTTCGTGTTGCGCACCCCTGGACGTGCGGGTTGGTTCCCGTCGTTGTTGCGGTTGTAGAATGGCGTCGCGATGCCCTGGTTGTTGGGCGGCACGATTCCCTTTCCGAGCACCACGGTCGAGCCATTGCGGTAGTCGACCTTCGTCACCGTGTAGGTTTGAACGAGGTTCTGGTTCGCATCTCCGACCTCTTGCACCACGCCGAGGTACGACGCAAGAACCGTGTTCTGGTTCTTGAACGACGTGGTGAACTCGAAGCGATAGCCAAGCGTGGGCCGTCCGGCAGCGACATCGTTGCCCAGTGAGACGTGGATCTCATAGCGGACATCGTCGTCGAAGTTGTAGATGTTCGGCCCGATACCCGGTTCCTCGTGCGGATAGACACTGAGGGCCACCACGAGGTGTTTGGCGTCGCCGGACCCTTGCACGAACGCATAGACGTCGGTTGTATTTGCCGCTGGATCGCGCGTGATCAGCGGAGCATCCATATGGCTCGACGACAGGCAAAGGGCCGGATTGAGAGCCAGCGCGGCAGATGCGGCGAGGCCTACGGCGGTCGATCGGAAGGTCATGAGTCTTCTCCTCAAAGCTCAGGGGTTCAGCATCGAGAGCGGGCGGCCCAGCCTCGTGGCCAGCTCTCTCAACAGCACGAGTTCAGAAGGGAGCAGCATGCGCCTGACCCCATCTGCAGACTCCAGGTACTGCCGCGCCTCGTCGTCCGCTCCGGCGGCCTCGGCGATCGATGCGGCATGCAGAAAGATGCGGGCGTCCCGAGTGCCTACAGCGAGCGCCTCGCGGATGCGCCGGCGTGCCTCGGAGGAATCTCCGGCCCGATGAGCGGCCCACGCCAGCGCGTCGAGCGTGAAGACATCCTGACGCACGCGAAGCTCCCGCTGCGCGAGGTTCAGCGCGACGTCCAAGTCGGAATTCCTGGTGGCGAGAAAGAGGGAGTAGGTGCGCGGATCGTCCAACGCTCCGCTGCGCCGAAGCTCCGCCTCGACCTCTCCTCGCCGCGACACGTCTCCAGCCTCCTCGAGCGCCTCGAGATAGACCCAAAGGTACCCGGGCAGCGGAACGGCGGACGCCGCTCGCTGCAGGAGCTCGCTTGCCCGGCCCGCACCGTCCTCTTCGAGCAGCAGGATCCGTCCTCGCAGGAGAAGCGCAGGTGGATACTCCGGCTCGAGAGCGAGCGCGCTGTCCACCTGCTTCTGGGCTCGTTCCATCCGGCCAGCCTCGAAGTAGAACTGCCCGAGCCGAATTCGAGCCCAGGCGGCCGCTTCGCGATCCGCGCCTCCCACTGCACCCGCGGCCTTTTCCATCAGCTCGATCGCGCCCGCGAGGTCCCCGGTCTGCCAGCGGACGTCTGCCGCTCGCGAGTACGCCGCGGAGCTGGGCTTCAGATCCAACATCTGCTGATAGGCTGCGACCGCGCCTTCGAGCTTGCCCTGCTCCAGAAGCGAATCGCCGAGCAGGCCATAGTCGAAGGAGAGCCCGCGTGCAGCGACGATTTCGCGCGCGAGGACCTCCGCCTCGGCGAAGCGATGCTCGGAGTTCAGAACATGCCCGCGCAGCAGCTTGGCCCCCACGTGCTCCGGATCGGTCTTCAGGATGCACGACGACGCTCGCTCGGCCAGTGTGTAGTACCCCGAATCAGAGGTCGATCGCGCCTTCGCCACGAGCGACCATCCCAAGCGCTCGAGATTCGCGGATCGGACTTCTTCGGACGATGCGCCAGCCGCCTGCCCACGGAAGCGCCCGATCTCTCGATCGATCGGATCCTCTGCGTCCAGCTCGGACTCACCGAGGGCTACGACACAAGCATCGATCTCTGGGCCAGCCCCTCCCGTCGCTAGGTCAGCATCCTCGGAGATCATCGACCACTTGTCGCGACCGTCCGCAGCTTCACCCAAGGAAGTTGCGGGGTGCTCTCCGCATGCCACCAGACCCAGCGAGAGCATACCCATGGCAACGCAAAGCCCTAAGTATGGGGACCGGTCCCGTCGAGAAGCCCTCGTCCGCCTGGTCTGCCTCATCCAGATCACACCCATCCCATCAGCGGCGGAACGCAGCATCACCTCGCACCTCGTCCGGAGCGTCCACGATGCGCTCACCCATTCGAATCATGTCAACGGAACATCTCAACGGAATCATGTCAACGAACCAGGAAAGGAAGACGCTGCACTCATCAGCACGGGCGCGGCCTCTTCTACAAGAAGTGAGTCGTTCTCACTCCTCATGTCTCGCGGATCCGCCCCCCGCTCGTCATTCGAGCCCTAAACACGAAGGCCCCTCACTCATCGGCCAGGTCATCGCAAGGTATGGAAATCTCCACAACCGCGTCAACAACAAACCCAGAACGTGTGAAACTAAAGAGCTATTGCGAAGAGTCATACACTCGATCGGATAAGAACCCGAACATTCCTCACGAACCCCTGGCCACATGACGGATAGATCGAATAGACAGACTCAAACGCGCTAATAAATGAGACCCGACTCCCCCGATAGACGCACCGCCGCGACACGACATAGCCAGACATGCCTGACCGGCAGCCAGGATCCAGATACAGCGAACTCGAGGAACAGTCGAGGCACGTGCACCGTCGAGCCCTCGAAATGGCGCCGCGGAGATTCCGTTCCCTTCGGCGTGGAGTCGAGATTCGCTCGGCGGCAAGAGTCCGAGTCGAGCAAGTCTCGCGGCGCACGAGCTCCAGCGATCCCCGCCATGTCCCGCTCTTGAATGGGATCCCATCCAAACGAATGGTTTCCCGGTGTAGTTGCCTACGTTCTGCAGTCCGCCTCCCCCATGGTATCGATTTCAACGAACGAATCAGATCGAAATGAATCCGGGATCCAAACGCGTCATTCGTGACCTCTTCGATCCACTCGAGCTCCGAGTTGCGTGCGCTCAAGATCCCGCATCTAGTTTGAGCGTCCCTCATTGATCACTTAGCCACCTCCAAGCGTTCACATTCATCCTTCGCATCCCAATCCAGTGACTAGACCCAACATCCGACGGTGATAGGATAGGACTCAGTACGGGCCTGTAGCTCAGCTGGAAGAGCAGTGGACTTTTAATCCATTCGTCCGGGGTTCGAATCCCTGCGGGCCCACCAGACACGCGACCTGCACCTAGAAGGTCAGCAAGAACTCTCCGCTGCCGCCTTTCACCTCATGCGGGTCCTCGATTCTCGTGCCCTCTCCTCCCCTCGACGCAGGCGGCCGACTCTTTTCTTCCATACACAGGAAAGCATGCATTGAAACTTCGCCGTGTATCGAAATACAATCGACCCGCCTGAGCTGAAGGGGCGTTTCCCTTTCGATGCGAGATCGAGACACGAGACGAGATCGAGTCACGGAACCGAACTTCAGCACTGGCAATGGGGTCACCCCCCGAGCGCGGGCTCCGTGGGCTTTCGAGCCTCGAGTCGCACCTTCGAGTTGAACACCAGACCTGAAGTTGTCGTCGATGCGAATTCTGTTGCTGAACTACGAGTTTCCGCCGCTGGGGGGAGGAGCGTCAGCAGCGAGCTACCAGCTCGCGCGAACGCTCGTGGCAAAGGGGCATCGAGTAGACGTCGTCACCTCACGCATGCCTGGCCAGCTGGAGAGAGAGGACTTCGAGGGGATCCACGTGATCCGGGTCGCCACCCGGCGCAAGGACGTCCAGGATTGCGGACTGCTCGGCGCGGCTACCTACGTACTCGCAGCTTCCGCCGCCACATACCGGCTCACTCGCCAGCACTCCTACGACGTCGTCCACTACTTCTTCGGGCTTCCCACGGGCGCCCTCGCCCTTGCCGTTCCCAAACTACGCCAGATCCCCTCGGTTCTTTCGTTGCGCGGGTCGGACGTGCCCGGCTATGACGATTCACAAGGGGTTCTGCCGGCTCTACACGGCCTTCTGCACCCGGTCACACGCGCAATCTGGTCTTCGGTGGACCGGATCGTTGCCAACAGCGATGGGCTGCGGCACCTGGCACAGCAGTTTCTCCCCGACGTGCCCATCGGAATGATCCCGAACGCCGTCCGGACAGACATCTTCAAGCCATCAGGGACTTGCCACTACAAAGTGGCCGCTCCCGTTCGAATTCTGTGCGTCGCGCGTCTAGTCGCGCGCAAGGGAATCGCGGACCTGCTCGACGCGCTCGCACTGATTCCGCACACCAACGTTCGCCTGTCGCTCCAGGGATCAGGGCGAGACGAGGCGGCGCTACGACGACGAGCAGATCGCCTCGGAATCGCCACACGAGTCGACTTCTGCGGCTTCAAGCCGCAATCCGAGCTGGCACCCTCCTACGCTGATGCAGACATATTCGTTCTCCCCTCTCATTCGGAATCCTGCTCGATGGCACTGCTAGAAGCGATGTCGAGTGGCTTGCCGGTCATTGCGACTCGCGTCGGCGGCACGCCAGAGCTGGTAGAAGAAGGACTTGGCGGAATCCTCCTACCAGAGCGCTCCCCCAAGTCGCTGGCCGCGGCCCTGATGCGACTCATACGCAGCCCGGAAGACCGCGCGCGGATGGGAACTCACAACCGCAAACGCATCGAGTGCCTCAGCTGGGACTCCGTCAGCGCTGCATATCTCGCCGAGTACGAACACGTCATCGAGATGCACCGGAAAGAGCCGTCTCGACTCTCTGCCGGGACTCCTCTGTGAGCGTTCCGCGCCTGATCAAGAATGTCTTCGCCAACTATGCGGGGGCAGGCATCAGCGCAGCTGTGCTGTTCTTTCTCACTCCGTTCGTCATTCGGGAGCTGGGGACGACTGGCTACGCAGTCTGGATCCTGGTTCACTCCATCGTCTCCTATCTCCACATCTTCGACCTCGGCATGCACAGCGCACTGGTGAAGTACGCAGCCGAGTGCCCAGAGACCGACCACGGCGTCAGAGATCTTCAGCGGCTCGTCGGCACTCTCCTCGTCCTACTGCTCGCGGCAGGCATGGGCGCCCTGCTCGCCAGCGGAGCCATCGCGATCTGGATCGTTCCCTTGCTCAGAGTCCCCCCGGATTGGGTCGAGACACTGCAGCAGATCACGGTCCTGCTGGGTATAGACGTACTCCTTCAGTTCGTTGCTTCTGCGCTGAGTGGGCTACTGGCCGGGCGCCAGCGCTACGACGTTCTGAACGGCGTTCAGATCGGCTGCCGCCTCGCGCGCGCAGCCTCGACGGTGATTCTGCTCGTCTCGGGGTACGGGGTCGTCGCGCTGGTGTTCGCCGAACTCTTCACCACCCTCGGGAGCCTGAGCGTGCTGGCCTACATCGTGCGCCGGCTCTATCCGGCGCTCACGCTCTCATTCGGCCTCTTCGATCGCGGGACTTGGAGGCACGTGCGGAGCTATAGCTTCTGGGCCCTGATGAACGACCTAGCCATACGGGGTGGAGGCGAGCTGGACAATCTGCTGATACCGGTCTTCCTCTCCCTGTCCCTACTCACCCCCTACTCTGTCGCGTGCTCGATCGCGACCGTGCTGTTCTGGGTCATCGAGCCAATCGTGGAAGTTCTGTTTCCCTTCTCTTCGGAGCTCGGGGCGAGAAACGACCGCGAGAAGCTGGATCGGCTCCTCGTCCAAGGCAGCAAGGCTGCCGTCGCCGCAGCCTGCCCGTTCGCGATCGTATTGCTGTTCGCTGGCGAGTCGATCATCTCGAACTGGGTCGGCGCAGAGTACGCGCCCGAGGCCACCCCCGTCCTGCTCCTGGTCGTGCCGAGCTTTCTCGTCACAGCCGCGTTCTCACCCGCAGTCACCATTCTGACCGCACTATCGCGAGTCCGTGAGGTGTTCTTGCTTACCGTGCTCGAGATTCTGTGCGCAGCTCTCCTGGTCGCTCTATCCGTTCGTACCTACGGCCTGACTGGCCTGGCTGCGAGCTATCTGATCGCCAACTGCGCATTGAGCTTTGGCGGCCTTCTGCCACTAGTCTGCAAGACCGTCGACGTGCCCGTGCTCCGCTACGCGCGGGAGGCCTTGGCACGTCCTCTCTGGCCTGGCATCCCGGCAGCCGCGGTCGCATCCCTCGTGATGAGCCGTTGGAATCCGACCGGCTGGATGGGCGTGGCAGCGATTGCAGCGCTGGTGCTCGTGACCTATTTCGTCGGCTTCTCACTCTTGTCCATCACCAGATCAGAGCGAGCTGAGATCTTTCAGCTCGCGACTCGCCTGGTAGCGACGCGAGCCGTCTGAGCCATGGCGCCGTGTCTCTACTTCGCTGTTCTCGAGGCGGGCCACGCCCGCCAGGTCGCGGCCCTTGAACGGAGCGTACACAGGCAAGAGAACGTTCACGGATTCCGGGAGCTTCGCGAAGAACTTGCGAGCGCTGAACGGAAGGGCAATCTCAGCCTCGGACTCTGGGACCGCGCCAAGCTCGTCGGTTACGTCCTTGCGTACGTAGAACTGCACGGATGCGAGGACGGATCGGATGCTCCGACCGTATACATCTCCGACCTCGCGGTCTTGCCAGGCTATCGGCGAATGCTCCGCGAGCTCATCGGGCGCTGGGGCGACCTCGTACGCGCATCCAATCCCGACCTTCCCGTGGAGGCCCACTCCTTTCGGCCCGAATTCGAGAAGTGGCACTCCGCTCTCGCACCCCTCTTCGCGGACGCGGGCTTCAGGATCTCGAGCTACCGTCAGGTAGACGAAGAAGGCGAGCTCGCTCGTTTCTGGATTCGCTGGCATCACTGCTCGCCGCCACGCCAGGATCCTCGAGCGATCGGAGTCATCGCCTCCTATGTCGTCGGCGGCAGGACCTACGACGTCAGGGTCGTTCAGGACGCCCTCCAGTGGTCCCGACTCGAACCCTTCTGGAACACGCTGCTGCACGAGACTCCCGAATCGACCGGCTTCCAGAGCTACGAGTATATGCGTGCATGGTGGCGATGCTTCGGCCTCCCCCGACGTCGGCTGCTGATCCTGACGTTCTGGCACGGGGGCGAGCTACGCGGAATCGCGCCACTTGCGCTGCTGGCCATACGCACTCTGAGCGGCTGGGTGCGAGAACTGTCCTTTCTGGGCACGCGGCTCGAGGTGGATCGCCCTACCTTCCTCTTCGGAAATCACGTCCAAGAGTGCACCGAAGCCCTGATTCGCTGCCTGGACGAGTCCGACGCCCCGTGGGACCGACTGCACCTTCACGAGCAAACCGCAGAGGGGCCCTACGTTCCGGCGCTCTGTGCCTATGCGGAGTCGCGACAGCAGCATGCTGTGGTCCAAGACGATGCGGTGAGCCCGTTCCTCCCGCTCGAGACATCGTTCGAGGCCTTCCTTGCTTCACGATCTCGGCACTTTCGCAAGCGTGTCCGGAGTGCGGTTCGCAAGCTCGAGTCCTGCGGAAAGCTCCGATTCGACCGTTGCAGCGACTGGCCACGCGTGACCGACGCATTGCGCAGCTACCGTAACCTGGAAGCGCGAAGCTGGAAGAACGGCCACGAAGCCGGAATCGGCGAGACCCGACGTGCTGCCTTCTACGATCAGTTGCTCCGGACGCTCGGCCCCAAGGGAGCCTTTCACGTGCTGTCGTTGACCCTGGATGATCAGCTGATCGCCTCGACCATCGCCATGGTGCACGGAACGAACTACTACTCGCTTCAGATCACCCACGACTCCGACTACAGCAAGTTCTCTCCCGGAACGGTGCTCGAGTATTTCGAGCTTCAGGACTGCTTTGGCTCCGACTACACCGAGTACGACTTTCTGGGCGGACACCTCGTCAACAAGCGTCGCTGGACATCCGATGCTCGACACTCGGTCCGCGTCGTCATCACCAAGCGCTCTGCCTGGAGCCCTCTAGAACACTTCTGGCTCCTCCAGCTTCGGCCCCGCGTGCGCACCTTGCTGGCGCGAAGCGGCCTCCTGAGCCGCGCGGTAGTGTTCCACGGCCGGATCAAGGAGCAGATCGCCCGTCTCTTGAATGGTACCGCCTCTCGACAGTTGCACTAGCCACTAGCTCGCTCAGCGCGGTTGCTCGAAGCGCGGGACCGTCGTCCTGCTGGGCCGCGTGCTGATCCAAGGGTCTAGCGCCTCCGGCGAACGCATGCGACATCTCAGGTTTACCAGCCCTCCCCGATCGACGAGCGTAGACGTTTTCGCGCGTGAAACATGCGGGTCTTGACCGTGTTCACCGGAATCTGAAGAGCCTCCGCGATCTCCGCGTACGAGTTCCCGGCGCCAAATGCAAGCTCGATGACATCACGCTGCTCGGGAGACAGCTGCTCGATCGCAGTTTTCAGCAGTGCTAGCTGCTCCCGGCGAGCGGCGGTCTGTTCGGTCTCGCTCGACCCGGCGATGTTCTCCAAAATGGGATCGTCGGTTTCGCCCGAGGGAACATCCCGTCTACGGCGTTGTGCTTCCAGCTTCTTCAGTGCCTTCTTCTGCGCAATTCCGAAAATCCAGCTCGACAGCCGCTTTTCAGGCCGGAAACGATCCGCTCTCTGCCACACGACGACCATCGTATCGTTCACACACTCCTCCACGAGTTGCGGATCACGAAGCACGCGGCGCAGATAGGCAAGCAGTCTCCCCGAGAAATCTCGATAGACTCGTTCGAACGCCTGCTGATCGCGCCTCGCGACGCGACGAATCAGCTCGCGAATTGATTGCTCTTCGCGGAAGGGGGCGCCTGACGGCATCACGGGACCGCCGCCAGGACGCTCGCACGACCGAGCCTCCGAGACTTGATCAGCCAAAACGATTCCTCGCCTCGCACAAGCCTGGCAAGGAGTGCTCGTTCGAAAACAGCCAGCGCGGACGTAGATAGAATCTCCATGGGTATCCTCCTGTCTCCTCGACTCCGGCGTGCACCTTCGAGGGACTCTCCCCCCGCAAGCACTCTTGCGACACACGATCAGATGGCGTTCCGGGGGTGTAGCATCGAAGCCTTCCGCTACCTGTGAAGCTGGTTACATCGCCGCTGAGAAGGCATGCGACGCGGCTCTTCGCGAGGCTGAATCCTGACTTTCTCCGAAGACCAGAAGCGGGAATGGCGGCGCAGCGAGATCGAAGGCGCTCGATTTCGTAGACCCGTCGTTTGAACCGAAATCTCGCATCGGGGAAATACCAGGCAGAGGCAAGCAGCGCGCCCACGCGGGTAGCCTGAACGCCTCGAGAGATGACTCACCCGATTCACTAGGAGAACAAGACTGTGAAGACTCTACAGATGCGACGGATCCCGATATTTATCGCTGCGATGACTCTTCTGACGTTTGCAGGGAATGCAGACGCGGGCGACCTCAAGACATACAGCGCTACGCAGTGTGTCCCCTTGAACCCGAGCACACAGAATCCATTCATTGGCTATACGGTGCTCGGATCACTCTCGAACTTCAACTCAGAGCAGGGCGTCAAGGTTCTCTGTCCTGCCGTGCGAAATTCACAAAGCGACTTCACGGGCGTGATCCAAGTGCTCGACCAGAATGCCGACGAGGACATTGCCTGCACACTGAAGAGCATCTCCAGAACCGGGATGTTCATCGACGTCGACCGCAAGTTCAGCAGCGGATCCAGTCCGAGCTTTCAGTCGATCGTCTTCGACACCCCACTGACGGGCGGCGCGGGTGCGAGCATCTTCTTCGAATGCACGCTTCCGCGAAAGGACCGCGTGACAGGAAGGGGCTCGAGCATCCTCTCCTACTCGATCGACGAGCCGTAGCCTTCATCTCTTCCATCCGCCCGGCGTCCCTGCCATCGGGGCAAGCTTGTCGCAAGATTTGCTCCGATGGTAGCGACGGCCGGGGACAGAGAGCCAAACGCCTGCGCAAAGCCTCCCCCATGGGTCCTCGGGTCCCTTGTTTCTGAGGAAACTTCAGCCGAGAGGCCCAGCTCAAGGCACGTAACGCGGGCAAATCCTCCCAATCGAACCCATTTCCCCGCACCCCTCCACGACTCGCAGACGATTTGAACCGTCCAGCGCTTCCAACCGCGGAACCGCGAGCATCGATGGCACTCAACTTGCGTTCGAAATTGGAAGGAGAGGCTCCTTCTCCTCGCGCGAAGCGTGCAAGGCTTCGCCCGCGTCGCACTGCGGGGGGAGTTTGGCGCCCAGGAGGTCGTCGAACCTGGGGATGTCCTCGTGGTTCTCGACGCAGCTTGGCGAGCCCGTGGCTCGGGAAGGTGAGGAGAAACGATCATGGAAACGAAGACAGGTAGTGAGCTCGAATTTCAGCTGATGAGACTCTTTCGCGGCGCCCGCGACGTATTCGCATATCACCAGTGGCCCTCGGAGCGCGAGCGCTGGCAAGAACTGGTCATCGCGTTGTTTTCGCGCGTTTGTCCCGAACGCGAGGCGGAGATGCGGGACGCGGTAGCAGAACTCGACGATCTGGGACTGCTGGAGATCGACGAGCTCGTGACCTTGGCCCCGTACGAGGGGCAACCTCGCAAGGACTCGGTCCTCTCTTCGCGGGTCATGGAGACCCTTCGCGACCGCGGATTCGATGCTAGCCAGACCGAGACTGCCCTGGCAACGTTGATCGATGCCGCGCGGAGCCTCCACGAGCACTGTGACGGGAAGATTCAGAAGTACTTGCGACACTACGGCGAAGCGATGCTATCCGAGCTGCCCGACTACTTCTCGTTCAGCCGCCTGAAACCGTCCGATGTCGAGTATGCGTTCACCTACTGGCTCCAGAACACGCTGAATATGCCCATCTCGCTGAAGGACGAGAAGCTCACGCGTTTCTGTGAGCGGTTCGGTGGAGACACCGACACCCTGGTCGCCGCGGCTGACCGGCTCGACATCAACCTGGCGCTCGTCGACGATCTGGCCGCACAGGCAGCGCAGGCAGACCCAGGTGACGGAGAGAAGAACTGAGATGGGCAAGGACAGCTGGGGGAAGTGGAAGGCAGAGGCTCCGGGGCACTGGAGCGAGGCGGCGTCGAGAGCGCTGCATGAGAAGAGCGCCGTCGAGCGAGCGGTAGACCAGTTGGAGCGATCCGGAACCATGGAGCGGCTCCCTTGGCACAAGCGCAAGGGCCTGAGAGGTGTTGCCTCCCATCGCAGGATTCTCCGCCACACGGATGCGTTCCTCTCCACCGCCGCGGAGTTCGCATCTACCCTTGCTCCCGATTCCTGGAAAGGCGTCGCCTTCGAACTCGGCACGTTGGGTGTGGGAGCCGTGACCAAGCTGAGGCACCTGGCGAAGCTCCGACACCTGGCGGGACCGATCGAGGTCTTGAAGGACGCCCCAAAAGGGATCCAGCTTGGCCATGAGGTCCGGGTGGTGCGGACCGCCCTACGGTCTCGCCGCGTAGGGAAGCACATGCGCGCACTCTCAAAGCTCGTGAACAAGAACGACCCGACGCAGCAAAGGGCAATCGAGAACATCTACCGAGCCAAGGACGTCGCGCGCGGCCTCTGGACCGCCGAGAAGGCGGTCGAGCTGGTGCACGTCGTCGAGGCGGGTAAGAAGGCGGCGTCTGCGATCGGCCGGGGCTCCCGGGCTCCCGCGCAGAAGCCAAGAACGAGCCCTCCCGGGAAAGTCGCGGCGTCGGGGGCGCGCCCTCTCAGCGAACCGGGCAAGGTTCGGGCCGTTGCGCGCAGTGAGCGTGTGAGCCCGCCCGCAGCCGCGATTGCTCACACTCCCGGGGCGAAGAGTCCCACGCGGAGCGCGCAGCCGCTGAGAAAGATCGGCAGGCCGCTCCCCAGCGCAGGCGAGCTCGTCAAAGGACAGGGGTACGATGCGATCCTGGGCGGTCCGACGATGCAGCGGATCCGTCGCTATGTTCCGCCGCTACGTCCGCATGTCCCCAAGGCCCCACCGGCGCAGTCGTCGCGGACTGGGAGCGCGGGTCGGCCCAACGTCCTCCGCTCACTCGACGCGGGTCAGCTGCGGACGCCGCAGCGGGGACGGGGTGCGGCGCCCGTTCGCCCAAACCCTTACCAACGACCCCAAGCCGGGACACTGCGACGACCCATGGCGCGATAGCACACATCATGGATGCCGACGCGTACACGGAACGCTTGATGAGGAGCATCTACCGTTCAATAGCGAGAAGGCTCGTGGCGTTCCTGATCCTGTTCGGGAGCATCTTCGGCAGCCTGTGGACGTTTCTCGACCCCTGGGACCCACTCGGCATCCACGTGCTGGAGCCACTGCGTTGGGCCGGCTACGGCGCACTCCTCATCGTATCAGCAGGCATGTCGGCGCTCGTAATGGTGCTCTTTCGCGAGCGCGAGACGAGCCTGCTGCGATTGGAGACGGTCCTGGGTCGGAACCGTCCACCGGCCGCCACTGGAACGGGCGGCGGCTCGATTCTACGAGACTTGCGCATGCGCTGGACGGATTTCGATGAGGCGCGTGTGATCGAGCGCCCAGAGGTCGACCGGCTGATCCGGTCGTTCGACGACTGCTCGATCCAAGTTGTCGAGGGCTTGCCGGCGTCCGGAAGGTCGGTCCTGCTCCAGCACGTGGGCTACCGGCTTGCTTCGCGCCGGCGTTACCGCGTCTACTACATCGGTTGCGAGTTTCTCGACGAAGCGCATCTCGAGCAGGAGTTCGAGAAGGCGCTCGAGATCGAAAACTCTCGAGCGCTGATTCTCATCGACGACTTCGACGAGCGCTTCGAGTCCTTTCTGCTGAAACACGACAACCGGCCAGAGCCCAAGCCCAATCTTCTCCTCGCAAGTCGGGTCAGGCCTGCGAATCCGTGCCACCACCACGCGATCGAAGACTACCCGACCGTCCGCATCACCGCGGAATCGCTCGCCGAGAGCATGATTCGCAGGCGACTCTCCGAGCAGACCGGCCCCGACACCGTCGAGCGACGGATTCCTCAGTTCATCCAGTACGCGCACGATCTGTGGATCCTGGCGTGGGCCCTCGAGCTACTGCTCCCAGAGCTTGGTGCCGATCCACAGGCTCTGTACGAGAAGGTGAAGCAACGGATTCTCGAGTCTCCGGACGCTCTGGACGTCCTGCCCGCCATCGCCATCGTGAGTCGCCTCGAGATTCCGGTCGAGCGCGACTTCCTCACCAGCGAGTCACGCGGCCTTGGGCTCTCGGAGAGTTCGCTGACCTACCTGATCGAACACGACGAGCTTCGCCGGGTGGTCGTCGATGGCGCTACCGGAAAGGTCGCAGCGGTGGCATTCCACCACCTCTCGACCGCCAGACTGATCTACGATGCCGTGCGCTCCACAGAACTGTTGCGCTCCTTCATCGATCGATTCTTGCCCGATGCCATCGACGACTGGGAGCCGCGATTTCTGCTGCGATACGTCCTCCACTCCGACATCCTCTGCTACGTGGAAACGGAGAGCTGGGCCTATCAAGACGTGCTGCGTCCCTTGGTCGAAGCCAATCTCGCGGACAGCGAGATGTGCACGCGCCTGCGTCGCGCCGTACAACGCGCGATCGACGACGACCGCCATCTGGCACTCAAGGTCTCTCACCTCGTAGGCTTCGGGAGACCCTCCTGCGATGCGGTCGCTGGCAACGTGTCGCTGGCACGGCTGGTCGCCGAGGTCAGCCACGAAAGCGATCCGCAACGGCTCGCGAGCACGTTCATCGCGCTTCGAGGAGGGCTCCTCGCCCGAGTCGCGGCACAGCTCGATCTACGACGGATCGCCGCGTGCGTAGCCGGCGACCTGCGATCTTCCGCGGGCGCGCTGGCCGCACTGGCGATCAGCGAGCAAGCCCTGTGTGCCGAGCTTCTGCGCCTGATCGGGCATCATTCGCTCGAGAAACAGGTTCGGGAGCTTCCTCCCGAGGACTTCGAAGGCCTCTACGAGGACCAAGACCAGACGAATCTGGAGTCGCTCGGTGCTCTGTATGTGGAGCTCGCGCACTCCGATACGCACCTCGCTCGCGTTCTGCTCGATCGGCTCCTGCTCGAGCTTCGGAACGAACCGGATAGCGTCGACGAGGAGAACGACTTCCCGCTCGCGCTCTCCCGCATCGTGAACCTCCTCGAACAAGTGGGACAGGCGCAGCGAACGCTCGGGCGCGTCGAGCCCGCCGTCGAAGATCTGCTGAGCGGCCTGCAGGCGCTTTGGGACGAGGCGGTCCGCGAGAAGGTCTGGTGGGAAGTGGAGATCGGCGGCAACGACGACTTCTCCACCGCCAATGCGAGGAAGCCCTTGATCGATGGAATCACCGCGGCGGTGAGCGGAGACCCGGGTCGCGCACGCAAGTGGACCGAGCGGGTACGGTAATGATCCCCTGCGGGCGATCGAGAAGACGCGTCAGCGGTTCTCGTCCTCGGAGTCGCCCCCCTGGGTAGACATGGGAATCTGACGTACGGGTGAATCCGCCGCCTGCGCGGGGGCATCGAGCGCGCCCCCATCTCGCGACGCGAACTCTGCGAGGGCCTGCTCCGCGAGTGCGTCGAGCTCGGCAGCCTGTGCTTGCACGTCCCTCACGTCGAGTGCGTCTTGCATGACCCGAGAGGTTCCCCGCGCGCGACTGCGCTCTTCGTTCACGAGAAACTCGAGCCTCCCGAGGGTGTCTCCAGCGTCGCTCACCGAGCCGATGAGCCCAGCCGCCATCGAATTCAGCTCGGCCATCGCCTTCTCTACTCGCAGCTCGTCGATCTCTCGGCGCAGCTTCTCGATCTTGGCACGCGCCGCGTCGACCGCAACATCGCGGGCAGCAATGAGCTCGCGGTACGTCCTCTCGGCGTTCTCCGCCTGCTTTCGGTTCTCGACCAGCTCGCGACTCACCGTGGTCAGTCGCAGCGCACACTGCTTGGCAGCGTCTCGGTTCCCCGCGGCCAGGTGCGCGCGAGTCTTGGCCGTCAGGCTCTCCTCCTCGTCCGCGAGCTGGTTCACCTGGCCGATCAGCCGTTCGCACATCGCCGCGTGCGAGACCAGTCCCTGATTGAACTTCGAGATCTGCGTCCGCAGATTCTCGCGCTCGTTCTCGAGCAAGGCTTCGGGATTCGCCGCCTCGATCTGGGTCACCTTGAGTCGAAACCATCCGAGTACCACGCGGAGCATCCGTTCCATCATCTCTCGTCTCCAGATTCTCGAGCCGGGGCTCGTCCATCACCGGGTGGATTCTGTACACGCCGAACGAGTTCGCGCGTATCGATTCGCTGCAGTGCGTCGAGTAGGTCTCTCAGCATGTCGAAGTGCTTGAGCGTCTTGTTCAGGTCGGCCTTCAAGCGGGCATCAGAGCTGCTGAGACCCGCACGACGTTCGATCTCGTGTAGGGTTGGAATCAGGAGATCCTTGATCTTCTGCACCATCTTCTCGAGCAGATCCTTCACGCCCGGCCCCAAGGACTGGACGATCTCACCTCTCCTCGGAGCAGTGGCCAGGGTTTGGAGGGTCTGGTCCAGCTTGTCGAGATAGAGACCGAGCGGGACCGAATCAGCCGCCTCGCCCGGTGCTGCGCTCGCGATCGTCTGCGAGATCGCCTCCAATCCAGCTACGAGTGGAGCCATGTCCTCGAACATGCGATCCGATTGGGGAGGCGAGAGCAAGGCGCGAGAAACCGCAGCGAGGTGATCGCCGAGTCCGCTCACGAGAGGCTGCAGAGCCGCCTCGATGGTGGCGCCGTCCAGTCGCGAGCTACTCGCGAGCTCGGCTCGAATCGCTTCCAGGCGCTCCGAGAGCAAGCCGATCTGACCGCTCACACGGGCTGCGGGATCGTCGCTCTCCCCGCCCGTGAGCTTGACCCGCTCGAAGTCGCGCAGAATCTGCTGCCAGCGCTCGACCTCTGACTCGCTCATGACCCCGCGCAGCTGCTTCAGCTTGAGTAGGTTGTGCTCTGCGCCCGAGGTGAGCGTCTGCGCTTCACCTTGGTAGTGGTCATCGATCAGCGCTTCGAGCTCGTCCTCGGTCATCACGGAGACGACCTGCTCCGCAATCTTGTTCATGTTCCTGTAGCTTCCCTGCAGCTTGAAGGGGGGCTCGGTGCGAAAGGCGTCATCCATCGAGGCCGAACGGATGTACTCCCGGTTCACCGCGAGCAGCACCTCCTGCACGCGAAGCAGGCGCCGCAGGACGCTCAGGATCTCGTCGAGCTCGACCGGCGCGTAGTCGTGCGAGAGCTCGTCGGCCTCACCGCCCGCGCCCCTGGCCAGCCGCACCAAGCGAACGACGTCGCGCGGATCCCGCGTCGAGAGCGGGCTCAGCACCGGGTTCGAGGTCAGTGCGTTCTCGATGTAGCTGAGCTCGAACAAGGACTCTCGACCGCTCAGCACGTCTCCGAGATTGTAGATGTCTGCGCGATTGGCCAGCATGTCCGGAATCTGGAACTTCTCTCCCGACTCGGTATACGGATT
Organism: Pseudomonadota bacterium; assembly: GCA_003247575.1. GTDB lineage: Bacteria > Myxococcota_A > UBA9160 > SZUA-336 > SZUA-336 > SZUA-336. The sequence goes on from QJZC01000025.1 coordinate 103,118, forward strand.
GCCTGCCATGCAGACACAGAATCTCTTTCCGCGCAGATCATAGGTCTTCGAACGGCCACGCCACACGCCCTCGATGCGTCGCTGCCCATCGCAGAGGGAGATGAACTTCTGTAGCAGCTCGGAACTCGTGTGCTGGATGTCGTCGAGATAGAGCAGGATGTTGCTGCCCATCTCGAGGGCGAGATTGATCTTCTCGACCTCTTGCCGTGCGCCTGCGTTCGGCACCTGAGCTGGATCGAGGGAGACGACGGTGTGGCCCAGGGCTGGCCCATTGACCTTGACGAAGATCAGTCCGAGGCGATCCGCCACGTATTCCATCAACGTGGTCTTGCCGTAGCCGGGGGGAGAGATCAGGAGCAGCAAGCCCATCAGATCCGTGCGCTTCTTGTCCCCGAGGGCACCGATCTGCTTGGCCAGGTTGTTCCCGATGATCGGAAGATAGACTTCATCGATCAGTCGGTTGCGCACGAACGACGCCAGGACGCGCGGCTCGAACTCTCGGAGGCGCAGCTCCTCGCGCGCACGTTCGACGAGCTCACTACGCAGCCTGTGGTAAGCTCGATAGCCCGGAACACACACGTCTCGGTGTCGGCGCACGCGAGCCAACAGCTCGTCGAGCCGCAAGCCTAGGCGACGCGCGTCGATCCTCGGGTGCTGTCCCAGCAAGCCCTCCACTCGGAGCTCCTCATGCGATCCCCCCGGATAGCGATTGAGCGATCTCTCGGTCAGCAGCAGCGCCGCGGCCTCGTCTGCGAATCGAACCAGAGAGCCGTCTGGCCGATGCCGCTCCATCCACCCGAGAATCCAGGTGCGAGACAGCTCCCAGAGCCGACTCAGATCGTTTTCGAGCGCGCGCAGATCCTCCTCGAAATCGTTCAGGGTCGCATTCTGGCGTAGCTCGCCTCGCAGCTGAGCCACGAGCTCCCGCGCTTCCGCACTCGCGACGAAGTCGTGCTCGCTGCGCGCGAGCTCCTCGAAGAGGTACTCGGCGATGGCACCGAGCTCGTACGGGTCGAACTCGATCTCGTGTCGCGAGAAGAAATCCTCGAGCGACGAGGCGAGCGACCGCTCGAATGCGCGCACCCCCGAGAAGTCCCCGAAAGCCGCGCGAAGCCGGCTCAAGCTCTGGGCGTGGCGCTCGAACACCAGCTTGCCGTGGACATCTGCGAGAAATGCCCAGAACAGGCACGCCCTGGCTCGAATCCGCGGCTCGAATCGCAGCAAACCCACCGAGCGGTAGTGCCGCAGGGCGGCCTCCAGGATTTGCGCGGCATCCACGTCGTGGACTCCGCGCTCGTACCCTTCTTCGTAGCGCTCCGCCGCCTGCTCGCGGATGTGAGGGAGCAGCTCACCCGCCCCCGAGAGCTCCGCTAGCGTGACCAGCCCAGCACCCCCGCGACTCTCTGCAGCCTCGAGCAAGAGGCATCCAGCCAGGTATTCGGCCCGGTACAGGTCGGGAGTCTCGGACGGGAGGTTCTGGTCCCAGAACGTTCGCGTCTCCGAGAACTCCGGGTCGCCTACCCGCTCGAAGTAGTCGGTTCCGCTCATATGGAGAAACATCTCTCCATCGCGCGGGACCAAGGTCAGCTCGAGGGGCTGCTGGTTGACGCTGAAGCGATGCGTACCCAGGCGGATGACTGCGGATCCGTCCTCGAAGATGTCGCGCCGATCGCGCAGCGCCCGCGATGCATCCTCGCGAACGCTCTTTAGGCGCCCGTCTACTTCGTCGGCGCGCACCGAATCACCGAGCTCGCGCAGGAGCGAGGCGAGCTCCCGCGCCTTGGCGACCATCGGATCGGTTGCAAAGTACGCTTGGAGCAGGTCCGGCTCGTCGAAGCCCTTCGCACGACGCGCAACGCCTGTCAGGACACGCTCGGCGGCTCTCATGGCCTGGTCCGCCTGACGTTGACGCGCATCGAGCAGCGACTGCTTGCGACTGCTGAAGGCTTCGTAGACATCCTCGCGCTTCTCGACGAGAGCGGCGACGAAGCTGTCGAACTCCCCGAAGCGTCCCTCGAGCTCTTCGATGCGCACGAGCAATCGGGACAGCTCCGCATCGCACTTCTCGGCGCTGTCGATCTGCGCGAGTGCGGCCGTGATCGCCTGTGCGAGCAGGTTGAACTCAGCGGCGAACTCAGCACCGCTCTCCCGCTCGCGCAGCTCGCTGCGGCGCGCGGTCACGACGGCGCGCGAGCGATTCAGGGCCCCGAACGCCGCGGACACCTCCTCGAGGATGCGGGTTCGGATGGTGGAGTCTTCGATCCGCAGCGATGCGACGACCTCGTTCAAGACTTCGAGCTCGCACTTCAGCTCGTCGATGCAGGTAGCCACGGCATCGACCGCCGCGACCGTATCGGCAGCCTCGACGCGAGCCGCGCACGCATCTGCGCGCTGCATGTAGGGAGCGAGCGCATCCGCCTCTAGCAGATAGTCGATCGTCGCAGAAGAGAGCTCGCGATCGCGCGCCTCGAGCTCTGCTTCGAGCTCCGCGAGGCGTTCGAGATCCACGTGTCGAAGCTCTCGCATCGAGATGAGCATGCCCCGCTGACGCCGCAGCTGCGCGAGAGCCTCGACGTAGGGGTGCAGCGAGTCCCAGACCTCGGGGTGCAGGCTGGCGAAGACGCCCGCGAGCTCTTCAGCAGCCTCCTGGACCGCATCGTCGGCCTTGGCCCGCAGTGCGAGGATCTTCTCGAACTCTCCGATGGCATTCTCTGCGATCTCGCCGAGTTCGCGCGCCAACGTCCCAATGCCCACCTCGGCGTGATCTAGCCAGTGGTATTGGTCGAGCATGCGCTGCACGGCATCGACCACTGCCTCGTAGCTCTGTCGGGTGGGGTGCTCGCTCTCGACGACTCGCTGCAGGCTCAGAGAGTCGGAGATCGCCCGCACCAGGTCGGAGTTTCCGATCTTCCCGAGGAACGAGTCCGAAGCCACGTTGCTGGCCGCCTGTTCCTCCGATCCAAACGGTGTAGCCCACAGCTGGATGGCATGGACGCGAGCGGGGTCAGCGCTGCGAGAGCGCAGTATGGCGATCGTCCCGTCTTCGTGGACGCAGTATCCGTTGCAGTGAATCGGGTTGGCCAGCTCGCGTCGGATCGCGTTGTAGGCGAGGAGCACGTACTGCCCGGACTCGGCCTCGTAGAAGACGTACAGAACGTCCTCCCCATTCGGGGCACGCAGGCTGCGCAGGTAGACCATTCCGTCGACTTCGCCCTCGAAGGTCCGGGTCTCGCCGGTCTGGAGGTGATAGCCTCCCGGAAAGATGATCCCGTGGTCGTCCGGAAGCTCGATGCATGCAGATCCGATGGCGTCGATACGCGACACGGCGCAGGTCTGCGCGTTGAACACGAGGTACCTGAATCGGTCTTCGCGGTACGGACGAATCTTGAGCAGGATCAGCGAGCCTCGCTGCGCGTACCAGACTTCGGCGTCGTGGAGCGACTGGTTGGGATCGTCCACAGGCTCCGCGTAGATTCCCTGACCGGTGTCCGTGTTGTTCTCAATCTTGATCGTCAGGTCACCCCCGACCGTCTCGACGAAAATCTTGTCCAAGATCGAGATGTGCGGGTTACGTCCGTCGACGTGCTGCTCGCGGCTCGTCTGCGTCCACTCGAAGTCGTGGGATGGGGGCACCACGTGATCGCCGATTCCCGCGTTGTCGAGGTACTCCAGCCGATCCCCGTCGCGCTGCCAGCGCAGCGCCTTTCGGTCGGAGGGGAGGCTCCCCGTACGGAAAATCGCGAGCAGACGGTCGCCGGGAACCCGAAGCTGAACCAGCTTGGCATCGCGGTAGTAGGAGTGGATCTCCGCGAAGTCTCGCTCGAACTGCGTCGTACCGCAGAGCCCCACCTCGTCTGGAGTCACGGGCTCGAACGAGATGGCAGCGTTCTCGACTACGCGACGGTACGTGCAGAAGACATCCTGTGGCTGCACGGCGCTGCGCAGACCGATGAAGACGTCGAATCCGACCAGTAGATGCGACCCGAAGCCGACGATGTCCCGCGGGATGCAGTTGTTCTCGGTGCGAATTCGAACCGTGTCCAGAACGCGCAGCTCCGAGGACCCGAACAGCGCGACACGCGCCTCGTTCAGCGCATGGGCTCGCTCGGCCAGCTCCCGGCCCTTGGCAACCAGCCGGTCGCGCAGGACGGCGTAGACGCCCCGCTCGAGCTCCGGTTCGGCGCTGCTCTCGCTGGCGCTTCGAGTCTCACTCCCCATCTAGCCGTCCCCGACTAGCTGAGCGGTGTGTCGGAGAGTCCGAGTCGGTTCACCTCATCCAGGACCTGTCGGATCTTGTCGCGTCGGTTCGGCTCGCTCTTGCCCATGAGGCCGGAGAGGAAGGCCGAAACCGTGAGGTTCTGCACGTCGTCGGTGGATACGCTCGGATTGGTCAGCACGTCGAGGATGTCCTGGCGCAGATTCCCACGCCCTTGCTCGTACTCCCGCATGACACTCGTCGCGGCGTCGCTCTTCTCCAGGAAAGCATCCACGGCCTTGCCCATTCCGATGGCTCCAACGATCCGGTCGAAGAACGCACTCTCGCCACCCACGATGTCGATCTTCGCCTCCTTGAGACCCGCTTCGATCAGACGCGCCTGAGCCTCGGCGACCTGCACGTTCGCCTCGATCGCTTCGAGTCCCAGCTCGCGCTCCTTCGCGATCCGGAGGCGATACTCTTCGTGGCCGCGACCCGCTTCGTCGAGCTCGCGCATCGACATGGCCTTCTCGCGGATCCCACTGGCTTCGGCGTGAAACTTGCGCTCGCTGGCGGCGGCCTCGGCGGTACCCAGTTTCTCGACGGCTCCCGCTTCCGCCTCCTTCACGCGGACCTGAGCGAGTCCCAGCTTCTCGACCGCGAGCGCGTCGGCTTCTTTGACCTGGACCGCTGCGAGCCCTTCCGCCGCCGCATCGGCTTGACGTGCCTGAGCGAGCCGCACCTGCGCCTTGGCATCGCGATCTGCAGACTCGAAGCGCGCGTCGGCCAAGGTAACCTGCTCACGCGCGCGAAACTTCGATGCCTCCTGGGCGGCCTCCGCGGCCTTGATGTCGCGCACGAGGTCTCGCTCGGCCTCCGCTCGCGCTCCGATGACGACCGACTCCTTGTTGCGCTCCGCTTCCTCGGTCACGCGCAGGGTCTTGATCGCTTCCTCTTGCTCCGCCACCGTCTTCTCGACCGCGATGCGCTCCCGGATGACGAGCGCGATCTCGCGCTTCTCGTTCTCGACCGCCTTCTCCTTGTCGATCGTGCGCAGCTCCGTTTCGCGCTCGCGTTCGACGCGTTCGAGCGCCCGGGCCTTCTCCACCCGCTCGGACTCCACCGCGACGACGCGTTCGCGGTTGCACTCCGCCACCTGCACCTCGCGCAGGCGATTCTCGTTGGCCACGGCCAGCTCCTCGTCTGTCTTGATGCGCTGGCCCTCGGCGCGCAGCCGCTCTTCTTCTCGCACCTTCTGCGTCTCGGCCTCTTCGCGCGCCTTGACCGTCTCGATCTCGCGCTTCTGCTTGGCCTCCGCCTCCGCCTGCTGGCGCTCGAGCGCCAGGATGACCTCGGCGCGCTCGACGTCCTGCTTCTTGATCTGCTTGAGCTCCTCGTTACGCGCTTCGTTGGTTCGAAT
>QJZC01000021.1 GCA_003247575.1 Pseudomonadota bacterium
GCCGGTGGGCGCCCAGCGTGGCGCCCGTGTTGCCGCGAGTGCGGCGCTGGCCAGGCTCGCAGCGACCGCTAGGCCCCGCATTGGTCGGTCGGAGCGGGCGAAAGCACCCGTGAGTGGCCTACATTGCGCGCGCGCGTGCGAATGGGGCTCCGCGCGCGGAGAGAGCCGGATGGAAACACCTACCCCGAGACGCGGTGTGCGAGTACGCCGGCGCTCGAAGTCTGCGGATCCGCGAGCAGCGGATGCTCGCGCAGCGGACCCGCAGAAAGCCGAATCGCGGTCGGAGGGATCGCGGGTCGTCCGGACTCGCGAGAGGCCCCGCGCGCCGCACGGCGCCTCCGAAGCTTCTGGCGATCGCCGGGAGGTCGGCGCCGGCGGAGTAACGATTCGATTCGAGGATCCCGACATCCTCGTTCTCGACCGGGGCCCGAGCAGCTCCGCCCGAGAGCTCGCGCGCCATCTGGGCCGGCGCGAAGGGGCTCCGAGCGGCTCTCGTGAGGGAGGTGGACGCCGAGGCGCATGGCCTGTGGGGAGCGCGGAGTCCGGGATCACTGGCCTCGTGCTGCTCGCGCGCAGTGCGCGCGCCCGTCGTAGTCTGGAGCGGAACCCCGAGCTACACGTCGAGTACCTGGCGGCCGTCGAGGAGCGCGAGGAAGGTCGCTCCGGCCGTCCCAAGGGTGGCTCCGAGCCCGGCCCCCATCCACGCACGACGGCGCGCAGCGAAGAACCGCAGGTCGTCGCTCGCTGCGATGTTCGGCGCCTCTTGCAGTTCGACCGGCGGCGCGCGCACCGGGACGTCCGCACCTGGCTCGAACGGCGCGGTTATCGCGTGCTTCGCGACCCCGAGCGGCGCGAGCGAATCTATTTGCACGCGCTTCGGCTCGAGTTTGCGCATCCAGTGAGCGGAAAGTCCATGCGCTTCCAAAGCGATCCGCCACCAGAACTGCTTCGTGCGGGCGGATCTTCGGCTCGACTGGAGCCCAGCAAGCCGCGACGGGCGCCGGCGAGTGCTGCGTCGGAACCAGATTCAGCTCGCCCGCTCCGGGAGGCGGCTCGTGGAGGTGTGAGCCCGAGCGACCTCCGCCGGGATGTCCCGCGCATGGACGTCCGAGAGGCGCGGGATGTCCGAGATCAGCGGAGAGGCGGTGCGACCGACTGGGACCAAGTTGCAGACTGGTTCGACGTCCTGCTCGAGGACAAACAGCATGATCACTACCGGGACGTCATCCTGCCGGGTGTGATGCGATTGCTCGAGGTTTCGCCGGGTGATCGGATCCTGGACGTGGCCTGCGGCCAGGGACAGCTCTGTCGCCTGCTCAGTAGAGCCGGCGCGGATGCGGTCGGCGTCGAAGCTTCGCCCCGCTTGGTGGCTCGAGCGCGGGAACGCTCGGCCGGTTCGAAGCGCCCTCTGGTCTTCCACGAGGGAGATGCGCGTGCGTTGACTGCCCTAGAGCTCGGTGTGTTCGACGGGATCGCGTGCGTGATGGCGCTCAGCAACATCGACCCGATCTCTCCGGTCATTCGCGCGTGCGCCGAGAGCCTCGAGCCTCGTGGTGCCTTCGTCGCCGTCATCGCGCACCCAGCCTTTCGGATTCCGCGCCGTAGTAGCTGGGAATGGACGGATGCCGCGGGTGGTGACGTGCGCCAGTATCGCCGAATCGATGCTTACCTCTCCACCGCGCGGGTGCCGATCGTGGCAAATCCCGGTGCGGTGGCGCGCGGGGCGCCCGCGATCCAGACCTGGACCTTCCACCGGCCGCTCGAGCAGTACGTGACTGAGTTCGCGAGCGCAGGGCTCTGGATCGATCGGATCGAGGAGTGGGCGAGTCGCCGCGAGAGCGACTCGGGACCGCGCGCAGCCGAAGAGAACCGCGCGCGTCGAGAGATCCCGCTGTTCATGGCGCTCCGCGCCCGTCGGCTCGGCGACTAGCGTACTGCGTCCGAAATGCAGCTCATTTCGGACACACCAAACTAGCGGTCTGACGAATCTGCGCGCGACTTGACGAGGCCGTCCTCGATGCTCGTATAACGAAAATCAGGGAAGGTCTTGAGCATCTCGGTGATGTCGAAGTGGCGGTGTACGATCGGAAGCTTGCGTGGTGTCGCCTCGATGGGGCCCGAGCTTGGATCCAGAGCCGCAACGATCTGTGCGACTTCACGGAAGGATGGGGAGCGTCCGGTCGCGATGTTCAAGGTGCCCAGGCTGCGTCGCGCGAGGACGCGATAGATGACCTCGGCGACATCGTCCACCAGTACATGGTCTCGTTGCTCCTCGCCCTCTCCGAACAGCACGATCTTCTCTCCGCGAGCGGCTTGGCGACGGAAGCGATTTGGTCCGTAGCCGTTGTGCGGGTCGGCTGCACCGTAAAGCAGCGAGGGTCGCAGGACCGCGAGCGGTGCGCGGACGGTCGTGCTGAGCATGACCTCGCGCGCTCGATGCATGACTCCATGCAGCGAGTCCGAATCCGCCCGAGAGCTCTCCGAGACGGGGTTGACGCCGTCGCGATAGACCGCGTCGGAGCTGATGTAGACGACCTGGGCGAGCTCGACCTCGGCTGCGGCCACGCATACCGCTCGTGCCATCGCCAGGTTCTGGATCAGGCTTGCGGGAGTCTTGCACGGTGCAATCGCCGAGACGAAGACCAACGCGTCGCCATCGCGCAGTCGAAGCCGTAGCTCCTCGCCGGCGCTCGCTTTGCAGAGGTCGATCTCCTTGGAGGACAGGGGCAGTACGGGCGCGCCCGCAGCGCCCAGCCTGCTGGATAGGGACTTTCCAACGAATCCGCTCGCGCCGAGAACGACCGTGCGAAGTGGATTCTCGGCGGTAGAGTTCAGATGCTCCATGTCGAAGCCTCCTTCTATGCGTGATCCTCTGCTCTAGAGCGATCTGTGCCGCGATGAACGTCATGGTCGATGGTGCGCGAGGCGGAGGTCGCGCGGGGGGAGCCGAGCAGCTGGTGATCCAGCCCCGCTTCGCGACAGAGGTTGCGATCCAATACGCCGAAGGGATCGATCACGAGGCGACCTCTCAGCCGCTGGGCGAGGTCTACCGGCTTCAGCTCCCGGAACTCCTGCCAGGGAGTCATGATCACGAGTGCATCCGCGTCGCTGCACGCGTCGAGCGCCGACGTCGCAGGTCGCACGCGCGCATGCTCCAGTGCGGACGCGGGAACGAGAGGATCGTAGGTGCTGATCTCGAATGGGGTCAGTGCCCGTGCGAGCTCGAGTGCGGGGGAGTTCTTCGTCGAGGCCGTGTCCGGCTTGTAGGCGATGCCGAGGACCGCGATCCGTGCGAACCTTCTCCCCCCTGACCGGGCGTGAAGCGTACGCAGCGCCCAGTCTCGTCGGTAGTGGCTGTTCTCGACGAAGGACTCGATCACCCGCGCACTCGTCCCTGCCTGGCGGGACAATCGGATGACGCTCGCCAGATCCCGCTCGATGTTGCCCCCAGCGATGCCGAGTCCAGCCTCGATATACGCGTAGCCGCCGATCCGGCGGTCGAGCCGCAGCGCCGGCACGATCTCGGACCACTCGGCCCCCACGCCTTCGCAGAGCTCAGCCAGGGTATTGGCCGCAGAGAGCGACGCGGCCAGACACACGTTGATCGAGATCTTGGCGAGCTCCGCACTCTCGTAGCGCATGCAGAGAATTGGGCACCCAAATCCCTCGAGGAACTCGCGCAGGGGAGCGGGAAGCGCGCTGGGTTTTCCGTCGTCTGGATCGATGCAGCCGACGATGAAGCGCTCGGGATAGAGCGCTCGCTCCATTGCACGGCCAAAGATCAGTGTCTCCACCTGGTAGAAGAGCTGTCCGTTGCGCCGCGGATGGGACCGCGAGAAGCCCGGCGAGACTTGGCTCAAGATCACGACCGGAGTTTCTCCCGGAACTGCGGCGTCGACCTGCTCGAGGAGCGACTCGACGAGTCGCACATCGCTACGGCCCTCGGAGTCGGTGGGGACATCCGGAGCAATGTAGACCAGGTCACACTGCGCGAGCACGGTCGCGTCGGAGCTGAACTGCATTCGTTCACGGTTGGCCGTGAAGAGCTCGTCCAGGCGCGGCTCCGAGATTGGCAGCCTGCCGGATCGGAGCTCCCGAATGCGATCTTCGTCGAAGTGGACGCACACGACGTTCGCGCCGTGTTCCGCTGCCGCGACGGCGGAGCAGATCCCAAGATGTGTCATGCCGACGAATGCGATCGAAAGGGTCATTCCGGAAAGCTCCCAAGCGCAGCCAGCGACAACTCCGAGAGGACCTGACTCAGCCAGAGGTCGTTCTCGAGATTCCCGGCCTGTGCTCTGCTGCAGAGGTCCTTGAAGTAGGCATACTCGAGCTCCCATGTGGGATCGCTCTGTACGAGAGTGATACGCTCTTCCGGAGGTCGTCCGCTCGGGAGCACGCGTGTCCGCGTGGAGAAGCTGCTGGGTCCCCACTTGCACAGCGATTCGATGTGCGCGGTGCCCTTCTCGGCCAATACGTCTGCCGTGAAGTGGTTGCGCCAGGAGAGCAGCGTCATCTCGAGCTCGATCACGGGCGGGCCCGAGCTGGCGATCACGACGTGATCGAACGCGCGGTTCTCGAAGCGATTCGCTTCGCGGACCTCGAAGTCGCCTGCTGGCCTCCCGAACCAGAACAGTACGGTATCCAGCAGGTGCGACCCGAGGTCCGGAAGCACGCCGGCCGCCTGGTCGCGCCAGGGCGATCCCCGGACGTCGCGCGCCGTGCCATTGCCATAGAACATGCGAACTCGGTACGTCTCTCCGGCTGCGCCACTCCGGAGCCACTCGCGCATGCGCACGAAGTGGGGTTCGAAACGATGGTTGTACGCGGTGTAGCAGGTGACCTGGCGTCGGTCGGCCAGCTCCCTCAGGTGAGCGATGGCGGCCTGGTCCCCAATCAGAGGCTTTTCCACGAGAACGTGCTTCTGGTGCTCCAGCAGGTACTCGAGCAGGGCGATCTTGGGCTCGTCCGGCGTGCAGACGAGCGCCGCATCGTAGCGATCGAGCGGAACATCCTCGATGCGTTTGAAGTCCGCAGCGGGATGCACCGGATCGACGCTCCCGCAAGCATCATCGCCCGCAAAGCGAAGTCGCTTCTCTCCCTGAATTCCGAGGCCGACGATGATGCAGCGGAAGCTCAAGTGTAGTCCTAGACGTAGTGAGTCTGTCGCTCGATCGCGGACAGCTTGTGGCGTAGGTCGTCAGGCTCGACCGGCATGTTGCCATCGCGTTCGCACGTGATGCCCGCCGCCATCGCACCCAGGATTCCAGCGATCACCTCGTTGCCCGTCGCGATGCTGGCGAGCGTCGAGTACGCGAGCAGCGCGTCGCCGGCGCCGACCGGGTCCACGACGTTCTCCGCGAAGCTGTCGAGTACGAAGAAGCCGCGCACATCCTCCTCGGGCCGCTGGCGATAGACGATGCTGCCACGCGCGCCCAGCTTGAGGATCAGTGTTCGACAGCGTGCGCGCCGGTGGAGCTCCTGAGCCAGCGGACGGATGACGGAGTCTTGATCGCCGAGAGCGAAACGTGCCTCCTTCTCGTTGGGCGTGATCAGATCGACCCCCGCGAAATCGAGAATGTTCCCCCAGCGGCTGGCGACCTGGCTGTCGGCTACCTGGAGCACACCACGTGGGATCACGCCAACGAGCTCGGGAATAGTGCGCCGGTCGAAGACTCCGTGCCGGAAATCGCTCAGGACACAGGCGGCCGCCGGGACCTCGGCGATCTGTGTGCGCAGCTGACCCAAGATCTTGTCCGAGATGATCCGGTTGTCTACGCGATCCACCTTCAGAAGCCTGTAGCCCCCGGCGATGAATGCATCCTTGTTCGTGGTCGGCCGAGTTTGATCGATCACCGCACTGCACTGAACGCCGGCTCGCTTCAGATCCTCGACCACGAAGCGGCCGTGTGCGTCATCGCCGAGTACTGTAGAGAAGTGCACGCTCGCACCGGCAGCCCGCATGTGCTTCGCGACGATGGCCGCGCCTCCAGCGAAGTCGACCCGATTCTCGTACCGAACACTGAAGGTCGGGGTCTTGGCATTCGCGCCGATCAGGGCAGTGTACGTGTAGCTGTCTACGATCGAGTCTCCGACCACATGAACCGGAATCCCCGTGAACTTGTCGAGTGCCTCGCGTAGATCGGCGAACGAGAGATGCTCTGCATCCATGATCGTAAGGAGCTTCTCGGTCGCAATCTGCGGCGGAGACTTCTCGATGATCTCCGAAGAAGAATAGACGATATCCCCCGGCGTGAAGATGATCTCACCGCCGTAGGATTCCAGAAGCTCGATCTCGGCTTGGGTTTTCGGGTGGATTCCGCCGTTCTGGTATTCGTATCCCTTGGCGAAAAAGTCTGGCTGAAGAACGCGCAGAGTTTCGATGGGAGTGGGGTTCCTGTCGATGATGACGTAGTCCACTACCTCGAGCATCGCGAGATTCATCGCGCGCAGCTCTTCCGGAACATAGGGTCGGATATCGGCCTTGGTCACGTGCGCATCACACGTCAGCGAAGCGACGAGGACGTCTGCCTTCGAACGCACGTACATCAGGTGTCGCAGATGACCGGGATGAACCACGTCGAAGGTGCCATGGCACATGATCACCTTTCGAGCGCGCGGGCGTTCACCGAGGACTGTCGCCAGCTCCTCTGCGGTCTTGATCTTGCGCCGGTAGTCTCCCTCGATAAGACGCGTCATGTCGTTGTCTCCTTCGCGAGAGCCTTGAACCATCCGCGAGTGGCGTGATCGATGGATTCCGGGTCCCAGAGTGGGGCATCCCGCCAGTCATCGATTCTGTCGAGAATCCGTCCGACGCCATCCTCGAATGAGATTTCCGGGCTCCAGCCGAGTTCGCGCTGGATGAGTGAGATGTCTGCCCAGGTGCAGTCCGGCTCGCCGGGACGCTTGGGAATCTCGATGCGGCCCCCTCCGAGGAGCTCAATCAAGTAGTTCACGCTCTGAGGGTTGCCAGCGCCCAGATTGTAGACGCGACCATCGAGGGGTGACTCGGCGGCCAGAAGAAAGGCGCGAGCCACATCGCGTGCGTAGACGAAATCCCTTCGCTGCGAGCCGTCTCCCACCACGGTAAATGGCTTACCCTCGAGCTTCTGGCGCAGGAATACTCCGAACACAGCTCCATATGCGCCGGTCGTCCGAGACCTGACTCCGTACGCGTTGAAGATGCGGATCGAATTCACGGGGAGGTCGTATACGCGCTGCCAATGGAAAGCGGCTTGCTCCCCCTGAAACTTGCTGAGTGCGTATGGGTACTGAGGTGCGATCGGGTGCGCTTCGGTGGTTGGGGTGTCGGCAATCCCGTAGCAGGACGAGGAAGCAGCGTAGACGAGCTTTGAGACACCGGCGGTACGTGCGCATTCGAGCACGTGCACCGTACCCTGAACGTTGGTCGACATGTACTCTGATGGGCGCTCGATCGACGGGACGATGTCGCCGATCCCGGCGAAGTGGAACACGTACCGCGCGTCCGAAAACAGGCTCGAGTTCGGGTTGAGCGTTCGGATGTCCCGCGGCTCGAAGCTGAGATTCGGATTTCCTGCGTGCTGTCGCAGGTTCGACTCTCGACCACCTACGAGGTTGTCGATCACCCGAACCTCGAAATCGGCCTCGAGGAGTACGTCTACCATATGGCTGCCGATGAATCCCGCGCCGCCGGTGACCACGGCGACGGGTCGGGAGAGACGCTGTACTGTCACGAGGCCGATACCTCTTTCATCGTGCGCACGTTGAAGTAGCGAGGATCCTCGAGGCTGTTGGGAAGCTTGCCTTCGCGGAATGCTACACAGAGGTCACGCACGGCGTCCTCGACGCGGAACTTGGGCTGAAATCCCAGAACTCGGCGGATCTTGTCGGAGTTGATGTGGTAGGAGCGCTTGTCGTCGCTCTCTTGAGTCTGAATCGGAAGCTCGCCCTTCTCGGGGAACTCCTCGAGTACGACGCGCTGGACTACGTTCGCGATCTCGGCGATCGATAGGTTCTCGTATCCGATATTGAAGGTTTGCCCCTGAACGCTCTCCTTTGGGGCTTCGATCATCAGCTCGTATGCAGCGACCATGTCCCTGATGTGCAGGTTCGGTCGGAGCTGGGCGCCGCCGAAGACCGTGATCCGGTCTGCGTTCACCGCGTGGTTGGTCAGAATGTTGACGGAGAGATCGAGGCGTTGCCGTGGGCTATATCCGCACAGCGTTGCGGGCCGGATCACCACGCCCGTGAAGTCGTCGCTCAGGTGCTTGTGCAGATAGGGCTCACACATGCCCTTGAAGCGATTGTAGAGTGTCAGCGGGACCAGCGGATGCTCCTCTGTCACATTCGGCTGATCGCTGACCCCGTAGACTGAGCTCGACGAGCAGTATACGAACCGCTTGACTCCCGCCTGCTTGGCCGCGAGGACCATGGGCTCGAAGCAGTCGAAGTTGATGCTCTGGCTCAGGTTCTCGTCGAGCTCGAAACTCGGATCGTTCGAGATACACGCCAGATGGAGCACGCAGTCGACCCCATCGAAGGCCTTGGCCAGTTTCTCGGTATCGCGAATGTCACCTTCGACGAGCGAGAGCTTCGGATGCGAAGGTAGTCCATCTGCTCCGTAGTAAAGAACATCGAACACCGTGACGTCATAGCCGCGGGCGAGCAAGGTCGGCGTTAGCACTGACCCGACGTATCCCGCTCCACCGGTGATCAAAACTCGTTTCATTCTGAGTACTCCCTGGTCGGTCTCTCGGTTGGATTCGAAGCGCTGGTTGGGGACTGTCCAGCGTTGCTGGTAGCATCCGGAGCGCGGAGCTCGAGAATCTGCCTGCTGGCCTCGAGCAGAGTGGATACGCGGTAGTCTGGACTCGAAGGTTGCTTCTCCGAGTAGCCACGGTCGATCCAGAAGGTCGTGCATCCGACGCGTTGCCCGGCCTCGATGTCACGCCAGCGATCACCTACGAGGTAGCTCGCTCTCAAGTCGATTCCGTGACGTCTGGCCGCGGCTTCGAGCATGCCCGTGCGTGGCTTTCGGCAGGCACAATCGTCGGCATCGGTGTGAAAGCAAACTTCGATGGAGTCGAGCGGAAGCGCTGCTCTCAGGTGGTCGTGGATGGCCTCGACGACTTCTAGGGATTGCTTCCCGGAGCCGACATCCGGCTGATTGGTGACGACGATCAGAGGCAGGCCGCAGCCTTTGAGCAATGCGAGCGCTGCTGGGACATCCGGAAGGATGCGGAGAGCTTCGACACTCTCCGGCGGATAGCTACGGCCGCCCCGCAAGATGACGTCGTTCAGGACTCCGTCCCGATCGAGAAGGACGCCGGATCGAGGGTTTGCTCCCACGCGGATAGATCTTCCAGTGGGGGGGGATGCCAGACTTGGGACGAGGCTCGAGGAACTCTCGGGAGTGAGTCACTCGAATGTTCGGTGACCCTGGCCCGTTCGGGGAAGAGAAACAAACGTATCCCCAACGCAGTGCGCGATGTCAATGCGGGGTGCGGGGATCCGCTCTGATTGTGGCGGACTAGCCTCCGCTGTGCAGGACCTCGGCGATCTGATCGCAGATCTTGTGGCAGGTTGTGCTGGGTAGCTCCGGCCAGATGGGAAGGCACAGGACTTCGCGGGCAGCCCGCTCCGCTTCGCTCAGGTTGGTGGGCTTCTGCTCGAATACGTCGAACCCGTGCAGCGGAACGGGATAGTGCACCACGCTCGTGACGCCCCTGTCCTGAAGAGAGCTCTGGAGTGCATCACGTTGACCGTGAAGCACCCGAAGTGTGTATTGATGATAGACGTGGCGCGCTCCTGGTCGCTCACTCGGGGGAACGAGTTCTGCAACCTGTCCGAGACGCTTCGTATAGATCTGCGCGATCGAACGCCTCTGATCGTTCCAGCGATCGAGCTGGCGGAGCTTGATCCGGAGGATCGCGGCTTGCAGCTCGTCGAGCCGCGACGTGTATCCGAAGTGTGCGTGGTGGTAGCGATCCACCTGGCCGTGGTTGCGAAGAAGACGAGCCTGATCGGCTACGTCCTTTCGATGAGTGACCAGCAAGCCGCCGTCTCCGAAAGCACCCAGGTTCTTCGATGGAAAGAACGAGAAGCCGGCTGCATCGCCGAAGGACCCGACCTTGCGCCCTGCCATCGCGGAGCCGAACGCCTGCGCTGCGTCCTCGATCACCAGTAGCTGGTGGCGCGCGGCGAGCGCCACCAGCGGCTCGATGTCGGCAGGCTGACCGTAGAGGTGCACGGGTAAGATCGCCCGCGTTCTGGGTCCGATCGCCTCTTCGACTCGGTCTGGGTGCAGACAATAGTGGTCAGGCTCGATGTCGACGAAGACCGGAGTCGCGCCTACGGCGCGGATCGCTTCGCCTGTAGCAAAGAAGGTGAACGGCGAGGTGATCACTTCGTCGCCGCTTCCGATCCCAAGAGCTCGCAGCGCGATGGTCAACGCATCGGTCCCGGATGCGACGCCGACGGCGTGCTCCACTCCGAGATATTCGGCAGCCTCCCGCTCGAACGCGTCGACCTCCGGCCCGAGGATGAAGCGCGTCGAGCGCACGACGCGCATGATGGCTTCGCGGAACTCCTCGAGGTGGGCCTCCACCTGAGGAGTGAGGTCGAGCATCGGGACCGCTTCTTGCGAGCTTGCCTTCGGGGTGGTCATGGAGCGCAGCTTACCGCGTCCTCGAGGCTGCAGCCACGTCCGCTTCTAGTCGGTGTGTTCGGGCCAGTCGAAGCATCGACCGGCGACTCGCTCGATCTCTGCGCGCAGCTCGCCCTGGAAGCGTCCGAGACCGAAGCGCTGCGCGTGCGCGCGGATCGCCCGAGGCTCGAAGTCGTTTCGGTGGCGCTCGAAGTTCAGTACGGCCTCGGCGAGGGCTGCTGCATCGGGTCGATCGAACCAGATCCCCGTCGGGAGGTGGCCGTCGCAAGCATGCAGGGGTACGACCGTCTCGGTCGCACCCCCGCGACCGAAGGCGATGACCGGCCGCCCGGCAGCCTGAGCTTCGAGCGCGATGATGCCGAAGTCCTCCTCCTGCGGATAGACCAGCGCTCTCGCACGCTGATAGAGCGAGACCAGCTCCGCATCACTGACTCGGCCCAGGAAATGGACGTTGCTCGGGGCGTCCTGTGCCAGCTCGGCGCGCGTGGGTCCATCTCCCGCGACCACGAGCTTGCGGCCGAGCTTGGCGAAGGCCTCGAGCGCCAGCCGTTCTCGCTTGTAGGGGACGAACCCCCCGACCAGGAGGTAGAAGTCCTCCGGGGGCTTCTCGGCGAGAGGAATGCGCGCGACGTCTACCGGGGGATAGACCAGGCCGGCCTCGCGGCCGTAGTGTTCGCGAATGCGTGCTGCAACCGTCTTGGAGATGGCCGTGAAGTGGGTGACCCGTTCGGGTGTAGAGGTGCGGCGGTCCCAGTACCTCAGGTAGCCGATCAGCGGCGCCGCCAGGCGCCGCCTGGCACCGTGTCCGAGATAGGCGTCGATCTGGTCCCAGATGTAGCGCATCGGGGTCATGCAGTAACACAGATGTGGGACGCCGCGCGGGACTTGGATCCCCTTGGCGACCGCATGGCTCGTCGAGATTACGAGATCGCACTCTTCGAGCCGGAAGCGTTCGATGGCCCACGGGAACAGTGGCAACAGCTTTCTGTAGTGCCGCGCGGCGGCCGGAAGGTACGAGAGTGGGCTCGGATGGATATCGAGGGCCTCGATCGCGGGGCTGGTCGAGTCGGGAACGTGAACGAGTGTGTAGAGAGGGGCGCCAGGGAACCAGAGTGCGAGCTGGTGAAGCAGCCTCTCTCCGCCGCGCATCCCGGTGAGCCAGTCGTGAACCAGGGCGACTCGCATGTCAAACACGTAGCGCGCACCCTGGTTTTTGCCACCCCGCCGGGCCGGAGCCGCACGGATGCGGTACGCGTGGGCTATGCAACCGTGGCCTTGAGCTTGGCCTTGTTGTCCTCGATGACGACCTTGAACTTCACCTTGGTATCGGCACCCCGTTTGGCGCGGATCGCCTCGGTCTGTCGCTTGACCAAGGCCGCAAGGCGTTCGCGCGTCAGATCGCCTGCACCCTGCCCGGTGCGGCTCCGCGCCGAGAGCAGTGCTCCGTGCAGCTGGTCGAGCGCCGAGCCGGCGGGTTTTGCTGGGGCTCGGCTGGTTCCACTACTCGTACGCGGCTCTCCCTTTGCTGGCGCGGTTCCGCGCCGCGCGGCGAGCGCCTGCTCTTCGCGCTCCAGCTGCGCGATCTCGCGCATGCGCTCTTCCTCTTCCTGAGCCTGGAGTTTGAGCTTGAACTGATGGCCCTTGTACGTGCCCGCCTCCATCTCGCGCAAGGTGCGTCCCCACTGCTGTTGCTGGGACTGGAAGCGAGCATTGAGTGAGTTGAAGCGAAACTTGATCGCCGAGTTCCGCGGCGGGGTACTCATGAAGCGGTTGACGACTTTCTGTACCTTCCCGCGCAGCACGAGTGGCTCGCGTCGGAGCACTCCGCGAAAGAACTGTTCGTACTCGATGCGCAGGCGCTTCAGGTTGAGATCGAGCTCCGCGAGCTCCTCTTCGATCTCGCGGTTGTCGCGAAAGCCTCTCATGTCTCCAGGCCATCGGCGTATGCATCGCTGTCCTTGAATGGTGCTCTGCGAGCCCGATCGTGCGCTGCACTGCCCGCGCGGCCATGTGAGGGCGCTCCGGACGGCCAGGGCTAGTCCGACGCCGCATCGAGCTCTCCGAGCCCCAGAATCAGGTCGATCGCTGCGCGTAAGCTGCCGGTGCCTTGCGCTAGCAGGGTGCTTTCCGCTGGAGAGGGGTGGGCGATTGCTGGATTCGGTTCCTCGGGTACGGGACCGAGATGCGGGAGTTCCCCCAGGATTGGGGCGGGGCAGTTTGCGAGCAGCCAGCCCAGATTCTGACGGTCGGGAGCCGAGAGGGTGGGGGTATCGTGGCAGATGACGACCCCCAGGACCTCGACACCGCGCCGCTCGGCTTCACCGAGACTGAGCAAGGTGTGGTTGATCGTTCCGAGCCGCGCTCGGGCAACGAGTAGGAGCGGTGCGTTCCAACGCCGCGCCAGCTCGAGCATGTCGGTATCGTCGTCGAGGGGGACACGCAGGCCGCCTGCCGCTTCGATCAGGGCGATGTCGCCGTGCTCGCGGGCCTCGCGGAAGCACGCGTCGAGCCACGAGAGGTCGAGCTTCGAGCTCGCGTCCTGCGCCGCCACCACAGGGGCGGATGGCAGAGGCAGAGCATAGGCACAAATGCGATCGATCGGGCGCGGGTCGCGCGCGGCTTCCGCGAGTGCGAGAGCGTCCAAGGGCCGCAGCTCCCCGTTGGTTGATTTGCAGCCCGTTTCCACGGGCTTGAAGACGCGTACCTGGCGTCCGCAATTGCGCAGCGCGATGGCAAGGGTGCGCGTAACGGTAGTCTTGCCACATCCGGTGTCGGTTCCTCCGACGAAGACGGCGCGCATAGAGTAGCCTCCAGGAGTCCGGAGTCAGAGAGGGCAGCCGAGCCCGATGGGGCAGATCGGGTGCAGGATGCAGTCCACTAGCAACCGACGACCTGAGGGATGCACGCTTCGAGACCCTCCACGATCTGATCGATCTCCTCCGGGGTGACCGAGAGCGGAGGCATCAACACGATCGTGTCCCCGAGCGGGCGCAGAATGACGCCGTGCTGGCGCATGGCCATGCAGACCCAGTGACCCACTCTATCCTCCGGGTCGAAGCGCTCGCGTGTTGCGCGATCGCGGACGAGCTCGATGCCCACCATCAGCCCTCGCTGCCGGATCTCTCCTACCGCATCGAGCTTCGCTAGCCGCGCGAGGCCCGAAGCCAGCTGCGCGCTGCGCTCGGCCACTCGTTCCAGCACCGGCTCGCGCTCGAATACGTCGAGATTGGCTATGGCTGCTGCGCAGCCCAATGCGTTTCCGGTATACGAGTGGCCATGAAACAGCTGTTGGCCGGCGGACGTAGGCGCCAGGAACATCTCGAAGATGCTCTCTGTGCTGAGGGTCGCTGCGAGCGGGAGGAAGCCGGCCGTCAGGCCCTTGGCGAGCGCGAGCAGATCCGGGGTGACTCCCTCGTGGTCGCAGGCAAACATCTTGCCGGTACGCCCAAAACCGGTAGCGACCTCGTCCACGATGAGCAGCACTCCGTGTCGATCGCAGAGCTCGCGAGCGCGTCGGAGCCAGCCGTCCGGGAGCAGCAGCATGCCGCCAGCGCCCTGGACCAGTGGCTCGACGATCAAGCCCGCCACGCACTCGCCGCGCTCGCGAAGCAGCCCCTCGAGGGACTCGAGGCAATGGATGTTGCACTGGGGATACGTCTTGCCGTAGGGGCAGCGATAGCAGGGAGCGTTGTGTGCGCGTAGGCTCGGGAACGTCAGTGGACCGAAGCGCGCGTGGAATGCGTCGATGCCTCCCACGGAGACGGCGCCCAGGGTATCGCCGTGGTAGCCGTCTTCGAGGCATACGAACAGAGTGCGTTGTGACTCTCCGCGCAGCTGCCAGTATTGGAACGCGATCTTCAGGGCGACCTCGACGGCGGTGGCGCCATTGTCGCTGTAGAAGACGCGGCTGAGTCCCGGCGGAGCGACGCGGACGAGCCGCTCGGCCAGCTCGATCGAGGGTTCGCACGACAGGCCGAGCAAGGTGGAGTGCGCGACCCGATCCAGCTGGCGATGTAGCGCACTCACGATGTGGGGGTGATCGTGCCCGTGCACGTTGACCCACATCGACGAGATGCCATCGAGGTAGCGGTTGCCCTGTGTATCGATCAGGTGATTGCCCTCGGCGCGCTCGATCACGATCGGGTTTCCGTCCATCCAGTCGGACATCTGGGTGAAGGGGTGCCAGATGAATCTGCGAGCGCGGTCGTCGTACGCTTCGCTCACGGCGCCGCCTCGGCTCGGAAGGCGTCGCTATTCGCCAGGTCGATCAGTGCGGAGGTGCACGAGTCGATGTCGGACTCTCGATGCGCGCACGTAGGCGTCAGGCGTAAGCGCGCCGAGCCTTCCGCGACCGATGGATAGCGAATTCCTTGTACGTAGATGCCTCGCTCCAGCGCCGCTTCGCACAGCTGCATCGTGCGCCGCGAAGTTCCCAGGATGAGCGGTACGATCTGTGTCGTGCTGCGTCCTGTGTCGAGCCCAGCCGCGCGCAAGCCTGCACGCAGTCGCTCGGCTCGCGCTTGCAGTCGCTCGCGTCGCTCCGGCTCGTTCCTTACGATTTCGAGTGCTGCGAGCGCCGCTCCGACCGCTGGGGGTGCGATGGCGCAAGTGAAGATGAAGCTGCGCGAGCGGTTGATGAGCCAATCGCGGAGCGCCTCTCCGCACGCCACGAACGCTCCGAAGCTTCCGAACGCCTTTCCCAGATTCCCGATCAGTGCATCGACCTGTACACCAGCGCACTCCGTCGCGCCCCGTCCGGACGTGCCGAGAGTGCCGATGCCGTGAGCGTCGTCGACCACGACCCAGCAATCGTACTCGCGCGCGATCGGAACGAGGGCTGCTAGTGGAGCAACGTCCCCATCCATGCTGTACACGCCGTCCACGACGACGACGCGTCGCCCCCGCGGCGGGAGTGCTCGCAACACACGCTCGAAGTCCTCGACGTCGTTGTGCTCGAAGATGTAGGTCTTTGCGCCACTTAGCCGGCAGGCGTCGATGATGCTCGCGTGGTTGAGTGAATCGCTCACGAGCGCATCCTCTGGGCCACAGAGCGCCGTCAGCACACCGAGGTTGGCCATGTACCCGGTGCTGAAGAGCAGCGCGTGCGCGTAGCCGAGGAATCTGGCGAGCCTGTGCTCCAGGTCTTCGTGCAGGGTCAGATTGCCGCTGATCAAGCGCGCCCCTCCCGCAGCGGCACCGTAGCGATCCAGTGCTGCGTGCGCGCCCGCGAGCACGCGCGCGTCGGAAGCCAAATCGAGGTAGTTCGCGCCCGCGAGCATCAGTGCCGAGCGTCCGTCGACCTGCATGCGGGGGCCCTGAAGCCCCTCCACGCGTCGCAGAGAGCGAAGCCGATCGGCCTGCTCGAGTTCTCCGAGTGCGCGCCGTAGCTCGTGCTCGTGCTGCTCGATGGCGACGTTCGACGAGGTCGCTCGTCCACGTGGTGAATGGGCATTAACTGCTCGATTTTCCAGGGCTTTTCCCTTCTTTGTGCTTTGACACGACGTACGTTAGAGCGCTAGACTCCGCGAACTGATCCGGGGATGCAAGAGCGGCCCGGAACTTGGAACGGTATGCCTACGCAGATGAAATCACCGCACGAACCGCAAAGCGGTCCCGAGACGTCCTCTCGAGCGAGCGACTCTCGCCCGAGCGAGAACGTGGAGCCAGGCGTGGAGCCGATTGCAATCGACGGCATCATCCAACCGGTCGCCGAGGAGCTACGTCAGGTCGAGCGCACCCTGCGGGAGGGTACAGAATCCTCGGCGTCGATGGTGGGGCGTATCGGGGAGCACGTCTTCTCTGGGGGAGGCAAGCGCGTGCGTCCGGCCTTGGTCCTGCTGTCCGCGCGAATGTGCGGCTATCGCGGGCCGCGAGCGATTCAGATCGCGGCTGCGGCTGAGCACTTGCACACGGCGACCTTGATCCATGACGACGTCGTCGATGGGGCTCCACTGCGCCGCGGGCGTCAGAGCGCTCCGGCGCGCTTCGGGCCGCGGCTGTCGATTCTCGTGGGCGACTTTCTTTACGCAGTCTGCTGCCAAATGCTAGTCGAAGACGGCAGCCCCGATATTCTCGCGATCTTCTCGGAATCCATCCGCAGCATGGCCGAAGGAGAGGTGCTTCAGCTTCAGCACAGTTTCGATCCCTCGATCTCGGAGGCGCGCTATATCGAGGTCATCGAGCGCAAGACAG
Organism: Pseudomonadota bacterium; assembly: GCA_003247575.1. Taxonomy (GTDB): domain Bacteria; phylum Myxococcota_A; class UBA9160; order SZUA-336; family SZUA-336; genus SZUA-336. Next base: position 16,841 of record QJZC01000021.1, read on the forward strand.
CAACCTTGATCGCTGCCTGCAGCGAGGCAGGTGCGATTCTCGGAGGGGTGACGCGTTCCGAGCGTCGCGCGCTGCGGGAATACGGGCGCGAGATCGGAGTTGCTTTCCAGCTGACGGACGATGCGCTCGACTATCGAGGGAGCGGCAGCGAGACGGGCAAGACGTGCTTCGCGGACGCCGCCGAAGGCAAGATCACCCTGCCGCTGATCGCGACCCTGAAACGCTGCAGTGTCGGTGAGCGCGAGCAGATCGTGTCGCTGCTCAAGGCGCGCGCAGGCAGCTCGGCGGCATTGCCGGGTCGTCCTGGCGGCGATGCCGACCCGCGGCCGGGCGCTCCCGCGGTTGCCGCGCTCCCGGCAGAGCTCGAGGGCGCACGCACCGGTGACGTGGACGCCGACCTCGCCTGGGTCGCAGGTCAGGTCGAGCTCCATGGCGGCGTCGAGTTCACCCTCGCACGCGCGAGAGACTGCGCGCGACGGGCGGCAGAGCGCATCGAGCCCTTCGTCGCTTGCGAGGCCAAGCAGAGCCTTCTGGATCTGGCTCAGTTCGTCGTTCGTCGCCGAACCTGAGCGAGAAGCTCCTCACCCCGCTCACCCCAACGAGTGCAAGAGGAGAGATCGAAATGCGTGAATTGCTGTATCCGTGGTTCAGGGTGGTCGCCTTGTGCGCAGTGCTTCCCTGCGTGGGCTTGAGTGCGCCCGCGCTCGCGCAGGATACCCCTGGACCCAGAGCCTCCGCGCCGCTCGAGGGCGTGGTGAACATCAACCAGGCGACGGCGGAGCAGCTGCGGCTGCTACCTGGGATCGGACCTGCACGCGCGCAGGCCATCGTCGACTACCGACGCACGAGCGGTGGCTTCGAGCGCATCGAGGACCTGCTGGATGTCTCGGGCATCGGTGAGCGGGCTCTCGAAAGGCTGCGCCCGTACGTCGTGCTCGAGGGGAAGACGACCGCGGTCGCGCGCCCCAACTAGCCCCCCCCTGGCGCAGCTGCGCCCGGCGCGGACGTTGGCGAGTGCCGCGTCCGCGTCGTCAGGGTCGCGCGAACCCGTGTGTGCCGCTCGCGGTCGGGGCGTCTCACCTACGCGTGGAGCGTCGCTGTAGGCTGCCAGATCGATTACACTCCGATCACCCATGAGCAAGATCACAAAAGTCCAGGCGCGGGAGATTCTCGACTCGCGGGGGAATCCCACCGTCGAGGTCGAAATCATCGTCGAGTCGGGTGCCTGGGGACGGGCCGCCGTTCCGTCCGGTGCCTCGACCGGAAGTCGCGAGGCGCTCGAACTGCGCGATGGCGGCGATCGCTATCGCGGCAAGGGTGTCCAGAAGGCCGTCGAGCACGTGAGGGGCGAGATTGCAGCTCGCCTGGTGGGCATGTCCGTTGGCGGGCTCCCCGAGCAGGCGGAGCTCGACCTGGCGCTGCGCGAGCTCGATGGAACCGACGCCAAGAGCCGCCTCGGGGCCAACGCACTTCTCGGCGCTTCGCTGGCTGCGGCGCATGCGGCGTGTGCAGATCGGAAGGAGCCGCTCTACAGATGGCTCGCCGCGGGTCGCGAGCCGCTGCTGCCCTTGCCCATGATGAACGTGCTCAACGGTGGGGCGCACGCGGACAACAAAGTTGACTTCCAGGAGTTCATGCTCATGCCCACGGGCGCCGCGAGCTTCTCCGAGGCGCTGCGGTGCGGAGCCGAGATCTTCCACGCGCTTCGGGACGTGCTACATGGGGATGGCCACGCGACGGCGGTTGGAGACGAGGGCGGCTTTGCACCGGACTTGGACTCGAACCAGGCTGCGGTCGAGTACCTGCTGCGCGGGATCGAGAAGGCTGGCTATCGCCCCGGCGAGAACGTGCACATCGCGCTGGACGTTGCAGCCAGCGAGATGCTCGCCGGAGATCGCTACCTGCTCTTGGGCGAGGGCATCGAGCTGGAGGCCGATGGTCTGATCCAGCTCTATGACGACTGGACCCAGCGCTATCCGATCATTTCGATCGAGGATGGTCTTGCAGAGGGAGATTGGGCCGGCTGGAAGCGACTGACCGAAGTGCTCGGCGCGCGCTGTCAGCTGGTGGGTGACGACCTGTTCGTGACGAATCCGGCGATCCTGCGCGAGGGCATCGACAAGGGGGTCGCGAACGCCATTCTGATCAAGGTCAACCAGATCGGGACCCTCACGGAGACCCTCGAGGCCGTCCAGATGGCCGCGGATGCGGGCTACTCCCAGGTGATCTCGCACCGATCTGGCGAAACCGAGGACTCGACCATCGCAGACCTCGCAGTGGGCTGTGCAACCGGACAGATCAAGACGGGCTCCCTATCCCGCTCGGATCGCGTCGCCAAGTACAATCAGCTCCTTCGCATCGAGGAAGACTTGGACGGCGAGGCTCGCTTTGCCGGGTCCGCGAGTGTCGCGTCGGTGAAATGATGGCGCTAATGGTGTGGTTGCTCGCCCTGATTCTGCCTTGGGCGTACATCCTGCCGCCCGACCGTGTGCTCGACCAGGTGATTCAAGCCCGTTCGAGTGCCGTACCCGTTTCGCTCCGTCTGGCGCTCGATGGTGTCGATCCGACCTGGCCCAAGGAGATCCGTATCGACCTTCATCCTGTGGGTGGAGTCCGTATCGACGATCTGCAGGGCGGGCGTTGGGTGGTGCGTCGCGGTCGCGTGGTCGCTGCAAATCAGGCGCAGATTCCCGCCTGGCTCCCTCAGTTGGAGCTTCTTTCGTTCCCCACGGTTGATTCTCTGTCTCTTTTCTTGGAAGATTCTGGGGTTGATTTGCTTCGCAGTGAGCTTGCCCGCTGCGGTGCGGACGACTGTTTCGTGATCGGTGGGCGGGACTCCTCGGCGCAGCTCTGGGTGGAGAAGGACGGCTTCGAACTTCGGACCTGGGTCGTTGCGTTCGGAAAGCGCTTCGATCTGACCCGCTACCGGGATTGGGGCAAGATTAGATTTCCGAGCAAGATCGAGGTCTTAGACGGATCAGGGCGCCTGGCGACCCTGGACGTGAGGACTCTGGAGCCCGCGCCGCAGCTCTCCCCGAACGATTTTTCGGATCGCTGGACACGGCTCTGATTCCCTCTTCCGACGTTGGATGGGTGTCTCGCGCCTCTATTTTGTACAGCACCCCTTGAGTTTTAGCGGTCGCTTAGATTAGAGTGCACATATGACGGAATCCTGTCGAGCGAAGGGTGTTGCACCAGCGGGTGTAGCGTTGCTCGTGGCACGAGTTGAAGCGGGGATTCTCAGTTCATACTCCCAACTGTAGGCGACGGCCTTGGAGGCGAATGGAATGGCACAGCAGCGGATGAAGCTTCGAATTCTGGTGATCGACGACGATGAGGACATCTGCCTGTACCTGAAGGAATTTCTGACCCGCGAGGGCTACAAGGTCACCACGGTGACCAAGCCGCTCGAGGCTCTGCCCGAGATCAAGGAGGGCCGGCATCAGATCGTATTGCTCGACGTTCGAATGCCGGAGATCGATGGCGTGCCGCTGCTGCGCGAGATCCGAGCGATCGACTCCGACATCTGCGTCATCATCATGACCGCGTATCCCTCGGTCGAGAGCGCCGTCGATACCATGAAGAACGACGCCTTCGACTACCTGCGCAAGCCGTTCCAACTGGATTCATTGCGCCAGGTCATCCAGCGCGCGATCCGCGACAAGGGGCTGATGGTCGACGCGGAGGAGCGCGTGAACCAGCTGATCGGCCTCAAGATCCGGCAGCTGCGCAAGGAGCGGACGCTCACCCTGAAGCAGCTGGCGAACAAGACGGCCCTGTCCGTGAGCCTGATCTCGCAGATCGAGCTGGGCAAGAGCGCGGCGTCCGTGTCCACTTTGCGCAAGCTTGCTACCGCGCTCGGGGTGACGATGTCGTACATCTTCGAAGGGGTCTGAGCGGGGAACCTCTCAGGAGGTTTTCGATCGCTCAGCGAGGAATTCCGGTCCCGTGGCCAGGAATCCCGTTCCTTCTGGCTTGCTTCGGCCTTACTTCGGGGTTCGGTGCGCAGCCGACTCGCTACACTCGTACGCTACGTCCCAGTGGCAGGTCGCGGCCAAACTGGGTGACCACGAGTCATCGAGGAGTCTGCATGGTTCTCTCCAAGTTCGGCCTCTCCGGGGCCAGCGTCTCGAAGGACGGATTCGGGTCCGTCGATCATCCTCGCTCTCCCCGTAGCCGGGCGTTCACCGAGGCGATCGGCGGGCTGTCGGCTCGTTTGCTCACGTGCCTCGTCTTGGGTGCGGTGTTCGGTGTCCTCGCCGCCTGCAGCGGGCCCGAGCCATCGGGCGACGGGCGAGGCGAGGCGGAGGCTGGAGATGCTGGGCTCGCGTCAGAGGCTAGTCCAGCGGAGGCGAGCTCGGCCCAGGCGGATGCCGGCCCTCCCGCCCGCGGCGACTGGCTCGTCCAGCACACTCTGGCGGACCCCGAAAACCTGAACCCGCTCACCTCCAGTGACGCAGGGGCGTCCGCGATTCTGAATTGGATCTTTCCTCCGCTCTTGACTTTGGACAACGAGACCTTGGAGCAGCGGCCGCTGCTGGCGAGCGAGCTGCCTGAGGTGAGCGAGGACAAGCTCACCTACACCTTCGTGCTGCGTGAGGACATCACGTTCGCGGATGGGACCCAGGTCACTGCGGACGACGTCGTATTCACGGTCAAGGCAATCATGAATCCAGCCGTGCGCGCCCCACACCAGCGCAACTACTTCAACTCGGTCCGGGACGCCGTGGCGGTCGATGGGCGGACCGTGCGCTTCGACCTGAGCGAGAAGTACTTCCGCAACGACCTCATCCTCGGAAGCATCAGCCCTATGCCGCGCCACTACTACGACCCAGACGACCTGCTGGCGGACATCTCGGTCGCAGACCTCGTCAGCTTCGACGAGATGGACGAGGCGCGGAAGGAGCGAGCGCGCAAGTTCGCCGACCGGTTCAACAAGGACTACCTACGCACGCCGATGGGTCCCGGAGCATTCGAGCTCGACGAGATCGTGACCGGCGACCGGATCACCCTGCGACGCCGCGAGAAGTTCTGGGCGCCAGATGATCCGAAGTTCGGTGATGCCTGGGTCAACCGGGTGATCTATCGCGTGATCAACGACCCCGAAGCCGCTCTGGTGCAGTTCAAGAGCGGCGACCTGGATGTCATCGGCCTACAGCCTGCTCAGCACAAGCGCGCGGACACGAACAGCGCCCGATTCCTTACAGACAATCACAAGAAGGAGCATGTCTCTCCGGGGTACACATACATTGGTTGGAATCAGAAACGTCCGTTCATGCAGGATGTAGAGCTGCGCCGCGCCTTCGGCTACTTCGTCGACAAGAAGAGCATCATCGAGTCTCTGCTCTTCGGGCTCGGGGAGCCGATCGAAGGGCCGATCTATGTCGGCCGCTCCGAGTACAACCGCAATCTAGAGCCCTACCCGTTCGATCCCGAGCGTGGCAAGGCCCTGCTCGCCGAAGCGGGTTGGACCGATTCCGATGGAGATGGTGTGCTCGACAAGGAGGTCGACGGGAAGCGCGTACCACTCCGCTTCGAGATCATCTCGAACTCCGGCAACTCGGTGCGACGCTCGGTGGGACTGGCGGTGATCGACGAGATGAAGAGAGCGGGAATCGACGCGAGCTTTCGGGAACTCGACTGGTCGATCATGCTCGAGCGGGTCAAGGCGTTCGACTTCGATGCGGTGATCCTCGGCTGGCGCATGCCGGTGACCTCCCCAGACCTGTATCAGGTCTGGCACTCGTCGCAGGCCGTACCCGGGGGCTCCAACCACATCGCCTATGTGAACCCGGAGCTCGATCAGATTCTCGAGGACTACCGGCGTGAGTTCGACGAGAGCAAGCGGAAGCAGCTCTACGATCGCGCCCAGGAGATCATCTATCGAGATCAGCCGTACACCTTCCTATTCATGCAGAAGGCCGTCACCGCGTGGGACGCTCGCTTTCGAGGCGTGACCTGGTACCCGAGCGGGGGAACCGACCTGAATGAGTGGTGGGTTGCTCGAGTGGACCAGAAGTACACGCGGTAGGCTGCCAGCTGAATGTTCGGATATCTCTTGCAGCGGCTCGCCCTGATGGGGCTGACCTTCCTGGCGATCACCGTGATTGGTTTCGGGATCGTGCATCTCGCGCCAGGAGACCCGGTCGATCTGTTCCTGGCGGGAGGCATGGAGGCTGCGCAGAACGGCGTCGATGTCGAGCGTCAGGCGGATCTCGACGTCGCTCGTCAGGAGCTGCGCCGGCAGCTGGGCTTCGATCGCCCGCTCTACGTCCAGTACGCCAGCTGGCTGGGCCGAACCTTGACCCTGGACTTCGGCGAGAGCTTCAAGGATGGACGTCCTGTCTGGGAGAAGATCAGCGAGCGCATTCCCCTCACGGTGACCCTGAGCAGCCTGTCCATTCTGCTCACCTTCCTGATCGCGATCCCGCTCGGCATCTTGTCGGCCGTGCGCACCGGCAGTCTTGCGGATCAGATTTCCACCATGCTGGTGTTCATGCTGTACTCCCTGCCGAACTTCTGGATCGCCACCTTGCTCATCGTGTTCGTGTGCGGAGACGATTACCTTGGTTGGCTACCCGCTTCGAACCTGAGGTCGGTTGATTTCGATCCCGCCTGGCCGCTCTGGCGCCGGCTTGCGGACTATGCGCAGCATCTGGCGCTACCCCTCCTGATCACGACCTATGGCACTTTTGCCTTTCTGTCGCGCGTGCTCCGCGCATCGATGCTCGAGGTGAAGTCGCAAGACTTCATCCGCACGGCGCGCGCGAAGGGGCTGCCCGAGCGGACGGTGATTCTGAAGCACGTGCTGCGCAACTCGATCATTCCGATCGTGACCAACATCGGTCTATTGCTCCCGGCGCTGCTGGGCGGCTCGGTCATCATCGAGAGCATATTCTCCTTGCCAGGCATGGGGCAGCTGGCGTTCAACTCCGTGCTGGCTCGCGACTACCCGGTCGTGCTGGCCCTGCTCTCGGTCTCGTCGGGGCTGACCTTGATCGGCATTCTGATCTCGGACGTTGCCCTGGTCGCGGTCGATCCGCGCATTCAATTCGGAGCTCAGCAGTCGTGAGCACAGCTCGCTCGGAGCGCTACTCGGCGCGCGTGTGGCGGGAGTTCCGCGCGATTCCACGCGCCTTCGTCAGCCTCTGCATCGTCGCGACGCTTGCCGTGCTCGCGCTGCTCGCCGACTTCATCGCCAGCGACAAGCCGTACTATCTGGAGCTCGATGGCGAGACCTACTCCCCGGTTCTCATCGACTATGGTGTCGCCCTGGGGATTCGCAGCTGGCCGGAGCCACTGCGTAATGCGGACTTCGCGCGGTTGTCCGAGCGCGCCGAGCGCTCCTACTGGCCGCCGATTCCGCACTCGCCGGAGCGCGTGCGACTCGGGTCAAACGTGTCCTCGCCTCCGTCGTCGGCCCATTGGCTGGGGACCGATCCCCTGGGTAGGGATGTCGCTGCCGGTCTGCTGCACGGCACGCGCGTCTCTCTCACCATCGGGATCGTGGTCGTCTTGATCCAGGCCTTCATCGGTATCGTCCTGGGCGGGCTTGCTGGCTACTACGGTGGCTGGGTCGACATTTCGATCTCGCGAGCGATCGAGATCATGCTCGGCATCCCTTCGTTGTTCCTGCTGATCACCGTCGCTGCTCTGTTTCCGCCCTCGATCTACAACATCATGATCGTGCTCGGTTTGCTGGGCTGGACCGGCATTGCGCGCTACGTGCGCAGCGAGTTTCTGCGGGTGCGCGCCATGGACTTCGTGGAAGCAGCCCGCAGCCTGGGCGGGTCGGACCTGCGTGTGATGCTCCGCCACGTTCTGCCGAACTCGCTGGCGCCCGTGCTGGTATCGATGTCATTCGGAGTTGCCTCTGCGATCCTCGCGGAATCTGGACTCTCGTTTCTCGGTATCGGCATCCCTCCGGGACAGGTCACCTGGGGCTCGATCCTGGCTATCGCGCGCGACAATCCCTTCTCCTGGTGGCTTGCCGTATTCCCGGGTGCCGCCATCTTCCTGACCGTCACGGCTTATAATCTCATGGGTGACGGGCTGCGAGACGCGCTCGATCCGCGCGCACAGACTGCCTACGTACAGGCGACGAGCGGGCGGCGTGTAGATGTGTCGCCGGCCGCGCCGCCGAGCCCGGGTCATCGAGCATCGCCGCAGAGCTCGGCCGCTCGAGCACCGGGTGTGGGCTAGCTCGAAGTCCTCCGTAGGAGTCGGTCGATGCGAACTTTGGAGAATTGGAAGCCGCGCAGGGGACTATCGATCCCGTGCGTCACCGCACTCGATGCGGCGGCACGGGTGCTGGAGGAAGACCAGCGCCGCTTGACTAGGTATCTGATCCAGTCTGGGCGCGGTGCCGACGTGATCTTCGTCATGGGGACCACGGGTGAGTGGCGGGGGCTCGAAGCCGACCAGCGCGCAGTCGCCATTCAAGTCGTGGTCGAGGAGGTGCGCAAGAGCGAGTCTCGGCTGGCACTACTCGGCCAGCCTCTCCCGGAGGCCTGGGTTGGCATCACCGGCCCCAGCGCACGGGAGACCTTGGAGACGCTCGAGCTCGCGTTGCAGGTCGGAGCGCACGGGGCGGTGCTTGCGCCGCTCGCCGTGCCAGGTGTCTCCGATCCGGTACGATTCCTACAGCGAGACGTCGCCGATCTGCTCGATGCCCGGGACCGCCGGATCCCGGTCTATCTCTATGACAACCCCGAGATTGCGGTTGGAGAGACGCGACAGCTCCACACTCGGTGGGTGAAGCAGCTGTCGCGGCTCGACTTCGTGCGCGGAATCAAGGTGAGCGCGTCTCCGCGGCGGCTGGGGCACTACACCAAGGCAGCCGGACACTTCCGCGATCTGGGAGAGTTCGCCATCTACGTCGGAAACGCGCTGCACATCCTCGAGATGATGCGCCCGCAGACCGGCCTTTGGGGCATGTTGGTCGAACGCTGGAATCGGTTTCTGCTTCACGACATGCTCCCTGCGGGTGTCGTCTCGGGTCCCGCGAACCTCTTTCCGCGCGAGTGGCAGCGCGCTTGGCAGGTAGCGTGCGTGGGGGACGAAGAGCGGATGGCCGCGCTGCGTGACTGCTTCGAGCGGTTCCGCAGCAGCTACGTGTTTCCAGAGGGGAAGCGCTCGCTCGCTGCCCTGAAGCGGGGGCTCCTCCGGCTGGGAGTCCTCTCCAGCGACGCGGTGGCGCCGGGGACCAAGCCCTTCAGCTCGGATCAGCGAGATCGCTTCGACCTTGCCTTCGACGCCCTGCGGGCGCGTCTGGCGGAGACGTTGCCCGAGCGCTGGGTATCGCGACCCGCAGAAGCGGATCTCGAGCCGTGACTCGGACCCGGCGTCGCTACGATCTGGTCGGCAGCGGGAGCATGGTGCTCGACCGCATTCTGCGCACGGCCAGGATTCTCGGGCCAGAGCAGAAGGCCGTGCTGCCCGCCGACGGGACGCGGCCTGCGCTCGAGGAGCGGGTGGGTGGTGTCACCCTGAATCATCTGGGCTGGGCCCGGATCCTGGGACTGCGCACGGCGATCTTCGGCAAGCAGGCGGAGGATCGAGCCGGGCGCGTGCTGCGAGAAGGCATGGAGCGCCTGGGCATCGAGCATCGTATCGATCTCGGCGGGAGCGCATCGTCGTTCGCGCAGGTGATCGTGGACGATGCGGGGGAACGTGCGATCTATATGTCGCGCGGGGCGACCGCGGAGCTGACGCCGGCCGATCTGGAGGCCCAGTTTCTGGACTTGATCCGCGCCGGGACCTTCTTCTCGAGCGAGATCTCGCAGCTGCCTCTCGCGACCGTCCTGCGAGCCTTCGAGCTCGCTCGCAGTGATGGGGTGCGCACCGTGCTGGACCTGGACGTTCCGCGCGCCGAGGCAGTCTCGACTCTCGGCACTCAGGGCGAGCTCCAAGCGATCCTCGAGCGGACCGACGTGCTCAAGGCGTCCGTTGCGGCAATGGTCGGCTGGTTGGACCCTCGCGACCCCGAGGGCGCCCTGCGCGCGCTCTGCGAGTGTTGCCCGAACGCGTCGTTGGTGGTCCTGACTCTCGGCAAGGAGGGCGCTCTCTTTGCCTCCCGTGTCCCCGCTGGAGATCTGCGCGTGGCGCACGTGGCCTCGGGGGGTGTGGACGTTCGGGATACCACGGGAGCCGGCGACGCCTTTCTCGGTGGGCTGATCGCCGGACTCATCCAGGGGCATACGCACGACGACGCCGTCCGCTTGGCGAACGCGTGTGGGGCTGCTTGCTGCGAGCAGCTCGGCGCCTTTCCCGATGGGATCGACGCTTGCCGTCGCCGAGTGGAGGAGCACCTGGCGCGTCAGTCGGGAGCTCCACTCGAGCTCGCGGAGCTCGAGTTCCGGCGGCTGCCCGACCTCGAGCTACGGACCGAGACCCATAGCTTCATCGAGGCGATCCCAGCGGAAATCCAGCGAATAGCCTCCGAGCTGGACACTGCGGCGCTGCTGCGCGCCACGAAACTGATCCTGGACGTCGAGCGGCGCGGTGGACGGGTGCACGTGACTGGAATCGGCAAGCCAGCCCACGCTGCGGGCTACATCGCCGCATTGCTCTCGAGTACGGGAACCCCGGCTGTGGTGCTCGATGCGAGCGAGACGACGCACGGAAGTGCGGGCCAGCTGCGGTCGGGCGATCTCGTGATTGCAATCTCGAACAGTGGAGGTACGCCAGAGTTGCTGGCTGCGCTCCAAGCTGCGTGCGGTGTTGGTGCCCGCATCATCGGTGTGACGGCGGACTTGGAGAGCCCTCTGTCACAGCTGTCGGAGGTGGTCCTGCGGGCTCGCGTAGCAGCCGAGGGAGGACCGCTCGGACTGGCGCCTAGGGCCAGCATCCTAGCGGAGCTCTTCGTGTTGCAGGCGCTATCCGTTCAGCTTCAGGCAGTGCGAGGCTTCACCCGAGAGGACTACCATCGGCGACACCCGGGTGGAGTTCTGGGCCAGAAGAGCAAACCCGGGGTCTAGCCAACTGCCGCGCGAGCTGCTCCCGCGCACATGTGCGAGCGCGCTCGACGCATCAGCCCCCGCTCGCGGTGCTGTCCGTGGGTGCATCGAACGGGGAGCGCCCGTATAGCTCGTCCTCGTCCACCTTCTGAATCGTCAGGACGACCTCTCCCACGGGAATGCCCCAGAAGGTCATCGCGGTGCGGTTGAGTACAGTCGAATCATCGAGCAGGTAGATCCAATCGTCCATGCGTACCTTGTACTTGGTATCTCCTGATGGCACCTCGAGGATGTAGTTCCAGTTGAAGGCATTGCCCGCCCCCTCGCCGGTCGCCAGCCCGACGATATCCCCGGCCGTACCTTCGAAGGCCTTGCCCGCCTTGCGCGAGATCTTCCAGGTGCGGAATTGCTCCTCGCCATCCGCCCACCAGAAGACCTCCTGGAGTTCGCCCTCGTCGCCCTGCCACGATCCCCGAATGTCGGCCACAAAGCGGCGGGACACGTTCCCGGACCAGTCGTAAAGGGCGCCACGAGCCACGAGCGGCCCGTCGAAGAACCTCTCGAGCACGAATTCAGGCTTTTGCGCTTCGTAGTTCTGTACTCCCGCGGATGCACAAGCCGTGCACGCCGCGAGCCCGATCAAGAGCAACCAATTCCGCACTTCTGGTCTCCTCTCGCAGGACGCCGATCTCTCGGCAGAGTCGTCCCGCAAACTCCCGCGTGTGTGAGCCCGCGTTTCTGAGCTCTGAGCCGCTACTCGCGCCCGCTGGCGCCGGACGAGCCGCCCGACGTGCGCCCGCCACCTGCGACATGCTAACCCCGCTCGCGCTAGAGTACCATCCAGACCCGGGACGGCCGGTGGCGAAGCGAATCGTCCTGCTTGGTGCCGATGGACCTGGCGATCGCGCCGTTCCGCTGCGACCTGGGCCAGGGGGGGTGAGGATGCAAGACGTGCATCGACAAGACGCGTATCGGCTATTCGGAATCGAGCTCTCCCCGTACTCGGTCAAAGTGCGCGCGTATCTCCGGTTCAAGCAGCTTCCCCATGTGTGGTTGACCCGCGATGCGAGCACGCAGGCAGAGTTCGAGCGCTACGCGCGCCTCCCGCTCGTTCCTCTGGTGGTATCTCCAGCGGGAGATGGGCTCCAAGACTCGACCCCGATCATCGAGGAGTTGGAACGGCGCCACCCGGAGCCCTCGATCCGTCCGGAGTCGCAGCTCACCGGCTTCGTCTCAGACCTGCTCGAGGAGTTTGCCGACGAATGGGGCAACAAGTGGATGTTTCACTATCGTTGGGCACGGGACGTGGATCAATGGAGTGCCGCTGGCCGGATTGCGCGCATCATGCAGCCGACCGCGTCCGACGAGGACGTACGCGTCGCAGCCGAGAGAGTCCGCGCTCGCATGATCGGACGCATGGGCTTCGTGGGCTCGAACGAGCAAACCGGCCCTCTGATCGAACGCTCCTTCCAGCAGGCGATCGGTCTGCTCGAGGCGCATCTCGAGCGGCGCCCGTATTTGTTGGGCGCGCGACCGGCGTTGGCGGACTTCGGGCTCTTCGGTGAGCTCTACGAAGCCTGGACCGACCCTACGGCGGGAGCTCTCATCGAAGCGCGGGCGCCGGCTCTGCTCGCGTGGATTCAGCGGATGTGCTTTCCTGATGTCGAGGGCCCCTTCGAGGCGTGGTCCGATCTACGTGCGACCCTGCTCCCGCTGCTGCGAGACCAAGTGGCCAAGCTGTTCCTTCCCTGGAGCGCAGCTAACGAGCAAGCGATCCAGCAGCGATCCGAGCGATTCGAACTGCCGCTCGATGGATCGATCTGGACTCAGCAGCCGCAGAAGTATCACGCCAAGTCGCTCGCCGTGCTGCGCGAGAAGTACGCCGAGTGCCGCAAGGATGTGGAGCTCGGCGAGCTGATGCGTGCCACCGGCTGTCACGACGTGCTCGCAGCACGCGGCTGAAGTGATCCGTGCCCACAGCCTGCCCAGTGGATCCAAGGAAAGCGAAGGATCGAATCCAGCGGGATCGGATGGAGTTCGCTTCAGGCGCTGTCTGCTAGCCCATCAAGCTGCGTATGCGCTCGAGGAGCTCCGAGGCTCGAAAGGGCTTGGAGAGCACGTCGTGTTCGCCGAGTCCGATCGCCTGCAGCTGGTCGATCATCTCGTCCCCAGCCATTCCCGTCATGACCAGGAGCGGTAGTTTTTCGCTACGCGCCCTCAGTGCTCGAATCACTTCGATCCCAGAGGTGCCGTCCCCGAGGCGCCAGTCACAGAGTAGAAAGTCCGGTTTCTTTGCGTCTGCACAGGCGACCGCCTCTGCGAGACTCGATGCAGTCGAGACCTCGAGTCCGCTGCGCTCTAGATACAGTTTCAGAACCTGTCGGGTCGCCACTTCGTCGTCTACGATCAGTACGTGCCGCATCGCTACTCCAAGAGACCGATTCGCAGGAACGCGTTGCTTGCAGTCAGCCGGCGAACCTGACGTGTACTCTATCAAGAAGTTACGATGTGCGCGTGAGGTGAAGTTCGACCAGAACACTCGCATGGAGATGTGTGGCCAATCTGCGACGTATTCGGCCCTGGGAGGCTTCGAGCTAGGTGAGCTAAAGGCGACGGGAACCCGCCGGCCGGTCACTGCTTCGGTGTGATGCTATGAATCTCCGCCGTCGGGTGCTTCGATCTGCTGCAGACCCAGCGGATCCTCGATGCGGATGTGCTGCTTGGTGCCACTCGTCGTATCGTGCGCGACCACCGACAGGATTCCGTTCTCATCGATGCGGAAGCAGACTCCGATCTTGGGCTCCATGCGTCGAGCTGGTGGGATTCCATCCAAGATGAAGTTCCCAAGCATCTGGTTCTCGGATGCATGCTTCTCGCGTCCCTGGAAGACACGGATCGAGACTTCCGTCTGACCGTCTTGATTGGTCGTGAAGACGCGCTCCTTCTCGACCGGAATGCTCGTATTGTGATCGATTACGACCGTCATCAGGTCGCCGGCCGACCCGATTCCCAGCGCGTGCGAGGTTACGTCGATCAGCTCCACCCGCCGCGCGTTGGCGTGGGCCTCCGCCTCTTTGAGGTGGCTCTTCGCGCGCTGGGTCGCCTGCGCCGCCGCAGAGACCGTCTGGGCCAGAGCGCGCGACAGGTCTGCGGCCTCATCCGCCAGTTCGTCCGACTCCTTCTCGCCGGCGATCTCCTCGGCGAGGGCATCCAACACGTCTTGTGCGATGCCGCCCATGTTCGACAGCTTGGCTTCGACGTCCCCGAGTGCGGTCGGTAGATTTCCCGGTGTCGGGAGCGCTGGATCTTCATCCGCGCTGAGCTGGGTCTCGAGCTGCGAGCGTGCGGCTGCAGGTGTCTGTTGCCCGCTGAATCGCGTCTCCAGCTGAGAACGCGCGGCCCCCGCGTCCGCCGCCCCTGAGTCCGCCGGATCGGGCTCGCCTTGCGCGCCTCGATGGGACTCGAGCGCAACGTCGAGGTCGAGCGGGCCTACGTCCGAGAAGTCGCTCAGATCCGGATCTCGAGTCGAGCTCGCCTGTTGCGAAGGGGAGACCTCGAGTCCTTCCATGCGAAGGTCGGCGGCCAGATCCTCGTGCGAGTCCCGCCCTGCCTGCGAGGGCGAGACCTCCAGTCCCGGCATGGCGTCGGAGTCGGGCTCCGGTTCGGGAACGTTTCGCGCCGGCTGGGGGGGACGGCCCGGGCCACTTGGGTCCGGGGCCGGCGGCGGCCTGCTCGCGGACTTGGGCTTGGCCGGTGCGTGTTCCGAGGGTTCGGACAGGGTTCTGGGAGCGGTCGTGGTTTCCCGCGCGGGAGTTCCCGAAAGTTTTAGGGGCGGGGTGCGGAGATGCGTCGGAACCTCTTCGGTGCCCTCGGCCCCGAGGTCTGCAAGCAAGGTGGCCAGCCGAGAGCGCAGTCCGTCGGACTGCATCTTGGTGCGGTCCAGCTTGCGCTGCACATCGGTGAGGATCTTCTCGGCGATCGCGGTCTGCTTGACGGCTACGGCGTAGTCGTCCTCCGCGTCGGTGCGGGCACCTGCAGCCAGCTCATCCGCCGCGAGCGAGTAGGCATAGAGCGCGGCACCCATGGCCACGACCTCGTCGGGGTTGATGTCGCGTCGTGGCGCGCGTCCGAAGAAGAGCTGCACGGCTTCCCGAACCGAGTGTGTGCGGCTCTGGCCGCCCACCAAGAGCACTTCACCGATCGAGTCGCGCTTCAGCCCCGCCGCCTTCAAGCAGCGCTCGCAGAGGTCGAGGGTCTGGCGCACGATCGGCTCGGTGAGCTCCCTGAATTTGTCCCGCGTCAGGCTGCGCGCAAAGTTCGGCCGCGTGCCGTCCTGGAGCTGAGCGAGAAAGGGGAGATCGATCTGGGTGGCCTCGTTCGAGGACAGCTCGACCTTCGCCTTCTCGGCTGCTTCGCGTAGGCGCAGCACCGCCGATTTGTCGTCGCTCAGATCGTGATCGAACTCGCTCTTGAACTCGTCGATCAGCCACTCTTGCACCTTGTGATCGAAGTCCTCTCCCCCGAGGTACGAGTCCCCATCCGTTGCCAGGACCTTGAGTGTGTCCCCCTTGGCCTGCATCACCGTGATGTCGAAGGTGCCGCCGCCCAAGTCGTAGACGGCGAGAGTGAACGTCCCACCTTTCTTGTAGCCGTAGGCGAATGCGGCCGCCGTGGGCTCGTTGATCAGGCGCATCACTTCGAGGCCAGCGTACTCGGCGGCCTGCTTGGTGGCCTTGCGCTGCACGTCCGTGAAGTGTGCGGGGACCGAGATCACCGCCTTGGTGACGGAGGTGCCGAGAGCATTCTCCGCGACCTCCTTGACCCGTTGAAGAATGCGCGCGGACACCTGAATGGGTGTCAGCTCCTTGCCGCCGATCTCCAGCAGGACGTCGCCCAGAGGGCTGGGCCGGATCGGATAGGCGACGCGCTCGCGCGCCGTCTGTACCTCCCGAGACTCGTAGGGGTGTCCCAGGATCCGCTTCACTGCAGCGATGGTGTTGTGCGGATCGGTGACGGCCTGACGCCGCGCTGCGTGCCCGACCACCTCCTTGCCACGGTGCAGTGCCAGACAGGAAGGGATGCGGTTGTCGTTGCCGTCGCGGAGCACGACGGCCTTGCCGTCCTGTACGACCGCGACGCAGCTGTTGACCGTTCCCAGATCGATTCCGAGGACGAAGCGGCTCACGTTCCCCGTTATCGGCAGCTCTCCGCTGGACCTGGGGGCCCTTGCGTTTCGGCAAGACAGCGGCAGGCGCGGGCCGCCTCGTCGCCGTTGTCCTGTGACGCGTGCAATCGTCCCGAAGGTCGCTCCATGGCCACCCTGTGAGCGCTGGGCGAGCCTGGAGTAGGCGGCCAGGGGCCCTGCGGCCCTGGGCTCGGGATGGTGGCTGGACAGAGCGGAAGGCGGTCCTCGCCGCCTGGCCCTATGCGGCAGCTCCGCGGGTCCGACTCCGCGGGTCCACTGGATCGGCAGCGGCCGCACAGTGTCGGGCGAGTGGGCCCCGCCCCTTGTTGCCGCGTCCAGAGCGGTGTAGCGTAGTGACCCCTGGTGGGGATGTAGCTCAGCTGGGAGAGCGCCGCGTTCGCAATGCGGAGGTCGGGAGTTCGATCCTCCTCATCTCCACCAATTCGTCCCGCTGGACCCTCCAGCCGGACACCTCCCGTTCGTTCCTGCAGCCTCGATTCTTCTCGTTGGATGGCACGCCTCTCGGTGAGGGGCATCTGGCGGACAGGCCTTCCTCGGACGGTGTCGCTCCTTGGGCGCGCTCCTCGATCGTCGGGTGTGAGGTGGGCGGCTGCGAAGTGCTCGTGCGAGTCCTAGATTCCCTGCGGGAGTGCGAAGGGCAGTCGAGAGATGGGAGAGAAACCGGTGGGGCGGCACAGCTTTGTCCAGGTCGATGCGGTTGTGGATTTTCCGGCGCTCGAGCGCGAGCTGCGGCGCTTCTGGGACGAGCATCAGATCTTTCGCAAGAGCGTGGAGCAGGGTCGCGCTGCCCACGAAGCGGGCCGGGCGCCTCGGTTCGTCTTCTACGAGGGGCCGCCCACGGCCAATGGGATGCCGCACAATGGGCACGCACTGACGCGCGTCTCGAAGGATGTGTTCCCCCGCTATCGCACGATGCGCGGTGCGTTCGTGCCGAGGAAGGCGGGCTGGGATACGCACGGACTACCCGTGGAGATCGAGGTCGAGAAGGAGCTGCGCATCTCGGGAAAGGCTGCGATCGAAGCATACGGCGTCGGCCCCTTCGTGCGGCGCTGTATCGACAGCGTCTTTCGCTACACCAATGAGTGGGAGCAGTTCAGCGACGCGCTGGCGTTCTGGATCGACAACGAGACCGCATACGCCACCTACCACCAATCATACGTCGAGAGCGTGTGGTGGGCGCTCGCGCAGCTGTTCGAGCGGGGCTTGCTCTATCAGAGCTACAAGGTCGTATGGTGGTGGTGTCAGGGGGGGACCGCGCTCTCTGCCGCCGAGGTCGCGGATGGTTATCGTACCGTAGACGACCCTTCGCTCTACGTGCGGCTGCCGCTGCTCGATCAGCCGGGTGTCTCGTTGCTCGCCTGGACGACCACTCCATGGACGCTTCCATCGAATATGTTCTGCGCCGTCGGCGAGGACATCGAGTACGCCGTGCTGCGCGATACCGACCAGGAGCTGATCGTGGCGGCCGCGCTCGCGCCGGTGCTGCGCGAGAAGGTCGGTCGGGACCTACCCGAGTTGCGTACGCTCAGCGGGAGGGAGCTCGTGGGGCTGCGCTATCAACCGCCCTTCGATTGGTTCGGAGCCCCTGGGGGCCGCCCGGGGCTCTGGCGTGTCGTGACCGCGGACTTCGTCGAGGTCTCTTCGGGCACGGGAATCGTACACATCGCACCCGCTTTCGGTGAGGACGACTTCAACCTCTTCCGTCTGGAACAGCAAGCCGAGAGATCGCACGCCGGCGCGAGTTCGGTGCAGGATCTGGAGCTCTTGTGTGCCGTGCGCCCGGATGGACACTTCGATTCCGAGATCGCGCCTGCCGAGTACACGGACCGCTTCGTGAAGCAGTGCGACCGCGCCCTGATCGCAGAGCTGCGCGAGCGCGGACTGGCGTGGCATACCGAGAACTGTCGCCACGAGTATCCCTTCTGTCCGCGCGCTGAGGATCACCCCCTCATCCAGTACGCCCGCCCGGCCTGGTACATCCGCACGACCCAGGTCATCGATCGCGTGATCGAGAACAGCCAGGCTGTCCAGTGGCTGCCCGAGCACATCCGGGACGGGCGCTTCGGGGATTTCCTGCGCAACAACGTGGACTGGGCGCTGTCGCGCGAGCGCTACTGGGGCACGCCACTCCCCCTGTGGATCAACGACCAGAGCGGTCGGGTGCGCGCGATATCCTCGGCTGCCGAGTTGCTCGAGAAGAATCCGAACGCATTCGATGCGTTCGAGCAGGCGCGTCGCGACGATCCCACTCTGGCCGAGGATCTGCGGGTCCACAAGCCGTGGATCGACGGTGTCACTTGGGCAGAGCCGGGAGAGCCGGGAGTCTACCGGCGCGTGCCGGAGGTGATCGACTGCTGGTTCGACTCCGGATGCATGCCGTTTGCACAGTGGGGCTGGCCTCACGAGGGAGCGACCGAGTTCGAGGATGCGTTCCCTGCGGACTTCATCTGCGAGGCGATCGATCAGACGCGTGGTTGGTTCTACTCCCTGATCATGATTTCGACTTTGCTTTTCGGGCAGCGACGTGAGGAGGGCGCGAGCCCCCTGCCGGGCTCGGTGCCGCAGATGACGCCGCGCGAATTTCCTCATCCCTACAGAACCTGCGTCGTGCTCGGCCACGTCGGTGACCGCGACGGGCGCAAGGAGTCCAAGAGCAAGGGGAACTACACCGCTCCGTCGATCATCCTCGAGCGCGCGGCCATGGACTTCGCGGTCCATCTTCCCAGCGCCCGTGCCCCGGAGCCGGGGACGGCACGCATTGCGCGCGAGGACTATGAGGGACTCGATCTCTCTGGAGCGCGAACCAAGGTCGAGCTGTGGCGTCCCGATCGTCCGGAACGAACGCGCAGCCTGCAGCTCGAGCCCGCGCGACTCCCGCGACGAGTGATCGAACTTTCGGCCGACGATGCGTCGGCGCTCGAGCTGCTCCAGGCGCCAACGGGGCTGGATACGCGCCCAACCGAGGTGCCACGGCTCGAGGCGTGCTACCGGGTGACCGTCTGCGATCCCAGCAAGCCGTCGCCGGGTGCGGACGCCTTTCGGTGGTTCTTCTATGCTTCAGGCGTGGCGTGGAACAACACGCGCCTCTCCCTGGGCGCGGTACGCGCGCTGCAGCGCGAGCTTCCGCTCAAGCTCCGCAACGTCTTCTCGTTTTTCACGATCTACGCCAACATCGATGGATTCGATCCCGCGGATCCCGACTGTGAGTCCGCACGCCGGCCCGCCGAAGCGCGCTCCGTTCTGGATCGCTGGATTCTCTCTGAGCTGGCGCTGACCTTGCGGGCCACCATCGAGGCCATGGACGGGTACCGCGTCTACGACGCGACGCTCGCGCTCTCCCGCTTCGTAGACGGGCTGTCGAACTGGTACGTACGGCGCAGTCGCGAACGCTTCTGGGCTCCCGGTCTAGATCCGGACAAGCTCGATGCGCACTGGACCCTGTACGAGTGCCTAGAGACGGCGGCGCGGGCAGTGGCGCCGTTCCTGCCCTACACCGCGGAGGATCTGTGGCGAGTGCTCGTGCGCGGTCCCTTCGGCGATCGCATGCCCGAGAGCGTGCATCTCGCCGAATATCCCGAGGCGTGCACTGCGCACGTCGATCGTCAGCTCTCGAGCGCCATGCAAGAGGTGCGCGAGATCGTCTCACTGGGCCTGCAGGTGCGGAGTTCGGCGCGCCTGCGCGTGCGGCAGCCACTGGCGGCTGTGGAGATCGCCCTGGCGGATCACGTCTCGCAGGCGGGACTCTCGGCCCACCTCGAGCTGATCCGGGACGAACTGAACGTCGCTGAGGTCCACTTCGTCGATCGAGTCGAGGATTACGCGACTTTTCGTGTGACCCCGAACTTTCGCAAGCTCGGGCCGCGGGTCGGTAAGAAGATGCCCGCCGTCAAGCGTGCGCTCGGAGAGGCGGATCCTCGGACGTTGATGCGTCAGCTCGAGTCTGCAGGCCAGGCCGAGATTCAGATCGAGGGTGAGTCGCTCGCGCTGTCTCGGGAAGAGCTCGAGGTCGCGCTGGTGCCGCGCGAGGGATTTGCGGCGGCTGCCGGTAGTGTGGGACTGGTGGCGTTGCGCACCGAGCTGACCGCACAGCTGATCGAGGAGGGCCAATTCCGCGAGGTGCTGCATCGGATCCAGAACCTGCGCAAGGAGCTCGCACTCGAGTACACGCAGCGCATCCGGCTGGCATTCTCGGGGACGCAGCACTTGGTCGAGGTCGTGCGTGCGCGCGAGGCTCGGCTGCGCAAGGAGGTGCTCGCGGATTCGATCGACTGGCGGACTTCGGGTGGGCAATCTGACGAGCTGGCAGGCAGCGGAGTTCCAGCGAACGCACACGTCGTCGAGTTCGAACTGGACGCGAATGTTCTAGCGATCCAGCTGTGGCTCGACTGATCCGAACTCGACGCCACCCGATCGCAGCGTCCTGCTGCGGCGCTCTCTGGAGTCTTTGGCGGCTCTGGGGGCGCAGGCTCGATGTGACCGGATCGTGACTCGGTCTGGATTGACTTGGTCCGGGGAGGCCGGTAGCGTAGCCCACTAGACGATTCAGTTATTGCTGCAGACTAGGTCCCCCCAGAGTGGAAGCACAGCTCCGAGCGCCCCAGCGAGCGCGCCAGTTTACGGATGCCCAGGTTGCAGCGGCGCGAGCCGATTGCGAAGCCCAGGTTCGTCCAGGGTCCTACGCCGTCGGTATCGTGAATTATCGGTCCTATTCGGATCTGAAGCGCTGTCTCGAGAGTCTGTCCCTGCAAACGCTGCAGCCGGAATGCGTCGTCGTGCTCGATGTCGAGTCCAACGAGCTGATGTTCGCCGAGCTTGAGGACCGCTTCCCGGAGGTCACCTTCCGGGCGGTTCCCAACCGCGGATTTGCGGGTGGAGCCAACCTTGCCCTGGAGCTCATCACAGAGCTCGCGCCTGCAGCGGAATTCGCCCTGATTCTAAATCCCGACGTCGAGCTGGAGCCTGGTTTTGCCGGGGCCCTCGTAACCGAGGCAGGTCGCCATCCGCGAGTGGCGCTCGCTACGGGCAAGCTCGTGCGCCCCGACTCTGGGCTGATCGACAGCGCAGGCATCGTAATGCCGCGCAATCGACGTCCTCGGGATCGGGGGAGCGAGGAGCGGGACTGCGGTCAGTACGACCGCACCGAATACGTGTTCGGTGCTTCGGGTGCGGCCATGCTCTTGCGTCGGAGTTGCCTGGACGGGCTGGCCATCGATGGGGAGGTCTTCGACGAGGACTTCTTCCTGTACCACGAGGACACGGATCTCTCCTGGCGAGCGAACCTGCTGGGCTATCGCGTTCTGTACGTACCGAAGGCGCGTGCCTTCCACGAGCGTGGGTGGCGCGCGAATCGGCGCTTCGAGATCGAGCCTGCCGTGCGTCGCCACTCGTTCAAGAACCACTATCTCCAGATCATCAAGAATGAGCCCATAAGCTCGTTTATGGTCAATCTTCCGGTGCTGCTTGTGTGGGAGATCCTGAGGCTCGGGTTCCTGCTGTTGCGAGATCGCGAGCTCTGGTCGGCGTATGGGTCGAGCTGGCGGCTCGGGGGCCAGGCGTGGAGGAAGCGTCGGATCCTACGGGCCCGGCTGGCCGAGCAGGCTCGGTCACGCGGGCTCGCCTGATTCGCTGAGGCCCCGGAGGTCGGAGGCCTTCATTTCCTCAGCGGTGTTGCCTGCTGCCGGGAGGCCTTCAGGTGAGCTTCGTACTCGTCCATGACCTGTGCGGTCGGGCCTTGCATCCTGCAGCAGCCGTGCTCGATCCAAGCGACTCGATCCGTAAGCGAGCGAATCTGCGGTCCGGAGTGAGAGGTGAGCACGACCGTCCGACCCGCCTGGATCTTGTCTTGGATTGCCTTCGAGGAGCGCTCCTTGAACTCCTGGTCGCCGACCCCGAGCACCTCGTCGATCAGCAGCAGGTCGGGATTACACTGCAGCGCGACGGAGAGTCCCAGCCGCGCGCGCATTCCGCTCGAATAGGTGTTCACTGGTTGGTCGATGAACTCGCCCAGGCCCGAGAACTCGATGATCTCGTCCATCGCTGCCTGGATGGCGGTACGTGGCACGTTGAGCAACATGCCGCTCAGCACGGCGTTCTGGCGTCCGGAGAGGTTTGGTACGAAGCCCACCTGCAGCGACAGCAACGTTGCGAAGGCCGCGCGGCTCTCGAGCCGACCTCGGCTGGGACTCAAGATCCCCGCCAGTAGCTGCAGCAGGGTGCTCTTGCCTGCGCCGTTCGAGCCGATGATTCCGAGCGTCTCGCCCGCACGGACATCAAAGCTCACGTCTCGAAGCGCCCAGAACTGTTCCGACCGCATGAAGCCGCTTGCACGCGAGTAGAACACGCCCACGTTCTGCAGCTCGACGATCACCCTATGGGGGGCGTGGTTCTGCATGCGAATCACACTACCTTGGCGTATTCGCCGTCGAAGCGGCGCAACAAACTCCAGGCAAGCGCGAGCGTGACTGCTCCGGACAGAAACACGAAAGCGAGCTTGGCCGGATCTGGCCACTCGTGATGAATCAGTATGGACCGATACAGTTCGATCATTGCTGCGATAGGATTCATCTCGAGGATCAGGCTGGCTCGGCTTCCAGCCGTAGCTCGCAGATCGAAGAAGACGCCGGACGAGAACATGAGCAGGAGCAGCAGATTGTCGATGACGATCCGCAGATCACGCACGAACGGCACGATGGCGCCAACGAGCGAGGCGACCGCTGTGTTCAGCATGAAGCTCAGGACCACGATCAGGGG
Organism: Pseudomonadota bacterium; assembly: GCA_003247575.1. GTDB lineage: Bacteria > Myxococcota_A > UBA9160 > SZUA-336 > SZUA-336 > SZUA-336. Next base: position 39,755 of record QJZC01000021.1, read on the forward strand.
CAGGGCCAGCCACGTGATCGAAACCCCCTGCCCCGTCAGTGCGAGGAAGATCAAGAGGACCGGCAACACGAACAGGAACTTGAGCAGGGTCGAAATCGATGCGCTGAGCGGTAGCAGGAACTTCGGAAGTCGCACGAGCCGGATCAGGCCGCCACTACTGGCGATGCTGTTCGCCCCTGTGGTGAGGCTGGAGGCGAACCACTTCCAGTAGAGAATCCCGGTGATCAGAGATCCGATCGCGAGCCCGCCCCCACGCTGCATGATCCATTCGAACGCGAGATAGTACGCACCCACGTAGGCGATCGGTTCGAGTACCCACCAGGCGGTGCCGAGATAGGCGCGCACGGCATTCGACTTCAGGTCGGCGTAGGCTCGAAAGCACGCAATCTCGAAGTAGTGCCGAAGGGTAGGCTGGGTGGCTCGTGCGATCTCGAGAGCTTCCGGATCCGACTCGATCGGAGCCGCTGCGGCCGGTGTTTCATCGACCGCTGTCACTTCGCCGAGTGAAATCGAGGCCGTCGGAGCCGCTACGACCTCGGTGGCGGCTAGCTGAGTCTGCTCGCGCGTCTGGGCAGTTCCGGGCATGACTTGAGGTGAGTCCTCGATGGCTGAAGCGGATGTGTCTTCTCGCTCTGGGTTCACTCGTGCACGCGCCACGGCCGAAGTCGCCAGCCGTACGTGCCCACGCAGCGGGGGCCAGTGCGCGACCCAGGCGCGCCGCCGATGCTGACTGCGCTCGGCTCAGAGGCGAGCAGAAGCCAGGGCGGGCAGAGACCGGTGCGCGCACGAGCACGGAATCGACCCGCCCAACCGAGGCGAAATCACCTTAGCAGAGGCCTGGCATGATTGCATGAAGGGCAATCACCACCGGTCGGCCGTGATGGCGGCTTGCGCATGTGCTCGAGGGCTGCGGCTCTGTTGCTTACCGGGGCAGTGCCAGCGGTCGGGGACCTCCGGGTCGCAGCTCGAGAGACCTGGGGCCGCGCCTCTCTCATGCGATCCGCGGCGGGCGCCAGCTGGATCACTGCACACTCGCGCGACCGCTGCGCATCTGCTCGGCTCGAAATGCCCGCGCCTGGACGGGTGTCAGCGGGTGGTAGACGTCGATCGATGGGTCGTATCCCGCGAGCTGCGGTCGCGTGTTTCGGTGGATGCTCTTCACGAAGGGCAGATCCCCGAGCTTCCAGCCCTCGGACTCGAGGTAGTAGCTGTACTCGACATCCATGTGATCGTGCGGGATGCGGGGGTTGAAGGCGCCGCTCTCGCGAACGGCCTGCATACGCAGCACGTAGAAGCCCCCCTGTACGTGCACGAAGGGTTCGTCTGCCCGCCGAGCTGCATAGTCCGGATTTCGGAACAGAGGAAAGCTGGTCAGCCGCTGGTAGGTCCTGCCATCGGGATAGGCGGGGCTGCCGATCAGGTGGCCGGCCTGGGCCGCTTCGGGGTGTGCCTCCATGTACTCCATGCAGCGCTCGTCGAATCCATCGCGGAATACGAAGCATTCGTGCGCGCAGAGATAGATGGCGTAGGGCTCTGGCGTGATCGCGAGGGCTTGATTGCTCGCCCCCCCGCAGTAGAGATTGCGAGAGTTCTGGATGATCCGGCAGCCGGGGACGCGCACTCGAGTCTCGGACAGCAGCCGCTGGATCGTCGGCCCCGAGTGGTTGTCGACCAGGGTGAGCCTGAAGTGTGAACGCGCGTGCGCGAGCAGATGATCGATCACGCAGCGCACCTCTTCGGCGCGCTCGTAGGTGACGAGGATGAAGTTTATGTCAGCGGACATGCGCACGCCGCCCTAGCGACACCAGGTGTCGATCAGGGTCTCGGTGACATGTCGCGTCTCGAACTCGTTGTGAACGCGTCGAAATGCGTCGCGACGCAGTCCACCAAGCTCGGTCGGCGACAGCGAGAGTGCGGAGCGCAATGCTTCTGCATACCCCTGCACATGGCCTGGCTCGACGAGGAATCCGCTCTTGTGATTCACGACGAGATCGGGAATTGAGGAGATGCGGGAGCTCACCAGCAGACAGCCTCGGGCCGCGCCCTCCAGTAGAATCACGGGCAGCCCGTCCATGTCTCCATCGGGTGCGCGCCGACAGGGAAGCAGGATTGCCGAGACGCGGTCACAGATCCGGCGAACCGCCACTTCGGAGATGGCTCCCAGGTGAACGGTGAGGCCCGGAATCCCCGCGGCGGCGCGCATCACCTCGTCCTCGAGCGGCCCGTAGCCATGCAGCTCGAACTCCAGCTTCTGCTGTGCCAAGGCGCGCGCGACTTCGATGAAGTCCAGCACGCCCTTTTTGGCAACGAAGCGGCTTACGAGTGCGACTCGCTCAAGGGGACGCTCGAAGTCCGGGATCGGCTCGAGCCACTCTGCGTCGACTGGGCAGCGGATCGGCGTGATGACCGGAGCCGGAACTCCCGCCTTGCGGAGATAGTCGGCATGAAAACTTCCGATCGAGAATGCCGCCTTGCAATAGGGTGAGCTCCCGATGCGGCCGACGCGATGTCGCCGTTCGTTCTTGCGATGAAACAGGTCCACACCGTGACCGGTGAATGTGAAGGGAATTCGGGCCCGCTCGGCTGCAGGCCACAGGTGGAGCGTCGTGGTCGGATAGGCGAAGTGACCGTGCAGCACGTTGCGTCCGTGCTCCAGCGCGAGGCGCGCGAGCTCGTTCGCAGAGCTTACGGCGAACGCCGGGACGTCGGGGGGCTCGAGCGCGGGGGTGTCGGCAGCTGCGGCATAGTAGACGTGCACATCGATGCCTCGCGAAACCAGATCGCGCAGCTCGCGGTGTACGAATGCCTGCGAGGCGGAAGGATAGTCCCAGAGCACGTAGCCGACTCGTAGCAAGCCTCGGCGCACGTGGCGGATGCGAGCCAGGTTCGGAGCCAGCGGACGCTCCCTGTCGGGGCTGCGCGAGATTCCGTCCTCGAGCCGGTAGTATTCACCCAGCACCCGTTCTACGTGCTCGAAGCGACCCTGTGCGGCAAGCCGTAGCATGAGCTCGTAGTCGACCCACTTGGTCAGTTGCTCGTCGAAGCCGCCGCAGGCGCGCAAGCTACTCGCCCGGACGACCAGCGCATTCAGATCGACTTGGGGCAGATGAAACAGCTCGGCGGGCGTAAAGCGTGTCGAGATCGTGTGAGGGCGAGAATCCCCCGTGAACCAACGCAGATCGCTATAGCTGCCGACGACATCGGCTGCCGCGCCGTGTAACTGCCCGAGGTGCCGTTCCAGGAAATCCGCATACCAGACGTTGTCGCTGTCCAGGAACGCGACCCAGTCACCATCCGAGCGTGCGAGCCCCGCGTTGCGCGCCGCGCTGACGCCACGGTGATCGTTGTGGACCCAGACGATGCGAGGGTCGTCTGCACCGCCGCGCGCGTCTCGAGCAATCTGGACGGTCTCGTCCGTCGATCCGTCGTCCACGACGATGAGGCGCCAGTTCGAGTACGTTTGCTGGCGAACCGATGCGATGGCTCGGGGGAGCAGATAGCCCCGGTTGTAGGTCGGGAGCACGATGCTGACCGGCACGGGGCAGCATTCTGGTGGGAGCGTTCGCTTGGCTGGAGGAAGCGGACGTGCTCGCAGCCGCCGCCGCACCCTTTCCATGCGGGCGGCTCGCCGCTCCGCATGGCCTGGGAGGCCGCTGACAGTGCTGCGGATCAAGCGAAAAGGGCGCAGTCCCGGGTGATTGAGGCGAGCTCTCAGTTGCTCGAAGTCGGTGTGCAGTCTGTGCACCGCGCGCACCAGCTCAGGCAGGGAGGTTGGGTCGGCAGCTTCGCTGGATCCGCCCAGCCGCGCCGTATGCCGCGCGGATTCCGTGCCGAGAGGGTAGAAGGCGCCGCCGCGCGCACGGCGCCACAAGCTTCGCAGAGCCAAGGCCAGCCCGAAACCCGGCATGCGTGCCAGCTCGTCCAGCTCGCGGGTCAGTTCCGTGCAGCGATCGCGGAGCTCCGTCTGGAGCTCCGCCCATCGCGCCTGCTCCACTGGGTTTTCGGCCGCGGCGCAGGTGTCGGGCAGCTCGTCCGTGAGGACGGGTAGCTCGAACTCTGGAATTCGCAGTGTGTCCACCTCGTGCCTGACTCTCTCACCTGCTCGGAGGCGCCCTGGGGCGATCCGTTACCGCGGTTGCGCCTCTTCGCAGATTGAATCGCGCGGATCTACGCGCGGCGCCAGTTTTTGCATGTTAGGGGTTGCACTTTAATGATCGTGGCATTCTACTGGGGATCCGAGACCTGCGTGACCACTGCGTCGCTGGACGCAATCATGCGGTGCATCGAGGTGCCGAGTTGAGGCCCTGGGTCTCGAGCGCGAATTCGCGCGACGATCTCGATCGGCTTGCAACAGCCCAGAGCGCAGCGGACCAGACCGAGACGGATAGGCATTCGGGGATCGGCATTCAGGATTCAGTTCAGCATTCAGGATTCAGTTTAGGATACGCAGTCAGCAGGATACGCGGTCAGCAGGATACGCAGTCAGGTAAGCAGTCAGATAAGCGCCGTTCAGATGTGCGCCGTTCAGATGTGCGGAAACGCATTCAGATGCGGATACAGGATCAACGGGGCGTTCAGGAGCAGCGGATCTCGTGCTACGCAGATACAATGAGGTGTTTCTCGGCCTTCTGAAGCTCGCGGACATGTTGACGGTGGTGGCTTCCTTCGGCCTCGCCTACCTGCTGCGCTTCGAGACGGATTGGTTTCCTGCTCCCATCGATGCTCCCGACGTTGCAGACCATCAGCTGCTGGCGCTCGGGGCAGCAGTCATATTCCACTTCCTCATTCTCTCGCGCGGGCTGTATCAGTCTCGACGCCGGGCCAGCTCCTGGGAAGAAGCCCAGAAGATGGGCCAGGTAGCGCTGATGGGGACGATCCTGCTTGCTGCCGGCACCTTCTTCGTTCGACCGCTCCTGATCTCGCGGCTCGTGCTCGCGCTCTTTGTTCCGATCGTCGGCAGCGCGCTGATCGCCGAGCGCGTACTGATCCGGGCGACTCTCAAATCGCTGCGGCGGCGAGGGTACAACAAACGCTCGGTCCTGATCGTAGGGACTGGCGAGCTCGCACACGCACTGCTTCAGCGCTTTCGAGATCACGCCGAACTCGGCTTCGAGGTGGTCGGCTGTGTCGGCAAGCGTGTGCGTCCGAGCAGGCTCAAGATCCTGGGCGGCTACAACGACCTGAATGCCGTCGTCGGTCATCAGAACCCCGATCTGATCTTCGTCGCTCTGGACCGTGTGGAGTACGAGGACCCGATCAAGCTCGTTCAGGCGCTCGGGAACACGGCGGCGTCGATCCGGATCGTCCCTGACCTGATCGGAATTCCAACGGAGCTCTGTACCAGCGAAGATTTCGACGGGCTGCCGCTGATCTGTCTGGTCGATCGCCCAGTGTACGGTTGGGCGAGCTTGACCAAGCGTCTCGTCGATCTGGTTGGAGCCGCCGGGTTGTTCGTCCTGCTGTCTCCCGTCATGCTCGCGGCGGCTCTCGCGATCCGCCTGACGTCGCGGACCGGCGGAGTATTGTACCGACAGACGCGCGTCAGTCTCGATGGGCGCAAGTTTCAGATGTACAAGTTTCGTAGCATGATCCCGAACGCCGAGGCCGATACCGGACCCGTGCGCGCCCGGCCGGATGATCCCCGCTGTACGCCCGTCGGTAGCTTCCTGCGACGGACGAGCATCGACGAGCTCCCCCAACTGTGGAACGTGATCAAGGGCGACATGAGCCTGGTCGGTCCTCGCCCGGAACGTCCCGAGCTGATCGAGCGCTTTCGCATGCGCATTCCCGGCTACATGCTCCGCCACAAGGTCAAGGGGGGCGTGACGGGCCTGGCTCAGATCAATGGCGCCCGGGGCCACACTCCGATCGAGGAGCGACTTCGCTACGACATGGAGTACGCTTCGCGCTGGTCACTCTGGGTCGATGCGAAGATTCTGCTGCTGACCGTGGTGAGAGTCTTCCGCGATCCCAACGCCTACTGAATCCGATGTCCGGGTGTCCGGGATTCTTCGGGTCCCTCTGTCGGTTCGACCACCTGGAGAACGAGCACCACTCGGCCGCGATGCGACGCTCGGTGCTTCTCGTGCGTCCACTCGGGCAACGCGCGGCCAGCTGGCCAGCCATCCGCATCCATCAAGATGAACTGTGCCCCGAGTGTCCGAGCCTCTTCCAGGATGCGCAGCGCAGGTTCAGCCTCGCTGGGTGCGTAGTCTTCCGGCCGACGGAGCTCGACGTAGCGCTCGGCACCTGCGAAGTAGGCATCGCGAGCACGAGTTGCGGCGACTACGGAGTGCTCGGAATGGGACCGCAGCCACTGTGCCGCCTTCTGGCGAGCGATCTTGTGGGGCTCGGTTTGCGGGATGCCGGCGTGCGCGAGGAAGGCGAGGATCACGGCGGTCACTCCGATCCAGCGCAAGCCAGGTCGCGGGCGCAGCCAGGGGATGTAGAGCAGGATGTCGAAGATTCGCAGGCCACCGCGGCCTATGAAGGGAGTCAGAAGGCCGACGACTACGAGCCAATGACGGCGACTGACGTAGCCGGCTTCGAGGCGCAGCGCTAGCAGCAGCAACGCGAACAGCCCCACGAACGAGAGCACGAAGCGCGTTCCGCGCCCGGGCCGTCCGCGCGATAGGCCGAGTGCGAGCAATCCGATCGCTGGGGCTTGGAGTGCCTGTGCGGCGTCACCCACCACCTCGAGCAGCGCAGCAACGAGACCCCCTGCGCTCGCCCGCGAGAGTGGAACCGGGACGCCCAGAGTGGCGCGCTTCAGCTCGAAGAGAGACGCAGGGTCTAGCCGACGCGGCACGCTCGAGAGCGGAAGTGAGGATAGATCGAGCAAGCCTCGTAGGCTCTTCTTCCCGGTCAGCATCCAGTCTCCGGTGATCTCGTGGAGCGCGAACACATATGGGCCGCTGAAGAGCGCGAAGCAGGCGAGAAACCCGAAGCCCAACTGCGCCGCACGGGTGACACTCAGGTCCCTGCGGCTGGCGTCTGCGCCGAGCCAAAGCAACAGGACCAAGCCGACAGCGATCCCCTCGGGTCGTGTGAGGTAGGCGAGCGCGCACGCGATGCCGCAGAGGAGAGCGAAGCGCTGCTGTCTTCGGGCGAGCGTGAGCCAGGCCGCCCAGGTGGCGAGCATGAACAGGGCTAGGTGCAAGCCGTCGCTCTGCACGCCGGACGAGCTCGCAACCAGGCGTGGCTGCAACGCGAACACCAGACCGGCGGCGAGCGCGATTCTGGGCTCGAAGATGCGCCGCGTCAGATCCCAGCAGACCCAAGCCGCCAGGCCCCCCGCGCCGACGCTGATGCACTGCGCGGCCGCTTCGAGCGAGAGCCCGCTCGGACCCGCGAGTGTGGCCATGAGGAGTGCGGTGAGCGGGTGGAACGTGTCCTGGAGCGCCTCTCGCCAGGCTCCGGCTCCGAAGGCTTCCGCCATGGCAATGAAGCGGGGGCCGTCGTTGAAGAGGTGTCCCTGCTGAACCGCTTCCAGCGCTCGCGTCAGCAGAGCGAGTGAGGCGATCGCCAGACCGACCCAGGCACTCGCGCGCTGCGGCTTCTCGGAGGGCGAAGCGGGTTGGGGCTTGGGTGTGTCCACGGTTCTCGAACCTTGGTGGTCGGTTTCGAGGGATTCTTGCACGGCACTCAGTCCCTGCGCAGTCGCGTGCGTACTGGGCGCCACCAGCCGCCCTCGGACATGCACTCCCAGGCCCAGCGGAGCCATCGGAGTAGCGCCTGCGCGATCCACAGTGCCCAGCCGAGCATGGCGAGACGATAGATCCAGATCGGCAGCCAGAGCACCCAGCCGGACTCGGGTACGGGTCCAGCCCGATCCAGATACCAGTGAAGCTCACGGCCGTTGGATCCATTCCCGATGATCTGCATCTCGGGCGATCCGAGTAGCCCCGTGCTGATGGCCGAGAGCAGGGCGGAGCCTGCCGCGAGCCCGAGCATGATCAAGCCCAGCTGCAGAAGGTCATGAGCGAGGGGGTGTTCGGGCTGCCAGCGCTTCCGGAGCCCGAGGCCCAGGAGCCAGGCCACGATGAGTGCGGAGGCGGCGAGGTGGATCTGTGTGAGACCGACGAACAACAGAAACCAGGCGCCAGCGCCAAGCGGGGTGAGCGCGGCTCGTCCGAGCCCGGCCGCGATCACCGCGGCGACTCCGAGCATGCCCCAGAAGCGCACGGCAGGGCCCAGCAGTGGGCCGCCGACCCAGAGCACCCAGCGGTCTCTGGGAACGATGAGCCGCAGGTCGTGGTTCACGCTCGCCGTTCCGAGATCGACACCCGGGGTCGCATAGTCGAGCCCGCGGTCGCTCGGGGTGCGCCAGCTGGCCTCGATCTTCTGAACTCCAGGTCGCAGGGGGATCTCCAACTGGTCACCGACCGGGCGCAGCGGCCGATCTTCGCCATCGATGCGAATCTCCGTGAGCTCGGATCCGCTCGGTAGGGTGAGGGTCGTCCGATCCGCGCGACTGGCTCGGACCTGCATCGACAACTGGCTCTCCGAGGCTCTGGCTCCAGGCGATACTCTGAGCTGGCTCCAATCGATGGTGCGACTCTGGCCGGGCGATGGGACTGGCCGTGTGAGCTCGAGCCGGAGCTCCTCACCCGGCCACGGTCGCCAGATGTGCAGGCTCGAAGGTATGTTCCCAGTGGTCGGAATACCCTGGCTCTCCAAATGCCAGAGCGGGGCTACCCGCACCGCCCACGTCTCTACCCAGCTGCCGCTCGTGGGCGCACGGAGCTCGATCGGTGACTTCGTCGCGAGGTCCGACGTCCAGCTTATCGACCGACCCTGTGCATCGAAGCTGACTTCGGCCTGACCGTCCTTTACCTCGATGCTGCGGTCCGTGACCGACTCCCCTGCGAGCAGCGGAACGCGCAGCACGAGCGGTTGGCCCGTGGGGGAGAGTCGATCGATGCGGGTGTCGATCTGCCAGGAGATTCCCAGTCGAAGGGAACGCGTGACGCGGACGAACCCCGGAATCCCCTTGTTGCCAGTCCGACCAGAATCGCGCGTGTCCCGGGCTTCTGCCTCCTGATGGGGGCCCTCTGGGTCACCGGCGGGGCGTGTGCGGACCAGCTTCAGGGACTTCGTCGCGCGCCCTTCGGCGCGAAGTCCCGCGACCTCCCAGCCCGAGCCTGCGACGTCGATCTGCTTGGGAGGCAGCGGAAGCGGGATTTCTAGCGTGTCTTGATCCGGTAGCGCACCCACCAGCAAAACCTGGTGGCGTCCCGGGTCCAGCTTGACGACAAGCTGTCCCAGCGAATTTCGGCGTAGTGCCGGGGCGCTGTCTGTGTCTACGGTGACCTGGGTCGGTACGAAGCTGTCGAGGCTCCCCGGGAGCGCTACCGCGGTGGCTGCTGCGGCGTCGATCTCGAGCCGAGCGAGCAGTTGGCTCGGCTCGAGGTCGATCCGCAGTCGGGGAACGTTTGCACACTGCGGTAGACAGCTGGGAGGCTCCGTCAGACGACGGCGCAGCTCCTCGAGTTGGGCTTGCGGAGGGAAGTCCGCTGCCGCCGAGGAGGGCGAGCCCGCCACCAGCAACGAGCTTCCGAGGCCCAAGGCGCAGAGCAAGGCGCTCCCGGTCGAGCCGGGAGGGGTCCCCCCTCCGCGCGGGCGGATTCCGCGGGTACGGATTCGGCCCATCAGCCCGGCGAGTTCGCTGGCGCCCAGCATGCTGAGCGCGAACAGCAACGCGATCGCCACCACTCGGACCAGGCCGAGGGCACGGTTCACAAGAGGAGGAAGCAGGAAGGGACGGAAGCTTGCATCCCGGGAGATCGGACCGGTCCACTCGAGCTGAACCTGGTGCCAGCTCCAGTTGGGTACGCCCATTCCGGTAGCAGCCAGGGCGTTCGGGTCGGGCTTGGTGATGAGATCTGTGCGCGCTCGTTCTGCTCGACCCTCGCGTGCGGGCTGTTCCTCGAGCACGAGCGGCTCGGGTGACCGGGCCGCCTCGCTCTCGGGAAACTTGCGAAGTTGATCCGGGACGGCTTCGTCATCGATCGGGAGCATGCGGCCTGAGCTCGGGTTGGACCTGGTCTCGAGCGCCGGGTAGAGCGACTGCTGAGCCTGCTGCACGGCGAACGGAATCGCGATCAGGGCCATCGTCAGCGCCACGGCAACACGAGACGTCTGAAGGACTCGGAGCAGCTTGGGCCCTCGGACGACCCGCGACAAGGCTTGAGTGCCGAGTCCGAGAAGCCAGATGAGTTGTGGCGCGCCCTGTTCTGGAAACGTCAGCCCGAGCGCAACCAAGGCCGCCGCGCCCCAGAGCTTCCCCATCAGCTGTCCGATCGCAACCGCCGTGATCAAGACCAGGAAGAGGTCGAGCAGGGTCCAGCCATCGATCCAGCTCCCCGAGACGCCATCGGGTCCCGATACGTAGACCGCTCGCCAGCCAGGGGGAAGGCGCAGCTGGGTCAGCGCCGACGTGAAGTCTGCGTTCCAGCCCACGGCGGGCAGGGAGCTCCGAGAGCGGTTGCCCTGTGATCCTCCCTCTGCTCTGGTGGCGGGCTCACCTAGCTCGATGCGGGCATCCGCTTCGATGTCGAGCGTGTCGCTGCGCACCTCGATCCCCTCCGGAAGCTCGGGTGCGCGTCGAGTGATCGGCTGATCGGCGCCGTCCAGGGAGACCCGTCCCAGGTCCAACCTCGGGCTGATCTCGAGTCGATCGCTGCTTCCGAGCGAGCCTCGAATGTGATCCTGGAGTGTGTACCCGCGACCATCGAAGTCGAGCCACAAGGTCCGCGCGAGCTCGAGACGATCTGGAGTCGGCTCGGATCCAGCTCGCCGCCGCTCGACCAGGCGTAAGGTGTCGCCTGGCTGGACGAGAAATGCTGGGAGGTTGCGCCACTCGCGGGGCATCTCCGTCTGCTGGGGATCGACCGAGGGGACGCCCTCTACCTCGACCCAGCGAAGGGCGGGTGCATCCTGAAAGCTCCAGACCTCGCTCGAGTCCCAAGCCTCGCCTGCCGAACCGAGCTGAACCTCGAGCTCGCGAGCGCTTCGGTGTGCGACCAGGCGCACCTCGAAACGCCCTGCACGTCCATCGACCCGAAGCCTGCCTTCGGAATCCACGCGTGCCGGCAGCTCCGAGCTGAGTTCCATCGGGACGAAGCCAACGGGTAGCGCACTTGCGAAGACCAGCTCGCGCCGACTTCCCGAGATCCCGAGACGGATTCGCGTTTCCAATAGGCAGGGGACCCCATCGCTCAGCCTGCGGTGCACATCGACTTCGAGCGCGTCGGCTTCGTTGGGTTCCGCAGGTCGCGTCCCGAGGCGCAGTTGTCCGGGGTTCGGTCGTACGGGGAACGGCACCTCGGCTCCGTCGATCTGGAGTCCGATCAGCGCGGTCGCGGCAGGGATGGCGAGCACCTCGGGTCTTCGGTCCCAGCGAAAGCGACCCACGATGCGGTGGCTTCCGGGGAGTACGCGGATCTCCGGAACCACCAGGTTCGACCCGGGACGCGTGCGCTCCACGACCGCGATCGGCTTCCCGTCGAGCTGGACCTCCTCGGGCCAGTGAGACAGGTCGCCTGGAAGCTCGATCCAGCCTTCGTTGAAGCTGGATGTGCGCTGTCGGAAGGCCGCGCCAGGGTCTTCGACGATCAGCTCGACGCTGGTAATCCAGGCACAGGGGCGGCTCTCACTCGAAGCTCGCTCGACTCCACCGGCACCGACCGCTTCGCCCTGGCTTGCGTACGGGCAACCCGCCTCGGGGACGTCCCGGAGCACCCAGCCGATCCAGGGGCGCAGTGGCTCTGGGACCTCACGTGGCGTGATCGGATCCGCCGCCACAGGAAACGCGAGGTAGGCTGAAAGCAGGGCTACGGCGAAACCGAAACCGACGGATCCACGCACCCGCATCGCCCTGGATCTACGACGAATCCGGTCGCGCTGCAAGCTGCTGAGATGTCGCCGGCTCAGCAGGCGCGCACGGACACGCCCTGCATGAAGACCCCCGCCGCCAGAGCCCCGCCACGAGAGCGACTCGGCGAGATCTCGATGGTGCGGTGGAGTGCGCTTCGGGTCCGCTGCTCCAACTCTGGATCCGGCGCGTGCTCGAGCGCGTCGAGGCTCTTGTTCAGAAGGATCAAGGCGTGCTGAGGCTCGCCCAGCGCGTCCAGCAGCAGCGCGAGCTGAGTCGTAGCCTCCGCGGGGCTCTGAGCCGAATCCGCGATCAAGCATGATTGGAGCATATCGTTCTGCGTGGCCTCGACCAGTGGAGGTCCGGCGGTGTCATGGGCGCCGGAGCTCAGCAGCAGGCCCGCCGCGCGAACGGCTAGCTCATGTAAACCAGCTCTCTCGAGAATCAGGATCAGGGCCCCGAGGCGGTCGTTACGCCAGACTGGATCGAGCTCATCGCAGAGCTGATCGAGCGCTTTGTCGAAGAGCCAGCCGGCATCCTCGAGCTCCCCAGCCCGAAGGGAGCCCAGCGCCAGATCGAGCGTGCATTCGTAGCTCACGCCAACGTCCTCACCAGGACGAGGCGATCGAATTTCCTCAAGCCCACGGTATCCCCCAACCATCGGATCGGTCGAACTGCTCAAACAGCTACAGTATCGACGGTCACATTATTGACGATTTTTCTGCGTGGGGGGTGTGAATCTATCCACTCGATTCGTGAATAATCTCTTCTCGGTGGAGCTGCTCAGTCGACGACGTCCACGTCGACGGATCGTTCATCGGCTCCGCGCTGCTTTTGCGCGTCTTCGATCTCCTGCGCGTAGAGCTTGAGGAGTCGCTTTTCCAGTAACCTGCCCCGACGTTCGAGTGCGCGGGCGGGAAGCACGGCAGCGCTCGCGTCCGGTCGGTAGTTCACCGTGACCTGCTCGCGGCGTTCTTCACCCGTTGTTGCGCGGGCAAATACCTCCAGAACGTTCTCGCCTTCTTCCAAATCCACGATGGCAGCAAAAGTCCCGTAGGGATCTACGAGCACCTCTTCGGCGCGCTGCCCGTTGGTGACATTCTGAATGGCAACAGACTCGATCTTTGCGAGGTCGAGCCGCTGGAAGCTGGCAATCAGGTCTGCAGGCTGGGCGACGCGCTCGTATTGTCCCGAGCTCAGCCGCGCGATCTCCTTCAAGGTGTCGATGTAGAGCGGAGATTCCTTGCCCACTGCATAGGTGTAGATCCGCGTGGCAACCTCGGCCGCATCCGCCGCGGCATCCACCGCGGCGCGCGCTCGGGATCCTGGGACCAGATTGTAGGGTAGGGTCGCCTGTCCGTCGGAGATCAGCAGGATCAGTCGCTGGACGTCGCGATCCCGCGCGGACAGATAGTCACGCTCGAACTCCAGTGTCGGGAGCTGTACCGCGGCGACCAAATTTGTCTCGCCCTGGGGACCTCGTTCGAGCAGCTCGTCCAGCTTCTGCGAGAGTGCGTCGTAGTCCTGAGTGAGCTCCGCGATGATGTCGGCATCCGGGGTTGCGGGGTCGCCGTCGCCCGAGAACGCGACGATCCCCACCCGCGTGCTGTCCGGGTCCAGCTGCGCGAGTAGCGTCTTGGCCGCCTTGACCTCGCATGCGAGGACGTTGTCGTCAGGGTCGCTACTCGTCGAGTCGAAGAAGCTTCCGAACAGGGGGATGCGACGAGCACGGTCTTCCTCTCCTAGGATCCCATCTCCGTCGATGTCCGCTCCGGACGGGCGCTTCGTGCTCTCGGATACGTCCAACACCAGATAGACGTCGAACTCGCCCAGCATGCCGCGAGCCCGATAGGCGGTTCCCGTAACGAAGCCTCGGCCATCGGGGGCGACGATCTCAGCCCTGGGTTCCGGGTACTCGATGGCGACGCGCAGGAGGGAGGACTCCGGAGCCGCTACCGCCCGGAACGCGTAGAGATCGGGAACCGGTAGTAGAGGCGAGGAGCGCTCGGGAGTTTGCAGGCTCGGCTCGCTGATGATCCCGAGATCTCCCGAACATGCACTCAGTGCAAGGTAGAGGGCGAGTCCGAGCGCCCGTGTACCGAAAACTGTGCCGCGCCTTCCTGTGGCTCTTCGACCAATCTGCTGCATGGCTTCCCTGAAGGATGACCTCCTCGGTTCGCATTGTCCCCGCGGAAGGCCCGGATTTCCAGGGTCAATCAAACTCAATCGGGAGGTCCGTGCGCGATACCCCGCCGAATGCTCCCCGACGTGCCCAGCGCCGTCGAGCTTGGGTCGCTCGAATCCCTTGATCGTCGTCACGCCGGGCGGGCGGCGCTCTGCTGGCTGGGCTTTGCGCCAGTCGCGCCGCCAGTTAAGCTCCGCATGATGAGTCAGCTGCGCTACCGAGCGGGTCCGCGAGCCCTGGGGCACCTTCGACGCTTCGGGTTGCGTGGTCAGGTGCGCGTCTTCGTGGCGCCCGCCACTGGCCCGAAGTGGCTGGCGGCCTACGGCTTCGACCGCGCGCTCATCGACGGGAACCTGTTCGATGGCTCCGTTCCTACCTTGCTGGCAGGGGCGTCGGCGGGTGCATGGCGGTCGCTCAGCTTCGCGAGCCCGGAGCCTGCGGCCATGCACCGCGCGCTCATGGAGGCCTATTGCGTTCAGGAATTTTCGCGCGCAGATACACCCGCGACCGTACGCTCTGCGTTCGAGGAAATGCTCGCGAAGCTGTTCGCTGGCTCGGAGCAACGGATTCTGGCTCACCCATCGCTGCGGCTCGCCATCCACACGGCGCGGGCGCGAGGGTCGGGTGGGCGGGCCTCTACGCGCTGGCACTTGGCCTCGCTCTCGCTGGCCGCCTTGTTGAACCCGTGGAGTCCGCGTGCACAGCAAGCGGCACTCGAGCGAGTGACCTTTCACTCGCGTGAGGTCGGCGCCGCCCTCGTCGAGCATCGCGGTCGGCGGGTCGAGCTGTTGCCCACGAACTTGCTGCCAGCGGCGCTGGCGAGTGCCACAGTCCCACTCGCGATGGAGCCCATCGGTGACATTCCGGGTGCCCCGGACGGGATCTTCCTGGACGGAGGCATGACGGACTACCACGTAGCCGAGCGCTACGTGCATGCGCGTCCCGGGGTCACCTTGCTGTTTACTCACCAGCGACGCCTCTTCGGCCGTTGGCTCGATCAGTATCTTCCTTGGAGAAACCCACGAGGAGGTGTGCTCGAGGATCTGGTCCACGTGTACCCCGCTCCGGACTTCGTGGCCTCACTCCCGGGAGGAAGCGTTCCGACGAGGCATGACTATCGCGAGCTGGTGGACCTGCCCGGGGAGCGCGTTCGTCGCTGGAAGACTGCCGTTCTCGAGAGTGAGCGCCTCGGAGAGTGCTTTCTTCGAGACCTCGAGAGCGGCCGGCTGATCGACAGTGTCGAGCCTTTCTCCTAGCGCACGGTGTCCGGAGCGAGTGGCTCGTTCAACGGACTGCTAGGCGTGGTCGAAAGGCGAGCCCTGCCGACCACGCCAGCCCGAGTGCTTTGCGAAGGTGGTCTAGGCGGTGGTTCGCGAAGCCTCCACGGCAGCTCCCGAGCGCAGAGCGTCTACGCTCCAGATGCCGGAGCCGCGTGCAGAGAGGAACAGAAAGAGAAAGCAATAGATGACTGCAAGCTCGCCGTTGTTGAGGATGGGCAGCAGCCCCGCGACGCCGTTGGTCGGTGAGCCGTGCGCGATCCAGTACGCGAAGGCCATCAGGCCGCTACACAAGAATGCGGCCCAGTGCGTGAACAGCCCGACCATGACGAGGATGCCGCCCACGAGCTCGATCGAGCCGGCGACCCACTGCACGGCAGGAGGAATTTCGAAGGGTGCAGGCGGAAACCCGAAGATTTTCTGGGTGCCGTGCCAAAGAAACAGGAACCCAGCTACGATGCGCAGCAGTGCGTAGGCTTGGGGTTCGATCGCTCGAAGCAGCATGTGATCTCCTCTTTGCGTTTCGTGCTTATCGCGGAGCCTGCGATGGGCAGAGGTTGCAGATCGCAGAGCTTGCATATCGCAGGATTTGCTTGTGCCAGAAGTCGCGTGTCGCAGACTCCGTGTGTCCTGGTCTTCGCGTCTCCTGGAACCCGCGTCTCGCAGATGGGCTTGGAGCACTGCTCGGTTTTGGAGGTCTCATCCGCCTGGCCCGCGAAATCGCGCTGCGGGCAAGCTTGGCACGCGGACCGCCCGCCGGCAACTGGGTTCGAGGTCCTGACTCGACCTCTAGGTGTGCGATCGCAGTGCGAGGAGATCTTGCAGCTGTTCCAGCGAGTCGATGCGTAGGTCGCCGGGACGTTTGAAGCCTATGAAGGCTACGCCCGCGCTCTCTGCGGCTCTTGCGTCGTAGCTCGAGTCACCGACAACGATCGTCGCTTTGCGGGTGACGCATAGTTTCCGGCACGCCTCGATGACCATATCGGGGGCAGGCTTTGCAGCCTCGACATCCGTGCCTCCTACGACGGTATCCAGTTCGATTCGGGCGTGAGCCAGAATCTTCTGCGCGAGATCTGCCGGGGTATTCGTGATCAAGCCAACGCGCAGTTCGTGTCGGCGCAGCTGCTGAATGAGGGGGGAAGCGCCGGGATCGACTTGCAGGTACTCGCGAAAGTCCATGAAGTGCTCGTGATAGTACGCCTCAGTCTCGCGGATGCTGCGTTGTGGGAAGAAGCGCTCGACATCCGCAGCGATGCCCTGTCCCCAACACGACTCGAACGTCTCGCGTGCGATTGGGGCCGCACCGAAGGCTCGAGCCGTGTCGTTGAGTAGATGGAACCAGACTTCGTAGCTGTCGACCAGCACGCCATCCAGGTCGAAGAGAACGGCTTGGAGCTCCGACTCGTGTTGCAGGGGAGATCGCATGGCGTCAGGGAAGTGTCAGGAAAGTGTTTCGTGGGCATGGCCACGCCGCCGACTCTGCGTAGATCGCGGCTGCACGTGCACCCGTCGCCCCGCGTCGCTGCTGGGCTCGCCTCGGGTTCGCGGCGTGGCCGTCCCGGCCGCGCCGAAGCGCTTGGCGGTCGGCCGGACGATGCCGGGGAGGGCCGACCAGCGTTGTGGAACTCCCATGAGCGTCTCCTGTGCGATACGTGGAGCCAGGCAGCAGCTCTACTATGGCTGCGAGTGCTTGGCAATGAACTCGCGTGGCTCTGCTGTTGGCGCGAGGCGCATCCATGTATGCTGGCGGAATGTCGGATCTTCAGCTTCGATTTCATGCGACGGAGTGCTTCGGTCCACGCGAGCTATCCGCGCTACGCCGGATGCTGCGCGACTCCTTTCGATCCTTCTCGGAGGAGGATTGGCTGCACGCATGCGGCGGACTCCACGTGTGGGTAGAAGCGAACGGCCGTCCCATCAGTCACGCGGCATGCGTGACTCGCACCCTGCAACTGGGTGCGGACCGCTATGAGGTGGGATACATCGAAGCCGTGGCGACCCTGAAGGAGTTCCGACGCGAGGGGCATGCGTCCAGGGTCATGCGCCAGCTCGGGGAGTTGCTCCACGCGGCGCGGAAGCTGGCGGCTCTCTCGACGCACGCCCACGGCTTCTACGAGCGGCTCGGCTGGGAGCGCTGGCGGGGGCCCAGCGCGGTGTTGGCGCCTGAGGGGCCGCGCCCGACTCCCGCGGACGATGGCGACATCATGGTGCTCCGAACCCGTGCGACTCCTCTGGAGCTCGACCTCGACCTGCCGATTGCTTGCGACTGGCGCATCGGAGACGTCTGGTAGGCGGAGCCGCGTCTGCTCGTCTGATCGAGGAAGCGAGGCGAAATTCGAAGATTTCTTGCCCGAATTCGGGCAAGAAATTTGATTTTCCAGGTTCGATTTGGCCAAATCTCTCTGTCGGCGCACCCAATTGTGGGTGGCCGTCGAAGGAGACGGTGTGGAGGGCCTGCAGCCGAGCGACGAGGAGTCGGAGCAGCTTCTGGACCATCTCGTCCGAACTACGCAGCTGCCGCGTAGTCAGCTCTCGCGGCTGGTCGCGGAGGTGCTTGCCTTCTACGGTGAATCCGCCGAGGCCTTCGTGGTGCGGCGACACGGAGAGCTGCGGCGGCAGCGACTCCGGAACCCCGCCATCTTTGCCCGTATCGCCGGGGAGTTGGGCGAGCGGCGCTTTCGCGCGCCCGAGTGGAGCGAGCGTCAGCTCCGGCGCCTGGTCTATGGCTGAGTCGAGCGCGCGTCTCGCGCTGCGCGGAGGCCTCTCGGGTCGGACGCGCACGGCCCGGGCGATCGCGGATCGGTCGCAGCGCCGTACGGACGATTTGTAGGAGGATCCGACGTGTGTGGAATCGTAGGCTATGTGGGAACTCGGGACGTCGTGCCCATTCTGCTCGAGGGATTACACCGATTGGAGTATCGCGGTTACGACTCCGCTGGCTTGGCCGTTCTGCGTTCCGGCGGACTGAAGCTCCACAAGGGAGCAGGGCGCGTACGCAATCTCGAGTCCTTGTTGCCAAAGCGTATGAAGGGACACATCGGGATTGCGCATACGCGCTGGGCTACCCACGGAGAGCCGACGGATCTCAATGCGCACCCGCACACCGACACATCGGGACGTATCGCGATCGTACACAACGGAATCGTCGAGAACGCAGCCGCTCTGCGGGCGCGGCTGGAGCGCGATGGCATCGAGTTCCGATCCGATACGGATAGCGAAGTGTTTGCGCATCTGATCGCCCGTGTCGAGGCGGATACTCTCGAGGAGCGCGTTCGCGCGGCTCTGCACGAGGTTCAGGGTGCCTATGGACTCGCGGTGATCTCTGCCGAGAATCCCGATCGTATCGTGATTGCTCGCAATGGGAGCCCGGTGTTGATCGGGATTGGGGAGCGCGAGATGCTGGTGGCGTCGGACGCCTCTGCGCTGGTCCGGCACACCCAGCGCGTGGTGTATCTCGATGACGGCGAGCTGGCGGTGATTACTTCCGACGGATATCAGACATCGACCCTCGATGCGAAGCCGACTCGGAAGGAGTCCTCGGTGATCGGCTGGGGGGGCGATGCCTACGAGCGCGGGCGCTTCGACCATTTCATGCTGAAGGAGATCCACGAGCAGCCCGAGGCGATCCAGCGCGCGCTGCGCGGGCGCCTCGACGTGCGCTTCCAGACGTCGCACCTCGGCGGGTTGCGGCTGGAGCCACGGGATCTCCTCGAGGTCCGTCGGGTCAAGCTGCTCGGCTGTGGATCCGCGCACACGGCCGGGCAGCTCGGTGCGCACCTGATCGAGCGCCTCTCGCGCATCCCGGCGGATGCCGAGCCCGCGTCCGAGTTTCGCTATCGCAGTCCGGTGATCGAGAAGGATACGCTGTACATCGCGATCTCTCAGTCCGGCGAAACCTTCGACACCCTGGCGGCGGTCCAGGAGATCCAGCGCAAGGGAGGGCGTGTCGTTGGTGTGGTCAACGGAGTCGGCAGTACCATTGCGCGCGAGTGCGGGGCTGGGATCTATCTGCGTGCAGGGCCAGAGATCGCCGTGGTGGCCACGAAGACCTTCACCTCGATGGCCGTCGTGTTCGGGCTGCTCGCGCTGCACCTCGGCCGTGTGCGCGACTTGTCTCCATCGGACGGGCGCCGCCTGATCAACGGGTTCCAAGCGCTTCCGCGGCAGGTCGAGGCGATCCTGGCAGACGACAAGCGCATCCGCGACATCGCCTGTGAGCTGGTCAGCTCCCGGAGCGTGCTCTTCATCGGTCGTGGGCCGGGATATGCCATCGCCCAGGAAGCAGCGCTCAAGTTCAAGGAGATCACCTACCTGCATGCAGAGGCGTATCCCGCCTCGGAGCTCAAGCATGGCCCGCTTGCGCTGATCGATCCGGAGACCCCGACCTTGGTCGTCCTCCCGCGGGACGATCTGTTCGAGAAGAACGTCTCTACGATCCAGGAGATTCGGGCGAGGCGCGGACCCGTGGTTGCCGTGACGCATCCCGGTGACCCCATCGAAGGCGTTGAGCATACGATTGCGGTGCCCAAGCTGGCCCCGGAGCTCGATCCGATCCTTCTGGGAATTCCGTTTCAGCTTCTCGCCTATCACGCAGCGTTGGCGCTCGGACGCGACGTGGATCGTCCACGGAATCTGGCCAAGAGCGTGACGGTCGAGTGACCCACTCCGCGCTTCGCGGTCGATACCTCGCTGAGCTTACATGGCAGGAAGCGGAGAGCGCGATCCCGGAGGCGGACGCTCTCGTGTTGCCCATCGGCGCCGGTGCCAAGGAGCATGGCCCCCACCTCCTCCTGGAGAACGACTACCGACTCGCGGGATGTTTAGCCGCGCGGCTCGCGGAGCGTTGTGATGTGTTGATCCTGCCGACGGTTCCGTATGGCTACTATCCGGCGTTCCTCGAGTACCCGGGCTCGGTGAGCCTGGGGTTCGAGACCTTCAGGGATACGGTGGTCGAGATCTGTCAGAGCCTGGCGCCCCACGGCGCGGCCTGGTTCTATGTCTTGAATACGGGCATCTCGACGGCGCGTCCGCTACGGGAAGCCGCCGAGCGGCTCGGTCGCCTGGGTGTCCGGATGCGGTTCACCGACTTCGCGGCGGCGCTCGAATCGGGATGTCAGCAGGTCGAGACGCAGAGTATCGGGAGCCACGCGGACGAGATCGAGACATCCCTCATGATGTATCTAGCGCCGGAGACGGTTCGAATCGACCGAGCGCTCCGAGATGGCTACGACGATCGCGGCGGTGGAGGGCTCTCGCGGGATCCGCGCGGAGGCGGCATCTTCTCGCCGAGTGGGATCTTCGGGGACGCAACTCTCGCCACGTCAGAGAAGGGCGCGATTCTCACGCGAGAGCTCGTCGATTACCTCGCGCGCGATGTCCGCCGTGGTCCGGATGGGACGTGATCCGCCGCAAGGCGGCGACGTGCACTAGCCGATCGCGTAATCGAAGATCGCGTCGAGGACCTGACCGCGTATCTCGTCGTTCACGTGACGTCCCACAGGCAACAGCACCGTGCTGCAGCGAATACGCTCGGAAAGTGGAACGTCGCTGAGTTCCCGATCGCTACCGACCGGTGCGATCATGCGCGTGTCGATTCCGCACTCTGCAAGGAGTCTGCAGAGATCCTCGGCGCAGGTCCGCGCGAAGCTCGTCACCCGTAGCGCATATGCTGCATAGGTCGGTAGACGCCCATCGGGAGTGACAGGAACCGTGAAGGCATCGTAGCGTACCAGCTCCGACGAATAGATTAGGGCATTCCCCCTGCGTATCGACAGCTCTTCTTCGAGGTCGCCGAAGAACAGGTCGGCCTTTCGAGCCAGCTCGTTCGAGAGCCTGAGCTTTTCGCAGCTCCCGGCCACCCGTGCTCCGAACTCCCCGTGGACCGCGAGGAACGCGGCGCGAGACTCGAGAGCCAGCGAGCTGATGGGCAACGTGAACAGAGCGTTGGCAGGGGACGCTCCGATCCGGGACGATCCGTAGAGTGCTCCGAGTGCACACGCACCATCCTCGATCACAGGAACGCCTCGCTGCGAGGTGAGCTCGTAAATGGCGCCCAGATCGGCAGGCTGACCGAGCGTGTGGCCCACCAGAACTGCGCGCGTTCGATCCGTAAGCGCTTCCTCGAGCCGTTCGGGATCCAGAGTGAGTGTCCGAGGATCGAGGTCGACGAACATCGGGCGGAGCTTGCACGCGCGCGCCGCGTTGAGAAACGCGTGCGACACCATTCCGGGCACGAGAATCTCTGCACCAGGTTCGAGCTCGAGAGCCCCGAGTAGGAGAGCTGCGCCCTCGGCTGCAGACGACACGGCAAGTACTCGTTCCGCGCCGACGTAATCCGACAGTGCACGCTCGATCCGATCGGTGTTCGGACCCGGCTCCGCTCGTCTAGAGGAGCCCTGAGCTTCCGCTCCTGAATCGCACGAGTTGGAATCGCATGAATCCTCGAACGAGGCGTCGAGCTCCTCAAACTCGTAGGGGATCGACGTCGCCGGGCGAACGTGTCGGTCGCTGATCTGATCGAGATACTCGTCGATCAGAAGCAAGGTGCACTCGGCGAGCATCAAGAAGAGATCGCCCGCCGAGTCGTCGTCGTCGATAGGTGATGGTAGCGGACGAGAGAGGATCTCCGATCCGCTCTGTCGGAGAGAAACCTTCGACTCATTTCCCGACGAAACGGTGTCCACGATTTCGATCATACCGAGTCGGCAGTTGCCGCCGATCGCGAGGGGCACTTCCGTCCGCAGTCCGACCGAGATCGCGAGGTCGGGACGAATTCGGTCTTCGAGCCAGCGAACGATCTCCTCACCGAGCTTGCGACCACTGCGGGCCGGGATTGCCGCGCGATCACAGGCTTCGAGGATTTCGGGGCAGAAGTCGCGCTCGCCCGCTCCCTCTTCACCGATGAAGGCGACTACGCGCTCGCCTCGGTCGAGAAGACGTTCGAGGACACACAGAGCGCGATAGTTTCCGCCCATCAAGAGTATTCGTGGTCCGACGCATTTCATTGTGACTCCTTTCCTTTGCGGTCGCGGAGGGACTCACGCTGTATGCGCGTCGCAAAGCGGAAGATCCGTTCTCGATCGACGCTCGTCATGGCTTCGAAGTGGAGAGCAACCGCTCCCTTTGCTGATGCGATGTCCGGGTTGGCCGAGGCCGGTTCTTGATCATCCGCGGGCCGGCTGGCGCCGTCGGGGGGCTGGATCTGCTCCTGGTTTCGAACGATCGATCCAACCGCTGGGATCAGAGGTAGTGAATCGTCCAGCAGGTCCAAGGTCAGCTCGACCAGCGTGCCTGCGTCCGCCACGATATCGAGCTCGCCAGAGAGGCCGGCTGCGGACAGCGACAGCGGGATGGGATCGCAGAAGGAAGGTATCGAGCTTCCGCGTCCCCGTTGCAGCTCGCAGAGCTCCTCCATGCGCCGGTCAATGCGGTTCAGGTAGCAGGCCATGCGTTCGAGCAGCTTTACCTGGACTCGCTCATCGCTGGCCAGTGCGTCCTCGATGCCCAGCGAGCCCGTCATGTCGGGCACGCTCCGCGCCACGACGGCCAGGCGCGCACGGACCTCCTCGTGCTCCTCGAGCAGTCGCCAGGCCACCCGGCCCACCGTGGCGACGCGGAATGCTCGTCTCCTCTCGCTCAAGGTCGCGACTGGAGCAAGAGTTCACGAAATCGGGTGATGGAACGCGGAATCGCATACCCGACCCGATCGCTGAGTGAGATCGGATCGCCGACGTTCAGATCCTCGGCTAGCCCATCGATGTGGGTGCGCAGCTCGATCTGGGCCGCTTCCCAGTCGCTCTTGAAGTTTGGCAGACTCGCCGAGTCAACCGGCAGGTGGTTGTGCATGTGATGTAGGAGGTGGACCAGTACCTGGAGTGCGTCAGCCACCGCGGGGAGACGACCTGTCGCATCGCTCTCACGCCCTAGTCGGTAGTCGTTTGCAATCGATTCGAGCACTCCGCAGATTCGCCCGATCCAGTCGATGGTCTCGTCTACCGCGTTGGAGGCGATGTCGCGCAATGGAGCGCTTTCCACTCGGACGTGTCGAACCTGTGCGATCTCGCTCGGTCGCAAATCGCTTGGCGACATCTCACGACCGTCGATGACGATTCGGCAGACTCCGTGATCAGGTGGAACGGGGCGACCGATGGCGCGCTCCAGCTCGTCTACTGAGGTCGCTTCTATTTGCTGCGGTCGTCCGTTGACCTCTAGCTCGATCATGAGTTGCCCTCCCTGAGCTGTTGGGCACGGTCTTTCTGATTGCCGGTTCCTTCGAGAATCTGACGCAGATGGCGCGCGCGTCGGGCCAGACGGGCATAGTTCGCACTGCTTGCCGCCGCGATCTCTGCTAGCTCCTCGCCGGGTAGAGACTCGGACTCCCCTTCGAGCGAGAGACAAAGCGGTGCGGCGAAGGGCTGAGCGCGGCCGAGGGCGTAGATCGCGGCGTCCAGCTCTGCAAGTTGGCGGCCATAGCCAGGAACTTCGCTTTGGGGAAGCGCCGCAAGATTCGACGCGAGCAACTTTCCCTTGTGCGCGTGTGATTCCAGTATTCCCAAGACGTCTACGAGGTCTTCGGGTACGAGTGAACCCCATGTCTCGGGCTCGACGCCAAAGTGCTCTCTCGCAGCTCTCCAGATCTGCTCGGTTGACCACTCGATCCCCGCAAGATCTTCGAGAAAGATCCGATGGTAGGCGAGGCCGAGCAGGTCGTGCACGGCCGGAGACCGGGCATGTACCGGACGTAGCGCGAGCATTCCTGTCTCGTCAAACACAGTTTCGAGTAGGTCGGCACGCTCTGGGGCAGCTATCGACGACAGTGATCTCTTCTCGATCAGTCGTTGGACTACATCAGCGAGCCATTCGGGAGGAATGTCATCGTGGCACGCTGGGTAGCCACAACGCACCAGATGTGAGCATGGCGCGCACGAGATCCGCGAGTGCATCGTGACGTGCCCCTCGGCATAGGGAGCAGTTTCGTAGGGATTTCCGAGGCCCACGAAGACGGAGCACGTCTTGGTCCCCACGGCCGCGGCCAGGTGCATCGTGCCCGTATCGCCCGTGAGGACGAGCTGGCAGCGTTCCAGGATTGCAGCGAGCTCCTCGATCGAGGTCTCACCCACGAGGCGTTTCATGCGCACCTTGGGGCATGCGGCGCGGAGAGCCTCGGCCCGGTCACGTTCTGCTGCGACGCCGACTAGAACTGCCGTAAGCCCGTTCACGCGATCGCGTAGAGCCTCGAGTGTGCGGGCATAGTGATCGATCGACCAGGTCTTTGCGTCCTGGCTGGCGCCGAGCTGCACTGCCAGGAATGGACCGGGGCCGGTGAGGAGGGAGTCTGCGAGCTGGCGTGCAGATCCCGGGATGTTGACGCTCAGGCGCTCGCCCTGTCCGAGTAGATCGGCGGCCCCGAGGTACATGTCAACCAGGTTCATGCGCATCAGCTTGCGTGAGCGGACGAGCGTCCCCATGTGTACGAGCCATTGATTGTCGATTCGGCGAACGCCGTTCCGATCCATCGTGAATCCCAGGGTTCGCTTGGCGCGAAGTAGAGAGAGCAGTACGGCGCTCGAACGCGAATGGGTGAAGTTGATGAGTAGATCGAAGGAAACCTCGCGGAGCCGCCCGACGATCTCTCGTACCATGCGGTACGAATCGAGGAACGGTGTCTCCGGATCGCTCATGGATTGGGCGAGTGCATCGCCGTCGATCTCGTGCACCGCGTCTACGCTCGGTAGCATCTCGGCGACCCTGCGGAATCGCGCCTTCACGATCAGGTGAATGCGTGCGTCGGGATAGCGTCGCTTCAAACCACTCGTAATTGGCGAGGTCTGAACGAGATCTCCGAAGCGTGTCAGGCTGAGCAGGCCGATCTCCTTCATGCGGGGTCTCCCGCCGCGTTCAGGATCTGGATCTCTGTCATCGCTTCGCGCATGAACAGCAGGAGCCGCTCTTCTTCACACAAGTCGCCCTCTCCGCTGGCTACGGCGAGGTACAGGGCTTCCTGGTCGAGCTTCATCTCGCTCGGAAGTCGCTCCAGGATTCTGGCTACGGTGGGCTCCTGTTCCCTGAGGGACTGGACTGCATGTCCGGCCGTCGGAGTGCACCGCTTCTTCGGAAGAGCGGGGGAGGGTCCCGAACGCAGGGCATCGATCGCCACCCGCATCCGCTGCACGTAGGTGTGATCCCGGAGGGCGCGCTCGCGGGCGCGCCCTGCCATCTCGCGGCGTTCGTCCGCATGGTTCCAGTAGTAGCGAATCTTGTGACGGCACTCGGACAGGTCTCGAAACGTGTCGATCTCACTCCCGATCTCGAAGGCGGTTCCGAGTAGCCTGCGTTCGTCTACGAGCTGGAATGCGCCGGCACCGGCCACCTCGAAGCAACGAGGATTCACGTAGTCACCCAGAGGGTTGACCCCATCTGTCCAAGGCGACGAGTGAAGGTTCAGATTGACCGAGCTGGCATTGAAGATGAGGTTGCAGCTCTCAGAGGTCTGCCGCTGATTGAACTCTGGGCTCGAGCTCAGAAACGGTTCGGCCGCTGGCCAATCGGTTCCGTAGAGGCGCAGGCCCATGTCGAACAAGCCGGGCAGGAACTCGATTCGATTGTGGTACCCGGCGCCGATGCAGGAGAGCTCGCAGGCGTAGCGGGCTCGCTGATCTTCGCTGAGTTCTACGGGGTGATGAACCTCTGGATCGAATCCGACGGGAAGGGGGAGTCCGAAAACCCCGCGCTCCCGGAGTGGCTCGGACAGGGTGTCGGGTTGAAGATGGAAGAACACGTCGTAGCTCTTGGAGAGCTCACTCCAGTACGGCATGACATGCGCGTCCTCGCAGAACCAGAACGCGCGCACGATCCCCCGCTCCCCCAGTTGCGCAAGGCTGGCCGGATCGAGCGGGGCTTGGGCGATTGCGAATACGACGTCTGGCGGTTCGATCCAGAACTGTGTCAACAGGGTCTCGCCAATGAGGCGCACGAGCGCCGCGCGGAGCTCTTCGGCTTTCCTGGACAAGCGCAGGTCTGAACCGCAGCGCAGCAGCTCCTGGTAGGCGGGCAGGAACGGGCTCAGATCGAGATCTCGCACGTGATGTCCGAGTTGACGCAGAGCGCGCGCGGTTGCTCGAGCGATTGGCAGAGATCCACCATAGAGCGGTGGGATGACCGCGACGTCGAGAGGAGCGGCATCGCCGCCAGGGTGGAAGCGAGCGGCAAGCAGGTCATGGAGCTTCGGGTGTCGCCTGCGTGTAGGTGCGTGCGACAAGAAGAGTCCGTTCGACTCTGCGGTGAACAATGGATGCGCAAAGACGACCTCTGCGTCGCCCGTGAGGATCAGGGAATGCTGAGAAAGAAAGTCTGTGAGATCGACGATCTCGAGCACCCGTCGAGCGACATCGAGGCGTGGTTCGACCACGAGGATGTCACCGCTGAAGTCTGCGACGAAGCGCAGCGTGTGGACGCCGAGACCGAACAGCACGAGTCGAGTCGCGCCGGCAGCCTGCGCGCGTGTCAGGAAGTGCTGGGCCAGACTCGTCCCGTCGGCCTCGGGGTCCTCGAGCCCTGCGTCGAGTCGGCCGTCCACCTCGATCGTAGATGCACCCGTCCGGGCGCGTACACAGCGGACCTTCCCAGTAGGCGCGCAGGCCGCCACCCGACGAGCCGATTCCGGATCGCGCGCGGCGAGCGATTGGAGGTTGCGTTCGAGTGGGGTCACGGGTCACGCCGCGGGGAGCAGGTGCGCCGGCATACGGAGCAAGCAGTGTGCCGCGCGCAGGGCACGCCAGCGATGCGCGTTGGGCAACGAGAGATCGCGAGCAACGGGGCAGCTGGGCAGATTTCTCCTAGCGGCGCGGGGATCGGTCAGGCAGGAGTTGCCGCCCAGGCGGAGCGTGCGACTCGCTGGAGCTCCGCGCGTCGGGGAGCATACGGGCTGCTAGACCTCGCGTGAGATCAAGCTTGGATCGTTCGGTGTCGGGGGTAGGTAACCGCGAGCTGCCTGGCGAACCTTTCGGAGCTCATAGACCCGATCGCGCAGCTCGGCGGGGAGCTCCAGCAAGAGCGCCTGCAGTTGCTTCTCACAGGTCTCCAGTGCGCGGGCGAGGTTCGGCTCCGGCGCGGCAGCTGGCCGTTCCGTGAGCTCCTGCATGAGCTGAGTCCGAGTCGCATGCGCGGTCTCGAGTGCGCGGATGCGCTCGCTCGTCGGGGCTTCGAGCACGAGCTTGGTCGCTTCCAGCCAACGGATCAGACGCGGATCGTTCATCGCTGCGTGAGCCCTTTCTCGCGCGCTTCGGCCTCGATCGTGGACCAGCCGTCCAGGAGCTCGCGCAGGACGTTCAGGACTCCACTGAGCCCGCGAGGATTCGCTTCGAGGTTTGCGCGCGTGATCTCGTCCAGTGCGAAGTGGTACAGACTGTCCAGGTTGGTGGCGATCTCACCGCCTCGTTCGTGGTCGAGCGAGGCCAAGAGCTCTGAGATGATGCGATGTGCGCGACCGAGCGCCGTCCCGCGTGCCGCCGGATCCTCCCAGCGAGCCTGCGCCTGCCCGATGAAGCGGATGGCGCCCTCGTAGAGCAGTACGATGATGCGCAGCGGATCCGCCGAGGAGACCTGTCCCTGTTGGTATGCGGCATGTCCGAAACGTGCGTTCATCTGCAATGGTCTCCCTCCTCCGCGACTCGCTCAGCGCTGCGACTGGATTAGAAACTGGGCGAGGAAATTCCCTTGGATCTGGACCTCGGACACCACCCGTTCGAGGGCTGAGAACTGGCGCACCAGATTCTCTTCGACCGTGGTCAAGCGGTCTTCTGCGGCGGTGATCTGGTCGGTGATGTCCTGAATCGATCGAGACGTCCCTGCGATGCGGGCAGTGAGGGCTCCGTCCACGGTGTCGACGAAGCGGTCGGCGACCTCGCGCAGGCCGTCCGCGAATCCGTCCTCGCCCGCGAAGAAGCTGCGGACGTCGTCGAAGCCTGCCGCGAGCTGGTCGCGCAGTTCGTCCTCGTCGAGCGACAGCAAGGCGTTGGTGTCGATGCTGATGCCGATCTGGCTGGCGGACGAGATGTCACCCGTTCCGAGTTGAGAGGCGATCACCCCCTGGAGCGAGCGGAGCAGGCTGCGCAGCTCCGGGGCGCCGATCGCGACGCCGCCTCGATTCGTGCTCGGGTCGATCTCGAACTGCTCCTGGATGATCGCCGTGACCGCGTTGAAGGCGGAGACGACGTCGGAGATCGCGCTCACGATCGCATCCGTATCCGGTTCGATCGTGATCGTTTCGGTGGTTCCGTTGGCTTCGATCAGCTGGAGCGAGACACCGGTCAAGACGTCGGCGAACGTGTTGCTGCTGCTGGAGACCTCGGTCCCGGGCCCCGGGTTGGTCGGGTCGATGGTGATCTTGGCGTCCGCCGCAGCCTGGGAGGGCGTGGGTGGAAAGGTCACCCCGAGGCCGCCCCCCGGTGTGAGCGTGACGGCGTTGTCCACGCCGGTCGAGTTCCCCTGGATCACGAGTTGCAGCGGGGTCGCTCCGTTGTTCGTGTCGAGAATCGACGCGGTGACGTCGGCGCCCGAGTCATTGATGGCGGCAACCAGCCCCGCGAGCGAGTTGTTGCTGGAGTCGATCGTGACGACCGTGGGGGGCTGGCCGCCGATGGTGATCGTCAGCGTCCCCTCACCGACTGCGTCGTCCTCGGTCGCATACGGGGTGGTCGAGATGTCGCGCTGTGCGGTCGCTAGGTTGTCGACCCGGAACGTCAGTGTCCCGGGGCTTGCGCGCCCCGTGGCGGTGGCAGTGACGACCGACGAGTCGCTCGATGTCGCCCCGAACTGAGAGAACTCCTCCTCGGCAGAGGCGCCGTTTCCCAGCAGGGCCAGGTTGTCGATCTCGCGCAGCGCGTTGCGCAGGGTCGTGGTCTTGGCCGACAGGTCCTGAAAGATCTGGAGCTGCGCGTTGAAGCGGTCGCGCTGCGCCGAGAGCTGATTGATGGGCCTTCGCTCGAGCTCGAGTAGCTGCTGGATGATCTCGTCGGTCGGTAGGCCCGACGAGATTCCGCCGAAGGTGACTGATCCAACACTGCGGAGCCCCATAACGACTCCTTTCGAGAGTTCTGCGAAGTTTGTTGAGCAGCTCGATCGCGCGCTCCCGCCGCCTTCACGCGACCGAGCCAGGTTAAGACGATCGGGGCGAACCGACGCCAGGTCGGTCCGCCCCTCCAGTCGGCCTTATCGGTTCAGGCCGGGTCCGCGATTTAGCCGAGTAGGGTCAGCGCCACCTGCGAGGAGACGTTGGCCTGGGCGAGAACCGCGATACCTGCCTGCTGGAGCACCTGTCCACGAGTCAGGGCCGCCGTTTCTGCTGCGACATCCACGTCGCGGATTCGCGAGTTCGCGGCGGACAGGGTCTCGATGGACACTGAGAGGTTGTTGATCGTGGACTGCAGCCGGTTCTGCGAGGCGCCGAGATTACCGCGGAGGGTGGAGACCGAGGTCAGTGCGGTATCGATCGTCGCGAGTGCGGTCTGCGCAGCTGCGGCTGTGGAGACCGCTGCTTGCGAGGACTGGATCGCGAGGCCGCTCGCGGTCGCGTTTCCGATGTCGAGGGTGAACCGGTCCACGCTCGCGTTGTTGAAGATGCCGACCTGGAAGGTCAAGCCGTTGCCCGAGCCCGAGAGGGTGCCATCGAGCAGGGTTCGACCGCCGAACTGGGTCGAATTCGCGATACGCGTGACTTCCGACTGCAGCGAGCTGAACTCGTTCTGGAGGAAGCTCCGCTCCGAGTTCGAGATGCCTGCGGTCGAAGCCGACTGCACGGCGAGCTCGCGGAGACGAATCAGAATGTTCGAGATCTCGTTGAGCGCACCTTCCGCCGTCTGGATGACCGAGATGCCGTCGTTCGCGTTTCGTTGTGCCTGCGAAAGGCCGCGAACCTGGGCGCGCAGGTTTTCGGAGATCGCCAATCCGGCGGCGTCGTCGCCCGCGCGAGTGATGCGCAAACCGGACGACAGACGGTCCAGAGAGCGCTCGAGGTCCAACTGAGTGCGAGCGAGGTTTCGCTGCGCGTTGATCGAGGAGACGTTTGTATTGATTCGGAGACCCATGAGCCTTCCTCCATGAAGTCGGGCCAGACTCAGCGTCCGTGCTGAGTCATTGCCCCTCCGTCTGGTCCGACGCGCTGATGTCTACGCGTGCTGATGAATCATTCGGACTAAACGAAACGGCACTTTAGTACCCGAATGGAAATTACTACATGCGTATGGAGTACCTGCTCAAGCGGTCGCAGCTCCGCGCCGAACTGCCCAGGGTGGAGATCGAATCTCGCATCGCGTCGCTGGTTCGTGTCGCGGGGAATCTCGAACTCGAGCCTCTGCGCGTCCTGCTGGATCGACACTTCGATGGAGCGGCAGGACTGGTCGAGGAGTTCCCGCTGCTGATCGAGTCTGCAGTGTCGTCGGGCCGCGGCTTCGCGTGGCGCGATCCAACCGGGAACTACGTTGCGCACGCCGCCTGGCGACCCGTCGAGCTCGTATCGCGGGAAACTCGGCTCAGTGCAGCCGGAATCGGGTTGGTGACCACGCACTCGGAGTACCGCGAGCGGGGACTGGCGAGTGCGCTGGTCGAAGGCTGTGTCCAGCAAGCGCGCGAGCAAGGGGCCGAGCTGGCGCTCCTGTTCAGCGCTCCCCGTCGTCTCTACGCGCGCTTGGGCTTCGTGGAAGCGGGAAGCGAGCGGATTCGACTTTTCCGGGGTGTCGGCTCGGGTGCGAAGCTTCCCACCGGGGTGTCTGTGCGCAATGGGGGCATCGACGACGCGGGTGCGCTCCTGGAGCTCCTGCGCTCGCATCCCTTGCGCGTCGAGCGGAGCTTGAGCGACCTCCGCCGACTGCTCGCCATTCCGCACACGCACGTCCACGTCGCGGAGCGGGAGAACGCGGTCGTTGCCTACTGCATCGAAGGAAAGGGGCGCGACCTGCGCGGGGTGGTCCACGAATGGGCAGGCGAGACCGCTGCACTCGAGGGCGCTCTCGAAACTGCGTGTGCTGCCTACGGCGAGCCACTCTGGGTGCTCTCGCCCGCCAGTGAGCCGGCGCCCTTCGTCGCGCGAGGCAGGGACCCGGACGAGGACCGGGTCGGCAGCTTCGTGCTCGCGCGCAGCCTGGTCTCGAAGGGTCGGCTCGATCCGGAAGATTCGCGTTCGCTCGCAGTACCTTCGCTGGCGGAGCTGCCCGATTTCTATGTATGGGGGCTCGACTCCGTCTGAGACCGCGTGCGCGTCATCTGGGGCGCGCCGGGACTAGCGCATCCGGTGAAAGCGACGCGAGCGTGCTAGCCTACGCGCCCATGTCGATGCCTCCCCGAAAGTCGCAGCGCGCGGTGCGCGCGGGCTCGCTCGTCATTGGCGCAGGCGCTCCCATCTCCGTGCAGAGCATGTGTGCGACGCCGACGCGCGATGTAGCTGCGAGTGTCGCCCAGTGTGAGGCCCTGCACGCCGCTGGCGCGGGCCTGGTTCGACTTGCAGTAGACACCGCCCGAGACGTCGAGGCGCTAGCCGAGATCCGAACCCAGACCCGTGCGGCGTTGGTCGTCGACCTGCAGGAGAACTACCGCTTGGCGGAGAAGGTCGCCCCGCACGTCGACAAGATTCGCTACAACCCCGGTCACCTGCACCACCACGAGCGGGCTCGTTCGATTCGCGACAAGGTTGCACAGCTGGTGCAGGTTGCCGGCGCCAACGATTGCGCCCTGCGTGTCGGAGTGAACTGTGGCTCGGTCGCGCCCGAGTACGATGCGAGGTTTCCGGGAGACTCGATCGGAGCCATGCTGGAGTGTGCGTGGGACCACTGCGAGATGCTGGATTCGCTCGGCTTCACCCGCTACGTGGTCTCGCTCAAGGACTCCGACCCCCACAAGGTCGTCGAGGCCAATCAGCGCTTCGTCGAGCGTAGGCCGGACGTGCCCCTGCATCTCGGCGTGACCGAGGCCGGGCTGCTGCCAGGCGGCGAGATCAAGACGCGCATCGCATTCGAGCAGCTGCTCGCGCGTGGCATCGGCGACACCTTGCGCGTGTCGCTGACCCTGCCCAACGAGCGCAAACCGGAAGAGGTCGAGATCGGGCGGGCGATCCTGGCCGATGTCGCAGCGGGTCGATTCCGCTCGGTACCGGATCTATCCGGTCTCAACATCATCTCGTGCCCGTCCTGCTCGCGCGTCGAGAACCAGAGCTTCGTGGAGCTGGCGGAGAAGGTGCGCGAGCTGACGTTGTATGCGAAGGATCACGATGTCACGATCGCCGTCATGGGCTGTCGCGTGAATGGTCCCGGAGAGACCGACGATGCCGACCTGGGGCTCTGGTGCGGGCCTCGTGCAGTGAACCTCAAGCGTGGCGGGGAGAAGCTCGGGAGCTTCGGCTACGACGAGGTCCTGTCCAGGGTCCGCGAGGAGCTCGATCGCTTGATCGAGCTGCGCCAAGGTTAGCAGCCCTTTCTGCTAGCAACTCGTTTCTGCGGAAGGGTGCATTCCGAGCAGGCGACGTCCCCGCTCAGGCGGGCCGCCACTTCTCGGCGTTGAGCAGCGAGTCCGTGACGCGCTGCAGCAGCCACGCTCCGCGGTCTTCGATGAAGCTTCCGAGGCGTCTGCGCAGCAGTGCACGGATCACAGCGGAAAAGGCCGCTTGTTCGCAGATGCCTGACGCGATCTGGTGCGCTCCGCGGTCGTCGTGCAACACGCTCTGTGCATCACCGATCCAGAGCTCTCCCATGTCGCCGCGGCACGTCAGCGAGGCCGTACTGGCGCCTTGACGGCGGTCGTGGAACTGCGCGAGGCCCTCGACCTGATGGGCATGGCGCGTGTTCAGCTCCGCACCCGCTCCATTCGGGTCCCAACAGACGCGCAGTGCTTCCACGGGTCCGGCGAACTTCTCCAGGATCTCGAGGGCCGTCAGCAATGCGCGCGGCTCCAAGGCTTGCACATTTGCTCTAGGCGACTTGATCGGAGCTCGCCACTCGACTCGCCGTAACTCGCCGATACGTCCGTCCCGAAGGGCCATCAGCGCGGTCTTCCAGATGGGGGCGTGTGCCAAGGGCGTTCCGCTCATGAGTGTGCGGTCGCCCGCTTCGGCGAGCGCCGCCAGAATATTGGCATCGTCGGGATTCGCTGCGAGGGGGCTCTCGATCCAAAGATCTGTGCCGGCGGCGAGCAGCTGCACGAGCGGCTCGATCCGATGCTCCTCTCCACACACCAGTGCCATGTGTGGCGGCGGACGAGAGGTGACGGGCTCTGCCGCCGCGAGGCTTCCGCGAAAGCTCAGCTCCAGCTCTGGGAAGTCGCTCAGCGCCTCCAGGTACCCACGAACCTCGTTCTCCTCGCCGAGGATCCAGACGCGCTTCTCGCTCACCGCGCTCATCGGAGATCGTGCTCCCGCAGTGCTCGGCCGACGCAGTCTCGCGCGAGCATGATGCTCGACTCGAGACTCGCAGCCTTTGGGTAGGCCTGGGCGGCAGTGCAGATGTAGACCGGAGACTTGTCCAAACGCGGCGGAATCTTGTTCTCTAACGCATCGACTCCCCAGATGGCATCGGGGGACTTCCAACGGAAGACGGCTGGCTCCTCGATCGAGCTCGGGGAGATGTCGCCGTCGAGCTTGCGCAATGTCTCGATCGCCAAGCGGCGCGCCTCGGAATCACGCAATGGCAGTCCAGGGCCGCTCTCCGGATCGAGACGGAGTAGATAGGTGACAGAGCGGTCGCGACGCGTCTCCGCCGGCGTAAGCCCGGTTCCGTCGAGCATCACCCGGAACGCCGCGTCGCGATCGAAGTCGAGCATCCGGTAGTAGCCCTGGAGGGGGGAGTGCCCACGCCGCAAGAGGCGTACGGAGGTGACGCGCTGTAGCTTCGGAGCGCTGCGATTGGCTTTGAACGAAGCGGCGAACTCGCCGTCGGCGATCTCGGCTAGCGCGGGGAGCTTG
Organism: Pseudomonadota bacterium; assembly: GCA_003247575.1. Lineage (GTDB taxonomy): Bacteria > Myxococcota_A > UBA9160 > SZUA-336 > SZUA-336 > SZUA-336. Next base: position 74,035 of record QJZC01000021.1, read on the forward strand.
ATCGCGGAGATCACCAGATCGAGCTCCACGCGACCGTGTCCCACGTCGAGCAGCACGGTGCGTTCGTCGCCCTCGAGTCGCTGGATGCGCGTGTTCAGGCGTAGCTCTCCGCCTTGTTCGACGAGCGCACGCGCAAGGCTGCGATACAAGGACGCTACACCGCCGCGTAGTGCGCCTACCATGCGCGAGGATCCGGTCATCTCCTCGCGAAAGAACTGCCAGGCCACGTAGGCAGGCATGTCGTCTACGTGATGCGGCCCGAAGCGCGCTGCCAGTGAGGGGCGCCATAGGGCTTCGTACATAGCCTCGCCCTGCGCCTCGACGAACCAGTCTCGGGCGCGCACGGCGTCCAGCGGGCGGGCGTATGTCCGCATGCGAATTCCGGTGAATGCGAGTCTCGCTGCGCGCAGCCTCTGGATGAGTGGGAGTCGCTCGAAGCGCAAGATGTCGAGCCAAGAGGATAGAGGGTACAGGCCCCCCTCGGAGTGCACTCCGGCTCGTGTCACATGCCACTGGAGCTCTTGATTCAGTCCCAGGTCGGCGATCAGACCACACGTGGCCGTATCGGAGCGCAGTAGGGTTACAGGGAAGGGATCGAGCGGGTAGCCGGCAGCTGGCGCAGCTGCTCTCGCATTCTCAGCTTCGCTCTCAGGCAAGTTGGGTTTCGGCCCACGTGCTCCTGGATAGGGACGGGACTCGAACACGATCGGGCGATACCCATGGCGCACCAGGTAGTAGGCGCACACGAGGCCCGTGATTCCACCTCCGATGACTCCGACCCGCATGCGACCTTTCGCTTTCCCCACCGCGGCTGTCTGTACGCAAACCGGATACCAGCTTCGTGCGACGGTGAACGAGATCGAAGCTGATGGTGGGAGGGATACGACGGTTTGGGGATCTGCCCTGGCGATTGCTTCGCTTTTGCCCTGAGAATGCATAGCAGAGAGCGGAGGAAGTAGAAAGCGAATGCCGTAGGCGTCACCGGATCGGTAGGGGTGGCCACCTTTTTTATGGAGTTCATTGCCATGGAGAAGCCGCTTGGGAGTCTTCGGATGGGTAGGTGCCAGAGTACACTCGCACCGAGGGCCGCGCCGCAATCTCTCGAGTCGCGTCGTGTGGCTGGTGCTCTCCTCGACCTTGTGTGTCGGCCTGATTCTGAGTTGGGTCTCTGCTCGCGGAATGGGACGCTTGACCCGCATGCACGCGGAGGCGTCGCTTCCGATCAGTCTCTCGTTCGCGCGCGAGTCGGTCGAGCTCTGGTACGCCGAGGGTGCACGCGAGCTGCGCGCGCTGTCTCGAGCGGTGCCTGCTGATCTCGAGTCGGCTGCGAGCCCTGACCTGTCTGCAGTTCTCCAAAGCTGGCTGGATCGACGAGACAGCTGGATGGGTGTGGCGCTCTGTGGTCCGGGGGCTGCCCTAAGCCAACCTGGAGACCGAATGGCGCAGGCGGCCGACACCTCGCGCGTGGCTCCTCTGGCCTGGGCGCTGAGAAACGTGGAGCGGGATGGTTTGGCTGCTCGGGACTCATCCCGCGAGCTCTGCGCGTGGACTGCTCCGGACCTGCGACCTGGGCGTGCGGCGGCGCCGGTAGCCGGCGGCGACCCGTTCGTCCTCGGCAGGGTTCACCTACTCGCAGGCACACGTGTGCAGGCGCTGGCGCTGCGCCTCGAAGGAGCTTCGCTCCCGGCACCGCGCTGGTGGGCCGTGGCGCTCGACCTAGCTCTGCTGGAGGATCGACTGAGCCAGGTACCGCACGCGTTGCCGACCACGCTCTCGGTCGCAGCGCCAGACGGCCGGCCAATCGTCGTGTACACCGCGAAGCCATCGGCGCGGCGATCCGAGTTGGAGAGCTATCGCGGCTCGAACGGTGAACCCGTCTTGGGTCAAGGTCGCTCACTGGCACTGGTGGGACCGGATTCGGGTTGGATAGCCGTGGAGAGTCCGATTTCGGAGTTGCTGCTTCCGGTGCATCGATCCTTGGAGGCTGCGTCCCGCCTCTTCTTGCTGATTCTCATCCTGTGTCTCATGGGTGCCTCGTACCTGGCGCGGATCTTGGGGCGTTCGCGCGAGGAGCTCGAGCAGCGCCAGCAAGAGATCGAACGGGCGAACGAACAGCTTCGAGTGCGCAACGGAGAGCTTCAGGAGCTGAACGAGCGTCTGGAAAAGCTATCCATCACGGATGGCCTGACGCAGCTCAACAACCACCGTTACTTCCAGGAACAGCTGACGCGCGAGATCGAACGCGCGCAACGATCCGGCGAGACGCTCGCGCTCGTGCTGATGGACATCGACAACTTCAAGCAGCTCAATGATCAGCTCGGTCACTCCGTGGGGGACCGAGTGCTCGAGCGGGTTGCGAAGATGATGCGCGAGACCACGCGGCCGGGAGATCTCTTGGCCCGCTACGGTGGGGAAGAGTTCGCGCTCGTGCCACGGCAGGCGGCGCTCGAGGGAGCCATCAAGATCGCGGAGAAGATCCGCATGGCGATCGCTTCGCTGGACTTCGACATTCCCGCTGGCGATCTGCCGCACGCGGGCGGCGCCGAAGAGCGCTTGCGGGTCACCGTGTCGGTGGGGGTGGCGTGCTATCAGGGAGATCGCACCGCGTTCTTCGAGGCTGCGGATCGTGCTCTCTACCAGGCGAAGGCGAACGGGAAGGACTGCGTCTGCGTGGCAGCCGCGGACGCGTGAGTCCCCCCGCCGGCGAGCTGGGCTGTTCCGGCGAGCTGAGCTGTCCGAAGGATGGAAAAAACGCGTCCCGTCCCCTCCGCGTACTTTAGACTGGCGCGAGCAGGGCTCGGGCCTCCGCTCCGCCACGGGCCCCTCGCCAGTCCGCTCTGTCCATACCGCCTGTGTCAAGGAGAATCCAGATGCCGCTCCAACTACCTGCCGTAAGTCTGGCTGCCGTTGCCGGGCGCCGAAACGCCACCTTGGAGCTGGCGCGCGAAATCGAGAAGCGCGGCTTCGCCGGGATTTACTGTGCGAGCTTCGGCGATGGTGTGGCGCTCTGCGAAGCACTTGCCTTCATGACCGAGCACATCCCGTTCGGCACCAGCATCCAGCCGATCTACACGCGTTCGGCTGCAGATATCGCGCAGACCGCAGCCTTCATCCACGAGGTGTCGGGAGGTCGCTTCCGCTTCGGGATCGGTGTCAGCCACGAGCCAGCGCTGCGCCGAATGGGCATCACGCCCGGTAAGCCGCTCGGAGACATGCGGAGCTACGTTGATGGCTTGCGCGCCGCCCGGCGTGTAGGCGATCTCCCTCCGATCGTGCTGGCGACCTTGCGCACCAAGATGATTCGGCTGGCGTGCGAGATCGGCGATGGGATGGTGTTCGCCAATGGAGCGCGGTCGCATATGCACAGCTCGCTGAGTCATGTACCCGAGGGCCGGCGCGCCGACGCGGAGTTCTTCATCGGAAACATGATCCCTACCTGCATCAGCGACGACGTCGAGGCGGCCAAGGCGGTGAATCGAAGAACCTTGACCGGCTATGCGATGCTGCCGAACTACCGGAACTACTGGAAGGAAGCGGGCTACACCGAGGAGATGGAAGCCATCGAGAAGGCCCTGCGCGCGGGCGAGCGGGATCAGATTCCGTCGCTGCTTTCGGATCGCTGGCTAGCCGATACGACCTTGTTCGGCACGGTCGCCCAGGTTCGGGAGGGTGTAGAGGCATGGTACGAGGCGGGCATTCGCACGCCCATCCTCGTCCCCTCCTCGGCGGCTGGAAACCAGTTCAAGGCCTTCGAGGAGCTCTTCCAGGCCTTTGCCAGCTGACCCCGGATGGAGCTCCGGGACGTCGTGCAGGCGGCCTTCGATAGCGGTCGATCCGTGCGCCTGCACCTGAGTGATGGCGAGGTCGTGGTGGCCCGAGTACTGTGGCTGGAGGCGGATCGCTTCACCTACGCTGCCCTCACCTCGTCGCGGCCGGAGCGCTACGCCGTGTGTGACTCGACGGGGGTGACCCTGACATTCGAGGTCCTGGAGCGAGCGCAGCTGCTGCGCTGAGGGGGAATGAGGGCTTAGCGGAACCGCCGCGGGCTTTGAGCGCGAGGCCTCTTCTCAGTCGCCGAGCGGCTCTCCCGCGAGTGTAGCGAGGACCTGCGCGTGCAGGCGGCCGTTGGTGGTGACCAGGTTGCCGGCATGCAGATCTTCGCTGCCCGTGAGGGTGGTGGCTCTGCCGCCCGCTTCGTGTGCGATCAACGTGAGCGGTGCGATATCCCAAGGCTTCACGACCGGGTCCAGCGCGAGATCGCCCGCGCCCTCGGCGACGAGCACGTGCTGATAGAAGTCTCCGAAGCCTCGTTGACGTCGGGTTGCCTCGAGCAGGGTGCGGTGCCCGGGAGGCAGCTCGGGAGCTTCGAAGCCACCGAGGCTCCCGTGAAAGGCTTGGGCCAGCGACAGCTCGGAGACCCGTGAAACGCGGATCGGCTTTCCGTTTCTTTGCGCGCCGAGCCCGCGCGCCGCCCACCAGCGGGTCTTCAAGCCGGGTGCGCTCACGACACCCGCGATCACGCGTTCCTCCACCTCGATCGCCAGCAAGGTTGCGAAGATGGGGATACCGCGTGCGAAATTTGCCGTGGCGTCGATCGGGTCGACCCACAGACGTCCCGCGCCGGAGTCGGGCTCCTGCCCATGCTCCTCTCCGCAGACCACCAGCTCCGGGTGGTGCGCACGCACCTTCTCCCGCACGAGCTCCTCGATGGCGAGGTCGGCCTCCGTGACCAGGGACGTGTCGGGCTTGGTCTCGATCTGTAGGTCGGTGGCGCGGAAGCGCCGCATGGCGAGCGGGTCGGCGTCGTCGGCGAGCTCCAGCAAGAACTCGAGCGCGACCTCCGGCGTCGCGAGCGGTGAATCTGCGGGAGCGCTCGTCATCGGGATCCTCTCTACGCGCGGTAATGCCGCCAAGCTGCGTCTCGTATACCTCAATCTGCAGCTGGCCGCGCGAGAAAGCGAAAGCTAGGCGCGCACGCTAGAGGCAGGTCATGGCTCGCCCCGGAGGCCCAGGCGGTATATCCTCCGCCCCGATCGCCACGCGGAGAGGTCGCTTCGCACTTCTCTGCGTGCTCGAGGCCGGCGTGCCCGATGCGGCTCGTCTCTGCTGAACCCACTTTCAAGGAGGTCACCTTGTCCGCGCCCTCGTCCGCAGCACTCTCGCTGGCTGCCAAAACGATCCGTGTGCTCACCGCCGACGCGGTGCAGGCGGCGGGAATCGGACACCTCGGGCTACCTCTCGGCTGTGCCGAGCTCGGTGCGCTGCTCTATGCGGAGGTGTTGCGCCACGATCCCTTGGACCCCTCCTGGCCGGATCGCGACCGCTTCGTGCTCTCGGCTGGGCATGGATCGATGCTGCTTTATTCTCTGCTGCACCTCTCCGGGTATGCGCTCGAGCTCGCCGAGATTCGGCGGTTCCGCCAGCTCGGATCGAAGACGCCGGGGCACCCGGAGTGGGGCGTGACTCCAGGGGTCGAGACGACGACGGGTCCGCTCGGACAGGGCCTCGCCAATGGGGTGGGAATGGCGCTCTCGGAGCGCATGCTCGCGCAGCGGCTGGGCCCGGAGCTGGTGGATCACAGAACCTACGTGCTCGCGAGCGACGGGGACCTGATGGAGGGTGTCGCCTCCGAAGCGGCCTCGCTCGCTGGACACCTCGGTCTGGGTCGGCTCACGGTCCTGTACGACGACAACGGGATCACGATCGATGGCCCGACCTCGCGTGCGTTCTCCGAGGACGTGGCGCGGCGCTTCGAGGCCTACGGCTGGCAGATCCAGCGCGCGGATGGCCACTCGTTCGACGAGCTGCGCTCGGCGCTCAGCGCTGCGCGCGCGTCCGAGGAAGCTCCGCAGCTGATTCTGTGTCGCACAGAGATCGGTCGCGGATCTGCCGTCGCGGGACAGGCGAAGGCGCACGGATCTCCCGGCGACGAGGTGCTACGCGGGGTGCGCGAGCGGCTCGAATGGACACATCCGCCCTTCGTGGTTCCGGAGGAGGCGCGGGGCGTGTTCGCAGAGAACGCTTCGCGCGGTAGGCGCCAGCGCGAAGCGTGGCAGCAGCGCCTCGAAAAGGCCCGCGGTGATGCTGCGCGAGCCGAGCTCCTCGATGCCTTGTATGGGCGCAAGCTGCCCGAGAATCTCGAAGACCTGCTGCCTGCGTTCTCCGCGTCTACGAGCGCCGCCACGCGTGCCGCCTCGGGACAGGTGATCAACGCGTTGGCCCCCTCGGTGCCGGGCCTGGTCGGGGGATCCGCCGACCTGGCGGGCTCGAACAACACGACGCAGAGTGGCGAGTCCTTCGTCGAGCGCGAACAGTTCGGCGGACGCAATCTCGCCTTCGGGGTGCGTGAGCACGGCATGGCGGCGGCTGTCAACGGGATGGCCCTGCACGGTGGCCTGCGTCCCTACGTTGCGACCTTTCTGGTGTTCAGCGACTACCTGCGTCCAGCATTGCGGCTGTCGGCGCTCATGCGGCAGCCCGTGATCTACATCCTCACGCACGACTCGATCTTCGTGGGCGAGGATGGACCCACGCATCAGCCGGTCGAGCACGTGGCGGCCCTGCGAACCATTCCGAATCTAGAGGTTTGGCGACCGGCCGATGCACAGGAGACCGCCTACGCCTGGATCGAGGCGCTGCGTCGGGATACGGGTCCAACGGCGCTGGTCCTGTCACGTCAGTCTCTGCCCGGGCTAGAGGGGGTTACGCAGGACGGCGTCTGTGCTGGAGCCTATGTGCTCGTGCGGGAGCCCGATGCCGAGCGACTCGATCTGGTCCTGGTGGCCACCGGATCGGAGGTCCACCTCGCGACCGCCGCCGCACACGAGCTCAATGCCAGCGGGCACTCGGTGCGGGTGGTCTCGCTCCCATGCTTGGAGCGACTGCTCGCGATGGACGCCGAGGCTCGAGACGATCTCTTGCCCCGCGATGTGCCCAGATTGGGCATCGAGGCCGGGGTCGAGCAGGGGCTGGCGCCCGTGCTGGGTCGGGCGGATGCCTTCCACGGGCTCAGCTCGTTCGGTGAGTCGGCGCCCTATGAGGATTTGGCCGAGCACTTCGGGCTCACGCCGTCGGCCGTGCTCGAGCACGCGAAGGCGATCTTGGCGCGAGGCTGAACTCGGCAGCGCAGTACCACTCGTTCTAGCGGGGAGTCTCGAGGGGTTTGACCAGGAAGCTCGTGGGTCCGGATTCTCCGTAGACGAGGTCTCGGAAGCCAAAGCTCCCGTAGAGCTGTGCCGCCGGCGAGTTGTCGAGTTGCACCTCCAGGCTCAACCGGCAGCAATCGAGCTCGCGGGCGTGTTCTTCGCCGGCCGCGAGTAGTGCTCGACCCACTCCGCATCCGCGGTATGCGTGTCGGCAGATCGTGCGCGAGGTTTGACGCTTCGGGGTGTATCCTTGAATGCGAGGAAAGAATGGTCACTCGTTCCGGATTTGGGAGTTGCTGAGAGGCAGGGTGAACAGCGGGATGGCGCGCCCTGGGATGCTGGATGGAATCTCGCGCTCCAGTTTGGCGCCAACGGCCAGGTAGAAGCCCGCGGCGTTCGGGTCGCTTTGAATCACGAGTGACTCGTAGCCGAGAGCTCGCGCAGCTTCGACGGCGTGTCGAAAGAGCGCCGTACCCAGGCCGCGATGCAGTGACTCCGGGTCGATGAACAGATGCCGGAGCTCGATCGAACGCTCTGGCTTCGAGTCTGGCTTCGAGTCGATCGGCCCGAGTGTGTAGAAGCCCATCACACGACCTTCGCAGATGATTACATGGGCGCGTCCGTCGTGCAGCTCGTCCGGAGACATCGTGAGCTCGCTGCGGAACACGTCGAGCTGCTCCTCGGAGTAGCTCCAGTGTGCCTTCGATCGGAGTGCGAGCGCGCTGATCTCGGTTGCTTCGTCTGCGTTTGCGGGGCGAATCTCGGGCATGCGCGTGCGTCTCGTGTAGGGTTCCAAATCTGTAGAGCTTCCGAGTCCGTGGGATTCCGAATCTGTAGAGCTTCCGAATCTGGTGGGCAGGATCCTGTCCGCAGAGCTTCGTGCGCAGTCTAGCAAGCCGAGTGCTCCGCGGGCGATCCGAGTCCTGCGCTGTCCTCGGGCGCTCGCCACGGCGGAGCGCTCGCAGCTCGCACGCGCCTGCTCTCCCTCGGCGAAGTAGTCTGCGACGCCCGAGTCGAGTACGCTTGCGGCGTCGCGCCAGCCTCGGTAGCCAGTGAGCTCCTGCGAACGCGGGGTCGCGCCGCACGGTCGCGAGAGAACCAGTCCCAAGAGCGAAGGAGGGTCCAAGTGAGCTTCTTTACCATGCGGTGGTCGGACGACGGCGTCTTGCTGCTCGATCAGCGCGCGCTACCCGACCAAGCACCGGTGCTGTGTCTGCGCAACGCGGAAGAGGTCGCACGCGCCATCGAGGACATGGTGGTGCGCGGCGCTCCCGCCATCGGGGTCACCGCCGCGATGGGGGTGGCGATCGAGCTCGCGAATGCCAACGACGCGGACGTGCCGGCGGCCCTGGAGCGAGCCGTGAAGCGTCTCGCCGCGACCCGCCCAACGGCCGTGAACCTCACGTGGGCGCTCGAGAGAGTGCAGTCCGAGCTTTCCCAAGCCCTCCGAGCCGGAACCTCGCCGTCGCAGGTCCGTGAGCAGGCCAAGCAGCTCGCTCAGCAGATGCACGACGAGGACGTCCAGGTGTGCCAAGCGATCGGAGATGCCGGTGGCCCCTTGCTCCCCGACGCCGCGCGGGTGCTGACGCACTGCAACGCGGGCGCGCTGGCGACGGCGGGGTATGGCACGGCGCTGGGCGTGATCCGATCGGCGGCGCGCGATGGCCGCCTGAAGCACGTGCTCGCGTCCGAGACTCGGCCCTTTCTGCAGGGTGCCCGCCTGACCGCCTGGGAGCTTCAGCAGGACGCAATTCCGGTGCAGCTCGTGACGGATTCGATGTGCGGAGCCCTCATGCGCCAAGGGGAGATCGACGCGGTGGTGGTCGGGGCAGATCGGATCGCCGCCAACGGCGACGTCGCCAACAAGATCGGAACCTACAGTCTGGCCGTGCTCGCCGAGCGGCACGGGATTCCCTTCTACGTCGCAGCGCCGCTCTCCACGGTGGACCTGCGAACCCCGAATGGCGACTCGATCCCGATCGAGCAGCGGAGCTCGGACGAGGTCGTGAAGCTTCGCGGCCAGAGGATCGCGCCGGAAGGGGTCCAGGCGCGCCATCCGGCCTTCGACGTCACGCCAGCTGAGCTCATCACGGCAATCATCACCGAGAAGGGTGTCGCGCGCGCGCCATTCGAGCAGGCGTTGGCCGCGCAGTTCGAACGCTGAGCCAACCTCCACCCGCTGCGCAGCTCTCACGCAAGCTCAACGGGCCGTGCTCGGCGCCGATAGATGAGGGGACCACTCGGAAGAACCACCTACGGGCGCTGCGCGAGAGCACGCGGATGACGGGGAGCACGCTGCGGTTTGGCGAAGGAGATCCTAATCGTCGAGGATGACCGGCGCCTGGCGGATCTCTGCGCCCGGGCGCTCGAGGGCGAGGGCTACGACGTTCTGCAGGCCCACGACGGAGCCGCTGCCATGGACATGGTGGAGCGGATGCCGCCCGCCCTGATCCTGCTCGATCTACTCGTCCCCAAGCGCGACGGGCGAGCCCTGATGGCCGAGCTCGGGCGCAGCACCGCAACCTCGAGCATTCCCGTCATCGCGATGAGCGGCGTCTTCAAGGGCAAGGGAACCGAGCGGGAGCTGCTGGATGCGGGCGCCAAGGCATTTCTGGACAAGCCGTTCGACGTCTCCGAGTTGAGTAGGCTGGTCAAGCAGATCGTCGGGCCCGCGGAGACGGCTGCTCAAGTGGAATCCTGGGAGCGCGCGCAGCTCGAGGATGTGTCCGCAGCCGAGTTCCTCTGGCGCCTCATGGAGAAGGAGGCCAGCGGGGCGGTGCACTTCGTGCGCGGCAAGCTCGAGAAGATTCTTCTGCTGGAGCGCGGGTGTCCGACGGCCGTGCGCTCCAACGCGACCGCCGAGACGCTCGGACGCTTCCTACTCAGTCGAAAGCAGCTCGACGAGGTCTCGTTCCAGGCCATGAACAAGCTGACCCAACGCGGTGTGCGCAGTGGCGAGGCCTTGCTCCAGCTCAAGATCATGACTTCGGAGCAGCTGCTCTCTACGCTGCGCGCTCAGGCGGCAGCGAAGGCATTGGAGCTCTTCTCCTGGACCGCGGGCGAGGCGTGGATCCAGGAGGGAGTGCACGAGGTCAGCCATGCGAGCCCACTCGAAGGCTGGAGCTCCACACGGCTCGTGCTGCGTGGGGTGAAGTACGTCCCCTTCGAACGGACGATGACGATCCTGACACCATTCGCCGACTTCGGCGTTTCGCTGACGGGGAAGGCGATCGAAGGCCCCGACGCGAAGCTGCCTGCGATCCGGAGCCTGGTGACAGTGCTCCGCCGTCCCGCGAGAGTGGGCCAGCTTCTGGCGGATCATGCGGCAGCGGTCTATGGGCTCTGGCTGATCGGCGCGGTCAACTTCACCCTGCCGGGAACGGGGGACCCCGCGACCATGTCCGGCACCTCGCTGAGCGCGATCCACGTCCAGGAGTCCGGGCGCGGTGCGGAGCTGCGCGACGCCTTTCACCGCATGCGGGGTCAGGACTACTTCCAGCTCCTGGGCATCGGCCGGGACGACGACGAAGCCAAGGTGCAAGCTGCCTATCTGCAGCTCGCGAAGCGCTTTCACCCCGATCGATTCGCGAACGAGGCGGTCGCGATCAAGACCTTGGTGTCGGAGATCTTCGGCCTGATCTCCAGTGCGCGGGATACCTTGCTCGACTCTGCGCGTCGGGCAGACTACGTGCTCGAGCTCGGTGGAGGAACCTCCGCGCCCAAGCGCGTGAATCAGGTCCTCGAGGCCGAGAAGCTGTGCCGCGAGGGTGAGGCTCTACTGAAGAAGCGGGAGTACGCGCAGGCGCTCGCGAAGTTCGAGCGCGCCTGCGAGCTGGACAGCGAGGAGGGAGAGCTGCAGGTGCTGTCCGGCTGGACGTATTTCGTGGTCAATCGAAAGATGGGTGACGGCGAGAAGACAGGCCAGGCACGCATCGAGCGCGGAATCGCGCTCGCCCCGGAGTCCACGACGGGCTACTACTACATGGCTCAGCTCCACAAGGCTTGTGGGCGGCCGGGTCCGGCCCAGAAGCTCTTCAAGAAAGTTCTCGACCTGGATCCGGGACACGTCGAGGCCGGTCAGGCCCTGCGGGTACTCCGGATGCGGGCATCCAAAGATGAGAAGAAGGGTGCAACCGGCGGGCTCTTCGGCTTCGGAAGGAAGAAAAGCTAGATGGCATTCCAGCCTACCGAGCGAATCTGGCTCGATGGTGAATTCATTCCTTGGGAGGAAGGCAGGGTCCACCTCCTGACCCACACGCTCCACTACGGGTTGGGCGTCTTCGAGGGCATTCGCTGCTACCGCTGCGACGACGGCCGTTCGGCCGTCTTTCGGCTCGGCGAGCATGTATCCCGGCTGTATCGCTCCGCCAAGATTCTGGAGATGGACATCCCGTACCCCGCCGCGGAGCTCGAGCGCATCGTCTGCGAGACCTTGCGCGCCAATCGGATGCAGGAAGGCTACATCCGACCCCTCGTCTTCCTGGGCGAGGGCGCGATGGGGCTGCTCCCTTCCGACAATCCCGTGCGCGTGGCCGTGATCGCCTGGCCCTGGGGGGCTTACCTGGGTGAGGAGGGACTCGAGCGCGGGATCCGCGCGAAGATCTCGTCCTATACCCGCCATCACCCCAACGTATCGATGACCAAGTCGAAGAGCTGTGGCCAGTACGTGAACTCGATTCTCGCCAAGCGCGAGGTCACACGCATGGGCTACGACGAGGCGATCATGCTCGACACGCAGGGCATGCTCGCCGAAGCCAGCGGCGAGAACATCTTTCTGGTCCGGGACGGAGTGCTGCGCACGCCTCCGCTCGTCTCGATTCTCGAGGGAATAACGCGCGATTGTGTCATTCAGCTCGCCCGCGAGAAGGGGATCGAGGTCGTCGAGGGTCCGCTGTCGCGCGATGACCTTTATGGGGCGGACGAGGCGTTCCTCACGGGAACCGCGGCCGAGGTGACTCCGATTCGCGAGGTAGACAATCGTACGATCGGGTCTGGCTCGCGCGGCCTGATTACGAAGACCCTGCAGTCTGCGTTCTTCGACGTCGTGCACGGGCGCGAGAGCAAGCACGAAGCCTGGCTCGCGTTCCTGTAGATCAGGTGGACTTGGCTGCGCGTTCGGACTGGCGCCAGAGATACCAGGTCGCAACGCTTCGATAGGGCTTCCAGGGCGCGGCGATCTGCTCGAGCTCGCGCGGTTTGGGCAGGTCGTCCAGGCGGTAGAGCAGCTGCGCCCCCTTGCGCACGCCGAAGTCTCCTACCGGTAGCACGTCTGGACGCCCCAAGCAGAAGATCAGCAGCATGTGTGCGGTCCACTCTCCGATTCCGCGCAGCTGCGTCACGGACTGGACGACGTCGGCGTTCGACATTCTGCGGAGCCGACGTGTATCGAGGCGGCGCTGCTCGAAGGCGCGGGCGACCTCCAGCACGGTCTGCGCCTTCTGACGCGAGAGTCCGAGTTCGCGCAGGATCTCTGAGTCGGTATTGGCGAGAACCTCGGCGCGCGGAATGCGTCCGCCGAAGTGAGTCCGGAGGCGTGCGTGGATCGCGCGGGCAGCACTTCCCGCGAGCTGTTGGAATACGACGGAACGAATCAGCTCGCGGTAGGGGTCTCCCTTGGGCTCGAGCTGGCATGGTCCCACCTCGTGCATCAGCTCGCCGAGGAGCGGGTCGCATTCGGGCAGGCTGGCTTCGGCCCGATCCAGCAGCGTGCGGTCGATGCGCGCATCGCTCGCCTCGGGATCAGCCACGCGACATCTGCCGTGCGCGATCGCTCAGTTGCTTGAGCCAGGTGTTGGCGAACTGGAGGCGGCGTTCGAGCTGGGGTAGGGTCGCCTCGGAGACGCGCCGGATGCCGGTGCGCCGATTGAGCTCTGCGTTGACTTCCGCGTGGGTCATGCCTGCGCGGCGCGAAAGCTCCTGCGCCCGCTCCGTGTTCCACGCCCGCAGCTGCTTGCGTTGCTGCCGCGGAGTGAGGTGAGCGAGTTCGGCGAGTGGGCTGCGCTTCGACTCGAGATCGGGGGCGCGGACCAGCGGTACGACGGGGACGGGTTCGGGAGCGAAGGAGGCGTCGATCGTCGGGAGCTCCATGCTGGCCGCTGCGAAGGCCTCCGCTGCGGCGACCGCATCGTCGTCGTCTTCGGCGTCCTCCAGGATGACGTCGTCCGTACGCAAGGGCCGCCCGCGCTCGTCCGTCGGTACTGCCGAGATCACAGTGAACAGCGACAGCTGCTTCTCTTCAGGTTCGGACTGCCCGGCTGACTCTTCTGCGTCGGGCGGTGAGTGCTCGTCGTCGCTCTCCGGCTTGCGCAGGCTGTGACGCCGCTCGCGCTTGATGTTGTCGGCAAAGCTTCGGATGCGCGGGTCGTCCGGGATGAAGAGGTAGGCGTTCTGCTTCGCCGCGCCGGCGCTCCAGCGTACCAGGCGACCGACGGCTTGGCGAAAGAAGAGGTCGGTGAGCGTATGTGTGGCATACACTCCTACGCGTAGGCGTGGAATGTCTACGCCTTCGGAGACCATGCGGACCGCTACGATCCAAGGCGCGTCACTCCTTGCGAACTCTGCAATCTTGTTCGACGCGTTCGGGTCATCCGATGTGGCGACGATCGCGCACGCTTGCACGCGCTCTCGGAGGATGCGCGCGATACAGCGCGCGTGGTCCTGATCCATGGCGATGGCCATTGCACCAGCTCTCGGATCGACGCGGCGAAGGTGGAGCAGCTGCGTATGCGCCCGCTGAAGAACGCTCGGCAGCCATTCGTTCTTTTCCGAGAGTGCGGTGCGCAGGCGCTGGCTGGCAAGTGTAGTGCCCAGAGTGTCCTCGAACCCGTGGGAGTAGGCTGTTCCATCGGGGCTCGTCCACTCCATTTGGCCGCCGATGCGAGGGAAGTACACCGGGCGTACGACGCGCCCGTCGGCTAGCGCATCGGCGTACCCGTACTCGAAGTCGGGCTCGGCGTCGTCGCCCTGATAGCGGACGAACGGAATGGCGTTCTGGTCCGTGCGGAACGGTGTACCGGACAGGCTCAACCGATAAGCTGATTCCCCGAGTGCGAAGCGAATTCCGTCGCCCCATGCGCGGCTCTCGGCCGCATGATGGATTTCGTCGAGGATTGCGAATGCCTTGTGCGCCAGCGGTCGGAGAGCCCGAGGGCTCGCCGCAACCTGCTGATAGGTGACCACCACGCCGTGCATGTCGGAAGGGAGGGCGCCGTCACTGCTCGCCCACTCTGGCTCGAGCGAGAGGCCGAACGCGGTTGCCGCATCGGCCCACTGATGCTTCAGGTGTTGCGTGGGAGCCACCACGATCACCCGGCCGGCACGTCGGTCCTGCAGAGCGCGCACGCATGCGGTCAGGGCGAAGGTGGTCTTGCCTGCGCCGGGCGTGGCGACCGCGAGGAAGTCACGCCTTCCGCTGTCTTCAAATTTCTGGAGCGCTGTCTGCTGCCAACGTCGCAGGGAAATTCGTCGTGACATGATCGAGGCCGCGAGGGGAGGGTAGGTAGCAAGCGCGCGCTGGGTCGTCGAGGGCTCGGCATCGGATCTCGCGCGGCGCGCCCGCTGCGTCGCCTTCGTGGTCTCCCGAGTGGGCTCGGCGGTGACTGCCGAGCGCCTGCCGGGGCGCAGGATGGTTAGCTCTCGCTGGCGTCCTGCGCGTGCAGCTGGTGGATGTTCTCTTCGTAGTTGTCCCCATCAGAAGGACTGTATGTGGGCCACGGCGCTTCTCCCCGCTCTGTCGAAGCAGCGAACGTTGACGCTGAACCCATCCGGATGTGAGCGCGGAACGTAGAATACCTTGACGCCGCAGACGGAGCAGAATGAATGGTCGGCCGTCCGCGTCCCAAAGCGGTAGTGTGTAATCTGCTCTCGCCCGGAGACGAGCTCGAAGTCACTTGCCGGAACGATCAGGTGGAGGTATCCCAGGCGTGTGCACATGGAGCAGTTGCACTCGACAACCCGCAACTCGTTGGGAGCGCGAATTCGTGCGACGACTGCACCGCAATGACAGCTGGCTTCGTAGTTTTGCATCTAGAGTCGCAATCCAGGCCCCGGTTGGGAGCGCAGCCTCGGAAGCTGACCGAGTCGTGCCGCTCGAACGCCCCGCGTTGGCACGGACCTTTGCAGGGCGGCGATCCGCTCAGCGTAGGCGCGACGTCGACGGGGCGCCAGTGAGGCCTCCTGTTTCCATTGATACGGTAATTTCGATCAAAGCACCGCTCGCGATCGCTGCGCGATTGGCGATGACCCTGCTGCTTGCTGTAGGGCTTGGTGTCGCTCCCGCCCGTGCGGAGGAGGAAGAGGCCGGGAAGGTTTCGAAGATCGAGGCCACCGCCGGTGAGGCTCGCTCGGATGCGAGCATGCCGATGCGCCCGCTCCCGGAGGAGGACCCTCTGGGCTCCGTCGTGAGGGATGTGGTGTACGGGCACAAAGATGGGATGGCCTTGGTCTACGACGTCCTGAGACCGAAGGAGCCCAATGGCGCCGCCATCGCCTACATCGTCAGTGGAGGCTGGTTCTCGCGCTGGCAGCCGCCCGAGGAGAGAGCGGAGGGCTTCGTCGCGCTCTTGCAGCGCGGCTTCACGATGATCGTCGTTCACCACGGCAGCGCGCCTCGCTATCGGGTCCCCGACGCCGTCAGCGATGTGATTCGCGCTGTGCGCCACATTCGCAGAACGGCGCGAGTCTACGGGGTAGATCCCGAGCGAATCGGCTTGTTTGGGGGCAGCGCCGGCGGACATCTTGCTCTGATCTCCGCGCTCGCCGGGGATGCCGGCGACCCGCAGGCCGAGGATCCAGTTCTGCGAGAGCCCAATCGCGTCGCGGCGGTGGCGGCCTACTACCCTCCGACGGATCTGCGGGCCATGGTAGGGCCGAACGCAGATTTCCCCGCGCTCGACTTTCCGTCCGAACTGGCTCCCCGTGTTTCGCCATTGCTGTACGTTTCCGCTGACGATCCGCCTACCTTGCTCGTGCATGGCGACGAGGATGACGTCGTACCCCTCGATCACTCGGTGAGGCTCGAAGCTGCGCTGAGTGGAGTGGGTGCCGAGGTCCGCCTGGTTCGGATACGCGGTGCTGGCCACGGCTTTCGAGATCCCGCACACCGCGCGCTCGCGAGCGGGCAGATGCAGCGCTGGTTCGAGCGGCATCTGCTGGCGCCGGCGCGCTGAGGCCCGAACGCGGCCCGAACTGCCGCAGCGCAAAGCGCCGCGGCCCGAACTGCCGCAGCGCAAAGCGCTGCGGCCCGAAGACGCGCCTACTTTCGCATCTCCTCTGCACACGGATTCAGCGTCTTGCGGTAGAGTGACGGGTTCATGACTCGCTGGCAGGACAACGAGGACTCTCAGCAGGTCCGGTGTTCCCGGGCCCGCCTCAGAATCCCGCCTTCGCGCCCCGATCCTCTCACCTCGGCCCTGCGACTGTCGCTCCACGTCATGCTGCGAGCCTTTCTGCGCGGATTCCACCGGTTGAGCATCGAGGGGGCGGCGAATCTGCCACTCGATCGGTCCTTCGTGATCGTCGCGAACCACACGAGCCACCTGGATGCTCTCTGCCTGCTCTCCAGTCTTCCGTTGACACGAGTTGATTCGGCATTTCCCGCCGCCGCGGCTGACTATTTCTTTTCGAGCCTCCCGCGTGCCTTTCTGTCTTCGATTCTGATGAATGGGCTTCCGTTCGACCGCCAGGGTGGGGCTGGAGAGAGCCTCATGTTGTGTCGCCAACTGCTTGCGGGGCACCGCAACGTGTTGATCCTATTCCCCGAGGGGACCCGTAGCGTGACTGGAGAGGTCCAACGCTTTCGAGCCGGAGTTGCGCATCTGGTGGCCGGGACTTCGATCCCCGTGGTTCCGTGCCATCTGGCCGGTGCCTTCGATGCGTGGCCCAAGGGCGCCCGACTTCCCAAGCCGCGAGCCCTAGAGCTTCGTATTGGTCCGCCGCGCAGCTTCGAGGACATCGAGGTGGGGCGTCCAGGAGCTGTTCGGCGCGTCTGCCGCGAGCTCCAAGAGGCGGTCGAGATGCTCGCCCCAAGAGAGGTGCCGGAAGACGAGCGCTCGCACGGAGAATATCCGGCGCGAGAGCGCACGGTCCCGTGGCTGCGCCGGTTCCCCCTGGAACGAGGTAATCGGATCGTGCGGTCCGTCCGCTGGCGCTGAACGCCTGCAGCTTCAGGCGCTATCCTACTGAATCCCATCGAAACTGCTGGATCCACCCAGAGTCTCCCCGAAGGTCTCGGTGGGCGGATCGCTGCGTCCAGTGCCGCACGGCCGTCCAGGCACAGTTGCCCAGTCGATGATTATGTGATGTAGATCGCCGACTGAATGCGTGGGGTTTCCGACAGTAACGGATGGTCCACGGATAAAGGAGAGAGTGTGCGCCGGAGTCGTTCGTTCCCGATCCCAGCGGTCAATCGCAGGCGACCTCTCCGCTGCGGACGAGGTGCGAGGATGGTCGCCGCCCTCTGGTCCACAGCCTGGTACGCTCGGGCGCGTAGTCGGATCGGATGGCTATTGCTCTCGCTCGGACTGGTTTCTGGTCTGAGCGGTTGTGGGCTCTTCGGTACCATCCCCGGCCCGGGACGTGCGGGCATGGGGTGTAGTGCGCCCAAGGTTGCACCCGGCGAGCGGGCGACCCTGGTCAAGCTGAATCTCGGTGAGCGCGTGCGTCAATATTACCTATACGTGCCGCCGGGTCTGGACCCGAGCAAGCCGCATCCGCTGCTGTTGAGCTTTCACGGGTTGAATACGAGCGCCTGGGATCACCTCGAGATGTCTGGCTTGAATGTCACGGCGGAGGCTCGAGGCTTTATGGTGGCGTACCCGGAGGGAACCGAGGGTTCCTGGAACGGCGGCGACTGCTGCGGAACTGCGTGGCGCGATGGTGTGGACGACGTTGCCTTTGCACGCGCGGTCGTACAAGACACATCGAGTCGTGCCTGCGTCGATACGCGACGCGTGTATGCCACCGGGATGGCCAATGGTGCGATGTTGACGCACAGGCTCGCCTGTGAGGCATCCGATCTGGTCGCGGCGGTGGCACCCATCGCCGGCGGGCTCTTTCTGCAGGACTGTAGGCCGAGTCGGCCCGTCTCCGTGCTGGCCATCAATGGCACTGCCGACGAGGTCATGGCATTCAGCATCGCCGAGTCCTCCTATCGTAGCTGGCAGCTGTTCGATCAGTGCCGGCTGGGAGCAGATACGAGTCAGGGTCGCTGCTCCGTCAACACCGAGTGCCCGGGACAAGCTCGCGTCGGTCTGTGTCGGCTCGAGGACGTGGGGCACTGCTGGCCTGGAACGGAGGAGTGTGATGCGGGACGCTCCACATCGCCGCTCGACTTCAGCGCCAATGTGGAGATGTGGCGCTTCTTCGAGCGGATCCAGCTGCCCTGAACTGGCCTTGGCCCAGCAGTCCGTTTACGAAGTCACATCTCCCAAGGAAACCGGTGTCGCGAGCCGAGACAGCTCGGCATTACGCGGCTACGCGCGTCGGCAAGTCGTGCCACCAGCTGGAGGAGCGCACTTCGGTCGATCGGTCGGCACAGGACGCCTTCGGCTGAGGTGATTCGCGAGGACGCATCCGTCGCATCTTCACTCGCTTTGCTGCCCGGAGTGAGCGCGATCAGCGGACCCGAGTAGTCCTGCTCGGCTAGGCGGACTCGAAGATCGTCGAGGCTCCAGACCGCAGCCATGTCGCACATCACCACGGTATAGGCTTGTTGAGAGGAGACGGCGGCGCTCACGAGAGTTACCGCTGCGTCCTCATCGATGGCGATGTCGGTGCACGCGCCGGCGTTCTGCAGGACGCTCGTCAGGATGCGCTGTTCGATTCGGTTGCGACTCAGGATCAGAACCCGGGCATCGAGGAGCGAGGGCTGTAGACGCGGACTCGGTAGGATCGAGGTTGCTGGAAGGCGAGCTGCATGATCCGTGGAGATCGGCAGGATTGCGCGCGCATGGATTCGGGGATCGTCGGGGTCACCGATTTCGAGCCGTCCTCCGAGGAGCTCCGAGAGTCGCTGCCCGATGAACAGGGCGAGGTTGCCCCTGGCGGACGCCGCCCCGGCCATGTCAGCTGCAAATGAGCTCTGAGTGTCCGAGCCCGCGCTGGTGTCGCGGTTCTGGCTCGATCGGTTGCCTTCGAGTCCAGACTCCTCGACGATGATCTCGAGCTCTCCGGGCTGTGCTGCGCTCGCGAGCAGTCGCACGCGAACCGTGTCGCTGTGCGTCGTGCGCAGAACATGTTCGGATAGATAGAACATTAGCTGCTTCAAGCGGAGGGCGTCGCTCTGGATTCGGTCCAGGGACGGATCCTGCTCGAACTCGAGCCCGATCTTTGCTTCGGCTGCGCGCGCGGCGATCTGCTCGCGGACCTCCTCGATCAGTGCTGCCAAGGGGAAGTCGCTGACTTCGACATGCTTCTCGCCGGACTCCACCGCCGCGATCTCGCGAATGTCGTGGAGCCGAGCCAGTAGATTGGAGCCACACGACATGATGCCGTTGACTGCGGTGTCTCGGTCCTTCTCGTCGATCTCGGTGTCGCGAAGCTCATGTGTGAAGCCTAGAATCGACGCCAATGGTGTGCAAAGCTCGGCCGACACATTTTTGAGAAAGCTGCTCTTGCTGCGGCTGTCGTCTTCAGTATTTCGCTGCGATTCGCGGAGCAGCCGAGCGGCATGGGTGAGCCGGCGGTTGTGCTCCGCCAGATCTCGTATGAGCGTCTCGTTGTGGCGTGCGAGGCGCACGCGTTCGAGCACCGATTCGGCGGTCAATCGGATCTGCGTTGGAGCGCACGGCTTGCTGAGATACGCATGAATGCGACCTCGATTGATCGCCTCGATCGTCGTGTCGAGGTCGGAGTAGCCCGTGACCAGGATTCGTCCGGTCGTGGGCTCCTTCTCCGCGATCTCTGCCAGAAGCTCGACGCCAGACTCGTGGGGCATGCGCTGATCGGAGATGACGAGGCTCAGGGTGTGCTGTTCCAAGATGCGTCTCGCCTCGGCGGTGGAGCTCGCGCCGAACACCTCGCCGAGGGGGCGGAGTACGCGCTG
Organism: Pseudomonadota bacterium; assembly: GCA_003247575.1. Lineage (GTDB taxonomy): Bacteria > Myxococcota_A > UBA9160 > SZUA-336 > SZUA-336 > SZUA-336. The sequence continues at coordinate 94,222 of QJZC01000021.1, forward strand.
CATGAGTTCGACGCCGCGAGGTTCGTCGTCGACGATCAGAATCTTTGTGTCGCACATGCGGGATCCGTCCCTGGCTGGCCTGGATCCTCTATCGACCTTGGTGTTGATTGGGATTAGATGGTCGTTCGAAGGGTTGCCCTCGAGCTGCGGGGCAGTTGCAGATCGGCGCCGACGCGATCACGCCAATGCGGACGCACCGAATGCGACGGATTCGTGGCCGGCCTCGCTGCTCATCCGCCGCTCGCCCCAGTAGGGCGTAGCTCGACTCCTCTTCCTACGGGTCGTTTCACGCCTTGCACGGTGGCAAGGACGTACGGCCCTTGAGGCAGGACAGCGATCCTAGGATGTGAGCCAAGCTGCCGAATCGCAGCCTCGAGCGCCTGCTCGGGGCTCGATACCGGGCGCACCAACATGCGAGCAGCGAGCTCCTCGGAGACGCCCGTCGTGTAGAGCCACACCTCTGCACGCCTCCACGCCTGACAGAGGTGTTGGATCATCCACTGATCCACGCCCACGAAGGTGCGCTGCTCCAGCTGTCGCTCGAAACCTTCCGGGCCTTCGCATCCGAGCAGGAGTTCGGTGAACTCGGCCCCGCCGATTCCTTCAGAGAGAGCCGCGCAGAGCAGAATGATGCCGCCTTCTCGGACGATCGATGCGGCTGCCACGATTCCCTTGATCGCCTGGTAGAAGGTGGCATCCAGAGGGTGTCCGCCCCCCGAGACCAGTACGAGGTCACAGGGCTCATTCAGGGTCAGCATCGACTCCCGCTCGACGAAGCTGGCACCCGCTTCGAAGGCTCGCTCGAGGTCGCCGGCAAACACGCCAGAGATGTTGCGATCTCGGTCGAGTGAGACGTTCAGCATGAAGTCGACTCCGGCGAGTCGTGCGATCCGGGTAAGGTCTTCGTGCAGGGGATTCCCCATCAGCAATCCCGGACCCAGCTTGCTCTCGAGCATCCGTGCACTGTGCGCGACCCGGATCGCTGCCGTACTCGCGAGTCCTGGGCAGACCGCCTTTCGCCCCCCGGAGTAGCCCGCCATGAGGTGCGGCTCGATGAGTCCGGTGATCACTCGCAGATCCGCGTCGAGATAGCGCCGATCGATCTCGATGGGGATCCCGTGTCTGGAGGTGCCGAGCGAGCGATGCATGCTGGTGTCATGTGCATCGTGCTGCCACACGGTGTACGCCTCTGGGATCTCCGCGCCGAGTAGCTCGCGAAGTTCCTCTGCGGACGCCGCTCGATGCAAGCCAGTCGCAACCAGAAGCCGGATCCGCTCGCGAGGTATGCCCGCGCGCTGCAAGGTCTCCAAGACAGGTGGAAGCAGCCTGCGGTTGGGAACCGGGCGCGTGCTGTCCGACACCACGATCACAGCGTCGGTGCGGTCCTGCGCGAGCTCCGCCAGCGGTGCTGCGTCGATCGGATGCTCGAGAGCGTCCTCGATGTCGTCTGTTGGACTCCGCTCCCGGTCTCGCGTTGGCGTAGCGCGCGCCTTGTCGAGGATGGTGACCTGCGCTGGTGCAGGAATTCCGATCGTCAGCTGGCCGCTACCGTAGTCGAGAGTGACGCGCGTTGTCATGTTGCTGAAACCTCGCTGCGATGCCAGAAGTTGCGCAAGAATCGCAGGCCGCATTCCGAAAACGACAGTGTGCGAGGTGTCGGAATGCGGATTCCAGTCCTGGTTGGTACCTCCTGTCTCGTGGGTGCCTGCTGCCTGATCGCAGCACTGCTCGCCCACGCCGATACATCGGTCCACGAGTCGGTCCACGAGTCGGTCGGCCAGTCGAGCGACACCGGACCAGCGGTCGAAAAAGTATCCACGCGGGCGCAGTCTACCAGAGAAGCGGGTCGGGAAGAGAGCGAGAGCCAGCCCCCGATTTCCGCGGATGCGCTTCCCTGGCTCGAGATCCTGGCGCCTTCGGAGGCGGGGCGTGTTGGCGGCAGCATCCCGCTGGTCGAGGTGCGCGGTCGGGCAGGCACGCGAGCGCGCAACGCGGTAGACGTCGTGCTCGCTTTCGACCTGTCCGAGAGCACCTTGTATCCGTCCGGAATCGATGTGGATAGCGATGGGGTCCTCGGTGGGTTACATGCGCGCGGCGTCCGAAATGCATTCGGGACCCTCCGGCCGAGTCGCTTCTGGACGACGGACCCCGATGACACCATCGTGTCGGCGGAGCTAGAGGCCGCTCGCCGCCTGTTGCGACGGCTCGAGACTGCGCATACGCGCGTCGGCTTGGTGAGCTTTGCCGGCCGTGCTCGCGAGCTACAGGAAATCGGCTCCGTGCAGGACTCGCTCACGAGGTTGTCATCGGTGAAGGCGCATCTCGATTCGTCGGGTACGAATCTCGGGAGTGCCGTACGCGCCGCACTGCGCATGCTGGATCGCTCCGGCCGCGACTTGGGCAGTGGTAGGCGCCAGGTCGTGATCGTGCTCTCCGATGGGAGGCCCACGGTGCCCGCCCCAGCGATCCACGCCCGCACTTACGCGCTATCCGCCGGGCAGAGAGCCCGCGAGGCCGGTGTGCGTATATATGCGTATGCCCTGGGTCCGCAGCCCGACGGGCCTACGGTGCTCGAGGAGCTGGCGGGACTCACTGGGGGTGAGTATGTCGCCGTCGAACACGTCGGCGATGTAGTGAACGACCTGCCGTACATCGATTTCGGTGGAATTCGCAGCGTAGAAATCTCGAACCGCACGACCGAGCAATCAGGGCGGGCGGTGCGGCTCTTCGGAGATGGGTCCTTCGATGGCTTCATCCCGCTCGCGCCCGGCGAGAATTTGATCGAGGTTTCCGTGCGTTCGGAGGCGGACGTTCGTCTTCGGACCTTGCGAAGTGTGTACTTCGACGAGCAGGCGGCGCCAGCCATGTCGGACGCGTACCTGGCGCGGATCCTGCGCGAGCGCACCTACGAGACCGAGATGGCGGCCGAGCTCCGCGCGGCACGAACACGTCGTGATCGCAAGGTCGAGATTCGAACCGAGTCCGCGCAGGACAGGGTGCGTCCCTAGGAGCACTGAGCGGATATGGTAGCGGCTGATCAGTTCGTCAAGGAGCTCGAGACGATTCCCGCGATGCCGCAGGTCGCCCTGACGGCGCAGCGATTGCTCGGTGAGGCCGATGTCAGCCTGCGCCAGGTCGCGGACGTGATCGCCCGCGACCCGGGAATCTCCGCGCGGATCTGCAAGTTGGCGAGCTCACCACTCTTTGCGGGAAGCGCGCGGGAGTACACGATTCATCAGGCCGTGCTGCGCATTGGCGCTGTAGAGACGCGGCGTCTGGTGACGACCGTGGCGGCCATGAACGTGGTTCCCGAGCTGCCAGAGCCGCTGTCGCTGCTCGCCTTCTGGCGGCTCGGTCTCGGAACGGCGCTCGCGGCTCGGCGTCTCGCCGAGGATCTGTCGTTCGATCGACCCGACGATGCGTACATGGCGGGTCTGATGCATTGCATGGGAGAAGCGATTCTCGCCGTGAACCTCAGTGAACGCTTCGCGAAAGTGTTTCGCCACAGTCGACGCGACCACCTCGAGCTCGCGGATGCCATCGAGCAGGAGTTCGGAATCGCTCCAGCCTCGATCACTGCACAGCTCTTGCGGGACTGGGGTTTGCCTCCCGAGCTCGCGGAAGCCGTCCAGTTCTATCCGCGCCCGACGGAAGCTCCGACGGAGCGGCTCCTCGCAGGAATCGTCTTCTCGGCGAACCGGATCTCCCGCGCCCTCGGACTCGCCTTGGAGGCCGACGGGGAGGGTGACGAGGACTGGGAAGCGCGCATTCCAGCCGAGATGTCCGAGCGTGTGGCCGCGCTTGGCTACGACGATATGACCTCGTATCTGCTGCGAAAGCTGCAGTTCATGCTAGATGTCGAGGATCTGGTGCACGCGACCTTCTGCGCCTGAGCGTCAGGATCCTCGCGAGAGAGCCTCGAGCGCTCTACGTGCCTTCCCGTCTCCCTGTGCTGCTGACAGCTCGTACCAGTGACGCGCCTGACCCAGATCTGGCACCACGCCTCGGCCCGTTTCGTAGAACCAGCCCAGGTTGAACTGTGCGGCGGCGGATCCCTGGCTCGCGGCGCGCTCGAACCATTGGAACGCTTCGTCGTAGTCCTGCGCTACGCCGAGCCCTGACGCCAACAGAGCGCCGAGCTTGTTCTGGGAAGGTGCGTGTCCCGCGGCTGCCGCGAGCTCGAACCAGTGGGCCGCCTGCGCGTGGTCCTGTTCGACGCCCTTTCCATTCATGTATGCGAGTCCGAGATTGTGCTGCGCTAGGACGCCGCCGCTCGTCGCCGCGCGACGGTACCAGGCGACGGCTTCGCCGGGATCCGGATCTCCGATCGCGCCGTGCTCGTAGAGGACGCCCAACGTGTTCTGTGCCGAGGTGCTGCCTTCCTCTGCCGCCTGTCGAATCCAGCGGTAGCCGCGCATGGGACGGACTGGGCTTCCGCGACCCTGTAGGAACATCATGCCAGCTAGTGCGCGAGCTTCGACGTGGCCGCGCTCCGCTGCCTGCCGATACCAGCGCAGCGCGTCGCCGTTGTGGGCATCGACGCCGCGCCCCGACTCGTGCATGAGGCCTAGCCGATACGCAGCTTCCGCACTGCCGGACTTCGCCGCACGGCGGTACAAGGTGTGGGCCTGATCGAGGTCCAGCTCCAGTCGGTCACCCGCTTCGAGCAGGCGAGCCAGGGCGACCTGTGCGTGCATGTCTCCACTGGCCGATGCCTCGCGAAGCCAGCGGTGTGCCTCTTCGAGGGGGCCCGGGATACGTGCGTCGAGAATGGCGACAGCCAGTGCGGTCTGGCTGGTGTGATCTCCCCGGTCGGCGCGCGCACGGAGTGCTGCGATCTGAGCTTCGCTCGGCGACTCGGGGACCAAGCGTGATGGATCCGTTGCACATGCAGCCAAGAAAAGAATCAATACGGAGGTCGAGGCGAGTGCAGCCCGCGTTGCGCGCTGCGCGGCATCCGTGCGAGTCAAGACGCACGTGGGGCCGCAAAAGGGGCGAAGAGGCATGGGGCTCTCCAGGCAATAGGGGATGGGCGGATGGTCGAGCGCGAGCGTGGGGTATTGCTTCGTACTCAGTCGCTGCGATCGGCAAGCGACCGGCAGAGCTTGAGCAGAGACGCGACGATTCCCCGAATCGTCATCAGTCTTTCATGAGCGAGGTCTTCGATCGTACAGATTCGCCACCGACCTTGAGCTTGCTGAGCACCATACGTAGAACGTTGCGGGTAGCTGGCTGCATACCCGAGAGCTCTGCACAGAAGCTGTTCGGGGTTGCCTGCAAGACGCGCGAAACGAGCCGAACAGGCGTTGATGTTTCGAAGATGCGAAACGAAAGGTAGAGTCGTTCTTCGGCCACAGCCGAAGTCGTTTGCTCTACCTGGACTTGCTTGAGTGAGATACTCGTCAGAACCCCGCGACCGTTGCCTGCCTTGCCGTCGTACTCGGCTGGCGCATGAACGTCCTGTCCACCTTCGACACCCATCGCGACGACTCCTTCGGTCAAGCGCTAGGTAATCATCATCGGTCGATTCACGAGCGGAGTTTTGGCGTTCTCGCGGTGCGTCCGCATCTTCGTGCAGGACGTCCTCTAGTGATGATCGCCAGCCGCTGAGCGCCATCCGCACGCCGGGGTCGGAGCAGCCCATGGTGATGCCGGAACGTGTGCTGCTGCCTGCGCACGCTGTGGCGCGGCAGGTCGCGGTACCGCTGAGCACTCGAAAGGTCGTAGGCTTCGCGGTCCGAAGACTCTGAGTTCCGAAGACTCTGAGTTCAGAAGACTAGGAGCTCAGAAGAGAGGTTCGAGCTTCGCTGCGGTGCCGACCGCATGGAGGCGTAGGCCGGTAGCCTCGGTCTCCTCCTTGCGTGCGAAGGGGTCGAGGGTGACCTCGAGGCCGACGACGGCGTTCGCTCCGAGGGCACGCGCCTTGTCGCGCAGCGATTCGAGCAACTCGCGCTCGGCCTTTGCCCAGGCTTCGGATCGATCCTCGACCTGGGCATCCTCGAGAAACAGCTCGGAGCTGATCGGCCCGAAGTAGGCCGCCGCTCGAGTTCCGCTCACCCACGGCGAGGTGTACAGCTCGACATCCTGTAGTGGGTCGGCCGTACTGGGGTGTTCGGTCGTTGACGAGGACATGCCTCATTCATCGGGCCGAAGCATCTCTGGGTTTAACCGAAGTACGAGGTAATTTGAGCGTGGGGCCGTCTCCGGACACCCGCGAGCTGGAGTCGCACGATGTCGCGGGGTAAGCTCAACACGTCATCCGGTAGGCAGTGGCACTTTCAGTGGATCAGGCCCCGGAATCGCGTCATTTTCTGTGGGATCGGGACGCGAATCGGGCGCGAACCGGGGTGAATCAGGCGCGAACCGGGCGCAAACCGGCCATGAATGGGAGTTGGGATGCTCGAGGGGCTCTCGCGAGCGACAGGGGGCAGTCGCGTATGTCGCAGTCCGGACCCTGGATTGGATAGGGGTTCATGTGTGGCGTACAAGGAGCTCTTGGGGGTACTCCTGTGCGCCTGCTTGCTCGCTTGCGGGACCTCCGGCGCGGAAAAATCTGGAGAGCGCGAGCGCGCCGAGCGCGGTGTCGGTCCCCTGGTGACCCGCGCGCAGCGACTCCGGGCGTCCGGAGACTTCGATCTCGCTGTGGACGCGTATCGCCAAGCCTACGAGCGCACGCCCTGGAACGAGCGCTTGAAGCGGAGTCTCGCGGTGACCTATACCGAGCGTGCGCAGGCTGTTCGCAACGAGGGGCGTCTCCCCTCGGCCGAGGAAGATCTGCGGCGGGCGCTCGAGCTGTATCCCGACGATGAGGAGTTCCAAAGCAATCTTGCCGTCGTGTTGCTGGAACGCGCGCAGCTCGTGGGAGACGATGCAGCCTCTGCGCAGCTACTCGACGAGGTGAGGAAGCTGGCTCCGCAGCTCGAGATCCCGGAGAGCGTCGTCCGTGCGCGTCTCGAGCGAAGGCTCAATCTGGCCTTCGAGCTCTTGGAGCGCAGGCAGCTCGAAGCGGGCATTGCGAGGCTCAACGAGATCCGCCGCGACTACCCGCGTGAGCCCGAGGTCGTCCGGCTGCTCGCTCAGGCCACGCTCAACCTGGCGGATTCCTTCGTGGTGCGGGAGAACTACGCTCGCGCTGGAGAGCTGTTCGATGAGGCTGTCTTGCTGTACAAGGAAATCGAACCGTGCGATGGAAGTCGCTGCACCCGAGAAGAGCTCAAGACCGCGCACTACAATCGTTGTGTGCTGCGCATCAACGCCCTAGAGGACGCGCGGGCGCGCGAGGCCCTAGCCGAAGCGCGCGACCGCGGTTTTCGCTTTCCCGAGCTCGAGGAAGCGCTCACTCGCTAGTTTTGCTGGGGCATGGAGAGGACGAGACGTGAGAGCCGCACTTCGCACCGAGGTTTGGAAGCAGGCGCAAACCGGCCACCTGGAAACGTGGGAGGGCTACGCCCGACGGGGTGAGAAGGGCTCACCCGAGAGAGCCTCGATCTGGCGGGCCATCCTCAAGGAGGTCGAGGAGCGTCGTCCGTTCGATCCGAACGAGCGCGTGTTGGACATCGGCTGCGGTCTCGACAGCGTGCTCGACTTTACGCCCGACGTGAAGCGCTTCACGTTGGATTCGCTGATGGCGCAGCTGCGCCCCCTGGGCTTGAACCCGGAGCTTATGCACACCGCTGGCTTGCTCGAGCAGATCCCGTATGCAGATGCGAGCTTCGATCGGGTATTCCTGCTGAATGTGCTCGATCACGTGTGGGATCCGCACTCCGGGCTGCGTGAGATTGCGCGTGTCATCAAGCCAGGCGGCAAGCTCTTCCTCTCGGTCGACGTCTACTCCGGCCGTCGCTACTGGGTGAAGCGGCTGCGCAAGTTCTACGACCGACGGCGAGGGGCACGTACCAAGCACCCCTGGGTCTTCGCGGTGCCGGACGTACAGCGCATCCTCTCCGAGATGGGCTTCGAGGTGCGGCCGCCGGTCCACATTCCCGGCACGAAGGCGCGTCGATCCTTCTTCAGCGCGGAGCGCACCTGAGAGCCAGGTCGCCGTGCTAGGCTTGGGGCCGCCACGGCCTCTGCCGAGCTTGCGTTGCGAAATCTCGCTCGCTCGCTCGCTCGTGAGGGCCGTCGCATGAATGAAAGGGAGGCGGGAATGCCGGTTCATGGAGGACAGCTCGCGGCGCGTGCGCTCAAGCAAGCTGGAGTGGAGTGCGTTTTCACGTTGAGTGGTGGGCACGTGATGCCCATATACGACGGCTGTATCGACGAGGGCATCCGCGTGGTGGACGTGCGCCACGAGCAGGCCGCCGTTCACGCGGCAGATGCCTGGAGTCGGCTGCATCCTGGCAAGATCGGTGTGGCTATCTTGACCGCTGGCCCCGGGGTGACCGACGGCGTCACTGGAGTGGCCAATGCTTGGCGTGCCAACAGTCCGATCCTCGTCATTGGTGGCCAGGGCCCGTTCCGGAATCTGCGACGTGGCTCCCTCCAAGAGATGGATCACGTATCGGTCATGCGTCCGATCTCCAAGTGGGCCGATGCCTGCTACGACACGGCCCGAATCCCGGAGTACATGGAGATCGCGATCCGCAACGCAGTCTCAGGCATTCCCGGACCGAGCTTTCTCGAGATCCCGATGGACGTGCTCATGGGCCAGAGCGACTGGAGCAAGGTCTCGATTCCGAAGATCCGCACCCAGCCCCCACGTCTCTCCCCACAACGTGAGGACGTGCGGGCCGCGATCGAGCTCCTCGCCAGTGCGCAGCGCCCAACCCTCATGGCCGGGACCAGCGTGAAGTGGTCGCAAGCGTCACAGGCACTGAACGCCTTCATCGACGAGGCGCGGCTGCCCTCGTTCGTGAACGGCATGGGCAGAGGCCAGATCCCGCACGACTCTCCGCAGCTGTTCAATCGCGTCCGGCGCGATGCGCTGAAAGAATGCGATGTCTTCGTACTCGCGGGATCCGTGCTCGACTTTCGCCTCGGGTTCGGTCGCAGCATCAACCCGGCTGCCAAGATCATTCAGCTGGAGATGGAGTACGACCTGATCGGGCAGAACCGGCCAGCGGACGTTGCCCTCGTGGGTAGCCTGGCGGCGAGCTTCGAGCTTCTGCTGCAAGAGATGAAGGAGCAGTCCGTTCAGCTGGACTTCACGTCGTGGCGCGACGCGCTCCGCGAGAAGGAGGCTGCGATCGGGCAGCAGTTCGAATCACAGCTGAACTCGACCGAGGTTCCGATCGATCCGCTACGCATGTGCAAGGAGTTGCGCGATGTGGTCGATGAGAACACGATCCTGATCGGCGATGGTGGCGACATCGTGGCACAAGCTTCGAAGGTGCTCCCGGTGATGTTCGAGGGGGCTTGGATGGATCCCGGGCCACTGGGTACGCTCGGCGTGGGGATGCCGTTTGCGCTTTCCGCACAGCTGGCTCATCCGGACAAACGTGTGATCATCGTCTACGGCGACGGATCCTTTGGCTTCAACGGCATGGAATACGACACAGCGATCCGCTTCGGTCTTCCGATCGTGGGGATCGTCGGGAACGACGGAGCCTGGGGCCAGATGCTGCGACCGCAGGTCAGTGCCTATGGTAAGGATCGAACTGTTGCGACCTTGCTCGAGTACACGCGCTACGACCAGGTAGTCGAAGCGCTCGGGGGGCACGGCGAGTACGTGGAGCAACCCGATGAGATCGGGCCAGCACTGCGTCGCGCGCTCGACTCCGGGAAGCCTGCCCTGGTCAACGTCAAGATCCGTCGCGACATCGATACCGGCATGAAGGGAAGCGTGTACGTCTGAGTCGGAGCGCCAGGATCCGGGGTCCGGAGCTCTCCCAAGCGGGGTGAGCTGCGGTCCCGCGGCGGAGTTCGAAGCAGGAGCCAGCTATCCGCTTCTCTATCTGGATGAGCTCCGCTCGCGCGCACCGCTGGTGCGGATGTTCCGCGCGCGTCTAGATGGCGATGGATTGGAGTACGCTGAAGGGCGCATCGACGCCCTGGTGGCCGCTGGGGGCGGGGTCGCGGGTACCCGCACGCCCAGCGCTACGCAGGTTGGTGTTGCTCAGGTGCGGCGCGACTGCGTCCTGGATGGGCTCGACGTACTGCACCTCGTGTTCACCCCAGCGGCCATGCGCCCCTTGCTGCTGGCCTGGGTGCAGCTGTTCAATCGAACCGAGCACCCGCTACTCGTGCACTACTCGGAACTTTGGGACGTCACTCCCACGGCTGTGCGCGTGGCGGAGGCGGCGTGCATCGGAGAGACGCCGAAAGGCGAGCGGGTGCTTGCCGACCTGGGCAGTGCACCCCGGGCCTCTGCGCCGGATCCGCCGCCAGAGGAGGGCTTGGCGCTCGATGCCCGCTTCGTCGTGCCGCCTCACCAGCTACGCGAGCTGACCTTCGGCTATGTCGCCACACCTCCCGGAGACTCCGCAGCGCTGCTGGTGAGAGCATGGCGCGGCGCGGTGAAGTCCGAGCTGGAGCGCACCTATGCGGCGTGGGTGGCTCGGCTTGGACCCGAGCCGTTGCCCGCCTATCGGAGCATGCTGGCGCAGCGCGTCTCCATGTGAGTCTGGACCGTGGCTTCGGGTCGAGCTCGGACCGCTCGCCAATTATGGGCTGTTCATGCGCCGTTTATTCGCCATTCATTCGGTAACGGCGCTCTCGAGCTCGCTCAGTCCCAGATCCCACTCCTCGGGCGAGATGTTCAGCGGAGGGAACATGCGCAGGACACGCTCGGCGGTCAGGTTGACGAGTACGCCGCGCTCGCGGAGCGTCGCATGAGCGCGCGCGGCGCGTTCGGCCTCGTGTAGCTCGAGCCCGATCAGTAGCCCGGCGCCCCGTGCTTCCTTCACTTTGTCGGGTGCGCGCCTGGCGAGTTCCTGCAGTCTGGTGATTGCCGTCGCACCGAGCGCCGCGGCATGTTCGACGAGCTTCTCCTCCTCGATCACTTCGAGCACTGTGTCCGCGGCGCGGCAGGCCAACAGGTTTCCCGCATAGGTGCCCCCGTGGTCGCCTGGCTGAACGGATTGGAGAACGTCCTCGGTGGCGGTGAAGGCGGCGATGGGTACCCCACCGCCCAGCCCTTTGCCGAGCGTGATGATGTCGGGACGAACCCCGCTGTGCTCCGCGGCGAGCCAGCGGCCCGTACGCCCGATCCCGGTCTGGATCTCGTCGAGGATGAGCAGCGCACCCGCCGCATGACAGGCTTCCGCCAGTCCGCACAGGTAGTCGGGCGGAGGAACTCTGACGCCTCCTTCGCCCTGAATCGGCTCGACGATCATGGCCGCGACATCGTCCGTCAGCACCGCGCGCGCGGCCTCCAGGTCTCCATAGGGAACGAAGCGGGCGGGGCGCAGAATCGCCTCCCAGCGTGCGCGGTACTTCTCCTGTCCCAGGCATCCCATCGCGCCCAGGGTGCGGCCGTGAAAGCTGTTCAAGGTCGCGACGAAGCGCGCGCGACCCGTCTTGGCGTGGGCGAGCTTGAGCGCGCCCTCGTTGGCTTCCGCTCCGCTGGAGACGAAGAACGTGCGCTGGAAGCCGTCGGGGGTGATGCGTGCGAGCCGCTGTGCCAGATCCAGCTGAGGCAGCGAATAGATGGCGTTGGTCGTCTGGATCAAGGTCCGCGCCTGATCGGAGATGGCCGAGGCGAGCCTCGGGTGGCAATGCCCGATCGAGGTGACTCCCCAGCCAGCCGTCAGGTCCAGGTATTCCTTGCCGTCGAGGTCCCAGACCTTGGAGCCCTCACCTCGGCCCAGCGCGAGGGGCCAGCGGCGCACGGCGGGAAAGAAGTAATCGTGCTCCAGGTTTACGACTTCGTCGTATCGTTCCGACATGGGCAGGCTCCTCTAGCGTGGTCTGGCGCGCGGTCTGATGACCTACATGGGCGAGATTCGACGTGCTCTCCCGAGGTCTGCGGCGATCTCCAGCAGGCCGGCTCACCCAGGGAGCGTCTCGAGCTGCGTGTGAGGTGTCCCGGGCCGATGCGAGAGGGGCGCGCTACAGCGAGCCATCGCCGCACCGGTGGGACTCGGTACGCAGCGATCGGTGAGCTATGGGTACGCGCAAACGAAGCATGGGACGCGATACTTTGCCGGCGTGACCAGATCCTGTCAACGTGGGATCGAGCTCGGGAAAGCTCCTCCGCGCCGCCCACGTGTGTCGTGTTGCCTCCCGCCGCGGGCTGTCAATCTCGAGCGACGCGGCTAGCATCTCCAGCCTATGGACACTGGACGAAAGGCCCATCCGTCGAGAGCGGGGAGGTCACAAGCGGGCGAGTCACGAGCCGCGGCGACACCCGCCGCGGATGCACCAGCGGCAGACTCAGAGGGCGACGGCGCGGCGGATGCCACGCAGCCTCTGCACGTGCGCATCGAGGAACGTCTGCGCGCCGCCGTGGCGAGAGCCGTCGGTGCGGAGCATCGCGAGACCGATCCGCTGCTGCGTCCCGCTGCGCAGACGAGCTTCGGCGATTTTCAGGCGAATCTCGCAATGGGGCTCGCCAAGCGCGTCGGCGCCAAACCGCGGGATCTAGCGACTAGGATCGTCGCTGCGCTCGAGCCGGAGGGGCTCTTCTCGAAGGTCGACGTCGCGGGACCCGGGTTCATCAATCTCACCGTGGATGACCGCGCGCTCGCGGAGGCCGCAGCCAGGCTCGGCTCCGACCCGCGTCTGGGGGTCGAGCCGGTACCTGTGCCGATGCGGGTGGTGGTCGACTACTCCGCGCCCAACGTGGCCAAGGAGATGCTGGTCCATCACCTCCGGTCGACCGTGATCGGGGATGCGATCGCGCGCGTGCTCGCGTTCATCGGACACGAGGTGATTCGCCAGAACCACATCGGAGACTGGGGCACGCAGTTCGGCATGCTGCTCGAGTATCTGGACGAACATCCGGAGCTCAGGAGCGGTGGCCGGCTCGAGATCGGCGACCTCAATGCCTTCTATCAGGAGGCCAAGCGCCGCTTCGATCAGGACGAGGACTTCGCGAGAAGATCGCGTGCACGTGTCGTCGAGCTCCAGGCCGGTGAGGTTCATTCGGTCGCGTCGTGGCAGCAGCTCGTGGATGCATCGCTGGCTCACTTCGAGGCGATCTATGCGCGGCTCGACGTCCTGCTCGAGCCCGAGGACATTCGAGCCGAGAGCGCCTACAACGACTCGCTTCCCCAGGTGATCGATGCGCTCGCCGACGTGGGCCTGCTCGAAGAGAGCGAGGGCGCGCGGGTGGTCTACCCGGAGGGGTTCAAGGGTAAGGACGGCGAGCCCTTTCCGGTCATCGTGCGCAAGTCGGACGGCGGCTATCTGTACGCCACGACGGATCTGGCGGCTGCGCGTTTTCGCGTAGAGAAGTTGCGTGCGGATCGTGTGATCTACCTATCCGATGCGCGACAGAGTGATCACTTCGCGATGGTGTTCCAGATCGTCCGCCAGGCGGGATGGGCGCCCGAGCGGATTCGCTGGGATCACGTTCCCTTCGGAAGCGTGCTGGGTCCGGATCGGCGGCCGTTCAAGACGCGCGAGGGGGGAACGGTACGCCTGGCCGAGGTGCTCGACGAGGCTCAGCACCGCGCGCGTCGAGTGATCGAAGAGAAGAATCCTAGCCTGCCGGCGGCCGAGGCGGACGAGGTCGCGCGTGCGGTGGGCATCGGCGCAATCAAGTACTCCGACCTTTCGAGCGATCGGGTCAAGGACTATGTCTTCGACTGGGATCGTATGCTGTCCCTCGAGGGGAACACCGCCCCGTATCTCATCAACGCGTACGTACGCGTGCGATCCATCTTTCGAAAGCTCGAGCGGGAATTCGAAGCTCCGATCGATGCGCCGATTCAGATCACGGATCCAGCAGAGCGTGCCTTGCTCCTGCACCTGGTCGAGTTCTCACGCGTGGTTCACTTGGTGGCGGACACCCTGGAGCCGCATCGACTATGCACGTATCTCTACGAGCTCGCTGCGCGGTTGCATCGCTTCTACGAGCGCTGCCCAGTGATGCGGGCTCCCGAGCCTGCCGTGCGCGAGTCGCGGCTCGCGCTCTCGGGGTTGGTCGGGCGCACGCTCGAGCGTGGACTCGATCTGCTGGGCATCCGCGTCGTGTCCCGCATGTGAGCCGTAGCCGGTGGACGACGCGGGTTGTTGAACGCAGCGAGTGATCAGGCGTATCCGTGCCAGTCGCGCGCACCCGCGTACGCACAGTACACCGCGGCGGCATGGATGAGGATGCCGGGAACCAGGACTGCCCAGTAGCCGAAGGCCGTGGCCAGAAACCAGGCCGCCCCCGCTAGGATGCGGCCGTTGTAGACCTGTCCAAGCCCCGGGACCAGCACCGAGAGCACCGCAGCCCAACCTGGATGAGGAGAGTGTGCGGCGCAGTGCTCGCACTCGTCGTCGTAGTCGCCTCGCATCGAGAGATCCTCCAGCCTATCGGAGTGAGTTGTCTCGATTCGATTTGCAAACTCGTTGCCAAGCTCGTTGCCACGCTGAGAGGGCGTAGGGGAGCTGGCGAGCGGTCCGTGGGTCGTGTGAGCTGTCTGCTCCGCGTGACATGCAGTGGGGCGCCTGCATGCAGGGGCCCCACCGTGCGGTAGGTCGTGGCGCGGTAGAGATCGTGGACGAGGTCAGAACTCGAGGGCGTAGCTGGCGCGCATGCCGGCCGTCCCGATCTTCAAATTCTCCTCGCGTGTGATCTTGTAGCCGATCTCGAAGCCAGCCAGGCCAGGACCCATCGGCCGGAAGTAGCCGGCCGAGACCTGGAGCAGGTAGTCGTTGTTGTCTCGATCTCCGCGCACGTCTTCGTCACGGTTCGTATACGAGAGAGCGAAGACGAGGTCGTTCCAGGTCGCCGCCGACGACAGGGTGAGGTAGCGCCGCGAGCGGTTGGCTTCTCCGAGCGCATTGATCTGCTGTACGTACTCCGCGAGAAACTCGAGCCCGAGCGTATCGGAGATCGGGAGCGCGTACGCCAGGCCGGCGACGTAGTCGCTCTCGGCCCGTTCTCCGCTCTTCGAGGACTGGCGGACCCAGCCGAGGTTGTAGCTCAGACCCGGGATCGCAGGGATCGCGTCTCCTTGAAGGGTCAGTGCGAACGAGTTCAGGCGACCCGTGTTGCTGGGGCCTCCGTCCGAACGATGAACGCGCGAGCGGCCGCGGACGAGCGATCGAGACATGTGCGTGGTGTCCGCGAAGAAGGCTTCGAGGCTCAGCACGTGGCTACCGACGGTGTCGTTGCCGAGATCGTAGCTGGCGCCGGCCCCCATGCGTTCGGTGAGCTCGTAGTCCTCGGCGAAGTCCACTCCGTAGAGTCCTGGTGCCAGGTCCCAGGCCTGTCCGAAGTGCGGGTTCATCTTGCCCGCCCGCAGCGACAGTGGCCCGGACTCCCACAGTGCGTAGAGCTCTTCGGCGAATAGTCCCTGCCGATCGAACTCGCGACTCTGGTGCGGCTGGGCGTCTTCTACGGGTTCGAACACGAGAGAAGCCTGCAGCGACAGGTTGCGATTGAAGGCGACGGCGAGCGCTGGCTCGATCGTCGAGTACAAGTCATTCGCTTCGGCAGCGCGATCCTGGGCGTGGTAGGCATGGTCGTTCTGGACCTCGAGCACCAGGGCTCCGCTGATGCTCGGGTAGCTTTCCAACACTAGCGGTTGGACAGCTCCCGGAGCTGCTGCCACATCGTCGTCCGTCAGGCCGGGGCGGGGTACCGCCGCTACGAACAGGATCAGGAGCGAGGCGCGGATGGATTTGGCTGAAGATGGAAACATGGGGAACCGTCCTGTCGAGTTCTCGGCGAGCGCGCTTGCGCTCTGAGTCAGAGGTTGGTAGTGATAATGATTATCAAATCTATTTACTGCTGCCAGCCGTCGGCTTCCGCAAGGTCCGACAGGCGAACGAGAGAGACGAAAATGAAACGAAGGACCCAGCGGTCACGCGGTAGGCGCGGCACCCCATGCGCCATCGCGGGAACCGTCGCGCTCGGTGCCAGCTTGGCTCTGGCGAGCCCGGTGCTGGCGGACACGACGGTCGAGATCTTGGATCGCAGCTTCGACACGGCGGCGAATATGTTCGCATATACGGAGTTCGAGCTGTCGGGTGAGCCACTGGCGGAGGTTCTCGGGCTCGATCTCGATGTCCTCGACCCGAACCGCGTCGATGAGCCCACGGCGTTCGACTACGCGGCGGGAATCGAGAGCTACGAGTACTCGGAGGAAGCCATGTATGCGCTGGACTACCAGTCGCGCATGGGACTGCACCTGGCCAATGGACCCGTGAATACCGCTCGCGGTGGCAAGCGTGAGAGCCTGGGCGAGCGGGTCATCGAGCTCGCGGGAGCGGTTCGCTTTCCCGTCGATGAGCTGCCGCTCAATCTGTATCCCGTATCCGTTCCCTATGCGTCGGGTGATCCGGAGTTCGCGGGACCGGTCAACGTGAAGGCGATCGGGTCCGACGAGATCGAGATCCTGGATGCCCGTGGAGAGACTCGGGAGCTGGATGTCGCGGTACCGGCGTACCTTCGGGATTTCGAGACGCTGCGATGGAAGGGCGCCTCGGATCCCGTCTTGACCCCCGGTGCTCTCGGTGGAGCGCTGCTCAAGGAGGCGCTCTGGTCGCAGGATTTTCTCGGGGGAATGCATACGGTGGCAGAAGATCTGGAGGTCGAGGCGAGATCCTCCGACATGGACGCTGACGGCACGCACGCTCTCGGAGTGTCCTCGGTCGACGGCATGAATGGCGTGCTGCTGACCGAGATCGTCTGGGACAAGCTCTGGACTCTGCAGGACCAGCTCGCATACGACGGGAAGGAGCTCGGCGTGAACTTCGGTCCCGGCTACGAGGCGGCTGCGGCTCCCGTATGGTTCCCCCATCGCATGAGAGTGAAGCCAGCTCAGAAGAATGGCAGCAACGCCGCCGTCGGTTACGAGGTGATCGATGCCAGCTCCCAGCTGCGCGACCTGTGGCTGCTGCTCTGGTCCTCGAGTGAGTTCTATGCCTTCGCCGACGGGCGCAGCTCACATCCGAGCCAGAATCCCGCGTTCCGTGCGGTGTTCGATGGTGCCCCCTTCCCCAGTGCACCGGCGGCGAACCGCGATGCCGATGCGGAGAACGACGAACGTGCGACGGATCCGTTCTCGCTCGCTTCCAATGTCGGTCATCTGGTGTTCGAGAACCTGGCCGCACTGCACTTCGATTCCGAGCTCGGCAGTTTCGTCGACCGCTGGGAGGAGAGCCGAGGCAAGCAGGTCACGACCTACGACGCGGCCTATACGATCGTGGCGCTCGCGGTCTTCCAGCGTGCTCGGGACGCGCTCCCTGTTGGTTACGCATCGTCCGAGGCCGGCGCTGCTGGACTCGAGACCGCAGTGGGGAAGCGTGCACTGGAGCTGATCCGCGCACAGGCCAACTTCATCCGCAAGACACTGGTCGGTCCCAAGGGGCTCGTCGCCGATCGCTACGACATCGCCTCGAAGCAGGCATCGGGAGCTTCGCTCGGCTCGCAGTTCGCCGCGATTCGCGGTCTCGCGGCCGCCTTCGTCGCAACCGGGGAGCCCGACTTCAAGCAGAGCGCACGGGCGATCTTCGAGGCGGTGGAGCAGCGCCAGTTCGACGAAGCGCTCGGGACCTACGCAGACGTGCCGGGCCAGCCCACCGAGCACACCCCGTGGACTGCAGGTGCGATCAGCGGAGGGCTCCGGGCATTGCTGCTCAATCTGCGCAACGAAGAAGGCGAGTCCAGTCCGGTGCTCAGTCCTGCGCACCTCACGCAGCGCTATGTCGGCTGGTTCCGCGGCGTCGTGAACGGCCCGCGCGATGGAGATGGCATGCAGCTCGCCGAGTGGATCGGGGATTCCGGTGAGAACGTGATTGCGGTGTCCAAGGGGCCGCGGCAAACCGCGCCGATTTCCGAAGCGGCGCCTCCTTCGGAAGCAGCGGACGCCAATCCGGTCAGCGCCGCTGCGAGCCGCAGCAGCGCTGTGCAGGGAGAGCGAGACGACGGAGACCGAGACGGTGTACCGCAGGTCACCGCTGCCGGAGGGGCGCACGGAGCGGCCATGGTGCTCGCAGGGCGTGTGCGCGTCAGCGCGCTGCCGAAGCGGGCCGCCAGCGGTGAGTGAGGAGGCTGACCTCTACTGGCGTTCGCTGCAGCGGCTGGACCGTTGCGTCCCGGGTATGCGCTGGGGGCGGTGCGATTCGGTGTGGGCAGCGGCGGCCCAGCCCACCGGTTCTGTGAACACGGAAGGCTGAGCTATAGTCCCACGCCGATCGTTCACCTCCCCCTGCTTGGAGGCATCGATGCAGCCGTGTTGGCCCGGCCCCATCGACGAGATCAATCTTGCCAGCGAGGACTTCTGGAGACGGCCGATCGAGGAACGCGAGGGGGCGTTCCAGCTCTTGCGCCGCGAGCGTCCGGTGGCGTTCTTCGAGTCGAGCCCGCCCCCGGCGTGGCGAGAGCTGGCGCAGACTGCCGGATTCTGGGCGCTGACTCGCTATGCAGACATCGAGAGTGTGAGCCGCCAGCCGGAGGTCTTCTCTTCTGCTGCGGGGGCGACCACGATTCTGGATCTGCCCGCACCTCTTCTGGAGTTCTTCGGCTCGTTCATTCACATGGACGATCCACTGCATATGAGGCTACGCAAGATAGTGTCGCCCGCATTCGGTCCACGCTGCTTGAAGGATCTCGAGCACGTGGCGCAGGGAATTCTCGCGGAGGCGATCGATGCCGTGGTCGAGAAGGGTGAGTGCGATCTGGTCACCGAGCTGTGCGCGCCCTTCCCGATCCTGGTGATCTGCAAGCTGCTCGGAATCCCCGAGAGTCAGTACGCGTTCGTGCTCGAGCGCACGAACGTGATTCTGGGCGCCTCCGACCCCGAGATCCTGAAGCCCGGAGAGAATGCCGTGCAAGCGCTGCTCACCGCAGGCAGCGAGCTGGCCGAACTTCTCAAGCAGCTAGCGGCCAAGCGGCGCTCCGAGCCTACCGATGACCTGATCAGTGTGCTCGTGCATGCCGAGGTGGATGGAGACCACATGAGCGACGCCGAGCTTGCAGCGTTCTTCATCCTGCTCGTCACGACAGGGAACGAGACCACACGCCATGCGCTGAGCCACGGACTCCACGTGCTCTCGCAGCATCCGGAGCAGCGTGCTCTCTGGCAGTCCGACGTCGAGGGCTACGCGACCAGCGCCATCGAGGAGATCCTGCGCTGGTCCTCGCCGGTGATCTTCATGCGCCGAACGACCCGCCGCCGTACACAGATCGGTGGACACACGATCGAAGAGGGCGAGAAGGTGGTCATGTACTACGCGTCCGCAAACCGGGACGAGGCCGTCTTCGAGGATCCGTATCGCTTCGACATTCGCCGTGCTCCCAACCGGCACATCGCGTTCGGCGCTCCGGGGGCGCACTACTGCCTGGGGGCGCAGCTCGCCAAGCGCGAGATCGGCCTGTTCTTCGGGGCGCTCTTCCGACGCATCCCGGATCTCGAGGTGGTGTCCGAGCCCGAGCGGCTCCGGTCGCACTTCATTCACGGGATCAAGCACCTGCGTGGAAGCTTCACGCCGAGTGCGCGTGGTGTGTAGTGATCGGCTCCGCTCCTACGAGAGCAGGTCCGTCAGCTCGCAGAGGTCTTCGAGGGTAAGGTCCGGCTTCGGGCTGCTCTTGGCGTCCGCGAGCTCGCCAGCTGGCACACGTCTGCGCAGCCAGGCGGTTCGCAGCCCAGCGCGCGCCGCCCCGGCCACATCGGCATCGAGGCGGTCTCCGATGTGGAGGATCTGCGCGGGGGGGAGGTCCAGGGCTTCGACGACGGCCCGAAAGATCTCCGGTCGGGGCTTGCGGAAGCCGACCTCCTCCGAGATGACGATGTGCCGGATCGAGTCAGCGAGCTCGAATTCGCGCAGGATCGCTCGCGCGGTCGGGGCATGGGAGAAATTGGAGCAGAGTGCGATGGGGCGGCGCTGTGCAAGAGCCCTCAGGAGCTGCGCGTGATGTCGCGGTGCGCGCGCGCAGCTCCTGAGGCTGCCCATGTGCACCTGCGTGAGCCGTTCGGGCAGCTCGGTGAGCTCCAGATCCAGGCGCTCGGCTAGGGTCCGGAAGCGCAAGAGGGTGGGGGTCTCACGTCCTTCTGCGTGATGGCGCTCGCGCAGCTCTCTATCTACCTCGCCGAGCGCGGTCTGGAATTCTTGAAACGAGATGCCGAGCCCAGCGGGCAGGGCGGCGAACACCTGCGGCTGGGTGCCACGCACGAGCCGGCCCTGTTGGCGATATTCGGGTAGGTCGTCGAGGTGTAGGTCCACCAGAGTGTCGAAGAGATCGAAGCTGAGTGCGCGAATGTCGAGTGCGCTTTTGTGCATGCTGGCCAGCATAGCCGATGCGTGGCTGCTACCCCGGCCCCGGAGCCGATGCTAGCATGGCGGCTGCGTCGCTGCCGGAGGTCGCAGCGGGGCGAATGGCCACGGAGGGAGCGAGCGCGTGATGCGACCGGTGATCCGGCCGGAATGGATGGAGCGGTTGAAGCGCGCCGTCGAGGAGCCGCCGCTCGATCGGGAGACCGCTGTCGAACTGGCGGAGCGGATCGAGGTGGATCCCGAGGATCGGCACCTGCTGGATCCGCTGCTCGAAGCTGCCCGCGAGTCCGGCCGGCGGGGGCATGGAAACGTCGTGACTGTCTCGCGCAACGTGTTCATTCCGCTCACCAACCTGTGCCGAGATCGCTGTGCGTACTGCACCTTCGCGAAGCCACCCGATTCGCCGGACGCGAAGACCTACGCGCTCGAAGAAGTCCGCGACGTGGCGCGCAGCGCCCAGCGCTCCGGCTGCCATGAGGCGCTCTTCTGTCTCGGGGACAAGCCCGAAGTCGCCTATCGCTCTCACCGAGAATGGCTTGCGCGACGCGGCTATGCGACGACCGCCGAATACCTGATCGATGCGTGTGAGGTCGCTTGCGACGAGGGCCTGTTTCCTCACACGAACGCCGGTGTGATGTCTGCGAGCGAGATGCAGGCGCTGCGCCCGTTCAACGCCAGCATGGGACTGATGCTCGAGAACGTGAGCCCGCGACTACGTCGCCGCGGTCAGGCGCACTTCTACTGTCCCGACAAGGATCCCGAGCTGCGCCTACGCATGACGCGCGAGGCAGGTGAGCTCAAGATCCCTTTCACCAGCGGGATTCTGATCGGGATCGGTGAGACTCCGGAGGAGCGTGTCGACACGCTCGTGGCGATCCAATCGATCCAAGCGAGCTACGGGCACATTCAGGAGGTGATCGTTCAGAACTTTCACCCGAAGCCGCAGACGCCGATGGCGGATCGCGCGACGCCGAGCGACGCGATCATGGCCGCCACGGTGGCGCTCGCGCGGCTGCTGCTCGGGCCGGAAATGAACGTGCAAGCGCCGCCGAACCTCTCACCTACCTCGCTCGAATGGCTGTTGCGAGCAGGTTTGAACGATTTCGGCGGTGTGTCCCCTGTGACCTGTGACTTCATCAATCCCGAGGCGCCGTGGCCCGAGCTCGAGCAGCTGCGTGCGCGCACCGAGGCAGAGGGCTATGTGCTCTGCGAGCGGCTGGCCGCCTATCCGGAGTGGATCGAGAGCCGGCCCGACTACTTCGAGCCAGCGTTGTTGGACCGCCTGCGTCGCACAGGCAGAGAGCTTGCGCGCGCATCCGAGCCGGTGCTCGAGATCGCATAGGAGAGCCGTAGGAATGACGCAGATCGCTTGGGTAGAACGATTGCTGGCGGGTTCGACCTCTGCGGTGACCGCTGCCATCGAACATGCGCTCGAAGGGCGTGAGCTCTCGCGCGAACACGTACTCGCGATGTTGGAGGCGCGCGGCCGCGATCTCCAGCTCCTTTGTATGGCCGCAGATCTGGCGCGCCAGCAGGACGTGGGGGATGAGGTCTCCTACGTCGTGAATCGCAACATCAATGCGACGAACGTCTGCTACGTCGGCTGCAGCTTCTGCGGCTTTGCGCGGCACAAGCACGAAGCCGACGCCTACGATCGCGGTCTGGAAGACGTCATGGAGCGCGTGCGCGACGCGGTCTCGCGCGGAGCTTCCGAGGTGTGCATCCAGAGCGGAATCCATCCCAACAAGGACGGCTTCTGGTATCGCGAAACTCTCGAGGCGATCAAGGCGGAGTTCCCCGAGATCCACATTCACGGTGTCTCGCCCGAAGAGATCCACTGGGGGCACGAGCACTCGGGCGGGATGTCGCTCGAGGAGTATCTACGCATGCTGCGCAGCGCCGGACTCGGAACGGTCCCCGGCACCGCGGCCGAGATTCTGGATGACGAAGTCCGACGGCTCTTGTCGCCACGCAAGCTGATGACGGAGCGCTGGCTGGAGATCATCCGTATGGCCCACCGCGTGGGCTTGCGTAGCAGCTCTACGATCATGTACGGACATGTCGAGACTCCGGCGCAGATCGCTCGCCACCTGGAGATCCTGCGCGATCTGCAGAAGGAGACGGGTGGCTTCACGGAGTTCGTGCCGCTCGGCTTCATCCACCATCGGACACGGTTGTTCCGAGAGCAGGGCGCGCGCGCCGGGGCGAGCATGCTCGAGGACTTGCGCATGGTCGCGATCGGGCGTCTGTATCTGCGTCCGTGGATTCGGAACATTCAGGTGTCGTGGGTGAAGCTCGGTGCGAAGCTTGCTCAGCTCGCGCTCATGTCGGGTGCGAACGACTTCGGGGGCACGCTCATGGAGGAGTCGATCAGCAAGGCGGCGGGTAGCGAGCACGGTGATCACATGGAACTCGACGAGATCGAGCGGTTGATCCTTCAGCTGGGGCGCACTCCCTACGAACGTACGACGACGTATGGCCGACGCGAACCGAGCGCTCGCGAGCTCAGAACGCGCGTCGCTGCCGAGGGCACCGAGTCTCGCGTGCTGCACGCTTCCCAGTCCGACGCGGTCGTCGCGCTACCGAGCGGCTACTGATGCGGATTCTGGTCACAGGAGGCTGTGGCTTCATCGGGTCCAACTTCGTGAGGCTGCTCCATCAGGAGCGTCCCGATGCCGAAATCATCAATCTCGATCTACTGACCTATGCGGGAAATCCGGCGAACCTCGTCGATCTCGAGGGGTCCGCGCGCTATCGCTTCGTACGCGGCGATATCCGAAATCCGGAGCAGGTCGATGCCCTGGTCGAGGGGAGCGACGCGCTGGTCCACTTCGCCGCCGAATCCCACGTCGATCGATCCACGAAGCGTCCCGGTGAGTTCATCGAGACGAACGTCTATGGCACCTACGTGTTGCTCGATGCAGTCCGCCGGCTCGCACCGCGAGCGCGCTTCCTACAGGTCGGAACGGACGAGGTGTACGGTGATGTCGAATTTCCGTCGTTCCCCGACGAGAATGCGGTATTGCTCCCGTCGAGCCCCTATTCGGCATCGAAGGCGGGCGCCGATCTACAGGTATTGGCAGCGCATCGGACGTTCGGCCTGGACGCGCTCATCTCCCGCTGTACCAACAACTACGGTCCGTACCAATACCCCGAAAAGCTGATCCCGCTGTTCATCGTGAACGCCCTCGAGAACGAGGCGCTGCCGCTCTACGACGGCGGAACCCAGGTGCGCGACTGGCTGTTCGTCGAGGATCACTGTCGGGCGCTGCTGCTGCTGCTCGAGCGAGGATCTGCGGGTGAGATCTACAACGTCGGTGCCAACCAGGACCCCGAGGTTTCGAATCGCGAGATCACGCGTTTGATTCTCGAGCTGACGGGGCGTCCCGAGTCCTTGATCCGACCCGTCGAGGGCCTCCGGCCGGGCCACGACCAGCGCTACGCGGTGGGTACCCAGAAGCTCCGCGCGCTCGGCTGGAGCCCGGAGTGCGATCTGGTCGAGGGCCTGCGCCGCACCGTCGCTTGGTATGTCGAGCGACGCGACTGGTGGGAACCGATTCGATCTGGCGAGTATCGGGCGTTCTACGAGCAGCACTACGGTCAGGCCTTGGGGAGCGGCAAGGCGGCCGCGCCGAAGCGAGCAGCCAAGGCCTCGAACTCGTAGCGCAGCTGTGGCTGCGTGGCGGTCTTCTGTTCGACCGAGCGCAGCGCGTGCATCACGCTGGTGTGGTCGCGCTTGAATGCGCGCCCGATTTCCTTCAGAGAGCAGTCCGTAAAGCGGCGGCAGAGATACATGGCGAAGTGGCGTGGTCGGACCAAGCGCTGTCGCCGAGACTTTCCGGACAGATCTTCGGGCTTCAGAGAATAGGCTTTGGCGGTGAGCTGGATGATCTCCTCCAGCGAGTACGGCCCGCTCGGTAGATCCACGTCGGCCAGGGTCTGATACACCAGGTCGAGGCAGATCGGTTGCTTGAGCAGGGTGCTGCGTACGACTACCTGATTCAAGCCGGAGATCAGGTCGGAGACATTGCGCACGGGGCGCCTCGAGAGCAGGTCGAGGCAGTCGTCGGGTACGCGTATGCCGCCATAGGCCGCCTTGCTGCGCAGGATCTCCTTTCGCATCTCCGCGGGGACTTCTCCCAGACGGGCGATCAGTCCGGAGCTCATCCGAGAGACGAGCTTGGGGTCGAGGTCGAGCTCTGCGGGCGGTCGATCGCTGGTCAGTACGACCGACTTTCCGTGCTGGATCAAATGGTCGAGGGTGTGAAAGAGCTCGATCTGGGTGGCGCGCTTTCCCTGAAGGAACTGAACGTCCTCGAGGATCAGCAGGTTGTTCGCACGACGATAGCGGTGCCGCACTCCGTCCATGCCGCCGCGGCGCATCGCCGTCGTGACCTCGGTCGTGAACTCTTCGCTCGACCGATAGACTGCGGAGTCTTCAGTGGCCCTCAGAATCGCCTTGCAGAGGTGGGTCTTTCCCGCGCCCGATCCGCCTGAAAGAACGAGGGGGGTGCAGCGGCCCGGGTTGCCTCGAGCAACGGCACGGGCTGCCTCGAGTGCGAGCGCATTGCTCGCTCCTGTTACGAATGTGTCAAAGCTTACGTCACGATGCGTCCGGGTTCCGGGGCCGTTTCGTGAGCCTTGCGTCGCTGGAGTCCTCTGGGCGGAATTTCCAGGATTTGGCGATTTTGGGCTGTTTTCAGCCGCGAGCCCCTTTGGGCCCGTGCTGGGTTCCACCCCCTGGATTTCATAGGCGACGGACTTATACGAATGCGCTGCGCGCCGCAGCGCCGCTCCGTAGCGCCGCTCGATCCATTCGCGGCTGAACCGATCTGGGCATAACAGCACCAGCGAGTCGCCCTGTGAACGCGCCTGCAGATTCCGAAACCACGCATCGTACGCAGACCGGCCCACTTCGTCCCGCACAGACCGGCGGACGTTCTCCCACCCCCCAACGACGGACATCTTAGCCGTTTTCTCCCTGTTTTCATGCTGTTTCTGTCAACAGCGTCCTCTCAGGGGCGGCAGATTCCCATGGGCGAGCAGAGACGGCAACAGCGATTCGAGAACCCTGAGTTTTCGCTTTAGGAATTCGCCGGCGGAATTAACTTCAAGCCTTACTCGAGCTTCGAGAATCCCAAGAGTCGAGCGAAATCCGAGGCTTGCCGCGCTTGGTCCACTTTGTGGCCATGACGATCGGGTGCCGATTGTGTGAAATTCTGGACGGCGAAGGGCCTGTTCTGGCCAAAATGAGATCGTGGATTTTCGGCGATTTAGGTCGATTTACGAAATTTTTCGGCAATTTATGAGATGATGTGGCCGCCGTGATGAGGGGCGGCACGGGAGACGACTGGTGGGACCAAAGACACCCGAATGGTTGCACCTGTACGTCATTGTCACGCGGTGGCAACGACGCGGTCGCAAGCAGGCGGACGAGTGGCTGGGGAGCGCAGCGGCTCAGTTCAGCGTGCGCGGCGTGTCGGGCAGGCGAGCTGCGGCCCGATGAAACTCGAGCAGCTCGATCAGCTGCTGGCAGCGCGCGAGCGGATCGGGCGCTTCGAGCAGGCTCTGTTTGTCGATCGCTTCGCAGTCGAGGCCGAACGCGAGCGAGTGCGTCAGTGCGATCGGATCGAGATCGTGCAAGCGTTCACTCACGGCTTCGGTGGCGTCGGCCGGCAGGCTCTCGGCGATCTCGAGCAGCTTGGACTCGAGCTGCTCGCGTGCCTGAATCAGTGGTGCCTGTGCGCTCGGCTCCAGGTCCTGGAAC
This sequence comes from Pseudomonadota bacterium, assembly GCA_003247575.1. Classification (GTDB taxonomy): domain Bacteria; phylum Myxococcota_A; class UBA9160; order SZUA-336; family SZUA-336; genus SZUA-336. The sequence continues at coordinate 120,302 of QJZC01000021.1, forward strand.
TCGACCTCGGGGAGCAGGCGGCCGACGACCTCTCGGTAGAGCTTGGTGGTCGGAAGCTCGCGCACGACCTCGAAGCGCGAACGGCCCTCGAGGAGCAGCACGAAGCGCCCGTCTGGTAAGCGGCGCGACGCTTCGATTCGCCCCAAGCATCCGATTCGATGCAGGGGCGCCGGGGCATCGGGATCTTGCTCGGAGCTCCGCGGCAGGATCATTCCAAACGTGCCGTCCCCGCTGAGAGCGTCTTCGGTGAGCTGCCGATAGCGCGGCTCGAAGATGTGCAGTAGCTGGCGCGTGTAGGGAAAGAGAACGACTCCGCTCAGTGGAAAGATCGGGATCCGCTGCTCGTCCGACGGCATGTGCATCAGGTTATACCCGACGTACATGCGCGGGCGAACTCTCCGCGTAGTGACGCGCGCTTGGAAGGGGCCGCGGTGCTCCGATCGATGCTGAGGAACATCGCGGGAGCGGTGGCGTGGCTTCTGGGTACGAGGTTAGGAGGCTGGGCGGCGGCGTTCTGGGTGACTCGGTCAGGTGTTTTGCTGATACTGATCGTAGTCTTCGAGGGTCTTCGGACCCTCTAGTACTTCGACGTGGACATCGTCGAGTGCGATTGCCTTGTCGAGGACCTGGCGAATCATGTCGTCGACCTGGAGCTCATCGTATTCGGCGAGCGCATCCTCGAGGGCCGCTTCATCCAGTGTAAGCGTGATGTTGAGCTTGAGATCGATCGACATTTCAGTTGAGCCTCCGGGTGGGGACCAGTCAGGGCCCGAACGGGAGCGCCAAGATAACGCACGCCCACTGGATCGCCACCGAAATATGGCCTCCGAGGATGCCGAAAATCCCTTGAAAATCCATGCACTTTCCAGCGATCCGTGCGAATTTTTTAGAATCGCGGCGAGCTTGAGCATGGGGGGAGCCAGGCGCGGGTGTGCGGCATGGGCGTCCAGGGGGTGGCTCCAGAACCCGCGCGAACTGCCTCCGAGGGATCCGGTGTACCATGCCGGAGCGGTCCCGGACCCGATGCGTGCCGGCCCAGACGACACCGGGCCCCGGCGACGGGGGCGGATGCAGCGGCAGCGGCCCCGTCGTGCGGAGCCGACACCCATCGTCGGCGTCGAAGGATTGTGGGTCTCCGAGTTCCGGGCGCCCGAGTTTCGAGTGGCCGAGGATTCGTCGGTACCAGAGTGCCCAGTTGCTCGAACCGGGCAAATTGCTTACGGAGTTGAACCGATGCGGATGCGAACGAATGAAAACGGTGGGGATGTCCGCGCCGAGTCCGAGTGGCTGGCTCGCAAGGCCTTCGAGACGAGGGCCAGCTCGCGAGCTGTCTGGAGGGCGCCTGGCGAGAACGAGGGGCGGACCGGGGCGCTGATGCGTGGCTGGGCGTGCGCTGCCTCGATTGTCGTGTTGATCGGTGCCGCCGCCTGCAATCGTAGGACGGAGCCGTATCTCCCGCCGGACAAGGAACCACCAGCTCCCGCGCGCCCGGTCGTGATTCCAACCCTGGCTACGCCTGGGCCGGCCCGGGTGCCTGGTGTGCCCCAGCGGGGCATGCCTCCGACGCGGGCTGCGGCGCCCGCCGCAGCTTCCAACGTTCCCGCCGATCCCAGCCAGTCGTTGCGAGGAACCGTGCGTCTCGCGGACGGGGTCGAAGATCCCGGTGAAGGAGTGCTCTTCATCATCGTGCGCAACACGGCTACCGGACCACCGTTGGCGTCCCTGCGCTTGCCCGTCGGAGAGTTTCCACTCGAGTTCGAGATCGGACCTGCGAACGTGATGATCCCCGGGCGTCCGTTCGAAGGTGCGCTCTCGCTGAGCGCTCGCATCGATCGCGACGGGAACCCGATGACCCGGCAGCCCGAAGACCTGGTCGGAGACGTGTCTGGCACGGTCGAGCCCGGTGCTTCGGGACTCGAGATCGCGCTAGCCCCCTCCGATGGCTAGAGGTGCACCTGGAAGTGGCGGCGTGGGCAGGGGCACGTCGCTCGAGTGGGGTACGCAAAGGAACTGAGCCTCTCGGGCCGTCGCGCCCGTGAGAGCCAGGGATCCGCCCGTGGATCCTGACCTGTTCGTAGATCCTTACTTGTATTCGTAGATCCTTTTACTTGTGTATGGGGACGCGTCGAATGGCGAACGCTTCGGAGCCTAGAGTGGTCACCCGCGAGTTGGGCGGCTTGACGATGTGCATTGCAATCCACTCGACGCGCCGAGGGCCAGCCTTGGGGGGCTGCCGCTGGAAGCCCTATCCGAGTACCGCCCTGGCAGAAGCCGATGCTCGTGCGCTCGCTCTGGCGATGACTCGAAAGGCGGCCCTCGCGCGCTTGGCGCTCGGCGGTGGGAAGGCGGTCGTCTCGGGCGATCCGCGTGAGCGCACGCGAGACCAGCTGTTGGCCTTCGGTGAGTTCGTGGAGAGTCTCGGGGGCGACTACATCACGGCGGCGGACATGGGCACCAGCCAGGAGGAGATGGCTGTGATCGCCGAGCGAACGCGCCACGTGGCGGGTCTACCGGAGCGGCTCGGTGGCTGCGGAGATCCCGGTCCATACACCGCTCGCGGCGTGCTGCTCGCGATCCGTGCGGCGCTGGCCTCGCGAGGCCGTGAGCTCGCAGGAGTCAGCGTGGCCATTCAGGGTATGGGGAATGTCGGCGCTGACTTGGCGCGAGGTCTGATGGAAGCGGGAGCACAGGTGGTGGCCGCCGATCCGCGCGCGGAGACGCACGTGCTCGAGGGCGTGCGCTGGGTCGCGCCGGGGCAGATTCTCGACGAGACGTGCGACGTGTTCGCGCCGTGTGGTCCGCCGGGAGTTCTCGACGCCGCAGTCGCTGCGCGCATCGACTGTGGCATCGTGTGCGGTGGCGCGAACAACCCGCTCAGCGACGTCTCGGTGGCTGCGCTCTTGGCAGAACGCGAGATCCTCTACGTGCCTGACTTCCTGGCGAACGCGGGTGGACTGATCCATCTGGCCGTTGCACTCGAGGGTGGAGACGCAGCGGCTTCCCTCCGGCATCTCGAGGTCATTCCCGAGAATCTGTCGCGCGTGCTGATGCAGGCCAAGACGGATCGTGCAGATCTGGCGACCACGGCGATTCGCATGGCCGATGCCGCTGCTTCAGCGGAATGAAACGTCCACTAGCCGACTTCTAGGGGGGCGGCGCCGACGTCCCGGAGTTCGACGCGCGCAGCAAGACCCAGACGGCGCTCAGATAGTCGATGCCCGTGTACTCCACGTTCGGGGCGGCGGGGCGCTCGAGCCGATACGGACTGGACTTCCACTCGAAGGAGCTGGCAGGCCGCAGCTCGATGGGAACGCGCTCGCTGGCGAGCACCTCGAACTTGCGGCCCGGGACCAGTCGCCGCCGGAGGTGGAGGAGCTCTGGGGCGGGGTCGAGGCGCCGCTTCTCCAGGGGGAAGCGCGCGAGCTGATCCCAGGCTGCCCGTAGGCGCCCGGGCTCGCACGTCTCTGGCTCGAGGTCGCAGGCGAGCGCATCGAAGTAGGCGCTGCCGTCCGCGCGCACTCGTTCGCGCGCCTTGGCCATTCCGTGTCGCAGGTCGGCGAGGCTCGGATCCCGCGAGCGCCGTGCGAGCGGAACCAGGGCGCGATAGAGGTTCCAGCTCATCAAGTCGTTGGAGTGGTTCGTGATGCCGAACAGTCGCAGGTTGGTCCGGCGAGCTCGAGCGACGACGCGAAAGGTGTCGCGCAGCCGGTCGCGCCATTGCTGCCACCCCGCGTCCGGTTCGAGCTCCGAGGCCCAGGCGAAGGCTGCGTACGCGGTCAGCTGGGCGATCGAGTTGAAGCCGAATCCCGAGCGTGGGGAGAGATCTCCGAAGCGCGTGCGCTCGCCATTTGGGTCGATCAGCTTGAGATCGTGTTCGACCAGGTGTGCTGCGAAGTCCGTGACGAGCTGGCGCGTCTGTTCGGGAAAGTGCGTGGCGCATTCTGCAACGGCCGGCAGCAGTCCATTCGCGTACTGGTCCATCGAGACGTCTCCCTTGAAGACGTACTCCTCGAAGCCCGGACCCCCTGGGAACCAGTGACCGCGCAGTCCGGTCACGTCGCGTCCCTGATCTCGGCGAATTCCCCGCGCGAGTAGCCCGCGCACTCCGGTGACCTCCATCAGCATGCGCAGTCCGGCCAGCGCGCGCTGCGCATCGCTCTTCGCTTCGCTCGGACGGATCCCGAGCGAGAGCTGTGTGCACGCCGCCGCTGCCCACAGGCCGGTGAACGTCGGTGTGTCGGCCAGATACGGATAGGTGCCCACCGAGAGATCGGAGGCGATGCTGCGCAGGTCGATCCGGTACAGGACGACCCCCTCGCGCGATACGTGGCGCGCGAGCAGTGCCTCTCGGAAGAGCCCGGCCTTCTCGACGAGCTTCGAGCTGGCTACCGCCGTGTCCACCGGACCACGAGACTCGCCGAGCCGTGTGGCCCCGTGTGGGACACAGCCGAGCAAGAGCGTCCATGCGAGTCCGACCGAACCCAACGCGCCCACGCTCTTCGTGCACTCGGCGCGCGCTCGGGGCTCCACGCTTAGGTCGAGACCTCGCGGGATAGTTCGTCTGCGATCGCTGACGCCTGCTCCATGCTGGAGCTGGTCGGGCGTGCGTAGTACCCGCGGTAGGCTTCCGGCAGCAGGGCGGCGATCCAGAAGCCGACCACATCTGCCGCTAGCGACCGGTTCCTCGGCGTCCGTTCCAGCAGTCGCGCTGCCTCGATCGGAGCTCCGATGCGGATGTGAACGGGATTGGGGTAGACGTGATCCTCTTCGAGTGGCACGAGCTTCTGACAACCCGTGTGGGCGAACGGCACGATCCATAGATCTGGGATCTCGAGGTAGCGTGCCGCAGCCGGCAACGCGCTCTGGAGCGCACCGGAACGGCTGCGCGAGCCCTCGGGGAACAGGACCAGGTGATCTCCCGCCTCGATCCGCTCCCGCGCGCGCTCGAGGGTCTGTCGTGCGAGTCGCGCTACCTCACGTGGCGACATGACTGCTTCGCCGGAAGCGATGCTGGAGCTCTGAGGTGTCTTGATCGCGCCGAAGCAAAGGCTTGCCAGCAGGCGAATCGGCGCGGTGTAGACCTTGGGACCGACCACGGCCGTGAAACGGTCGGCGAAGGCACCGTAGCGGGCTGCGTCGCACAGGTAGTCGAGCACGTTCACGTCGACGTAGGACAGATGATTCCCCACCAGCAGCACGCGTCGGTCTTCGAGCGTACGGAGCTGATGGGTTCCGTCGATCTCGGACGAGTCCGTGACCACACGTCGCATGATCAGGCGCGAGAGCTTTCGCACGAAGGGGTCGGCGGGATAGAACTCCCACTCGCGCCCGGTGTTCCGGGTGCGCTCGACCAGCTCCGTCAGCCGTTCGGGCGTGAGCTCGGACACCAACGGGCCGATCAGCTCGCATATGTCCTCGCGTGTGCCCGCTCCCCAGTCGGAGAGCAGGTCGGAGAGCGAGGCGGACAGGGCTTCTGGACCCGTTTGGATGTCGAGAGAGTTCACGTCTAGAGCGCCACAGCATAGTCCATTCATGGCGAGACTCCCGCTCCCTGCTTCCGCTTGCTCGGTCCGGCCCGCGAGCACTCGCCGCCCTCGCACCGTGATCCGCGTCACTCTCGGGTGCCATTGGCCACGCTTGCTCTCGCTGGGCGCCGGGTATTGACTTCAAATTTGCAGTAAATATGTAGTCCTGGATAACCTCCACACCCATGGCGCAGAGGCAGTCGATTCAGAGGCGGTTCGCGGAGTTCTACAAGCTGTACGCGGGAGACTTCCAGGCGGATATTCCAATCTATCTGGATTTCGCGGCGAAGCATCCCGGCCCAGTGTTGGAGGTTGGCTGCGGCACGGGACGAGTCGCGGCGCACCTGGCCTGTGCTGGCCACGAGGTGCACGGCATCGACGTGTCGCGGGATGCGCTCGAGGTCGCCCAGCAGCATCTCAAGCCCTGGGATGATCGCGCGCGTGTCCAGGACCTGGATCTGCGCGCCCAACCTCTCGGTGAGCGCTTCCACGTGGCATTCGTGACCTTGTACTTCTTCAACTCGCTGATCGATATCGAAGAACAGCGCCTGTTCCTGCGCAACCTGCGAGCCTCCATGCGGGGGCCGGGGATCGTCGCCGTGGACTTCTTCTGCCCGCTCGCGCGCCAGCGTCCGGACGAGTCCGGCAAGTGGCGCGAGCTCGAGCGGACTGTGGGGGAGCGACGAGTTCGGCTGCGCGACAAGCGCGAAATGCTCACCCCGCTGCTCGAGCGGCGCACGCAGATCTTCCAGATCGACCATGCGGAGCCCTCCGAGGTCGTGACCCACCGTCGCTATGTGCCGCCCAGTCAGGCCGCGCGCCTGATCGAAGAAGCGGGCTTCGAGAAGCCGCGCTGGTTCCAAGGCTACGACTTGGCTTCGCTGGGTCCGGTCAGCGACGAGGACAGTCCGACCCAGCCGTTCATGATCCTAGCGGGCGCGTAGTCACCGCTCCCCCTATCCAAGCGGGGGGTTTTCCGGTATCAAGGGGCCCCGGCCAGCGAAGGGCCTCAGCCGAGCGCGCCCGCGCTTCGATCCCGCGCTCCAGAGCCCTCGAGCGGAGCGCACCGCTCGACGCCTGCTCTCCTCTCGCGGCCGCGAGTGTCGGACGCAGTCAGCGAAGAGGTGGTCGTCGATATGGCGCAGAGCATAGGCAAAAGTCTGCTCGACAAGGTCTGGGATGCGCACTCCGTGAGAGAGCTCCCCAGCGGTCAGACCCAGCTGTTCATTGGGCTGCACCTCGTGCACGAGGTGACCAGCCCCCAAGGTTTCCAGATGCTCCGGGCGGCCGGGCTGCCGGTCCTGTTCCCGGATCGCACGTTCGCCACCGTCGATCACATCGTCCCGACCGCGAGCCGAGCCCGACCGCTGGCGGATGCACTCGCCGAGGAGATGTTCCAGGCGCTCGAGCAGAATACGGCTGAGAACAAGATCGAGATGTTCCACATCGGGTCGGGCCGCCAGGGGATCGTCCACGTGATCGGCCCCGAGCTCGGACTGACACAGCCGGGCTCGACGATCGCCTGCGGGGACAGTCACACCTCGACCCACGGTGCGTTCGGTGCGATCGCCTTCGGCATCGGCACGACGCAGGTCCGAGACGTCTTGGCGACCCAGTGTCTCGCCATGCAGCGACCACGGGTTCGGCGCATCGAGGTGCGCGGTCAGCTCGGAGCGGGCGTCTACGCGAAGGACGTGACCTTGCACGTCATTCGTACGCTGGGTGTGAAGGGGGGCATCGGCTACGCGTACGAGTATGCCGGCTCGGTGATCGAGGGCTTCTCGATGGAAGAGCGGATGACCCTCTGCAACATGGCGATCGAGGGCGGCGCGCGCGTCGGCTACGTCAACCCGGACGCCACTACGTACGAGTATCTCCGCGGACGTCCGTACGCTCCTCAGGGGGCGGCATTCGATCGAGCCATCGAGTGGTGGGGGAGCATGGCCAGCGATCCGGGCGCATCCTACGACGATGTCGTGGCACTCGAAGGGACCACGATCGCCCCGACCGTAACCTGGGGAATCCACCCTGGCCACGCAATCGGTGTGGACGAGTGCATCCCGCGGCTGAGCGAGCTGTCCGATGAGGATCGCGGCACCGCCGAACGCGCCTTCGCCTACATGGATCTCAAACCGGGGGCGCCGATCGCGGGTACACCCATCGATGTAGCCTTCGTGGGGTCGTGCACGAACTCGCGCATCTCGGATCTGCGAGTCGCTGCGTCCATCGTTGCTGGCCGCCAGGTCAAGAGCGGGGTGCGCGCCTTGGTGGTGCCGGGTTCCGAGGCGGTGCAGAAGCAGGCGGAGGCCGAGGGTCTGCCCGAGGTCTTCCGAGCTGCGGGCTTCGACTGGAGGGAGCCGGGCTGCTCGATGTGTCTCGCGATGAATCCCGACAAGCTGCGGGGGCGCGAGCTGTGCGCATCGAGCTCGAATCGGAATTTTCCTGGGCGCCAGGGGAGCCCGACGGGCCGGACCCTGCTCATGAGCCCGGCCATGGTGGCGGCGGCGGCGATTCGCGGCCACGTGATCGACGTGCGCGAGCTGCTCTGAGGAGACGCGAGATGGAAGAGCTCGAAAAGATCGAGGGTAGGCGCGGAACGGGCGTCGTCGTGCGCGGCGCCGACATCGATACGGATCAGATCATCCCGGCGCGCTACATGACCAGCATTCGCTTCGCGGGGCTCGAAGAGCATGTGTTCCACGACTCTCGCTTCACCCCGGACGGAGTGGCCAAGGACCACCCTTTCAACGACGATCGCTTTGCTGCGGCATCCATCCTCGTGGTCGGGCGCAACTTCGGCTGTGGGAGCTCCCGCGAGCACGCCCCGCAGGCGCTCACGCGCTGGGGAATCCGGGCCATCGTGGGGGAGAGCTTCGCGGAGATCTTCTTCGGCAACTGCATCTCCCTCGGCGTTCCGGCCGTCACTGCGGACCCTGCCGACGTGGAGGCCCTGATGGATGCGGTCGAGCTCGACCCGTCTCAGGAGATCGAGATCGATCTGCTCTCGATGACGGTCCGCTCCCGCGCGGGTCAGGCGCGCGTGGCGCTCCCAGAGGCAGCGCGGCGAGCGCTGCTCGAAGGTACCTGGGATGCGATGCGTGTTCTCTTGATGGCCCGCGACGAGATTCAGGCGACGGCAGATCGTCTACCGTACGTGCGCGGCTTCTGAGCGACCGGAAACTCCGCTGCCGGCAACTCGCGGGCGGCCCCACGCAGTGGCGGGGGTACTCGTGCCGAAGTGGCGCGATTGGCTTCAGGTTTCCCTTTGGGGACCGATATTCGTAGAATCTCTGTGGCGAGGGCCCACCCTGCTGGGCGCATACGCACTAGAGAGGAGTTTGAGATGAAGGCTGTCGTCTGTACCGAGCTCAACAAGATCACTGTAGAGGACGTCGAGCTCGACCCTCCGAAGCAGGGGGAAGTCAAGATCAAGATGGCAGCCACCGGTGTGTGTCACTCCGATCTATCCGCGACCAACGGGACGATTCCGCTCCCTCTCCCGCTCGTGCTCGGCCACGAGGGGGCAGGCATCGTCGCGGAAGTGGGGCCTGGGGTGCAGAACGTCCAGCCTGGCGACATGGTGATTCTCACCTTCGTGCCGAATTGTGGCGACTGCTTCCACTGTATCCGCGGCGAAGCTCACCTGTGCCGGGCGGTGCCGCCGACTGGGCGCCAAGCCGACGGCACCTCGCGCGTGCACCTGAAGGGGAAGGATCTGGCTGCCTTCTCCGCTTTGGGTTGCATGGCCGAGGAGGCTGTGGTGCCCGCGATCAGTGTGGTCAAGGTCAAGCAGGACGTATCGCCCCGTGTGGCTGCGTTGATCGGCTGCGGTGTCACCACGGGAGTCGGCGCCGCGCTCAAGACGGCGCGCGTGAAGCCCGGATCGTCGGTCGCCGTATTCGGTTGCGGCGGTGTCGGACTGTCTGTGATCCAAGGGGCCCGCGTGGCTGGAGCGGATCAGATCATCGCCGTCGATCTGGCCCCGAACAAGCTCGAGATGGCGATCAAATTCGGTGCTACAGACACGGTCAATGGGTCAGAGGGCGAGCCTGCGGCAAAGGTGCGCGAGCTGACGAGTGGTCGCGGTGTCGATTACGGGTTCGATGCCATCGGGGTCCCTGCGGTGATCGAGCAATGCTATCGAGCGACCCGGCGCGGTGGGACCACCACCGTCGTCGGAGTCGGGAAGGTGACCGAGTCCGTACAGTTCAATGCCCTGCTGCTCGCGCTCGAGGGCAAGACGATCCATGGCTGCAACTACGGGAGCGTCAATCCGCGCGAAGATTTTCCGAAGCTGATCTCGCTCTGCGAGCGTGGCAAGCTGGATCTCGAAGGCATGATCACGACCACCTATACGATCGATGACGCGCCGCAGGCCTTCGAAGACATGAAGAATGGGACGAATGCCCGCGGCGTCATCGTCTTCGACTAGTCTCAGCCTCTAGGCTTCGACGACGAAGGTGGCGAGCTCGAAGCGGGTGCTGCCTGCGACGGCCGCCGCGCTGGTCACCGGCTTCTCGAGCTGTTTGAAGCCCTCGCCATCCACCAGCCAGCGCGCGACCTCCGGAGCGCCCTCGACCGCGAGCGGGAACTGCTGTTCGGGGCGCACCGATGCGATCTCGTAGGTCGCCAGGTAGCTCGTGCGTCCCGCCTCGAGACGAACTTCCTCTACCTGAAGGCCATCGTGGCGGATCACACCTAGCCAGCCCCGGTCCCCTTCCAGCGGTACCGCGGCTGCGATGCGCGGAGTGTTGTAGTCGTCCTTCTCGTAGTCCATGGCCAGCAGCGCAGTGGCCAGAGCGTCTCGCACCGGCATACCCAGAGCGACCTTTTCGGTGATCGGATCGGTGTGGCTCCCGTTGGATACGATTGCCCAACCGTTGGCGACGCGCACGCAGTTGTAGGCGATGTAGGGGCTTCGGGAGAGGTCTGCCTCGTGGCCGATGCGCGGGACGATGGCGAGGCGACCGGACTGCTCGACGGCCGCACGGTTCGGGAAGGATCGAGAAGACACCCGATATGCGGCTACGTTTGCGCCAGCCGGAGTGCGTCCCAGCGCGACGATTCTACCTACGTACATTGCAGATTCCCTTCTAGAGAGCGACGATTCCAAGCGAGTCACTAGCCCGATCCTGGGGCCTCGAAGCAGCAGTGTGACCTCGCGCCGAGCGCACGGTGCGTCGGTCGAGCCTCGGACGCAACCGCCATGCGCTTGCGGAGGATTTAGGATGGCCGACTACCTGAACTCGGCGATGCAACTCTACATGAACGAGTTGATCGATTGGGACACGTACTTCCAGCGCCGCAAGGGCGAGTCGGTAGACGTCGCCGAGGAGAAGGGCGCGCTGCTCGAGGTGCTCCGCACCTGTGCTGCCATCTGTGCCGACCTGGAACAGGCTGCTCGCTCGGAATGGGATGAAGAGGCCCGGCTCGAGGACGGCGAGGTCATCCTACCGAAACACGTTCGAGACGGCTATGCACGGCTACGCGAGGCGGGGCTGGTCGCCGTGCGCGTCTCGGAGGAATACGGTGGCTTCGCCCTGCCGAACTTCGTGATGAACGCCGTCATGCAGATGGTCGCGCGCGCAGATCTGGCATTGCATACGGTGGTCGGACTGCAGGCGGGCGTCGCCGACGATATCGAGAGCTTTGCCTCTGCCGATCTGCGTGAGCGTTATCTGCCCGGCTTCGCCTCCGGCGAGCTCTGGGGGGCGATGGACCTCACCGAGCCCCAGGCGGGGTCCGATCTGGGCGCGATCGTCACGCGAGCATCCAGCGAGGGAGAGCGCCACTTCATCGAAGGGCAGAAGATCTTCATCACCAACGGGGGTGCGCAGATCCACCTGGTGCTTGCGCGTGACCACGACACCTTCGATGCGTCGAAGGGGACCACCGAGGGTCTGTCCCTCTTCCTGGTGCCCCGGACCCTACCGGATGGAAGCCCCAATGCCGTGAAGGTCGAGCGCCTCGAGGAGAAGATGGGACTGCACGGATCCGCTACGGCAGTCGTGCGCTTCGAGCGTGCCGAGGGATTTCGAGTCTACGAGAAGGGCAAGGGCTTCAAGGCGATGCTCCAGCTGATGAACAATGCGCGAGTCGGCGTGGCAGCGCAGGGTGTCGGGATCGCGGAGGCTGCGCTCGCGGAGGCGCTCCGCTACTCGCGAGAGCGCGAGCAGTTTGGCAAGCCGATTGGTGAGCAGCCACTGATGAAGAGCATGCTGACCCGCATGACGCTTGCAGTCGAAGCGAGCCGCGCACTGCTGTATCGCACGTGTCGCTACCTGGATCGGAACGAGGCGATCGAGGCCTATCTGAAGCGTGAGACCGACCTGATCTCGGATGCGGAGCGCGCCGAGCTCGAGAGACAGCTGTCCAGGAATACGGTCTGCGTGCGTCTATTGACTCCATTGGCCAAGTTTCTGGCAACCGAGTCCTGTGACGAGGTGACCCGCATGGCGATCCAGGTACACGGCGGCATCGGGTTCATGCGCGAGACCAACGTGGGCAAGCTCCACCTGGATGGCATCATCACGACCATCTACGAGGGAACCTCCGAGATCCAGGTCTCCTTCGCGCTCAAGGAGATCGGTCGTGGTGCGCTCGCCATCGTCTTCGAAGAGCTGCGGGAAGAGCTCTCGAAACACGAATCGGGCGAGCTTGCAGAGGCGGCCGCCCGCGTGGGCCTCGCGATCGATCTCATCAACGATGCCTCGACGGCACTGCTGCGAGATTTCAACTACGCGCTCCTGTGCGCGCGTCTGGTCGCCGAGATGGTGGTGATCGCCATCGTGGGTACGGAGCTGCTCGCTCAGGCGGCGGCCGAACAGGCGCGTCAGGATATCGTCCTCTCGTACCTGAATCGCAAGCTTCCCGAGTTGGAGATGTACGCGCGGCGCGTCTCGGAGGGCGGAGCCGAGCGCCTCGAGCGCTACGATCGCATCATCGCTCTCGCGAACTCCTAGGTAGTCGCAACTCGGGCGCAGCTGCGTGAGGACGCCCCCTCGGTGTGGCTGAAGCAGTAGAATCGGGCCATGCATCCCACAGGTCCGAACCCGGAGTCACCGCAGGTAGCGAAGGTGCGTCGCTTGAAGCGGGTCCTGGTTGCCAATCGAGGTGAGATCGCCGTTCGAATCCTGCGCGCACTCGCCGACCAGGCGATCGCGAGCGTCGCAGTGTACTCGGAAGACGACTCCCGCTCGCTCCACGTCCGCAAGGCTGATCTCGCATTGCAGCTTCGGGGTAGGGGAGCTTCTGCCTACTTGGATGGGGAGCAGATCGTGCGCTTGGCGCTGGAGCACGATTGCGACGCGATTCATCCGGGCTACGGCTTCCTGAGCGAGCGCGCCGACTTCGCGCGGCAGTGTGCCGAGCACGAGCTGTGCTTCATCGGTCCCGACCCGCTTGCACTGGCACTCCTGGGAGACAAGGTCCGCGCCCGTGCATGCGCCCGCCAGGCAGGCGTGCCCGTGCTCGAGGGGAGCGAACTGCTCTCGAACGCCGCGGCTGCGGAGGCATTCTATGACACTCTCGTTTCACGGAATCCCGCGTGCGGAATGGTGCTCAAGGCGGTCGCGGGAGGCGGTGGACGTGGAATGCGCCTCGTTCGCACGCGCGAGGCCATCGCCTCGGAATTCGAGCGCTGTGTCTCAGAAGCGCGGGCAGCGTTCGGTTCGGGGGAGATCTATGCGGAGGAGTGGCTCGAGCCGGCACGTCACATCGAGGTCCAGATCGCCGGAGACGTACACGGGGGGGTGGTCCACCTGTTCGAGCGCGAGTGCAGCCTGCAACGCCGGAACCAGAAGCTCGTCGAGAGTGCTCCCGCGGTAGGTTTGCCCGAAGCGCTACGACGTGATCTGCGGGCTGCAGCGCTCGCGCTCGCGAAGGTTGCCGCATATCGCAACCTGGGCACCTTCGAGTTTCTGGTCGATGCTGGCGACCTCGCGGCCGGCCGCTTTGCGTTCATCGAGGCCAACCCGCGCTTGCAGGTCGAGCACACCGTGACCGAGGCGGTCACCGGCATCGACCTGGTTCGTCTGCAGGTGGAGCTCGCGGCGGGCGCATCGCTCGGCGAGCTCGGACTCGAGCAGCTGCCCGAACCCACTGGAGTCGCCCTCCAAGCGCGCGTGAACATGGAGAGCTTTCGGTCGGACGGAGCGGTGGCTCCCGCCGGGGGCATCCTGTCGGCTTACGAGCCTCCTTCCGGGCCGGGTGTGCGTGTCGACGGCTACGGCTATGCGGGCTACGCGAGCAACCCGGGCTTCGATTCGCTGCTGGCCAAGCTGATCGTGTACGCCCCGGATCCCGGAGCTGGCCTTGCCGGTGTGGTGAGACGAGCGCTGCGCGCGCTCTCGGAATTCCGGATCGAAGGGATCGAGACCAATCTCCCCGCACTCCTCAATCTGCTCGAGCTGCCCGAGGTTGCAGAGGGCCGCCTGGATACCCAGCTCGTCGAACGCAACGCACGACGGATCGCCGCTGAGCGCGCCGACGCAGGAGCCCGCTACTTCGCTGCGCCCGATGCGAACGCCAGTGCGAACGCTGGAGGTCAGCAGTCCCGTGCTGCATCCGGCTTGGCCGTGCCAGAGCCAGAACCCGGCTGTGTGCGCATCCATGCGCCGCTGCAAGGTACGCTGATCCAGCTGGATCTCGCCCCCGGACAATTGATTCGAGCGGGTGTCCAGATCGGGGTGCTCGAAGCCATGAAGATGGAGCACGTGCTCACGGCTGGCGACAGCGGCACGGTGCGTGCGGTGCATGCGCTGCCCGGCGATACCTTGCTGCAAGGCCAGCCCCTCTTCGACCTCGAGCCCGGCGAGATTCCGGTTGCGGACGAGCGGGAGCCGTCCGAGGTCGATCTCGATGCGATCCGACCCGACCTGGCCGAGGTGTTCGAGCGCCACCTGGCGGGGCTCGACGCGAGCAGGCCAGAGGCGGTCGCGCGGCGTCGCAAGCTCGGATTTCGCACTGCGCGTGAGAACCTGGAGGATCTGGTCGATCGCGGAAGCTTCGTCGAGTACGGAGCGCTCGTCATTGCGGCCCAGCGCCGGCGACGCCCCCTCGAAGAGCTGATCGAGCGGACCCCAGCCGATGGCCTGCTCGCGGGGCTCGCCTGCATCAACGGAGATGCGTTCGGTCCCCAGGCATCGCGCTGCATCGTGATGTCCTACGACTACACCGTGCTCGCGGGAACGCAGGGCGCGCAGAATCATCGCAAGAAGGACCGGATGTTCGAGCTCGCGGAGCAGTGGAGGCTGCCCCTCGTTCTATTTGCCGAAGGGGGAGGCGGACGTCCCGGAGACTCCGACGCCATGGGTGTCACGGGCCTCGACACGGTTGCCTTCGCCTACTTCGGTCGGCTCTCGGGTCTGGTGCCCCTGGTGGGTCTCGTGAACGGGCGCTGCTTTGCAGGCAACGCCGCGTTGCTCGGCTGTTGTGATGTCGTAATCGCTACGCGGAACAGCAACCTGGGTATGGGGGGGCCCGCCATGATCGAGGGTGGCGGTCTCGGTGTCTATCGGCCGGAGGATATCGGGCCGTCCGAGGTCCAATCACAAAACGGTGTCATCGACGTACTGGTCGAAGACGAAGCCGAGGCCGTAGAGGTGGCCAAGCGCTATCTGTCCTACTTTCAGGGTGCCCTGCGGGACTGGGAGGCACCGGACCAGCGCCGCCTGCGCTCCGTGATCCCGGAGAACCGGCTGCGCGTCTACGACGTGCGCAACGTGATCGAGATCATGGCCGATACCGACTCGGTCCTCGAGCTGCGGCGGGACTTCGGGGTCGGCATGGTGACGGCGCTGATTCGGATCGAAGGGCGTCCGCTCGGGGTGATTGCAAACAATCCGCTTCATCTGGCGGGTGCGATCGACTCACCCGCTGCAGACAAGGCAGCTCGCTTCATGCAGCTCTGCGATGCCTTCGATCTACCGATCCTGTTCCTCTGCGACACTCCGGGGATCATGGTCGGGCCCGAGGCGGAACGCACGGGCTTGGTGCGCCACGCAGCGCGGCTCTTCGTGACGGCGGGGAGCTTGAGCGTGCCCTTCTTCTCGATCGTCCTGCGCAAGGGCTACGGACTCGGCGCGCAGGCCATGGCGGGCGGAAGCTTCAAGACGCCGCTCTTCATGGTCTCCTGGCCGAGCGGAGAGTTCGGTGGCATGGGGCTCGAGGGAGCGGTGCGGCTGGGATTCCGGCGCGAGCTCGAGGCGATCGAGAATTCGGAAGAGCGCGAGCGTCAATTTCAACGGATGGTTCAGGCGGCGTACCAGCATGGCAAGGCGGTGAACGTCGCCTCGCACTTCGAGCTCGATGCCGTGATCGACCCGATGGAGTCGCGCCGCTGGATCGTGCGGGGGCTCGATTCCGTGCCACCACTCGAACCCCGCTCGCCCCACTCTGGGAAGAAGCGACCGTGCGTCGATACGTGGTAGCTAGCTGCTAGTCTGCTCCCACGAGTTTGTCGGAGATCGAGCTGAAGAAGGCTTCGGTGGTGGCGGTGCCGCCCTGGTCTGGAGTCAGGCACTTCGCCTCGCGGTAGACCTGCTCGACTGCATCGCGGAGCGCGGCCGAAGCGCTCTGGAAGCCGAGGTAATCGAGCAGTAGAGCGGCGGACAGCAGGGTTGCCGTCGGATTGACCGAGTTCTTGCCGACCAGATCCGGGGCGGTGCCGTGCGCGGACTCGAAATAGGCGTAGTCGTCTCCGTAGCAGCCACTCGCGGCGAGTCCGAGACCACCGGCCAGGCCCGCCGCGGTGTCGGAGAAGATGTCGCCATAGAGATTCGGGAGTGCGACGACGTCGAAGTCTTGTGGGTGCGTCACCAGGCGCTGTCCGAAGTCGTCGATGATGTAGCTCTCGAACTCGATGTCGGGGTAGTCGCTCGCCAGCTCGAGCGCGATCTCGCGAAAGAAGCCGTCGCTACGCGGAAGCATGTTGTGCTTGGTGCCAAGTGTCAGCTTGCCTGCGAATCCCTGCTCCTTGCGACGGCGCGCGAGCTCGAACGAGAAGCGGAGTACGCGCCGGCTGCCGGCTTCACTCAGCACCTTGAGGGCGTAGCGCGCGGGGCTGTAGCTCGACAAGCTTCGCCGGGCGTAGCGACTCTCGAGTTCCAGCGGGGCGAGCTCGTCCACCTCGCCCTCGATCCCGACGTACATGTCCTCGAGGTTCTCGCGTACGATCAGCATGTCGATCCCCTTGGGATCGGCCAAGGGGCTCTTCACACCGGGAAACCACCGAACCGGACGCACGTTTGCGTAGGTTCCCTTCCCCCATCTCAGGTAGAAGAGTGCCGGAGCGCTGGCACCGCTCGTGGAACCGAAGAACGTTGCATCCGAAGTGTCGATGGCCGCGCGCGCGGCGTCCGGGAAGCGCCGGCCGTACGCCCGCTGCCCGTCCTCGCCCACTTGCAGGCGGGTCCACTCGATCGGTAGCCCGAGTCGCCCCAGCAGTTCGATGCTGGGAAGCATCACCTCGGGGGACGTATCCTCACCTGCGGCCCACGCGACCTTGCGCGTTGCTCGTGCTGTGCTCATGCCGGCACGTCCCCCTTCATCGTGATGCGGCGCATTTCGCGGCGCTGCCCGGGGTAGTCGTTCAGCGCATAGTGCTGAACTGAGCGGTTGTCCCATATGGCGAGCGATCCCGCGCGCCAGCGGAAGCGCGTGGTGAACTGGGGTGAGGTCGCGTGCTCGCATAGGAAGTTCATGAGTGGCAGGCTCTCCGAGGTGCGCATGTTCTCGAAGCGGTCGACGTGGGGCGCATCGAGGAAGAGCCCCTTGCGCCCGGTCTCGGGGTGCGTGCGCACGACGGGGTGCAAGAAACGCGCGCTCTCTTGCGCCTCGTTCTTCTTCATCGCCATGGGGTGATCGGCGTTTTGGTAGTAGCCGCTCGCGCCGTGAACCTTCGTAGCGGAGAATACCGCACGGAGCCCCCCGATCATCTGCTGCATGCCAGCGGAGAGCGCCTCGTACGCCGCCGTCATGCTCGCGAACAGAGTGTCGCCGCCATGTGTGGGAACTTCGACCGCGTAGAGCATCGTCGCCTTGGGAGGCCGCTCCGTGTAGGACATGTCGGAGTGCCAGCCACCTCCGAAGTTCGACCGCGTGTGCTTCTCTTTGACGATCGGGATCACGTGGGGATAGCCCGGGAGCGGCTCCATGAACGGGTAGACGTCGAGCTCGCCGAAGCGCGCAGCCAGCTGCGTCTGCTGGCCTGGATCGAGGCGTTGGTCCCTGAAGAACAACACCTGATACTCGAGCCAGGCCCGGTAGATTTCCTCGAAATGGGCGTCGTCGACGTGTGCGAGGTCGACCCCGCTGACCTCCGCGCCGAGCACTCCGCTCGTCGGCTCTACCTTGATGTGGTCGAATTCGGGCATCATGAATTCCTTCGTCGGTCCTGCCGAGCGCGTAGCGCCAAGGCGACGCGCAGCTGCAGTCGTGGTCTCATCGGTCGTAGTGTCTGCAGTCGTAACGAACGGGAGCTGGACGGTTCAGGCATCGGAGCTCCTCGGTCGATGCGTTCGCTCTCCGACGACCGCTCGCTTCGACAGATCGCGAATCTCCAGGCTGGAGTAGCCGAGTTCGGTGAGCACGGACTCGCGATCCGCGTCGAGCGCTGGGGCGGCGCTCTTCGCTCGGCTGGGCGTCGCGTCGAAGCGGATGGGTGGGGCGAACGTGCGATAGGGTCCGAGCCGACGGTGTTCGAGCTCGATCAAGTAGCCGTTGGCGTTCACTTGAGGGTCGTCCATCACTTCGTGTGGAAAGGAGAACGGACCGCAGGGCACGCCATGCTGGCGCAGCTGCTCTAGCCAGGTCGCGGTCGTCCGACTCGCGAACAGCTGTTCCGCGCGCCGCTCGAAGGCCGAGAGCTCCGCTCGCCCCGCTGCGCTCTCGGCGTCGAAGCCGGCCTCGAGTCGTGGATCCTCGAGGCCGGTGGCCGCGCGTAGCTTCCGGTACAGCGCGGGCGACAGGCAGCCCACGGAGATGTATCCATCGGCGGTGCGGAAGTGCCGGTAGTAGACGTTGCCCCGAGTTGCGGGCTGGGCGCGTTCGTAGAAGCGCTCCTGTTGCACCTCGAACGGCTCGCCTCGCTCACGAAGCTCCGCAAGCTCGGAACGCAGCTCCTGCTCACGTCTCTGATCGAGATCGCGGAACTGGTGTACGAGCGAACTCCCCAGTGCCAGGGCGGTGGACAGGAGCGAGGTGTGAACGCGCTGTCCGCAGCCGGTCCGGTCGCGGTGCCGCAACGCGCTCACCACGCCGAGTGCAGCCAGGAATCCGGTGCTCACGTCGACGTAGGCGGGCTGCACGAAGCGCGGCGTCCCCCCCGCGCTCGCGCTCGAGAGCGATCCGGTTCCGGACATTCCCTGAACGACCACGTCATATCCGCCGTCCTCTCCCGCAGGACCTTCGTTTCCGTAAGCGGAGTTTTCTAGGTAGATCAGGTCCGGCCGGAGCCCTCGAAGCGCTGCATAGTCCAAGCCGTAGCGCAGCAGATCCGAGGGCTTGAACGACACCAGCACTACGTCCGCCCAGCGCACCAGGCGTTCGACGACCTGCCGGCTGTCCGGGTGGGCGAGATCGATGCAGATGCTGCGCTTGCCCCGGTTGACGATGGTGAAGGCGCGCCCCTCGCGCGGAATCCCACTCGGCTGATTCGCTCGGTAGGCATCGCCGCGCGGAGGCTCCACCTTGATCACGTCCGCTCCGAGGTCTGCGAGCAGTAGGCCACAGGTGGGCACAGCGAGCACTTGGGCAAACTCGACGACGCGCACATCGGATAGGGGCCCGCCTGCCGGCGCGGGGCCAGCTGCCGCGGCGGAGTCCGCCGGATCCGGTGCAGCTCGCTCGGGCGCGGGGCCGTCCATCTGCCCATTGTCGACGCAGCCCGGCGCCGTTGTCCAACTGCTTGATCGATCGGCGATCGATTGGATGAGGCGAATCCGTAGATTCGGCGCGCGAGTGCAACGCAGCGAGGCCGAGCGGATCGGTCGCGAAAGTGGGAGCGAACTTCTGACTCAGGAGACTAGGGGCTGGCTGATAGACTCGGGCTCTGCGGGCGCGCGGGGAGCGGTGCCCGCCGCCAGTCGCCGAGCGGGGCAGCGTCCGGTCCATGGTGTCGAGAGCAACCCAGTCCGTGTCTTCTAGAGTGCGTGGCGTGTCTTTCAGACTGCGCGGACGTGACGAGTGGATCTTCTTCGCCGAGCTGGCGCGGGCTTCGTCGGGTCTGGCGGCAGCGTGGTGGACCTTGCTCGTGCTGCGCGGGGGACTGCCCGCACTCTTCGCGATCGCCATCGGTGCGCTGGTGGGGGCAGTGGACCGTGGGGACTCCCTGCTCGCTCCGCTCGCGCTCGTGGGAGTGGTGTTCGTGCTGCTGCAGACCCTCGGGCCACTGCATCATGCGGTCAGCGCCAACCTGGGGAGCCGTATGGCGTCTTGGTTGTACGAGCGACTCACACAGAGCTGCGTAGAGCCGGCGGGAGTCGCGCATCTCGAGGATGCCGAGCTACGTCAGGATCTGACGATGGCGCGCGACTTCGATCTCGGGATCACCGCGCCGCCCCTCTCCATATCGATGGACTTCGTCGCCTCCGGTCTGGTCGAGCTGGTGGCTGGGATCTCGTCTGCGGCGGTGCTCGCCGCCTACCGCTGGTGGGCCCCGTTTCTGGTCGGCGGCGCCTGGCTCTCCACCCAGTGGTTGCTGCGCGAGAGCGGGGTCTATCGAGACCGAAACACGACAGAAGTGAGACAGGCACAGCGCTACGCGGACTACGCGTTTCGCCTGGCGGTCGATGCCCCCGCGGCGAAGGAGCTGCGCCTGTTCGGTCTGGTCTCCTGGGTGTTGGATGGATTTCGTGCCTACCGGACGCGTCTGTTCGATCTGCGTTGGGAGGCCACGCGCCTGCGCGAGCGCTCACTCACGACGAGTGTGGCGATCGTATTGCTCGCGAATCTGGTGGTCTTCGGCGCGATGGCGCAAGACGTGGTCGCGGGAGCGCTGTCGATCGATCAGGTGGTGACCTTTGCCTCCGCTGCCGTGGGAGCCAGCCTGATCGCGTTCGGCGGATTGTCCTGGGCGCTCGACAGCGCGAGCGCACCCGCGGGCGCGGTGAAACGTCTCGAGCCTGCGATGCGAGACCGCGGCGCTCTTTCGCGCGTCTCCGATTCGCGCGTCTCGGATGCGCGCGTTTCCGTTGCGCATGCTCGCGCAGTACCTCGCGCCTCGGGGGGCCTCGCGCCGGGCGAGCCGGCCGCACCTCGGGCGGCGGCGGCAGGCGCGCACGAGATCCGCTTCCGCGATGTCAGCTTCCGCTACCCGGGGGCTGCTGCGCCGGTGTTGAGTGGCTTCAGCCTGCACGTTCCGCGGGGTACGTCGCTCGCCATCGTGGGGCAGAACGGTGCCGGCAAGACCACTTTGGCGAAGCTGCTGTGTCGCCTGTACGACCCGGAGACGGGCTCGATCGAGATCGACGGCGAGCCCCTCGAAACATGGGACGTCGAGGAATGGCGCGATCGCTTGGCAGTCGTATTCCAGGACTTCTTGCGGTTGGAGTTGCCACTGCGGGACAATGTGGCGCCCAGAGGCGCTCCTGAGGCGAAAGTCCTGGCAGCACTCGAGCAGGCGGGTGCCCGAGGGCTCGCCTCGCTCGAGACGATTCTGGCGCGCGGGTATCCGGGGGGGACCGACCTATCGGGTGGGCAGTGGCAGCGCGTCGCCTTGGCCCGTGCACTGTGTGCGGTCTCGCTGGGAGCGGGTGTCGTGCTGCTCGACGAGCCCACGGCCCAGCTCGACGTTCGTGGAGAGAGTGAGATCTTCGATCGCTTGCTCGGCGCGACGCAGGACGCCACGACGATTCTGATCTCGCATCGCTTCTCGACGGTGCGACACGTCGACCGCATCTGCGTGCTCGAGCACGGCCGAGTGGTCGAACTCGGATCCCACGCGGAGCTGATGGAGCAGAACGGGCGATACTGCGAGATGTTCGAGCTTCAGGCGGCGCGCTTCGAGCGCCCCGAGGTTTCGGGAGCGCCGACCCTGCCGGAACGCCGGACATGATGGCAGGTGGCGTCGCATGGTTGCGCTGAGTCCCGCGGCAGCGCGCGTAGCGCCCGAAGATCGGCTGCCTGCGGCGATTCCCGCGATGTGGCGTGCGCTCGTGCGCGGGTACCGAGCCGAGCCGATGCTGCTCTCCGTGTCCGCTGGGTTGGCGCTCTTGGCTGCCCTGCCCGACGCGTTGCTTGCGCTGTGGTTCAAGCTGCTCGGTGATGGCGTGCTGGCCGGAAGTAGACCGGTGGTCACGTTGGCGTGTGCGTTGCTAGCGGGATCCGTCGTGCTGACCTGGCTGCTGCGCATCGTAAGTGATCGGATCCAGCGACGGTTTCGCGATCGGGTCACCATCGCACTGGAGTCGCAGGTAGCCGAGCTGCTCGGGTCTATCCCGAGCATCGCGCACCACGAGCGACCGGAGCTGCTCGATCGTCTGGCGATCCTGCGAGACCAGGTCTTCGTCCTGGATCACATGTACATGTCGCTGTTCTCGACCGCTGGCTGGTTCCTGCGCCTCGGTGTCACCTTGATCCTGCTGATCTCGATCCACCCTGCGCTCGCGCTGCTCGGAGCCTTTGCGCTTCCTGCGGTGCTGGTGTCGGCCTGGCGTCCCGGGGTCGAGCGAAACGCAGAAGAGGTGGGTGCATCGGCGAAGCGGCTCGCGCGTCACGCCTTCGAGACCGCGACGGGGCCTCTCCAGGCGAAGGAGGTGCGCGCTGCGGGCCTGGCCCCGCGCCTGCTGCGCGAGCGTCGCCAGGCCTGGGAGCGCTGGTACGCGGGGGTTTCCGCAGCGCGCTGGACCACGGCGCTCTGGTACTGTCTCGGTTGGTCGCTGTTCGGCGTGGGTTTCGTGAGCGCGGTGGTCTTCGTCGTCTACGGCATCAGTGGATCCGCGGGATCCGTATTGCTGCTGCTGGCGGCAGGGGGCCGTCTGTCTGGATACGTCGCGGCAACGGTGGGAGAGATCGGATTCTTGCGCGGAATCTGGCTGGACGGGTCGCGCCGCCTCGCCTGGCTCGAGGACTACGCCAAGGCGGAGACGCAATCCGCGGACCTTCCGGTGCCGGAGCGTCTCGAGCGGGCGATCCGGTTCGAGGGGGTCGGCTTTCGCTATCCCGGAACCGAGCGACAGGTGCTCGAGGACGTGGACCTGACCTTCGAGCCCGGCAGTGTCGTAGCCATCGTCGGAGAGAACGGGGCGGGCAAGACCACTCTGATCAAGCTCCTGTGTCGCCTCTACGAACCCACGTACGGACACATCGAGGTCGACGGTCAGTCACTCGCGCGCATGCCTGCCGCGGTCTGGCGCGAGCGCATTTCCGGCGCGTTCCAGGACTTCTTCCGCTTCGAGTACCCCGCGCGTCAGAGCATCGGTGTCGGTGATCTGCCACGCATGGATTGCGACGAGGTCGTACGGGCCGCCGCCGACCGGGCGGGTGCGGGCGAGCTCTTGCAGGGGCTTCCCCAGGGCATGGAGACGCAGTTGGGACCGGCCTGGCCAGGTGGCGTCGAGGTCAGCTTCGGGCAGTGGCAGAAGCTGGCGCTCGCGCGTGGATTCATGCGCCGAGCACCTCTGCTGATGATTCTCGACGAGCCGACCGCGGCACTCGATGCAGAGACCGAGCATGCGCTCTTCGAACGCTACGCGGTGGCCGCCCGCGAACGCGGCGCCGAGGGGTGCATCACCCTGCTCGTCTCCCACCGCTTCAGCACGGTGAGCATGGCGGATCAGATCGTAGTCCTCGACGGGGCCCGCGTGGTCGAGCATGGATCCCACCGAGAGCTACTGAGGCAGGGCGGGCAATACGCGTCACTGTACACGTTGCAAGCCAATGCCTACCACGCTTCCTGAAGACTAAACTCCGGCACGCGCTTTCCCGAGGGTACGGAAGCGGTGTTCACTGCCGCGAGTCCGAGTCGGGCGCATTCGGCGCTGGACCTGCTGGCTTTGGAGCTGTCAGGCGAATGCGCCTCGGTTGCGCGAGAACGGGAGGCTCGCTTGTTCAATCCTGTCCTGGCGTCGGTCATTCGGCTCACGCGTGAGCGCGATGCGGATGCGCTCGCGGTCAGTGTGCTGGAGACGATCGTCAGCCTCACCACGGCCGACTGGATCCGCATGCACGAGGTGACGGACGCTCAGCGCGGCCAGCTCGAGCAGTCGATCGAGTTGCGATTCTTCGAGTCCGACGATGTGCCGGGCGGAGTTCAGAAGCAGTGGGATCTGGAGCCGAGGCCGAGCCTGGGTGACGATAGTTTGGGGGAGTGCATGCACGCCGCCGTTCCCATGGTCGAGCGCGTGAGCGGCACATCGTCAGACGAGGAGGGTACGCGTCACCTGTTTCCGATCCTGTCGGCTGGCCAGGCGCTCGGCGTGCTCGAGATCCGCGTGGCTGTCGAGCTTTCCGCTGCGGAGTGCTCCCTGGTGCAGGGCTTCCTCGCGGTCTTCGGCAACTACCTCGCTCTGCTCGACGAGGGTGCGCGGGACAAGCTCACAGGGCTGTTCAATCGGCGAACCTTCGAAGAGAAGCTCACGCGCTTGCTCAAGCTTCAGCGGGAGCGGCGCAGACCTGTATCCAACACGAGCGAGAACCCGCGCCGTCAGGAGCCCGGCCCCGATACGCGCGCCTGGCTGGGAATCCTCGATCTGGACCACTTCAAGCGCATCAACGATACCTATGGCCACGCCTATGGGGACGAGGTGTTGCTCACCGTGGCTCAAAAGCTGCGGGCGAGCTTTCGCAAGACCGACCTCCTGTTCCGCTTCGGTGGTGAGGAGTTCGTGGTGATTCTCGAACCCATCCCGGCGGAGATGGCGTTCCATGTCTTCGAGCGCTTTCGGATCTCGTTGGCGGAACACCTCTTTCACGAGATCGGCACGGTTACCGCGAGCGTTGGGTTCGCAGCGATCGCTCCGATGGACTATCCCCCCGCAATCCTCGAGCGCGCCGACCGGGCGCTCTACTACGCGAAGGATCACGGCCGCAACTGCACGTTCCAGTATGAGGTGCTGGTGGCTCGAGGGGCACTCAGCCCGCAGCACCGTATTGGGTCGATCGACCTGTTCTGAGGGTCGCGCGCACTCGAGCTGCAGCAACGGGCAGGAAATGCCTGCCGTACCAAACCTTTTGGTTCACTGGAAACGAAAGCTCCTCGAACTCTACACGTGGAGAGCAGTACACTAGCGGCTCGCGACGATTCATCCCGCATCGGAGACTCTGATGGAGCGAGCCAGCCGCATCTCCGTGGTCAGCCCTCTGGTCCGACTGCTGACCGTGTCGGCTGTGCTCGCCTGCGTGCTGGCGAGTGAGGTGACCGCGGAGCCGAGCAGGCTGCCCGCGCGTCTCGCTTCCACCTCGCGGGTCCAGTCCATGGCCCCGGCGCTCGACGATGAACAGGATGTGGTGTTCCGCGCGATTGCGGGACAGGGACCGGCGACCGCCGGCTGTCGACCGGGGAGCTTGCGCAGCCACGAGGCGTGCATCGCGCAGCTCAACCAGGCAGGGGAGCGCGAGTTCGTTCGCATTCTCGCGGACTACGAGGCTGAGCTCCGTCGTGACCCGAGCAGGGCTGCGATCGCCGTCGAGCGCTGCCGCTTCATCCAGCGGGCGGCGCTCGAGGAGATCGAGACCACCAGTCCGCGGGAGGCTGCCTTCGAGCGCTGCATGCTCGATCTGGGCCGACGCTATGCCGACTCTCCCGAGGTGAAGATCCTCGAACTCGAGCAGCGTTTCGGCGAGACCGCAGCTCGCTACGCCGAGGAGCTGCTCGTGTTGGCGCCGTCGCCCTTCAGCAATGCGCAGCGCGCCGACATCCTCGAGTACGCTGCTCGGCAGCTGCAGTTCTCGAATCCGGATCGAGCCTCGGAGTTCGCGCGTCGGGCCATGGCGTTCGATGATCGTCGCCAGCTCGCAACCATCGCTGCCGCTGCCCTGCGCAAGAGCGCCCCAGACGCCGCAGCGGAGCTGCTGCTCGGGTCGGTAGACCAGCTGCGCGATCCTCAGGTGCGGATCGAGGCGGCGACCATGCTGTTCGAGCTCGGCTACGCTCCCGCGGCGGTGAGCATCTTCGATGCGCTTGCGCGAGAGGGAACCTATCTCAATCGGCTCTCGTACGCGCGCGCACTCGCGGGCGCAGGTCAGTCCGACCGTGCGCGTACGATGTTCGCTCAGGCTGCCGAGCAGCTGCCGTGGCTCACGGGTGAGATCCTTCGTGAGCGCTATGCGTTCGAGCTCGACTACGGATCCAGCGAACAAGCGCTCGCGAGCTATCGCGCGCTTCGGGACACCGGCTTCCAGTCCGATCCCCTGTTGCGTCGGCGTGCTGACCTGTTCATGCGAGCTCCGGATCTTCCCTTCGACCTCCGCGACCTGCTCGGTCTCGGCGCGCTACTCGGGTTTCTCGCGATCGGATTCGTCGCTGGCGCCATCGTTCTGTTTCCAATTCACTACATCGGACTGCTCAATGGGAGACGCCACCGGGAAGACTTCGCTCGACAGCGCCGCTTCGGCCTCTCCCACCTGTGGCTCGCCGTCGGTGTGCTTGCGTCGCTGGAGCTCGCAGCCGCCTGGGTCATGAGCTACGAGCTGCTCGCAGGCTACTTCGGTCCGACGGAGTCCACGCCCAACGATCCACTGGTGTGGGCGCGGGTCACCCTCGTGTCGGCTCCGCTCGGTCTGCTCGCGATGCTCTGTATGCTGAGGCGGTCGGATCTGGTCGGTTGGACGCGGTCTTTCTGGTCACCCGCTCGGAGCGTGGCGCTGGGTGCTCTGGCGAGCCTGCTGGTCTTGAGCATATCCGTGCTGAATTTCGCTGCTCTTTCGGGGCTCGGCTTCTCGATCGCGTCGATCAGCTCGCAGGACGTCGTCGTTGCCCTGTTCCGCGAGTACGGCTTGGCCGCCTTCGTCGGGGTGGTAGTGGTGGCGGCACCACTCTCCGAGGAGCTGCTGTTTCGGGAGATCGGCCTGCGCGCGTTGTCCCGCTATATCAACTTTCCGGTCGCGAACCTGCTGCAAGCGGCCGTCTTCGCTTCCATGCACCAGGACCCGCTGCGCTTCGTGCCGCTTTTCGCGCTGGGCGCGTTGGCCGGTTGGCTTCGCCTGCGCAGCGGCGGGCTACTTGCGCCCATCATGCTGCACGCGACGAACAACGCGATCGCAGTCGTGGCCATCGCTGCAGTCTGATCCGAATGGATTGCGAAGGTGCGGGAGACCTCGCCGCCCCGATGCCTACTTCACGTGGAATCCCAGCTCGAGCTTGAAGAACGACTCGCATCCGGTGTCCGTGACGAGGATCGTATCGGAGATCCCGCACGTCTTGTCCCCTTCGACGCCCCACATCCACGGGATGATGTGCAAGGTCATCCCAGGCTTGAGTACCGTTGGATCCCCGCCCTTGACGCTCAGGATGTAGCCCTCGTCCCAGCTCGGAGGGAAGGCGATCCCGATCGAGTAGCCCGCCCGCGTGATCAGAATCGCGTCGACCTCGTTCGAGGAGATGATCTGCCGCACGGCATTGTCGAGATCGGCCACCGTCAGTCCCGGGCGCATGATGCGATGAACCTCGTCGAGCGCCTCGAGCATGAGCGCTTCTGCACGCCGCATCGCTGCGTTGGGCTCGCCGAGTATCGCCGTTCGCATCATCGCCGTGTGGTAGCGGCGGTAGCAGCCACCGACCTCGAGGAAGACGTGCTCGCCGGCCTGGAGCTTGCGCCCTTCCCAGGTCGCGTGTCCGATCATGCTACGTGGGCCACTGGTGACATAGGGGAGCACCGCCGGGTACTCTCCGCCCGAGTGGAACATCGCACTGCAGATCTCGGCAGCGAGGTCGTTCTCGGTGACCCCTTCGGCGATCGTCGCGAAGCCCGCCTGCATGCCTGCCTCGGTCGCCTCCGCCGCACGTCGCATGATCGCGATCTCGGCTTCGGACTTGCACACCCGACCTTCTTCCACGATCCCGAAGCAGTCCATGATCTGACCCTGATCGAAAGCGGTGCGAAACCGATCCTGCTGATAAGCGGGAAAGAAGTAGCTGTTTCGCTCATAGCCGATGGTTCCGCTGTCGAGGCCGAACTCGCGCAGGGCGCTGTGTAGCATCTGAATGGCGTCGCCCGTATCGCTGTATGGGCGCGTGATCTCTACCCAGGTGCGCGCCGTGACGTTGGACTCCTCCATCTGGCGCGTGATCATGAAGGGCTTTCTCTCGAGTGGGATCACGAGCGCCTGGTAGAAGGAATAGCCGGTGGTCTGGTAGTCCGTGAGGTACATCAGGTTCTCGGGATCGCTGATGACCACCGTATCGAGCCGGCGCTCCTGCATGCGCTCGCGCAGTTCCCCCAAGCGGCGCTCATATTCCTCTGGAGCGAAGGTCATGTCGTCACGCAGTTTCATCTGCTGAACCTCTGTTCTGGTTGTGCCGGTCACAGAGAGCGAGTCCTCAGGCATTCGCCAATGTCGCGTCGAGCGCGGTCTCGAGGATTCCGAGGCCCTCGTCCAGCTCGGCCTCCTCGATCGTGAGTGGCGCAATGACCTTCATCACCCGGCCGCCTGGGCCGCAGGGTGCGATCACGAGCCCGCGCTCGAAGGCGGCCTGCGTAACCTGCGATGCGAGGCTGCCGTCGCCGAGGTCCAGGCCGTGAATCATCCCCTTGCTGCGCAATGCGAACCCGCGATCCGAGTGCTTCTGCACGAGCTTTGCAAGCTGCTCGTGTGTGTGGCTGCCCTTGCGCCGCACTTCTGCACAGAGGTCGTCGTTCTCGAAGTAGCGGAGTGCTTCCGTGCCTGCGACGAACGACAACCCCTGCCCTCGGAAGGTCCCGGTGTGCTCTCCGGGAGCCCAGACGTCGCACTCGGGCTTGATCAGCAGTGCCGAGATGGGGGTGCCGTAGCCTCCGAGACCCTTCGCGAGTAGGACCACGTCCGGGTCGAGGTCGAGTCCGTCGAAGCTGAAGTAAGAGCCGGTACGTCCGCACGCTACCTGAATGTCGTCGATGATGAAGAGGCTCCCGTACTCGCGTGCGAGCTCGCGAACCTGTCGGAGCCATTCGGGCCGGGCGACGTTCACCCCACCCTCGGCCTGGATCGTCTCGAGGATGAACGCGGCGGGCGGCGTCAGGCCGCTCGACGGATCGGCCAGCGCGCGCCGTAGAGGGAGGAGCGTGTCCACTCCTTCGCCCAGGTAGCCATCGAATGGGACGCGGTGTACGTGATCGAGGCTGACGCCCGCTGCGCTGCGGTGGACGCCGTTTCCGGTACAGGCGAGGGCTCCGAGCGTCATGCCGTGAAATCCGTCCGTGAATGCCACGATCGAGGTTCGGCCGGTGGCCTTGCGCGCGAGCTTGAGAGCCGCCTCTACGGCGTTCGTACCCGTGGGGCCCGGGAACTGGATGCGGTGTGGGAGCTGTCGTGGCTCGAGCAAGGTACGCTCGAAGGCTTCGAGGAACCGCTCCTTGGCTTCGGTGTACATGTCGAGACTGTGAACGACGCCGTCGGCCTGCAGATAGTCGATCAGAGCCTGCTTGATGCGCTCATTGTTGTGGCCGAAGTTGAGCACTCCGGCTCCCGCGAAGAAGTCGACGTACGAACGCCCGCTGCGATCCGAGATTCTGGCGTTCTTGGCGTGTGTGAAGACGGTAGGATAGGTGCGGCAATAGGCTCTGACCTGGCTTTCGCGTCGTTCGAAGATATCCAATGGAAGCTCCTCCTCTAGGGGTCGTGTGACTAGCGGGACGGTCCGACCCAGATCTGCTGCGTATTCACGAACTCGCGGATCCCCTGTGGACCGAGCTCCTTGCCGTAGCCCGACTGCTTGATCCCTCCGCTCGGCAGGCGCGCATCCGTCTTGACGATCCCGTTGACCGAGACCTGGCCAGTCTCGAGCTGCCTCGCGATGGCCTCCCCTCGTTCGGCGCTGCTCCACACGCTGCCGCCCAGCCCGTAGTCGCTCTGATTCGCCAGCTGGATGGCCTCTGCTTCATTCTCGAAGCGGGTGACCACCGCGACCGGGCCAAAGGTTTCTTCACGGAATACGGGCATCTCGGGCGTAACCTCGGTCAGCAGGGTGATCGGGTAGAAGCTCCCCGGGCCTTCGGGAAGCTTTCCCCCGAGGAGGCACTGTGCTCCGAGCGCGATGCTCTCCTGGATCTGCCGATCGAGGTTCGCGCGAAGATCCTGCCGCGCCATCGGTCCGACGTCGGTTTCTTCGCGCGTGGGGTCTCCCTGGACCAACTTCTCGAGCTCCATCTGCAACAGGGATACGAACTCGTCGTGAACCGAGGACTCGACCAGAATCCGCTTGGCAGCGATGCAGGACTGCCCGGTGGCGATGATGCGAGAGAGGCACGCGATTCGGGCGGCCTCGTGCAGATCCGCATCCGAAAAGACGAGACACGGATCGGAGCCACCCAGCTCCAGCACGGCGGGCTTGATCTCTGCAGCAGCGCGGGCGGCGACGGAACGCCCCGCGGCGGTCGATCCCGTAAAGGAGACGGCGGAAACGCGTGGGTCACGAATCACCTGATGCGTCTTCTCGTTGCCGATCAGCAGGATCTGTACGAGTCCCTCTGGTGCCTCAGCGCGCCGAAACACGTCTGCGAGTGCTTGGGCGCATCCCGGAACGTGAGGGTCGTGCTTGATGAGGCACGTGTTGCCCGCCATGAGCGCCGGGGCACACACACGAAACGCCAGCCAAAACGGCGAATTCCAGGGCAGAATGCCGAGAACCGTGCCAAGCGGTAGGTACTGCACGTAGCTCCGGGTCGCATCCGAAGCGAGCGGTTCCTCCGCGAGATAGGCGGCAGCGTGCTCCGCGAAGTGCTCACAGGTGCGCGCGCACTTTTCGATCTCGCTGCGAGCCTCCCGTCGGGTCTTTCCCATCTCGTCGGTCATGTGCGCGGCCAGTGAATCCACCTCCGCGAGAAGCGCCGTCGCCACGCGTCGCATGAGCTCGCTGCGTTCCGAGAACTCCGTCGTGCGCCAGCGCAGGAAGGCCGCGCGCGCTGCGCCGAGCTTGGCTTCGACCTTCTTCGCCGACTCTTCGGGCACCTCTCGTACGACTTCGCCGGTGGCTGGATTTACGGCAACGAGCACGGACTACCCTCCCGTTGGTTCGCGCAGGTCGGCTCGCGCAGGACGACCTTTGGGACTGCACGCGACCGCTGTTGAACGTATCTGTGAACGCCGAACGAAGGGGATCGCACTACGACTCTGCGAAGCGGGCGTGTGCGAAGCGTGCAGCGCAAGCATCGTAGGGTAGGGAATGAGGGCTGGCTTGAGTACCCGTGGGCGTGAGAAGGGCCTACGGGCGCGCGACGTAGAATGCGTTGATCGGATGTTCGATGTCCAGGCGCTCGAAGCGACCGAACCCGGCCTCCTCCGCGAGCTCTCGAGCCAGATCGGCGTGGAGTCCAAGGGTTCCGAGGCCGGCGCCGCCGGGCTCGGACAGGGCGGACGACATGCAGGAGAGTACGGAGAATCCGTACATCAGGGCCGCCATCGGATTGCGCTGTGTATTCTCTTCGTAGGTCGGATGCGCCTTGATATCACAGATGAGCCAATGCCCGTCGGGGTGCAGCGAGGCGCGGATCTGGCGGATCACCGCGGCAGGGTCGGTCATGTCGTGGAGACAGTCGAAGGTCGTGACGAGATCGAAGCGGGGCGTGGTCGGCAGTGGCTCGCGGCTCGGGTCATGCAGCTCGACGTTCGTGAGTCCCGCCTCGGCGACCTTGCTGCGCGCGCGTTCGAGCGCGTGGCAGGAGATGTCGTAGCCATGGAAGCGGCTGGCGGGGAAGGCCTTGGCCATCTCGATCAGCGCGACGCCGGAGCCGCAGCCCACGTCCGCCGCTTCGCCCCCGCGCTCGAGGGCCTCGCAGACGCCCGGCACCTTCGGCAAGGCGCGCGGGACCAACTGGCTGCGGAACCATGGAGCGAAGCCTCGCTCGATCCCAACCGCCCCCTCGCGCCCGAACGCGTCGTACGGCAGCCCGAGACCCGTGCGAAAGGATTCCGCGATTCGATCGAGCACGCCGATGTTCGAGGGCAGAGCCGCGAACGGTCCACAGCCGAATCCGGGATGCTCTTCGTCGGCGAGCACGCATGCTGCCTCGGCAGCCAGCTCGAAGGCTCCATCTCCTACGTAGTCGAGAATCCGCGCCGCTCCGAGCTGCTGCATCCACTCGCGTACCCAGCGCTCGTGCAGGTCCGTCGCCTTCGCCAGCTGGTGACTGGTCTGCGGACCTGCTCCAGCGAGAGCTCGAAACAGACCGAGTCGATCCCCGAGATGGATCATCGCGGAGGTCACCGCTCCGGAGAGCGCTCCGAATACGAGAAAGGTCGTCTGATTCAGCTTGTCGCGATCCAGCTCTGTGGGTCTTCCGGGGGGCGAGGACATGGGCGCAGTCTACCAGATCAGCCGGGGCCCAACCGACTCACTCCCGCTTCGCCAAGGCGCACGACCTGTGACAGCTTCTCCGAGGAGAGGATCGAACAGATCTCGGCGATGCGGCCGTCTGGCGAGAGCAGTGCGATCGAGACGGCCCGTGGTGCGATCCCAGCTAGACCTCCGTCGAACTGGGTGACGTAGGCGAGGCCGCCGTTCAGCTCGCGCAGCTCGACCCGAGTTCGCGGTGCGCGGCGCGCGATGTTGATATAGAAGCGCGCGACCTTCGAGCGCCCGACGACCGGAACCCGAGCTGCATGGAATTCACCGCCCGCATCGGTCCGCAGCACCACGTCCTCGGTGAGCAGCGACTCGAGTGCGCGGATGTCACTGCTCGCGATCGCGGCGAGGAAGCGCTCGAGCAGCTGCTTTGCGCGCGCGTCTCCAGCGCGTGGTTGAACCCGGTCGGACGCGCGAAAGGCTTGCAGCGCTCGACGCGCACGCGAGAGCAGCTGGCGCACGTTGGCTTCTCCAAGGTCGAGCGCCGACGCTGTCTCCTTGGTGTCGTACTGGAGCACATCTCGCAGCAGCAGCACCGCACGTTGTGTCGAAGTCAGGGCTTCCAGCGCGACGAGGAATGCATAGGATACGTGCTGCATGAGCTCGTAGCGGCCTTCGGTACTGCGGGGCTCGGCCGGCTCCCAGGGCACCTGCGACGCGCCCGGATCGCGTGCGTCTGCGGTGAGCTCGCTGCCAGGAGGTGCGCCGCCCGCTGACGTGTCGATCGGCGCGGGCAGCCACGGGCCGCTGTAGGCGCGTCTGCGCCGCCTGCGCAGGTGGTCACGTCCCAGATTCATGGCGACCCGAACGAGCCAGGGGCGCCAGGGTCGGCGCAGATCCCGAGGTGGACGCGACAGCGCTCGCTCGAAAGTGGCCTGCAGCAGATCCTCCGCATCGACTGCGGATCCGGTGAGCTGGTAGAGCAGCCGGAGGAGCAGGTTTCGCTCACCCTGGAAAGCGCGCGCGAGCCCCTCGGCCGCAGCTTCCGGCTCCGATTCCAGCACGTTCCGCGCGCCGCTCTCGTCCGCGCTGCGTTCCCCTGCTGGGCCCTCGGGCTCAGGAGCCTCGTCACCCGTGCGCAAGCTGGCGCCCTCGAGTATGCGATTCGCGCGTCCGCTCTGCGGCGAGCTCTCCCGCTCGCTGGCCGCTCGCCAAGCTCCCATCCGCGAGCCAGCCTTCCGAGCCGACCCAGTCTCCGGCGAGCAGGACGCGCGGACAAGCCTTCGCGAGCTCGTCCACTGCTGGGCGCCCGGAGAGTCCGCCGGCTTCTGCCAGAGGCAAAAGGTGGGACACCGGCACGTCGACCAGTAGCCGTTCGACCTCTCGGAGTGGCCGCCAGCCGGGCTGGAGGAGCTCGAGCAGATTCTCCAGCTCGAGCTGGACTTCACTGCGATCCATGCTCTCTCCAGGCTTCAGATAGCGTGCCAGCTGAAAGTTGGCCCCGCCTTGGGGAGCCAGGCCGCTCGCCTGAGAGTGCAACGAGGCATAGGTCGGGCGATCGATGCCGAGCGCGAACGTAGCGCTCGACCTGGGCAGCTCGCGCAGCCCGATCTCGAGGCAAGCGGCGCGCACCGGAGTCTCGAGGCCGGGGGTCTGCCGCAGGAGCTCGCCGGCTTCGGAGGGAAGCAGCCGCATGGCTTCCGCGGGGCTCGTGGCGAGGATCGCGACGTCGGCCTCGATTCGCTCGCCGTTTCGCAGCAGTAGCTCGACCTGCGACCGATCCGGCCCAGCTGGGACCAGCGCGCGAACCCGCGCGTCTCTACGGATGTCCACGCCCTCCTGGGCGGCGCATTCGCTGAGCGACTCGATCAGACTCGACCAGCCTCCATGCAGGTATTCCACGCCGCCATCGAGGGCGAGCTTCAGCTGGTCCAGCGCGAATCCCGCGCTCACTCTGTCACTGGCGTGTGTATACGTCGCAAGGCGGACGTAGGCGTTCAGCACCGCGCGCACCCCGGGCCGCGGGGCGTGTGCGTCCAGGAACTCGTCGAGCGTGCGCGTCTGCCAGGCGGTCGTGTCCAGTTTGGGAAGCCCCGCGAGGAACTGACCGCAGGCCAGCTTGTCGCCAGCATTCAGGAGGGTCGTGGTGACCATCGACACCGGACCGACCGGGAGGCGGTGCAAGCGGCCGCCGCAGCAGGCGTTGGGTTCCGAGAGGTCTGGCGTGACCCCATTCGTACGAACGCCGAGTTCGCGCAGGACTCTCTGTCCGATGCTGCGCCGGTACAACGCGTGCGGCCCCATGTTGAAGGTGTAGGCACCGTCTCGACGGGTCCTCGCGCGCCCACCGAGCTCTGACGAGCTCTCGAGTAGCTGAACCCGCGCGCCACTGCGCGCGGCGTAGCAAGCGGCGCTCAGGCCGGCGAGGCCTCCGCCGACGATCGCGACGGATGCAGTCGAACTGCTGGATGGTTGCATCGGAGCACTCCTCGAAGAGAGCGGGTAGCGACGTACCCGAGCGCATAATCTACGCGCTGCCCATACCACGCGCGTGCAGCGGGAAACGTGACAGCCCGGGTCGGGGGCTCGGGCGGCCTCTCCCGCGGGGTTGGCCGCGCTCCGGAGATCCGGAGCCGGGAGGTCCCGGAAGCGGGCGCCGTCTCCGTGTCCGAAATCGTCCATGAGGCGACCAGGAGGGCGGTTACCATGCTCCGTATGCGCTCTATTGGCTCGGATCCGCAGCTCGACCCGCAACGATGTTACCAGGCGATGCGCGCGCGCGACCCCCGCTTCGATGGCGTCTTCTTCGTCGGCGTTGCGACCACCCGGATCTACTGTCGCCCCGTCTGCACCGTGCGGCTACCGATGCTGGAACGCTGTTCGTTCTACCGCAGCGCGCCGAGCGCGGAGCGTGCCGGCTTTCGTCCGTGTCTGCGCTGTCGCCCGGAGCTTGCGCCCGGACACGCGAAGGTGGACGCGGTCAAGCGCTTGGCGCACCGCGCTGCGGAGCGAATCCGCAGCGGTGACCTGCAGTCGGGTGGGCTCGAGTCTCTGGCCGCGGAGCTCGGATCGAGCTCGCGCCAGCTGCGGCGCGCGATCGAGAGCGAGTTCGGCGTAGGTCCCGTCGCGCTCGCTCGCACGTACCGATTGCTGATGGCCAAGCAGCTCCTCACGGATACTTCGCTGCGCATGGTCGATGTCGCGGTCGCCAGCGGCTTCTCGAGCGTGCGGCGCTTCAACGCGGCCTTTCGCGAGCAGTATCGTCTGAACCCTTCGGAGCTGCGTCGGCATCGCGGTGGGATCGAGGAGCCTGGCATCGTGCTGCGTCTGGGCTACCGGCCGCCCTTTGCGTGGCGTGAGCTAGTAGACTTTCTCGTCGGCCGCGGGAGCCCGCATAGCGAGCGCCTGGTAGACGGTGTGTACGTGCGAACCCTGACGGTACGGGATACGTCCGGTTGGATCGCGGCGACACACGACGCTGATCGGTGTCAGGTTCAGGTCGAAGTGGCTCCCGAGTTGCTGGAGTCGCTGATTCCTCTGCAGAAGCTGCTGAGGTCGCTCTTCGATCTGGACGCACATCCGAGTGTGATCTGCGCTCATCTGCGCAAGGATCCGCAGCTTGCGCCGCGGGTGGACCGATGTCCAGGGCTGCGCGTGCCGGGTGCGGTGAATGGTTTCGAGCTGGCGCTTCGGAGCGTGGTGGGGCAGCAGATCTCCGTCAAGGCTGCGTCGACCGTGTACAGCCGCATGGTGGAGCGCTTCGGCGACCCGATCGAGACGCCCTATCCAGGGCTCGATCGGGTGGGTCCGAGTGCCGTGCGCATGGCAGAGCTCTCTCTCCCGGAGCTGGGCGAGGTGGGTCTGACGCAGCAGCGGGCTTCGACGATTCGAGGTGTGGCCAGAGCGATTGTAGACGGGAAGGTCGACTTCGAACGCGCAGAACCATCGGAGCTCGCGTCGCATCTGCTCGAGCTGCCGGGAATCGGTCCCTGGACGGCGAGCTACATTGCGATGCGAGGTCTGGGGGATCCGGACGCACTGCCTCTGGCGGATCGTGGCTTGCTACGTGGCCTCGAGCTGCAGCGTCCAGCAGAGCTCGAGGCGCGCGCGGTGGCGTGGTCGCCGTGGCGTGCCTACGCGGCAGTCCATATCTGGAATGATTCCACAGGGGGAGGCTAGATGATTCGATACGCTCGCATCGATAGTCCGCTGGGAGACCTGCTCGCGTGCGGCGAGGCGGGTGTGCTCACTGGGCTCTACATGGTCGGGCGCAGCCACGCTCCGGTGATTGCGCCGCATTGGAGGCGCGATTCGGAGTGCTTCGCGGAGCTGCGCGCACAGCTGGCCGCCTACTTTGCTGGCGAGCTCTCGTGCTTCCATCTGTCGATTCGTGCGCGGGGGACTCCGTTTCAGGAGCAAGTCTGGGAACGTCTGCGCGCCATTCCCTACGGCGCCACGCGAAGCTATGCGGAGCTTGCGCGCGAGCTCGGTAGACCGAAGGCGGCGCGCGCAGTCGGGCTCGCGAATGGGAAGAACCCGATCTCGATCGTGGTCCCGTGTCACCGGGTCATTGGAGCCGATGGGTCGCTTACGGGTTATGCAGGTGGGATCGAGCGCAAGGCTTGGCTACTCCAGCACGAGGCGGTGCGTGCGGGGGACCGGACCGAATCCTGACGTGTCGAGCGTGCCCCGAGAGACTATGCTGACGATCTCGATCGGCTGCCGACACTGTAGGGGCGGGTCGGACGCGATCGGATGTAGCTGTAGCTGGGGGTGGGGTTCGGCATGGCAGATTTCAAGACGCACGTATGTGGTGCGGCCTTGATCAGTGGATCCGCAGCCGCGGCCGTCGCGATGGTGTCGCCGGCGGACGAGGCTGTGGTCCTCGGTCTGTTCGGACTCGGTATCGTGGGCGGCATGTTGCCCGACCTCGACTCCGACAACTCCCTGCCGGTGCGCATCACGTTCAATGTCTTGTCGATCCTCGGAGGCTTTCTACCCGTCTTTCGCTTCGCCGATTCGCTCAGCTTGGTGGAGCTCGCGCTGCTCGGCCTGTCCAGCTTTGCCTTGGTTCGATACGTGGTCTTTGCGGCGTTCACGCGCTTCACCGTCCATCGTGGGCTCTTGCATTCTGTGCCGTCCGCTCTCGTCTGTGGTCAGCTGGTCGCCTTGCTTGCCGACCGCTGCCTCTCCCTCTCTCCGCTCGTAGCGTGGATGTCTGCGGCCTTCCTGGGGGGCGGATTCCTGGTGCATCTGGTTCTGGACGAGCTCTACAGCGTCGATTTGATGGGGCGCCGCATCAAGCGGTCGTTCGGAACTGCACTGAGCCTCGGAAAGAAGGCGAACTGGCTCGGCACGCTCGCGCTCTATGCGGGCCTGGCGGTGCTGACCACGTTGACTCCGCCTGCGGACGCCTTCCTGCGGCTGGTGCGAGATCCAGAGACGCTCGCCGTGCTATCGGATCGCCTGCTGCCCTGAGTGCACCCGTGAGCGTCTAGCACATCGGGAGTTCGCAAGTGACCTGGCGCGGGCATCGCTGCACGCGCCAGCCGGCTGGGTTGCGTACTAAGGACGTCTTGCGCGGATGCCGATGTCTCCTGAGTAGGCCACCGCCCTTCTCGGAGTAGCAGATGACCGAGCGCGACACATCCAGGCGGCGCACGGTCCTCGTGGAGTGTGCGACCTTTGCCTGCGTGCTGCTTGCCGCCCTCGTTGCGGCGTGTGCGCTCGTGGGGTGGTACACCGCCGACGTGCGTTGGGTGCGCCTGTTGCCGAGCGCTGCTCCCATGCAGCCCAACACCGCCGTGACCATGCTCCTCGCATGCGCATCCGCGCTCTGCCTGGCGCTACGCTGGAGGATCGCGTGCGGTGTGTTGGGCGTACTGTACGCCTCGATCGGATCGCTGACCTTGCTCGAGTACCTTCTTGGTTTGGATCTTGGCATCGACCGGCTACTGCTGCGCGTGGAGGTCATTGTCGGAGACCCGTTTCCTGGGCGTATGGCGCCGAGCACGGCCGTTACCTTCGCCTCTCTCGGCATCGGAACTGCGCTCTATGCGCTGGTTGGCCGGGCGCGTCCGTGGCACTGGCCCGCGCTGTTCTTCGCCCTCGCGAGTGGCGTCATCCTGATTGGACTCGGCGGATACGTGCTCGGCCTACGTCCAACCTACGCGTGGGGTCTGACCACACGCATGGGTCTGAACACCACCTCGTGCTTCTGTCTGATCGCGCTTGCGATGCTGTCGCTCGCGATCGGTCGAGAGGCACGCGGCTGGCGGGATCGAACGAGTGGGCTTGCGCTCGGGTTGTGCCTCGCCATGAGCACGATCACCGCAGAGTGTTGGAACCTTGCGGACATGCTCGAAGCCCGCAATCTCGTGCAGCGAGTCGAGGCCGAAGCCGCTCGGATCGCCCGCTCGCTGGACGCGGACCACCGGATCCGCGAGCGCGCGCTGGGGCGGCTCGCCAGGGTGGCGAGCGCGCAGGCGGATTCCGAGACGGCAGCGGAATGGCGCGGGCAGGCGCTCGCGCTCTCGGGAGAGAGGGGATATGCGCTGGTCGCCTTCGTTCCCCATCGCGGGCCGAGCGAGCTGGCGGTAGGGAGTATTCGCAGCGGATCTACGCAGACGCTCTTCACCGAGCTGGAGATGCTCCCGCGACGATTTCGAGGGCGCCCGGGACTGCACGATGCGACGGATCACCTTGGCCGCTTGGTCTGGGTGTATGAAACCAGCGCAGTCGCATCGGACGGCAGCGTGCTGCCGACACCCGGCGCCGTCGTGGCTGTCGATACTGGATACAGCTTTGCGGTGAGCCTCTTGAGCGCGCTTCAGGACGACCTTCGGATCCGGATCTTTCGGGAGGGTCACGTACTCGTCCGCAGCGACCTCGGTGCTGCTGATTCGGCTCTCGCGGTTACGCATGCGCTTGCGAGTCTCGGAGACGACTGGCGACTGTCCTTGGCGCCCACTCGGAGCTACGTGCGAAGCGCCTATCCATTCGTCCCGATCCTGGTGCTCGGCTTCGGGCTGCTGGTCTCGCTCCTGTGTGGCGCCACACTGCACCTCACCTTGCGCACGGGAGAGCTGGCTCGACTGCGTGACTCGGACCTCAAGCGGCTCGAGCTCGTGCTCAATCAGCTGAGCGAGGGCGTGGTCTTCGCAAACCAGGTGGGCGAGCTGGAGTTCTTCAACGATCAGGCGCGCGAGGTGCTCGGGCTCGGCATCACCGATGCTCCCGTGGATCGGTGGCCGGACGTCTACTCGCTGTATGCGCTCGACGGGTCAGAGCTGATCTCCCACGAAGAGCTTCCGTTGGTGCGCGCCCTGAAGGGCGAGTCCCTGGACGATGTAGAGGTTGCCTTCAAGAAGTCGGGCAGCTCTCAGCTGGGAGTGCTGTCGGCGAGTGCGCGCCCGGTGTTCGATAACTCAGGCGCGCAGCGGGGTGGAGTCGTCGTCTTTCGGGACGTCAGCAAGATCAAGCAGGCCGAGCGCGAGACCGCGGAGATGGAGGTACAGCTGCGGCAGGCGCAGAAGATGGAGGCGATCGGTCAACTGGCGGCCGGAATCGCACACGAGATGAACACTCCGTCGCAGTACGTGAGCGACAATCTATGCTTCATTCGCGAGTCGTTCGAGGACATTCTGGCGATTCTCGCGCAGCTCGATCAGCTTCATTCGCTGCCCCAGCAGGAGCCGGTGCCCTGGGACAAGCTCGAGAGCCTGTTGAGTGCGGTAGACAAGGCAGATCTCGACTTCCTGCTCGAGGAGATTCCGTCTGCAATCGAGCAGTCGAACGATGGCATCTCGCGCGTGACCAAGATCGTTCGCGCCATGCGCGACTTTGCGCACCCGGGGTCGCCCGACAAGCAGCTCGTCGATCTGGAGAAGGCGATCTCGAGTACGGTCACGGTCAGTCGCAACGAGTGGAAATACGTTGCGCGGGTCGAGACGGACTTCGCCGACGACCTCGACGAGGTCGTGGCGATTCCAGGAGAGCTCAATCAAGTGCTGCTCAACCTGATCGTCAATGCAGCGCACGCGATCGGGGACGTGGTCCGCGAAGGTGAAGAGAAGGGGACGATCACCATCTGCACCCGGCGGACCCCGCGCTGGGCGCTGATCACCGTGTCGGATACGGGATCCGGGATTCCCGAGGAGATTCGATCCAGGATCTTCGATCCCTTCTTCACGACCAAGGAAGTAGGGAAGGGCACAGGTCAGGGGCTCGCCATCGTGCGATCGATCATCGTGGACAAGCACGGTGGCGAGATCGACCTGCGCAGCGAGCCGGGCGGTGGCACGACCTTCGAACTCCGTCTGCCGCTCTCCGACGACGTTGGGGCTCAGTCCACCTGAGAACCTCGCTGGAGCAGCTCGCAGAGCCTGTTCCCGAGCAGGTGAGCGTCGAAGGGCTTCTCGAGGAATACGGCGCCGACTCGCTCGAAGGGGACGCGCTCGGGCGCGTGCGCCGATACGATCACGATCGGGACGTCGCGCAGCGAGCAACCGCGCATCACCCTGGCCAGCTGCACCCCGTCGATGTCCGGCAGGTCGTAGTCGACGACCACGGCTTGCGGCTCGAGCTCTTCGAATGCGAGCAGCCCGCCCAGCGCCGTGTCGCGCGTGGTGATCTCGAAGCGTCCCCGAAGGACCCGCGTCATCGCTTCGGCACAGCTCTGATCGTCTTCGATCAGAAGTACGTGCGGGAGCTGCGCAGGGACCCGCTTGCTGGGTACGCGAGAGCGATCGTGATGGCGGCTCATGGATCGTCCCTCGGGCGTGAGTCGTCACGTCTGGATCGACCTGCCGAGCGGCGAGCTTGAGCGCGGATCGTCCGCGCACGGCCCCTGGAATCATGCCCGCCGGCCAAGTTTCCGATGCTCTATGCAACCCTAGACTCATCCTCGGGAGACGCGCTTGGCGATAGACGACCCACGCTCCATCGGACCGCAGAGCTGGCTCGGCCGCCGCGCTCTCCGCGAATCCTTCGCCAGGGTCACCTCGAGACTGCCGGCGCCGATCCTGCGAGCTGCCGCTTGGTTCAGAACGGCCGCGTGGTTCAGGGAGGGCTTGTGCTACGGCAGCCAAGCCTGGGCTCGCTCGACTCGCGTGCAGAGGTCTCTCGTATGTCTGGCCGCTGTCGCGAGCGCAGCTGCGATCCTGCGTCTGCTTGGGGGGGAGGCGCCGGTCTGGTGGGTCCGTGTAGCCGAGCTTGCGTACCAGCTCGGCCTGATTGCGATCCTGGGTTGCATTGGACTCGTCGTGCGCGGTGGCCGTGAGCGTGTCGTCGAGCACGTCGTCGCGGGTCACCAGGACTCCACCTGGGAGACGGCCGCGCGAATGCTCGCGGGTTCCACGCGACACCTGCGCGCGAGCGAGGCTCGCTTTCGGGCCATTCTCGCATCGGTGGTGGACCCCCTACTCGTGCTGGACGAGGGTGGGGCGATCATCGAGGTCAGTCGCTCATCGGAGGTGATCTTTCATCTGTGCAAGCAGGAGCTGATGGGAAAGAAGTTCGAGGATCTGGCAGACCCGCGTTGGCTCGCGCGTTCCCGCGCGAACTTGGACGCCGCCCTCGGACAGGCGAGCGTCGACGCTGTGGCCGAATTCGAGATGTGCTGCCTGCGCGCCAACGGGGAATCCTTCTGCTGCGGGATTTCGGTCGCGCGCGGCGAGACCAAGCTCGTCGGCAGCGTGCTCTTCGTCGCGAGTCTTCGGGATCTGACGGTCGAGCGCGAGCTGCAGCGTCAAGTCGTGCACGCGCAGAAGATGCGCGCCATCGGCCAGCTCTCATCGGGGGTGGCCCATGAGCTCAACACCCCCGTTCAGTTCATCGGAGACAATCTCCGCTTTCTGCAGGAGAGCGTGCTCAGCCTGGAAGAACTGCTCAGGGGCTATCGTGACCTCGCGGCGCGAAACGCTTCGCGTCTCGCATCGACGTCCGAGCTCGAGAAGCTGGAAGCGCAGTGCGCCGATGCCGATGTCGCGTTCTTGGAAGAGGAGATCCCCGAAGCGATCCGCCAATCGTTGGCGGGTGCGGAGCGCGTAGGTGAGATCGTACGCGCGATGCGAGAATTCTCGCAATACGGTGATATCAAGTTCGCAGAGGTCGATGTGAATCGCGCCGTCGAGGCGACGACGATCGTGTCTCAGAGCGAGTGGCGGCGTGTCGCCGACCTGGAGCTGCGGCTGGACCCCTCGTCGCCCGTCGTGGTCGGCGTAGGCAGCGAGCTCAATCAGGTCTTTCTGAATCTGCTGCTGAACGCCTGCCAGGCGATTCAGGCAGCCCGAACGGCAGAGTCTCCTGACAATGGACGGATCTGTGTCGAGACCTTCGTCGAGGAGCGCTTCGTAGGGATTCGCTTCGTAGACAATGGAGTCGGCATCCCGCCTGAGGTAGGCGAGCGCGTGTTCGAGCCCTTCTATACGACCCGAGGGGTCGGAGAGGGCCCGGGACAGGGGCTCGCGATCGCGCACCAGGTGATCGTCGAACGGCACGCGGGCAGGATCTCGGTAGAGAGCGAGCCCGGAGTGAGGACCGTATTCACGGTTCGACTCCCCCGTGCTGAAACGAATGCTGTGAAGCTCGACGTGAGTGAGCCGTCATGAAGCTGTTGATCGTAGAAGACGATCCCGCGCAGCAGCGGCTACTCGCCCACTTGGCGAGGCGTTGGGACTACGAGACAGCCGTTGCGGCGACAGGTGCGGAGGCGATCGCGTTGCTCGGGGCCGGCGACGTGTCGATCGCCATCATCGACTGGCATCTCCCGGATATGACCGGTATCGACATCTGTCGCAAGCTCGGAGAGATGGGTTCCTTCATCCATGCGATCGTCCTGA
This sequence comes from Pseudomonadota bacterium, assembly GCA_003247575.1. Taxonomy (GTDB): domain Bacteria; phylum Myxococcota_A; class UBA9160; order SZUA-336; family SZUA-336; genus SZUA-336. Next base: position 163,084 of record QJZC01000021.1, read on the forward strand.
GCGCTCGCGATGCCGACGAAGACGTTCCCATCGCACTCGAAGCCGGAGCGAGCGACTACCTGGGCAAGCCCTTCCAGCAGACCGAGCTTCGGGCGCGCCTGCTCGTCGGTAGCCGCATGGTGCAGCTCCACCGCCGCATCTCGCAGATGCAGAAGCTCGAATCGATCGGGCAGCTCGCCGCCGGAGTCGCACACGAGATCAACACTCCGGCTCAATTCGTGAGCGACAACCTGCGCTTCGCCTGCGAGTCCACCTTGGACCTGTCCGACGTGATCTCCGTCTATCAAGAGCTCGAGCGGGCCGTTTCCGAGGGCGGCGAGACGCGGGAGCTGCTCGAGAAGCTACGTCTGCGCCGTGAGGAGAAGGAGCTCGACTACATCCTCGAGGAGCTGCCGGCTTGTCTCGAGCAGTCGCTCGAAGGCATCACGCGCGTGGCCGACATCGTGCGCGCGATGAAGTCCTTCTCGCACCCTGGAAGCACGCAGCAGACCATGGTGGATCTCAACGACTCGATCGCGAGCACGATCACCGTCGCTCGGTATGAGTGGCGCAGTGTCGCGCGCGTGGAGACGGAGCTCGATGCATCGCTACCCACCGTTGCGGGGTATCCGGGCGAGCTCAATCAGGTGCTTCTGAATCTGCTGGTCAACGCCGCGCACGCGGTTGGGGAGCGCTACCGCGAGGACCCGGAGCAGGGATCGATCCGGATCTCGACGCGCCGATCGGGGGACTGGGTCGTGGTGAGCATTGCGGACAACGGCTCTGGAATCCCCGAGCGAGTTCTCGATCGCATCTTCGATCCATTCTTCACGACCAAGGAGGTCGGCAAGGGAACTGGGCAGGGGTTGGCGATCGCCTATGACGTGGTGGTGCGGAAGCATCAGGGGAAGCTCAGGGTCGAGACGGAGCCCGACGTGGGCACGACCTTCTTGGTGGAGCTTCCCATCGGAGAGGCTGCGACCGGCTAGCGAGACTCTCGATGCACCGCTGTCGAGCTGCTCGCTCCTGAATCAGCTGCGACGTCGTTCGCGGCCGCAGCCGCTGCCCGAGACGATCTGCGTAGCGCAGGCTTGGTTGCGTCCACCCTGCTTCGCACGATAGAGCTCGCGGTCTGCAGCCTCGACGACGGCCGTGCGATCGATCTGGACGCCGGCGGCGATCGTCACGATCCCGATGCTCGCCGTGATCTGGATCTGCTTTGAAGTCGAGACGTCGATCGGGTGCGAGGAGATGGCCGCACAGATGCGTTGCCCGATCGGCTCGCCACCCGCGAGGCCGTGATCGGGACAGATCACGAGAAACTCCTCTCCTCCCCAGCGCGCGGTACGGTCGTACTCGCGCTGTGTACGCTGGAGCGTCTGAGCGACCGAGCTGAGAACCGCGTCGCCGGCGCCATGGCCGTAGGTGTCGTTGACCTGCTTGAAGTGGTCTAGATCGATCATCCCGACCGTGAGTGCATTCAGACTACGCTGGACGCGTGCGAGCTCCTTGTCGAGCGCCTCTTCGGCTGCGCGACGATTGTAGAGATTGGTCAGTGGATCGGTGGTCGCCAGGCGCGAGAGCTGTGCGTTGGCGAGCCAGAGCTCGTGCTGCGCGCTCAGGAGCCTCCAGCCTACGCGGAGCCGCGCGATCAGCTCACGGGTCTGCACGGGCTTCGCGACGAAGTCGTCGGCCCCGTTCTCGAGGGCCTCGGCCGCTCGGTCTGGCCCATCCATGCCGGTGAGCAGGATCAAGTAGAGCTGCTTGTCTGGATGTTTCTCGAGTAGCGCCCGCGCCTTGGCGCAGACGCTCGGCCCGTCCATCACCGGCATCCGCCAATCCACGACCAGGATGCATGTGTCGAGCTGCTCGAGGCGTTCGAGCGCCTCGGTCGGGGATTGGAGGAACTCGAGCGTCCACGTGTGGCGTAGCTCGCGTAGCGCGCGGCGCATCCCACCGAGGAAATGGGAGTCGTCGTCGAGAAAGAGCACGTGCGGGGACGGCGTGTCTGGGGCGCGGGTCGACCTTTCCGCCGCCATCTCGGACCTCAGAGTTCGGGCACGAGGACCCGGATGGGCTCTTGGACGTGATGAATCTTGCTACGCGCCCAGTTCTGCAGGCGCAACAGCAGAGACTCGGTCACCTCGTGTCCTGCCGCGACCACGAGGAGTCCATCGAGTGTCATGACCGGGTCCACCACGATCATGCCGACGCGCAGCTGGCTGATGGGGAGCACGCTCTCGTTGTGGAAGCCCTCGACGCGGCAGAGCTCGTCGAGATCGGGGAGGATGTCGGGATCGTACACCCCCGCGGGTGCGTCGCGCAGCGCTCGAATGGCCTCGGGGCCGGCGAGACCTCGATTGCGCGAGGCGTCGTAGTCGATGGCGATTCGCAGCAGGCGCGCCCCCAGTGGCGGCGGCTCGGTGCCGTCGTTCTTGGCGTCGAAGTCCGCTTCCTGGAGCTCCACCATGTCCGCGATCGTCTCCATGCGTGGGATGGAACGCAGCATCTTCGCTGCCGTCATGGGATGCTCCGCCAGCATGCGTCGATCCTCGTCGGACAGCTCCTCGCCGCGATTCGAACGACGGACCACGTCGGGCGGGATCGCGATGCAACCGAGCTGCGACATCATCGCCGCGACCGAGTACTCCCAGAGGTTCTCCACGCCGAGCCGCCTCGCGAGAACCTCGACGTAGCGGCGCAGCCTCGAGGCGCGTCCGAACGCCTCGGGATTCGACAGGGACAGGGTCTGCGTGAGGATGTCGATGGCTCCGCGTAGGGTGCGCTCGAGCAGGCTGCGCTCCGCGGTGACCAGCTCGTGAATCCTCGCTCCCGCATAGACTGATTCGCGGAACAGATCCGAATCGCAGGGCTTGGTCAGAAAGCGGAATACGTGGCCGTCGTTGACCGCTCGCGTCGCCGCGTTGAGATCCGCCTTCCCGGTGAGCATGATGCGCGTGGTGTCGGGAACGATCTCGCGTGCTTCCTGCAGAAAGGCGATCCCGTCCATGCCCGGCATGTCGAAGTCGGAGACGATCACTCCGAAGCTCTGGTCTTGTCGCAGAAGCTCCAGCGCCTCTGCAGGAGAGCTGCAGGTCGTGAGGTCGAGGTGCTTGCGCTGCTGGCGGCGCACCGCGAGCAGGATGTTCTGCTCGTCGTCCACGTAGAGCACCCGGGGCAGCTGCGGTTCGGCGGAGCTCACGGATCCCGCTCCTCGAGCTCGAACGCAGCCTTGCGCCACTCCGAGACGCGGTCCTCGATCTGTAGGCCCTCGTAGTACGCCGTGTCGAGCACCCTCTCCGGGTCTCGGTCCTTGCGCACCCCGCGTGAGAAGGCCTCGGCGGCGTGCACCATCGACAGCGGCGCGAGCTCGAGGTTGCCGGACTCCGACGGGCAGTTGCTATAGAGAACGCCTTCTACGACCGCATCCGGGAAGTTCCACAGGCCAGCGAGATAGCCGCTGATCTGATTGTGGGTCGCACCGAAGATCTCCCGCTCAGCTTCGGCGAGGCTACAGCCATGCTTGCGTGCGTGCGCATAGCTGTCAGCGAGATCCTTGGGTCGATAGGCGGCCAAGGTCAGGAGTCCGAGATCGTGCAGAAAGCCTGCTGTCGTCGCCTGGGACCGAAAGACGTCGCTCGTCTCCTCCAGGCGACAGAATCGATCCGCGAGCACGGCCACGTGCGAGCTGTGCGCCAGCAGCTGTTCCGCGGTGAACTCGGCGTTCTTGAAAGTGGGTATCTGCTCGAAGATCTTGGTCCCGAGGACCAGGGTACTGATGGTCTCTCCCCCTAGGAGCATCACGGCGCGTCCGGGGTCCGTGATCTCCTGCGAGAGCCCGAAGTAGCTCGAGTTCACCAGCTGCAGCATCTTGGCGCTGAGCGCGATGTCCCGCGCAATGATTTCACCGATCTCTCGCAGCGAGGCCTCTTCCTGCAGCGCCTTCACCAGCTCTCGATAGATGTCCGGCAAGGTCGGCAAGGTCTCGATGCCGCCCAGGGTTTGCAGCAGCTCGGGGCGATTCAGCACGCGGCGCATTCGGCACGCGCGGTCGATCGAGTTCAGGATCGTGTCGGCATCGCACGGCTTCGACAGGAACTGGTGGCTCGGACCCACCGACTTCATGATCGCCGAGAGTTCACCGTGACCCGAGAGAATGATCCGCACGCAGCTCGGGCACACGTCGCGCACCCGCTCGAGCAACTCGACCCCGTTCATCTCCGGCATGCGCATGTCGGTGATGATGACGTCGAATGGGCTCTCCTGGACCAACGCTGCGGCCTGGACTGGCGAGTCCAGGAAGGTGAACTCGTAGCGGTCGCGGTGACGACGCAGCATCCGGCGCAGGCCGTCGAGTATTCCCTTCTCGTCGTCGACGAGGAGCACACGGTTTTTCGGGTTGGTCGCGTCGAGCTCGTCGGTCACGCGCATCCTCAGCGGTGTCTAGATCTGGCGGTCTCTAGATCTGCAGCTCGACTGGTATGCGCACAAACTTGAGCTGACCCGATCTCGTGCCTCCCTCAGATTTCGTGTGGAAGTGCCAGGGTGATCACGACCTCGCCGGTCTCGTCCGGGCCGCAGTGCATTCTCACGAAGGAGTAGGCGCGCTCGTCGCTTCGGATCGGGAGGCGTGCGCTGAAGTCGATCACGAACCCGTGGAAGAGGGCCTGGGCGAAGCGGATCCCGAAGTGGTCCTCGGCGCGTCGGAATGCGGCCTTGGCTCCGCAGAGGACTCCCGTCAGTCTCGTCTCGGACGACGCGCGGGCGCGGTCCGCGAAGGGCACCTGCTCGATGCGCTCCAGGAGGGCGTCGGAGAGAGCGCCGGGTAGCGGGAGCGGGCTTGGGCTCTCGAGCTCGACGACATCGATCAGCTCGCCGCTGGCGAGCGCGTCCTCGCGTGACGGAGTGGCGGGCTTCGGGGTCGGAACGGGCGTGGTGTGATAGTGCATCTCGGGGCTCCTGAATCTCGTTCGATGTCGCCGGTGGGCCTTGCGCGACTTGCGGGGCCCGCCTGCTGTCTACGCCCCGAGAATGCCCCGAACTCGGGCTCCGACCTATCCGGCAAATGGTCCGCCGGAATACGGCAATCGACCCGAGATGCGCTGTTTTGCGGCGCTGCGTCATTTGACGGATCTGCTCGTAAGGGACCGAGATCGCTCAGGAAGTGCCACGATCCGCTGGGTTCGGGCGGTTTGTGGAGGTAGAGAAGCGCGGGCTTCAGCCCGCTCGCCCGTCTACTCGCGGGGCGCACAGCAAGGGCGCGTACGAGAGCAGGAAGAGCCCGAGAGCGACCACCCATGCAGTCGCCGATCCCCAGAGCGCGAGCCGAGAGAGGATCGGGACCAGCGCCCCCAGGACGCGCAGTCCCGCACACAGCGACATTGCGAGATAGGCGACCTGCAGGGGCCGTGGTGGGACCAGGGGGCGCCCGGTGTGCCCGAGGGCGACCCGGCTCATCAGGGCCAGGATCAGACCGCCGAAGCCCCCGATGCCCAGCGCGTGAAGACCTGCGACCTCGGAGATCGCGGAATGGAGCTCGCTCGCCGCCTCGAGCCAGAGTCCGATGGGGATCCAGGCGAACGCCAAGTGAAGTGACCAGAGCAAGGGTCTGTCGAGGGTCTGTAGGCCTCGCCAGCTCCACCAGCGGACTGCGAGCAGGCACCCTGCCAGGAGTCGCATCGCTGCCGCGTGCTCCTCGGACTCGAGCCCCGTGACCACCCCATAGATATCGAGCAGCGCGGCTCCAGCGAGTGCGACCAGGCTCAAGACCGCGATCTCTCGGTAGTCGCGAACCGGGCGGCGGCTCGCGTCCGGCGGAGCCGGCTCGACCGGCGCGGAGGTCGGCTCGAGGTTCTCTGGTGGGTGTTCGAGCGCGTTGCGTGTGAAGAACGGGATCAAGCGTCCGCCCACCAGCACGACCAAGAACACGACCAGGTGTGCCGGAATGTGGAGCAGCTCACGCGGCGCCGTGACGAAGTAGCCCATGGCGCGCGCATGCTGAGCGACATTCGCCAGACTCCAGAGGATCAGAACCGCGAGAATGCTCCAGTGTCGAGGCTCCGAAGAGGTGAGTAGGCGTCGCGCCAACGTCGCGGCCAACATCGGCAGAAACGCCACGTCGAGCAGTAGCAGGCTCAGCGGGTCCAGCCACCACGCGAGAGCGAAGCCAACGCGGCCGATGCACCATAGGCTCACGAGCCCTAGCAGGGGCAGGCCGCGGATCGGCGCGGAATCAGTCCAGACGGGAACGGCGGTGAGCAGAAAGCCTGCAACTCCAGCCGCGACGAACCCTCCGAGGATCTCGTGCGCGTGCCACGCAATCGTCGATGACCAGCTCGGGGTCGGTAGCAGACCCTGCCATATGAAAGCCCAGATCGGGATCAGCAACGTCCCGTGCGCACTGCCGAGCAGAAAGAACGGGCGGAAGCCCGCCTGCAACAAGGGGTGTGGACGTTCGGCAGTGAGCGCGGCGCTTGCCGAGATTGGACTCGCCATCGAGTTCCCTTTCATCGAGTTTCCCCGCCGGGTATTGGCGTGCGATCGGCTCGAGAGTGTGAGAAGAGCGCCCGATCGGGGTCGCGACACGCGGGGTGCGGCGTCGAGATCGCCGTTAGAGTTGCGCTAGTTCGATCGCCGTACAACCCGGTGGCAGCTCGCGCGCAGTGCGCCCGCGTTCATCACCGCACCCCCGCGGGGCACACATTTGCGGGATGTGTCTCTCGAGTGCAAGCGCACTCGACGGGTGGGGAGTGCCTCCCCGCGGGGGTCGGTGAACGGAACCTGAACGTCGAGCGCTCGCTAGGGGCGAAGCGATCCCACCGAGGTGGTAACCTCTCGTGTGTTCGAGTTGTTGCCTGTCGGCGGCTGTGCCACGCATCGTCGTTCATGCCCGCTGATCAGGTTCTGCCGATGGAAGCGGTTCGTATATCCGACAAATGACTCGGGTCGGGAATCGGGCCAGTCCGCAGCCGGGCGAGGTCGTTCGTGAGTGCTCCAACAGATGATCTGGATCCGCAGCTCCGTTCGAGCTTGACGGTATTGTTCGTGGCCATCGCGGCCTGGGGCGTCGTCGACCTGCTCATGGATGCGAATGCATGGCTCTCGTTACACGTATTCATGGAGGTCTCGTTCATCGTTCTGCTGCTCGGCTCGGTCGGCTACCTATGGAGTGGTTGGATGCGCGATCGCCGGGGTCGCCGTGCCGCAGAGGCACACGTCGCGGTCAGTCGCGCGGAACGAGATCAGTGGAAGGCTCGCGCCGATCGCTTGCTCGCGGGCCTCGGCGCGGAGATCGATCATCAGTTCGATCGATGGGAGCTGACGCCCGCGGAGCGCGAGGTCGCCTTGCTCGTGCTCAAGGGTCTGGGTCACAAAGAGGCCGCGGAGGTGCTCGGTAGGAGTGAGCGAACCGTGCGCCAGCATGCAGTTTCCGTCTATCGCAAGTCCGGGCTGTCCGGACGCGCCGAGCTCGCGGCCTTCTTCCTCGAGGACCTCTTGCTGCCTTCCAGATCCGAGGGAGCTGCCTAATGGGCACCGATGTTGCGACCCAACGGCATGCCTCGGAGCCATTGGGGGCGTCTTGGTGGCGGGCGCTTCGGCGCCGCTGTCGGACGCGGTGAGACGAGGGCTAGGGTCGATCCGGCAGCAGCGCGCCGGAGGCGTCGTAGACGACGCGGTCGATCAGGATGCCATCGCTGCGTAGCTCGATGGTATCACCCAGATCACTGAGGATGAAATCGGAGTAGACGTAGTCGACCTCCACACCACCATTCGTGTCGCGCTGGCCGTTCCTGCCCAGCCTTGCCCGCGCACCGGGCTCGAGTACGAGCGAGCGCCGGATCACGAAGCGATCCGTGCGGTCGTCGCGGACCTCGAGCCCCATCAGATCGAGCGCACGTGCTGCACGGTTCTCGACCTCGAACCATTCTCCGAGCTGATCCGGAAGCCCGGGAGTGTGTTCCTGGGCGCGGTGTACGATGAGCTCACCCGGGAGCAGCTCGCGATGCGAGAGCGCGCCGCAGAGGTCTGCGACGCCGTCGCAGTCGTTGTCCAGCAAGCCGTCGCAGCGCTCCGTCGCAGCGGGGTGCACGTCCGCCCGCGTGTCGTCGCAGTCGAGTGCGTTCGCAGCGGTTCTTTCGACCGGCGCGCAGAAGCAGCCAGCGAAGCTGGCCCCGAATCCGTCCGCATCGTCGTCGAAGAAGACCTCGCGGCACCCCGCTGCTTCGGCCTCGTCCACTTCTCCGTCGCAGTCGTTGTCCGCTCCATCGCAGATCTCGCGGCTCGGGCTGCAGCTCGCGACGGTCGCACCGCGCCCAGCCGAGATCGGCCCAGCCTGCGCGAGGTCAGGCTCGTGGGAAGGATCGGGAGTGGAAGACGTGCGATCGGACGTCTTCCCGGGTGTCGGCAGGAACGAGCGGCGACCGAGCGCCTCGCTAGTGGGATGGTTTGCCTCTTGCTCTCGTGTGACTTCGGGCGGGTGCGATCGCATCGCGCGCGATTCCAGCAGGCCCGCGGGCCTCTGCCTCTGTATCGCAGGATGCGAGCCCGCACCCCACGGCTGAGCGACCATCAGCGCGATCGCGCCGACGCCGACCATCCAGAGAATGCCCGAGGGCAAGGGAACGCGAGAGCTCATCGCAGGAAGCCTCGGCCCACGACCAGCTCGCGCAGGCGCAGATCCGAATCGAAGTTGGCCTCGATTCGGGTATCACCGAGGTCGCGCACGAAAGTCAGTGGATCCACCTGTACCAGCCCGGGATCGGACTGCAACACGAGCTCGAGCCGATCGCCGATGCGGATACTCCCGTTGAACACACCCACGAAACCGTCGCGCAGCGCGAATGCCCGGAAGCGATTCGAAACGAAGGCGAACTCGACGCCGCTGCTGCAGCCGGCGATCTGCAGGTTGTCGCCGTTCATGCCGAGGTGGTCGCGCACGGTCCGGAACCCGCAGACCTGCTGAATGCTCTGGGCCGTTTGATTGGTCACATTGCTCGAGAACAGAAAGCGATCGTAGCCCGTATCCGTGGCCAGCGCGTTGCACGGCGGGCAGTCGCTGACGATGACGACGCGGAGGGATCCGTTGTCGATCTGCACGGAGGCTACACCGTCGCCGCCGCCCGAGCTGCCGCCACAGCTCATAGCCAGGCTCGCACACAAGAGCATTGCAAAAATGTGTCGAGCGGTCGGCTTCGGCTTCTGCCTGGAGCACCCGGTGTAGGCTTGCGTGCTCATATACACCTCGCGGAGTCAGTGCGCCGAGGCTGAGCCTTGTCGGTGCACTCTCCAGAACATACACGAGAAGACGCGACAACTGAATCGAGGGCGAGCCTCGGGTCGCAACGTGGAGCCCGCGACTCGGGTCGTGGCTCAGCTAGCCGCGCTCGCGAGGGCGTGAGCCAGCGAGAGTGTCAAATCATCTCAGGTGTGACCTGACGGCGCACGGCCGAGGCAGCGGGCCGCAGCCTCGACCCTACGGCCTCGCTCGAGCGCGGCATGGATGTTGCTCCGCTGGGATCCATTCGACTGGGGTCTACACGCCAAATGGAGGGAACATGGGACTTACGGCTCGAGACGTGATGCAAGTGGATGTCCGCACCGTGCACCCCGGGATCAAGATCTCGGAGCTGGAGCGGAACTTTTCCCATTCTAATGTTGGCGGATTCCCGGTGGTGGACGCGGGGCGCTTGGTCGGAGTCGTTTCGCGCACGGACATCGTGCGCAAGTTCGCGCTCGAGCGGAACGTGGAAGAGGCGCTTTCAGACTACTATCGGGACTATACGGCCCCGCCCGAGGAATCTGCCGCGTCCGTCGCGGGCGAGGCGGCGGCGATCTCCGAGACGATTGGCAAGCGCATCGACGGCCTGTCCGTCGCCGATGTCATGGCCCCTACACCGGTGGTGACGGACTCGTCCGCGGAGCTCTTCGAGGTCGCGCAGCTGCTGATCGAGCATCGAATCCACCGGGTGCCCGTGGTGGACGATGGGCATCTCGTCGGCATCATCACGAGCACGGATCTCGTGCGCGTGATCGCCGAGCAGCGCATCTGAAGCACCCTGCTACCCTTCGCCCATCGAGCTCTACGGGAACGAGATGGGATTCGAAGAGGTGCCACAGCAAGCGGTACGAGCTGTCAGCTCGAAGGTACGCGGAAGCCTCTCGGGGGTCCCCTCTGGGGTTTCCGGCCCTGGGTCTTCCAGGTTCCTCGCGCTCGCTCCCATGGATGGTGTGACAGACTTCGTCTACCGCGAGGTGATGACCGCGCTCTTCGGTGGACGATCGGGCATCAGTGCGTGCACGTGTGAGTTCATCAGGGTGATCGACAGGCTGCTCCCTGCGCACGTATTCCTGAGCCACTGTCCCGAGCTGGCTACCGGAGGGCGTACCCACTCTGGAGTCCCTGTCTTCGTGCAGCTGCTCGGCGGGCAGCCGGCTGCGATGTCCGACAACGCGCTGCGGGCGGCGGAGCTGGGGGCGCCGGGGATCGATCTCAACTTTGGCTGTCCAGCCAAGACCGTCAACCGCTCGGACGGAGGCGCGGCACTGCTGCGCGAGCCCGGTCGCGTCGAGGCGGTCACGGGTTCCGTTCGTAGGTCCGTTCCGAAAGAGATTCCCATCAGCGCGAAGCTGCGCCTCGGCTGGGACTCCTCGCGCAACGTGGTCGAGTTGGCCAAGGCCGCCGAGAGTGGTGGAGCCGACTGGATCACGATCCATGCGCGCACACGGGTGCAGGGCTACGCGCCCGGGGTCGAGTGGGAGGCAATCGGGCGAGCGCGCGAGGCCGTGCGCGTCCCCGTGGTCGCGAATGGGGACATCCACAGTGCCGACAGCCTGGCTATCTGTGCACGTCAGAGTGGTTGCGATGCCTTCATGATTGGACGTGGGGCCATGGCGAGTCCAGATCTCTTCGCGACTTTACGCGGCTGGTGCGAGTCCCCGTTGTCCTTCCCCGAGATCTGCCAGCTGCTCGTGGACTATGCGCGGCGGGTCCTGGCGGCCGGATTCAGCGAGCAGAAGGCGGTATGCCGCGTGAAGCAGTGGCTGCGCATGGGCGCTGCGTTTCGATCCGACTTCCACTCGACCTTTGAGCGAATCAAGCATGCGCGTAGCGAATCCGAGTTGATCTCGATGCTGCGGCCCCGAGCTCTCGCGGCCTCGGAGGTCAGTCTGGGTCGGCTGGCCGCATCTGCGCCTTGACCGGGTCTGGCTCTGCTCTCGGAAGCCGGAACCCCAAGGTGCGCAGGAGCGTGTCCATCTGGTCGAGGCGAGAGCTTTGGTGCAGCCAGAAGGGGAGCAAGGTATAGAACGGCGTCCCCGTCTGTTCTGGATCCCCGAATTGCTTGTCCATGCCGACGGTCGGATCGAGCGACAGCAGTCCGAAGGCCGTCAGTCCTTCCATGATGTTCCAGGCGCCGCGTACGTGGCCGCGCAGTGGGCCTCGTTCGTAGAAGAACGAGCCGGTTTCTACGTTCGTGCTCGATCCTCCGTTTCTGCCAGATTCTTCGCTCGTGCCCGAGATCGGGAGCTGCTCCAGATTCCGCATGGGCGCGACCTCGACCTCGACGATGCGATCGGGTGCTTCGCCGGACTTCGACACGGGTTCGATTGAGGTGACGCGGTGACTCTGGCTCTCGAGCGTGATGCGAAGTCCATTCGACAACGCCTCACGCTGCAGGCGCCCTGGGAGGCGCTGCCCGTACAAGTTTTGGATCTCGGGCCAGTCTGCGGGGAGCCATGCGTCCGCGACTGCGTCCGTGGGAACCACGGCGTAGTAGCAGCCGCACGTGTGAACGGTCGACACGAAGAGCAGATCGCCGCTCTCGCGGTCGACCGTGAGCACGAACAGCAGCCCTGGGTTGCGGTGCGCTTCGAAGAAGTAGCGCGAGAACCGGAACGGGATCTTTTCGAAATGGACCCGATAGACGAGCTGCACCACGTCGCGCCCAGCGATCTGGTCCGTGCGCGTCTCTGCGAATACTGCTGGGCGACTCGGGTCGACGGACGCGCGGACTCCGAACAGCGAGCCTTCGGAAAGGGCGGGTGACCCGATTCGATTGTACGGGCTCTCGGCCTCGAGAATTCGCACGACCGGTGCACGGCACGCGAGCCAGTCTTCCGGAGACTTCGAGGAGGCCGAGGCGCCTGGCTCGCAGCGAGGGGTAGCGAAGTCCCAGGTCTCCGCGCGCACGCTCGAAGCGTAGAGCAAGGCGGCTGTAGCGAGCGGCGCGAGACCGCAGACTCTGGCCCAGGCGAGCACCCCGGAAGAGCTGGAGACGCGGGGTCGCCGATGCGGCCGCTCCGCGATTTCGCTCGAGATGCGCGATGGATGGGACGGGGCTCGGCTCGGCATGGCGTAGTCTCCAGCGGTGGGGCGAGATTGCCAGCGAAAACGGTAACAAAGCTCACGTCCCAAGGGTCATCCTCAAGATTCCCTCTAGTATGCTATCGAGTCCGGAACTGACCTCTCGGATCCGGTCCTCGGATCCGCCAGTCGCCAGTCGCGTAGGGAGTCCGCGTATGACCACCATCGCACTCGAATTCGTGCCTCCGGACCTCGAAGCACCGGACCAAGAAGCCGGACGGAGTCGAGCGAAGGCTACGGCCGAGCGCGTGCGCGAGCTGCTCGTTTGCGAGGGCATCTCGCACCGGATCAACGCATTGCTACTTCCGGGGATGATCGCGGAAGAGGACGATCGGCCGGTGCCCTTGCGCCCAAAGCTGGACGTTCTGGATCTCCACAGCCAGGTCAACGAGGCGCTCGCGCTCGAATCGATCGTTACGCAGGTGACCGCATTCTCTTCGCATGGGGAGCTCGAGGCGCGAGTACGCGCTCTGCAGGCGGCCGGAGTCGAGAAGGTCGTCTTCGTCGGAGTGCCCCGGACCTTGGAGGATGGAGCGGGTCCGGGCCTACCTCCTGCTGAGGCGCTTCAGCTGTATCGAGATCGCCTGCAAGCCTGCGGCGTGATTCTGATCCCCACTCGCGAGGACGAGGCCGCTCGCTTCGGTGCCAAGCTGGCAGCCGGGGCGAATCTCGCTCTCACTCAGATGCTCTTTTCCGATCACATCGGGAGCGTACTGCGTGCGATCGATTCGCACGTGCGGGCACCCGAGGTGCTGCTCTCGTTCGCCTATGTTCCGAAGAGCGAGGAGCGCATAGGATTGGTTCACTGGCTCATTCGCGACACCAGCTCGGCTGCTCGACGCGAGATGGAAGTCGTCCGTGAGATTGCCGGCTTGTCGTTTCCCGCCAAGAAGGCTGCATTGGTCGAGATCTTCCGGCGCACCGTGAACTCCGCACGTGAGGCGAGCTTCCCGCTCGGGTTGCACTTCGAATGCCCCTACGATTTCAATCCCTACGCGATCGAGGTGTTCCACGCCATGCTGGACGTCTGGGACGCATCCTGAGCCCGACTGGAACCCGGGAGCTCAGGCTGAGATCGGAAGGGTCGTGCGCTGGCTACATCAGAGCTTGCGGATCCGTTCCACCGCCTCTTCGATGCGATCCCGCTTACCGAACGCGGAAAGTCTGAAGTAGCCTTCACCGCAAGCGCCGAAGCCCGAGCCCGGCGTGCCGACCACGTGTGCATTCTCGAGCAGATGGTCGAAGAACTCCCATGACTTCTGGCCGTTCGGCGTTTCGAGCCAGATGTACGGCGCGTTGGTGCCAGCGAATGCATTGAAGCCCGCCTCGGTCAGGCCTTCGCGGATGATGCGTGCGTTCTCGAGGTAATACACCACACGCTCGCGCACCTCTGCTCGACCTGCATCGCTGAAAGCGGCGGCTGCCCCGACCTGAACGGGATACGAGGCGCCGTTGAACTTCGTCGTGTGGCGCCGTGCCCATAGCCGGTGTAGCTCGACAGGCTCGCCCGCGGCATTCCGGCCGCAGACTTCCTTAGGGATCACGATGTACCCGCAACGGACTCCCGTGAAGCCGGCACTCTTGGAGAAGCTGCGGAACTCGATCGCACACTCGCGCGCGCCTTCGATCTCGTAGATCGAATGGGGTAGCGAGTCGTCCTGGATGTAGTCCACGTAGGCTGCATCGAAGAGCAGGATACTGCCGTGCTGGCGGGCGTAGGCGACCCACTGCGTGAGCTCCGCCTGCGAGAACACCGCCCCCGTTGGGTTGTTCGGTGAGCATAGGTAGACCAAGTCTACGGACTCGTCTGGGGGGCTCGGCTTGAATCCGTTGGACTGCGTGCAAGGCAGGTAGGTAATTCCCTCGTAGCGACCTGCGCTGTCCGCCGGTCCAGTGCGCCCCGCCATGACGTTGGTATCGACGTACACCGGGTACACTGGATCCGGTACTGCGATGCGGGCGTGGACGTCGAAGATCTCCTGGATGTTCCCGCTGTCGCACTTGGAGCCGTCGGACACGAAGATCTCGTCGCTAGACAGCTCGACCCCGCGCGGCTCGAACTCGTGCTCGACGATGGCTTTGCGCAGGAAGTCGTAGCCTTGCTCGGGGCCGTAGCCTCTGAACGTCTCCTCGCGCCCGAGCTCGTCGATGGCGCGGTGCATGGCGGCTCGGATGCTCTCGGGAAGCGGGAGGACGACGTCCCCGATCCCGAGCCGGATGACCTTTGCCTGTGGGTGCGATTCCTGGAAGCGAGCGACGCGGCGCCCGATCTCGGGAAAGAGATACCCGGCTGCCAGTTTCAGGTAGTGATCGTTGATGCGCGCCATCGGCCCTCCCTCGTCTCGTCTCGAACGCTGCACGATATAGCCCAAAGGTCCTGCGCCTTCGAGCTTCCGTGGCAGCTGCGCTCCGGAGGCGGCTGCGAGGGGGCTAGGGGAGTTCGTCCGCCCGCAACAGCGATTCGAGGACCCAATCCACGAAGTCGGGCTGGCTTCCGAGCGACGGGAGTACGCGAATCTGCATCTCCGGATAGGCGCTCTGCGCCTGCTCGATCTGATTCGGTAGATCGCGCAGTACGTGGCGGCCGGGCGCGAGAAAGAGGGGATAGAGATCCAGCCGCTTCACACCCTCTTGCGCGCAGCGCGCAATGGTTGCGGCGAGGGAGGGCTCGGCGAGCTCCATGTGCGCGACGTAGACTGCGCGCTCGGGGCTGCGGCGCCCCAGCTCCGCCGCCAGCTCGGCCAGGTGGGAATGGGCTTCGACGAGCCGACTGCCGTGATCGAGCAGCAGCCAGGCTCGGAGCGGTGCCTCCCGGCCCTGTGAGCTTTCCCCGCTCCGACTCGGTGCCCCGGAGGCTACCGCCGAGGTCGCCTCCGAGTCCGCTTCCGAGTCCGCTTCCGAACTGGCTTCCGAACTGGCGGCTGCGCTCGTGCCCCCGGACTGCGCATCGCCCCAGTAGTCGGTGGTCACCACAAGGTCGCTGCGGACGCGAAGTGCGCACGCCAAGCGATAGTCGCTCGGTACGCGGTTGCGCTGCTTCATCTCGGTCTCGATCCGCGACTCGGCCGCGACCGCACCGGAGACGATGCGCACGGCGCACTTGGCGCAGATCAGGTCGTCGCCGCAGGGAGCGGCGATCGGAAGTCCCGCCGCCCGGATCGCCTCCGTCAATCGCGCGCCCATCCGGACCTCGATCTCGATGGCCGAAGGGAGCAAGGACAGGCGCGGCATGGGGCGAGGGTACCTCTGGGATCCGGGCTAGTCGATGGCAGCCCGACCCGATACTATGGCGGCGGATGTCTAGCTCCGGTCCTGCTTCCCCTACCCGCTCTTTCCCTGCGAACGGGACCGCTGCGTCCATTGGGGGTGGCACCCGGGCGCAGGGTTCGGACTCGGGGCGTTCTACCGCGGGCATTCTGATCATCGGCAACGAGATCCTCTCGGCGAAGGTGAAGGACGAGAACGCGCCCTATCTGCTGCAGGCATTGCGTGAGCTCGGTGTCGCGGTGCGTCGGGTTCACGTGATTCCGGATGTCATCGAGGAGATCGCCGGCGAGGTGCGGCGCTTCTCGAACGACTACCGCTACGTGTTCACGTCCGGTGGAGTGGGGCCGACCCACGACGACGTGACGATGGACGGCGTGGCCCTGGCCTTCGGGCGTCCGTTGGTCTTGCATAGCGAGATGGAGCAGCTGCTGCGGAGCGCGCTGCGCGACGTCGAGCCCAACGCCAGCCAGCTCAAGATGTGCATGCTCCCCGAGGGGGCAGAGCTGATCCGTACACACGAGCTCTGGTTCCCGCTCGTCAAGGTCGTGAACGTGTTCGTGTTTCCTGGTATCCCGCGATTGCTACGCGCGAAGTTCGATTCGCTTCGCGACCAGCTCCAGGGTGACCCGCTGCACTTGCGGCGCGTGTTCGTGACCTGTATGGAGAGTGATATCGCGCAGTCTCTCCACGAGCTCCTGGCCGAGTTTGCAGCACTCGAGATCGGCAGCTATCCAGCGACCGAGCGCTCCGAGCATCGCACGCTCGTCACGCTCGAGGCGAGCGACGAGTCGCTCGTGGCGCGCGCGGTGGACGTGCTGATCTCGAAGCTTCCGCAGGACACCTTGCTGCGCGTCGAATAGGCTGTTTTTCCCCGATGGACTGGATCGTATATGTGCATCCCGCGTCGATGCTGGCGGTCGTCGCCCTGGGGATCGTGGTCTTGCGCGAAGGGCTCGCGCTGCGTCGCGCGCGAATTCGGCGTCGCGCGGTGAGTTCCGCCCGCCATCGCCGCTATGCGAAGATCTTGATCCCGCTGGTCGCGCTGGGTTGGGCGATGGGTGTGGCTTCGATGGTCTTGTTGCGCAACCGGGACATGTTCGAGTCGATCCACTGGCCATTCGGCTCGTCTGCGCTGGTTCTGCTCGTGATCGCGGGGGCGATCGGCCTTCGGTTGGAGCGTGCTCAGGCCCTCGATCAACGCACGGCACATGTGGCCTTCGGCGCCTTGGGGGTCCTACTGATGATCGGAGCCGCGGTCGCGGGTATGTCCATCCTGCCCTAGGGCACCACGCCGGGACTCAGGACGGCTCTGCTTCTGCGGCTGAATCCGGCCGCGCTTCGATGACGCGCGAAACGAGGTCCTGCACGCGTGCGTCGGTGAGCAGAGCGAACGTGTTGCCATCGCGAACGGCTTCGAGGATGGCCGGGTCCGCGGCCAGCTCTTGCATCACCGGGTCTTGGCGCAGAATCCGGATTCGTGGCGAGAGCTCGGTGAACAACGCGCGTGCTTCCGCGCGGAACTGCGTTGGATTCTCGGCGCTCGCGTCGCTGATCATCCCGAGCTTGAGCAGATCGCCGCGCAGCTCCTTGTCATAGGTGATCTCGAGGAACGAGCCGCGGTTCAGGGCTTGATCGATCGCACCCTGCTCCAGATAGCTCCAGAAGAGCTTGTCACCGTTCAGCTTGGTCAGGGCGGGCGATTTCACGAGGGACTCGAAGTCTCGAACCGCCTCATCGGGATGCGCTGCGAAGTGCATTGCCAGCCGCGCACTTCTAGCTTCCGAATCGAGCATCAGGTCGGCAGTCTTGTCGAGTACCGCCGAGGAGATGGCGGCGATGCGAGCTCCGCCACTAGGGATTCCCGTGAGTCCTCCACGCTTCTGGCCCACTCCGACCCAGCTGGCGAGCACACCGATCAGGAGGGCGAGTGCCAGGCCTTGGACCATCCCGATGAGCGCGCCCCCCGTGCGGTCGAGGCTCGTGCGCGGTGGAGACTCTCGAGTTCGCGAGCGCTTGACCATCCAGATGGCGAGGCCGCACGCGAAGAAGACTGCGAAGAAGAGCAGGGCGCGTGCAATCTGGGTCGATATGAACGCTGTGGTACCGAGAGAGACTGCGACGATGGGTCCGAGTACGGGGCCGAGTGCAAACGCGGCGACATAGGCGCCGACTAGGGAAAATATGCGCAGGAAGCTGACGAGAGTGCCGCTCATCACGCCCGCAGCTGCGAAATAGAGGACGACACCGAGCGGAAGTAGGTCGAGCCACATTGCGCAGAGACTAGCCGGGAAATCGTGAATCGGCTGCGCCAGTGCTGTGTCAGCCGGAAGCAGCTTCGTCAGCTGGGCGGTGCGAGTGCGCGCTGACGCAGAAGGTGATCCACCAAGACCAGATTGACCATCGCTTCCACCATCGGGACCGCGCGCGGGAGCACGCATGGATCATGACGCCCCGACGCGGACAAGGTAGTCTCGTGGCCCTGCACGTCGACGGTGTCCTGCTCGATGCGAATCGTAGCGGTTGGCTTGAAGGCGATTCGCAGGAGGATCGGCTCCCCATTCGAGATTCCGCCCTGCACGCCTCCTGATCGGTTCGTTCGCGTTCGAATGCGTCCGTCGACGATGTGGAACGGGTCGTTGTGCTCGCTGCCGAACATGCGTGTTCCTTCGAATCCCGAGCCGATCTCGAAACCCTTCGAGGCCGGTAGCGACATGAGCGCCTTGGCGAGGTCCGCCTCGAGCTTGTCGAACACGGGTTCGCCGAGCCCTGCGGGAACCTCGTGGGCGACGCAGGTCACCACGCCACCGACCGAGTTGCCTGCGCGTCGCGCGGCGTCGATGCGCTCGATCATCGCGGCCGCCGCTTCGCTGTCGGCGCAGCGGGTCGGTGTTGCCTCTACCTGTTCCCGGGTGACGAGCAAGGGATCGCACTTGGCCTCGATGTCGTGCACCTGGCTCACGAAGGCGATCGTCGGTCCAACGCCGTACAGTGTCAGGACCTTGCGCGCGATCGCTCCCGCCGCCACGCGTCCGATCGTCTCGCGGGCGCTGGCGCGCCCTCCACCTTGCCAGTTCCGGATCCCGAACTTGGCGTCGTACGTGTAGTCGGCGTGAGATGGACGGTACACGTCGCGGAAGCTCGCGTAGGCGCTCGGACGCGCGTCCTTGTTCCTCACCAGCATGCCTACCGGCGTTCCGAGCGTCCTCCCTTCGAAGACTCCCGACAGGATCTCGACCTGGTCGGCCTCTTGGCGAGGGGTGGTCAGGATGCTCTGCCCGGGGCGACGGCGATCCAGCTCACTCTGGATCTCGGCCACGTCGAGCGGAATTTGCGGTGGGCAGCCGTCGACGATGACGCCGACACCACCGCCGTGAGACTCCCCGAAGGTATGTACGCGGAACAGGTTGCCGAAGCTCGATGTCATGCCGGCATGGTAGCCGCTCGCGCTAGCGAGTGCGCGCCTGGCGCCCGCGTCGCAGCAGGACGTAGCTGGCCCCCGCTCCCCCGTCGCGTGGCCGCGCGCTCGTGTAGGCGAGCACCACATGGCGTGCAGGGCCGCGCGAAAGCCAGCGTGGCAGCTGAGACTTGAGGACTGGGATCTTGTTGGGCGAGCGACGGCCTCTGCCATGCACCACCTTGACGCAGCGGAAGCCTCGGCGATGCGCCTCGACCAGAAAGGCCTCGAGCCGCGTGCGCGCGGTCTCGGAGTCGCAGCCATGCAGGTCGATCTCCGCCTGCACTGTGAACTCGCCCTTGGCCAGATTGCGCATGACGCGCGGATCGAGCCCCGGGACGGCCCCCCGCAGCAGCTCGTCGGTCTCCTCGAGCTGGATGGGCACATTCCCGCGGACCAGCGCGTCGAGCTCTCGCAGCACCTCCTGCTCGCGCTGGCCGATCGTGGCTACGGGTCGCCAGATGGGTTCCGGCGCCAGGCGATCCTGCGCGAGAGGGGTCACGTCGGCCATTGCCGCCTCGAATTCGCTGTCCGCGTAGGCGGCCTCCTCGGGCGGAGCCTCGGAGTTCGTGGAGCTCTCGCGCGGGCCCCTCTCGTCGCTGGCCATGCGACGAGGGTACTCCTCTCCGACGGTGGAGTGCGAATCCGCGTTAGACTGCCGCCGTGTTGCGACGGCTCGAGATCCGCGCCCCCTCTCGGGGCCTGTGCGAGTTCACCGGTGAGGTGCGGGCGATCGTGCGCGAGGCTGGCCTGGAGCAGGGTCTCTGCACCTTGTTCGTGCGCCATACCTCGGCCAGCCTGCTGATCCAGGAGAACGCGGACCCGTCGGCGAAGCGAGATCTAGAGGCATGGATCGCCCGCTTGGTGCCAGAAGGGGACTCACTCTACACCCACACGCTCGAAGGCCCCGACGACATGCCTTCTCATATCCGGGCGGCTCTGACCGCTGCTTCGCTCTCGATTCCGATCGTGGACGGTGGGCTGGGGCTGGGCACCTGGCAGGGGATCTACTTGTTCGAGCATCGCAAGAGGCCGCCTCCTCGAGAGGTCCTGGTTCACCTGATCGGGTGAAATTTCCTACAGAAGAGGCGCAGGCTCGCAAAAAGGGGAACAGGCGCGTCGCGAGTTGCCCGATGAGGGGAGATGCACCGGCCTGCGAGCGCGTCTGCCGATCTCTACCGCGACTACGTGCGAGAGATTCGAGACGACCCGGGCACCGTTCGCTGGCTGCGCAGCTTGTGCATCCTGGCAGTCGTGATGAACCCACTGTTCATTCCGCTCGACTGGATGGTGCTGCCCTCGTTCTTCGAGATCTGCGTGACGTTTCGAGGGGCGGCGGTGGTGCTGGCGCTGTGCCTGTATCGGTGGTTCATCAGGAGTCACCCCATCGGGTCCGCTCTGATTTTGGAGGGATACATCGGGGGCATGGTCGTGGCCATGATCAGCCTGGACTCGAACGGAGTCGAGAGCACGTATGCGACGGGGTTGCTCTACTGCTTCTGTGCCTACCCCATTCTTGCTCCACACACCGCGCGTCAGCTGTCTTGGGTGGTCGCGCCTGTGCTGGTCTCCTATCTCGTTCTTCCTCAGCTGGTCCATCCAGTGAGTACCGGGAGCTACCTGCTGCATGTGATCTTTCCGATGATCGGCGCGTTGACCGCACTCGTCTGTACGAACGTCTTGGATCAGATGCGACGTGCCGCATTCAAGAAGCGCAAGGCCCTCGAGCGGGCACTCGGCGAGCTCAAGCTGGCGCAGGCGCAGCTGATTCATCGCGAGAAGATGAGCTCGCTCGGTCAGCTGGTGGCGGGCATCGCGCACGAGATCAACAATCCGTTGAGCTTCATCTACGGGAACGTCGAGTTTCTCGAAACCTACGTTCGTACATTGATCTCGGCTGTCGAGCGCTCCCGGGATCGGAATGGCGAAGCTCACGACGGCGACGGTGTTGGGACGCGCGGCAAGCTCGAGGACAAGCAGCTGTACGAGGCGCTGGATGACATCGACTCCGTGTTCGAAGGAATACGCGAGGGGGTTCGGCGTACCTTGCAGATCGTGCGAGACCTGCGGACCTACTCGCGCCTGGACCAAGCGGAGAAAGTGGATGCCGACCTGGTCGACGGAGTCCGTGTCACGCTCAATCTGCTGACGACACGGCTGCGCGAAGTGGAGGTGGAGCGCGAATTCGAGGAGATTCCATCCGTGGCGTGTATCGAGGGCCAGCTGAATCAGGTCTTCATGAACCTGCTCACCAATGCGCTCGATGCGATCGCTGAGCGCGCCGCATCCGAGGCGAGTCGCGGCGAGAGCTTTCGCGGTCGGATCCGCGTGCGGATTGGGCAAACCCCCGACCAACGTGCGGTCTTCGTCGAGGTCGCCGACAATGGCGCGGGAGTTTCTGACTCGATTTCCGACAAGATCTTCGACCCCTTCTTCTCGACGAAGGAGGTCGGTCACGGCACGGGGCTGGGACTCGCAATCAGTCAGCAGATCGTAGACCGCCATCGGGGCACGCTCACTCTGGTCGGCGCGCCCGGCGAGGGGGCGACGGCTCGCGTCGAGCTTCCGCTCGACGGATGACAGCTCGGCCAAATCCCTGCTCTCTCGCATGTGAACGGATGCACACCGATTTGAATGATGTTGGCCTATGTTGGGTCAGAGATCATTGGATCCAGCATGGGAGGGCGTGTCATGAGGTCGTACTTCGGCGCATCGCACGGTTTCAGCGGATCGCGCGGATTCAGCGCTGGCTCTCGCGAGCGATCCCCAGCGGCTCCCGCGAAGAGAACGAGGAAGGAGTTCTCCGATCCCGGCTGCCCAGACTGCCAGCGGTTCGAGGTGTACGCACGGTACCCCACGCACGCGGGCAGCCGGCGTTGCTGCTACCGCCGCTCACTCGCTTCGGGGGGAGTCGTGGCTCATTGCACTTGCGATGCGTGTTTCGGTTCGGCTACGCGCTAACCACTGTGCAAGTGCACTTCTAGCCGGATAGAGCTCGACTGGCGTTCAACGGCTCGCCGCTGCCCGGCCCTCAATGTAGAATCACGCGCGATGAACGAGCGTGGAAATGACTGGGCCCAGATCATGCGGGATCTGGTTCGCGGAGATCGCATCGCGCATGTCAAGGTCTCCGGGGTCATCATGGGAATCCTGGGGCGGCTGCGGCTGTTCGATCTGGAGCACGAGTGGGACGACATCTGCCAGGAAGTCCTGCTGAAGCTCATGCGGAGCATTCGCGAGGGAAACATTCGGGACGCCTCGGCCTTCGTCGGCTACTGCGCCACCGTCACCCGTCGCGAATCGTATCGCTGGATCGAACGCCGCTCCCGGCGGGCGGCGCAGCCACTGGAGTCCGGCGACTTCCCCGATGAGGACCTGCGGGCTCGCGATCCGGAGCTGCTCTCTCAGGTGTCTCGGGCGCTGGAGCAGCTCCCCGAGAAAAGTCGCTATGTGATGGATGCGATCTACCTCCGCGGATACACCTATGAAGAGGCGGCCGACTATCTCGGAATGCCCTTGGGGACGCTGAAGCGCGCACAGACTCTCGCTCTGCGCGAGCTGCGCACTCAGCTGAAGGATCCGGACTGATGACAAATACGAGCGAACGCGACAACCAGCTGGCTTCGATGCTGGCCGATAGCTTTCTGGTGGACCTGCCGGATCCAGCTCTGCTGGTTGCGTTTGCACGCGATCCACGATCGCTCACTCCAGAGCAGCGCGAAGAGGTCGAATCCCATCTCGCGAGTTCGAAGGGCTATGCCGCTCAGCTGCGCTTGCTACAGCGCACGGATTTCGAGGCGTTGGAGCGCTCCGCGGAGCCCGCACCCCCGACTCACACATCCCGTGTGCCTTCGGCCACATCTCCGGTCCAGGCGCCCAAACGGCCCGGGCCCCGGCCCGGCGGCCGCACCGCCCAGGTTGCTGCACCGAGATCGCGCAGGGGATGGGTCCGAGCGGGCTGGGCGCTCGCGCTGAGCGGCTCGGCGGCTGCACTGATTCCCTTTTTGTTGGACGTGTTTCCTTTCGACGGCGACGGGAGCGACCTCGGCCTCGGAGCTGGGCAGGCCGCAGCACCCGAGCTGCGAGCCGCTGTTCCTACGGGTGATGCCGGAGGGATTGGTGGGTCTTCCCAATCCGCGAAGCCGCGGACGTCAGCTGGCCAGGCGGGATCGGCATCGCGTCCGAGCGACCCCGATGCTCAAACGGTCGAGCCTGCACCAACCGATCCAGTCGTCCTCGCCGAGCTCGATGCGCCGAGTCCGGCGAACGAGCCCGCGAGCGACTCCCAAGCTCCGTCCGCGCCACGGCGAGAAGAGCGAGAGCTCGATCGGAGTCCAGAGCCCGCGACCTCCCGGGCTGGAAGCGATCTCGCGTCGGGGCAGATCGGGGCGGGTCAGCCCGCGGTACAGGCGGTGGCCGAGGCTTCCTCCGCGGAGAGAGCTGTGGCTGCCGACCCGAGCGAGCCGGCCGTCGAGGAGGCGACGTCCGATGCGCCGATACAGCTCGCACTGGTCATGCCGGTGTACCGCGCTCCCGCCGACGTCGAGACGCGTGCGCGGCGTACCAGCACTCTGCGCGGTGCCGCTTCGCTACCGCAGCTCCGCGCGATGGTTCCCGCCCACGTCGGGCGCACGCGAGAAGCATCGCCGTCCCTCTTCTGGTATCTCGATGAGCTACCGCCCAAGGGTGCTCGGCTGGCGTTTGCCGTGACGGCGCCCGACGCGATCGAGCCCTTGATCGAGACGGAGCTCCCGCTCCCGAGCAGCGCTGGACTGCAGCGCATTCGGCTCGCAGAACAGGGAGTCGTGCTCGAGCCCGATGTCGAATACCGCTGGTCGGTCGCTCTCAGATCCGACCCGCGCGATCCCACCACGGAGACGTTCGTGCAGGCGTGGGTGCAGCGTATCGCTCCGGGTGGGCAGCTCACGGCGGATCTGTCGGAGGCTGCTCCAGGCGCGCTGCCCGCTGCCTTGGCGGGAGCTGGGCTCTGGTACGACGCTCTCGCCGCTCTGGGCGATCTGTCGGAGCGTTACCCCGAAGATGCGGAGCTCACGCGAGCGCAGACGGCGCTGCTCGAGCAGGTGGGACTGGAGCTTCCCTGACCCTGACCGGATATCTCGCCATCCCGTTGGAGAGGCTCTGGAATCGCGCCCGCCGGGCCTGGTCGCAGACTCGAACGGCCCGGCGGGCGCGATTCCAGAGCCTCGGTCGTCCTGGGGTGGGCGCGTAGAGAGCGCTTCTTCGGTTGGACGCCGCTGCGCATGGGAGATCGAGCTGCTGCTCCTTGATGCGATTCTCCAGGTCCCCTCGGGCGCAGTAGATCTCGCGTACAACGTCCCCGCGGGGACGCCGTCTAGACGAAGGGAAGTCACGACGAGGCGTGGATTGGAATTGTCCCCCATCCGAGCCGCACTCGGTCGGCATTCGCATGCCCTCTCGCTTTCGTGTTTTGCCTTCGCAATCAAACACCCACCAAGAGGGCGTCGCGTTCGACACCGCCTCCGGTGAAATCTCCGGGCTAGAAGCTCCGCAAGAATCGCTCTCCGGGTCCACCCCCGAACGACCGAGGCTCTGGAATCGCGGCCGCCGGGCCGTTGGGAGTCCGCGCCTAGGCCCGGCGGCCGCGATTCCAGAGCCCCTGCCACGGGCTGGTGAAATCTCCTCAGAGCCAGTTGCTGACGAGGATGAATGCGGACCAGTAGAAGGGGTGGGCGAGCTCTGGGTTCTGGATGAGCTGAGTCTGCGCTCTGCGCAGGGCCTCTGCACGGGAGAGTCCGGGCTCGCGTAGCTGTCGATAGAACGTGGT